>CAZWFX010000021.1:0-12736 GCA_964633425.1 uncultured Candidatus Saccharibacteria bacterium
AGCATTGAATTTTCGCCCGACATCTTATCCAGATCGGCCTGCGCGCGAAGCCCTTTAGCCTTATTGGTCGCGTCGTTCAAGATCGTCAACTCATCCAATCGGCCCATTTCCGCCGCAGTCGCGCGTGTATCCACAGCAGAAAGACTATTAACATCGAGTCCACTTGCTCCCTGCGCCGCGCGCTGTTGACCGAGAATTTGGCCGACCTTCATGCCTTGAGTCTGCGCTTTAACTGCGCCGACCTTTTCGGAGTAATCGGCCATGTTATTAGCAACAGCCGCGCGATAATTGGCCGCATCCTGTGCAGCCATTCCAGACATAATCTTGCCGCCCGCGGAAATGCCGCCACTTAGCACGCTGCCAAAAAGGGCCACGCCAGCGAGTGTTTCAATCCCCATTATGCCGCCCTCATTTCATAGCGAATAAGTTTCATCTGCCCAATATCAACCAGCGCAACTGGAACGAAACCAAGCCATTCCATCCACTTTGTTGAAACCGTATAGGTCGCGTCAACGTAGCCATAGAGAATGTAATACGATTGAACTGCCGCGCGCACAACTTTTCGAGACTCGACCAAAAATCGGCGCGGATGCTTCTCGATCAGCGAGGTCGTAACCAGCCAAATGTGCGCGCCGGTTGCAATAGTTTCCTCTTTAATGCCCCACATGCAGCCGACTTCGCCATCGACAATCGCAGCCCAAGAGTATTTACTTTTCTGCAATGTCTTTTTCATGTCCGCAACTGGATCAACTCGCGCAATATCAAACTCGAATTTATCATGTTCGCGCAGATTCTTAACAATTTCTTCTGCATGCTGCGGCGTTGCTGGAACCAGTTCGATCATTTGGAATCTCCAAGCCAAAGCTCTGGAATGACGCCAAGAACAGTTATCGGATACGGGTCGGACTGTTCAATGCAGATTTGACCTTCGACATTCCAGCCCTGGCTGATTGTGCGGCGATAGTCTCCAGTGTAAAGCCCGTTGGTAGTGGTGCCCGAAAAATTCTGCGCGCTTGGCGCCCAATTCTGCAGCCTAGAAAAATCGGGGCCGACTTTGAAACCCTTGGTCGCGGCAACGCGCACAGTTAACGCGGAAATATCTTTGCGTTTTCCTTGATCGGTCGGGGCTTGCCCGTTATTAGTATTGACGCGCAAAGTCTGCAGTTGCGCCGTGAACGGGAAACCGCAAGTGACAGAGTATGCAGATGAATCCAAAGTAACTGTGCCGTTGGCTACAACCTTATCGGCTTGCCGCGCACCGTTGGCAAACACTGCAACGGTTTGACCTTCCAGATGCCAAAGATTCGTAACCGAACTCACAACCGGCGCGATGTACCACTCGCCAGACTCGAGCGGCACGGGAGTATTATTCGGGTCGTCTGGGAAATAATGATCGAGCGTAGTGGTGATGTTGACAACAACCGAGGTCGTGGAATTGTATTGCGTAATAGTCGCAACGCCGTTGCCCGCGCGAATGACACTGCCCACATCGCCCGCCGTAAACGCTGCCGCGCTGGTGGTGAATGTAACGTTGCTGCCCGAAATCGCGCCCGGCGTCAGCGTTGCGGCCGGATACGTCACGGCAGTTTGCAACGCGCAATCCAGAAACTGAGCATCGACTATGTTGTCGTTGAAGTTCCGAGTATGGAAACGCTCCGCGTATTTGACATAGACCCCTTGGATTTTCCGAGTGACTACAACGTAAATCGCGTCCTCGTTGCCCTCGGAAATAACCGCGACAGACTCAAACAATCCGCGCGTATCGTGGTGAGCCCAACCAATGACTTCCTGCTCTTTGAGGAACGTCAACGATAGCAGCGTTCCATCATTGCGTGTTGCCCAAACGATCTTGTATGGAGCCTCAGCATAACCCCATGAGGTGATCGTGTAGCCAAAAAACAGATGGTTGGAAAGGATCGAAATGTCTACGCCAGTGTAAATGTTCGCGTAGATATTATACGAAAGATCGCGAACATTAGAGCCTTTGGCTTGGATGTATAGAATGTCGTAGTTAATGATAATCGGCTGAACGTCCGAAACGCCATTGTAGGCTTGCGCCTGCGCGCTCGCGTTGGCCGGAGTGATCGCGGAAGATTGGCCGCCGCCAGTGATCTGCCACGCGCCATACGAAGTCAGCGCGATGAGTCCGCCCGGCATTGGGATTAGATGCTTGATCGCGTTGACCTGCAACGATGCAAGCGTGCCGGTGATTGCATCATCTGGGCGCGACGGATTGGACACATTGTAGTTAGAATACAATCCTGGCTGGCTCATCCAGAACGTCTGCGGCGCATTGTTCGAGGCTGCAAACGTCCGGCGTTGCTGAAAGTATGCAACGACTGAAGGATAGGTTCCAGTATTCGGACCAATGTTGGCAGTTGCTGTTGCACCTGCGCCGCCACCACCAGAGATTGTTACGGTCGGCGCCGTTTCATAGTCATGTCCTGGTCGCGTCACAACAACAGCAGTTACGATATTATTAACAACTGTTGCGCCAGCTTCGGCCCCCGCTGCATATGCGCCGCCGCCAGTTATAGCTACGGTTGGCACCGAAGTATATCCAGCCCCACCGTTGGTCACGTCGATCGAGGTAACTTGACCAGCACTCAAAGGATCGCGCGCCAACGGCGGAGTGGTAGAAAAATCGGGCGCGATATTCGAGTCTACACTTTGCGGCGCCTGCGTCGTTTGGATAAAACCAAGCAAGGTTGGAATGGCCGGATTGGCAGCCGAACCTCCAACAGATCCGCCGCGCACAGCATTAGCTTTATACACATTGTAGTATTGTGCATACGCAACCGGCGTCCACTGAAGCAATACGTTTCCGGCCGTAGTAGTAATATCAACGCCTGTAATTGCAACTAGATTTGATGCTGTGCTTTCGTCGCCACTTTCATCAACGGCAGTTACTTGATAAGCATACATGACCGCGCCAACTGCACTCGCGGCCGCGGTCAATCCAGTTGGCGGGTCGAGACGCGCGGCAACAGTCAGCGTCTGAAGCGTCCATGCATTATCAGCCGTACGCGTAAGATCGCGCGGATACCAACTCGGATGCACCAATGTCATCACATCAGCAGATTGAGTGTATTTAATCTCCCAAATCTGACCATCCGTGTAAGGCGTAGTAATCGTGTAAACTTTGCCGACAGTGCCGCCAGTTGTGTATGTGCTATAGGTAGTCCCATTAACACCAGTATTGGTGATCGTATCGCGCAGTTGAAACGTATTGGCCGTCGCACCAGCAACAATAAAAGTGCGGCCGTTAAGCTGAGTCATGCCACCAACACCTGTGACATATACCCAATCGCCGTTGGTATATCCGTGTGCATTGCACGTCAATACTACCGGATTAGCTGATGTCGCGCCCGTTATTGCTTTGGTAGCCTCAAGAACATACGAGCCGTCTTTAATAACTCGAATTGCCGCCGCCGAAAATTCCAGTATATAAGCTTGCAGCGTTGAAAATTGAAACGGAATAAATCTAACATTGCCGTTGGATTTGCACTGGCCTACAAAGTTGGTTCCTGACCGATTGCTCGCGCCGCCGCGATAGTCCACAAAGAAATTCCGCATCTTCGCGGCAGCGGAATGGTACTTTTGAAAGTCCACTCGCGCGTAGAGCGTCGGAGAAAACTCTCCATTCGCGAATGACGGTTGGATAACTGGTTGTGCCATGTTACGAGATCGAGAACAGTGGAGGATACGGGGTTACATACTGATTGCCGCCGAGGCCGCCCAGCGGATAGCTGTTGCCGCGAACGGCGATCCAATCTGGCGTGTAATCTTGAATCGTGAAGCCCTCGTTGCCATCAGTCGCGCGCGCCTGGAGGATATGGTTGTTAGCTTGTCCTACAAGCATTTTCGCAAGTTCTTTGTCGCCGCTCAGCGGGATCGCGAGGAAGCCAGCTAACGCAGTTATGAACGCTTGCAAAGCTTGCGCGGGCCAAAGATCATAGTCCGTTATAAGCATCGTATAGCAGCCAACTGCGCCTTGCGCGTTGGAGAGGATGATTGTTTGGCGCGACCCAGATTGAGTCTGATTGACCGCAATGCCGCCGGTTATATAAGCACTGTATTGCGTCGAATTGGCGCCGCTCAGTTCGTAAGTATTAGTTGTCGCGTTTGCTACAGTGTAAAGTTGGTTGTTTATCTGAGTCATGCCGATGACGCCGGTGATCCAGATAGAATCTCCATTGGTAAAGCCGTGCGCAGCGGAAGTAACAACCGGCGGATTGGCCACAGTGATATTCGTGATGACCTTGGCGGGGCCAACAACATCAGTCGCAACGTCGAACTTCTGCGGCACGCCCGCGAGCAGCGGGTCAAATGTAAATTGCGGCGTTGCAAAAACTGGTACGGAATTGACCGCGACGACAGATGAAGGTTGACCTAAGATGTATCGGAACTGGATACAATCAGACGGATATTGATACTCATAGAACCAAGGCGGCGCCGGGTATGAGGGAGTCCATTGCAACGCCGTCACAGTCGGAGACTCTGGTGTTCCGGGCGCGGCCTTCAGCAGATTCATGTTGATAGTTTTACGCGCGAAATTCCAGAAGGCCATTCCAAGAACTTGATCCCGGATTGGCACGAACAGCATGTTGCAATTTTCGGCCTCATTCGAGCCGTCTGACAGACTCGTGATTGCAGCGCGCGCCGCCGCCATCTGTAGCGCGCGATTGCAAATGTCAACATTAGTTGTCGGCATTAGCCACCTACCTGAATCAACGCACTGCCAGTATACCAGCGGAATTTATACGCAGTATTTGCTGCAGGATTAAGCGTGCCGCCACCGCGATTGTAAGTATTAGCTGCGGTTATTGTAGTGTTTGCATTCGAGAAAACAAACGTGTATTCTTTGTCGTGGTCAATGTTAGTCCATGTTGCTACGTTTGTCGCGCCAGTATTAGTGAACGTCATAATATCAACGTCAAACAGACTAACTGAAGTCGCGCCATCTGTTGCAGTCCTGCGAACAGGCCCCGGCCGCTTGAGCCTCGTAAATGTCGTCGTGCTGTAGGCAAATGGATCGTTCGAGTTAGTCTGCAATGTCTGAAGTTCAAAGTCCCCGACTGTACTATTGTTGAACAAGATTGCTTGCGTTGCAGCATTGTCCAATGTAATCTGCAACGAGTCGATCTTGAAATAAGTATTAGTCGTAAGATACGAAATGCGGATCGCGCTGGAACCGGAACAATCTCCAGTGACAATGAACGAGTCCATCGTCATGCGGGTGATTTTGTTGGTTACGCTATTAGACCCGATGAAAAGTGCCGGAGTTGAGCCATTGCTAAGTGCCTGATTCGCGCCCCACGAGACATTCTCAGCATTCGCAATCACATAGGCGCCGCTGACGCCATTGTAAACACCGCCAGTTGCCTTGCAGGCATTCTCAACAATGTTTTGGTCAATGACCCAGAAATCCGATGCGTTAGCAGGATCGGATTGAGTCAGCAAGATGCCGCCGCCGGTAGCGGCGTAGCCGTACCACGGATCGTCGCCAGTATGACACTTTATCTCATTGCCGATGATCCAGCCACCGCGAACGTATGTAGTCGCGCCGTTGTTGCCCAAGTCAAAGCCAGTTCGACAATCTGTCCCACGATTAAAGGCGCATAGAATGCGCTTGTAATCGTGACTCATCATCACGTCCCAGCCTTTATTGCCGTCTATGCTGTTGAACGCGAAAATACCAAATTCGCCTGGGAACCCGCCATTTTCATCCGCAGTTGCCATAAAGGCATAGAACGTCCCTCGACAGATGCCTCGGCATTTTTCCCAGCGATTATTCATCACTGTGTATTCTTTAGCGTTCGGTGTGATAACTCCATAAAGAGTATAATCGTAGATGCGGCAATCGTTGTCAACTCGAACGCGCAGCGCGGCGTCTACAGAGATACCTACGAAAGTATCGTGAACAGTCACATCGCTGAAGTGGATATTATCGCAACGTGTTCCACCACCAGAGGACTGCAAAAAGATAAACGCATCGGCAGTATTGCCGACCTTATACATGCTCGCACTGTTGGCGGTGTATGTGCCGAGTGCGGTAGTATTCAAAACTGGCGCGCGCTCATACGCGCCGTTGTTGAGTGGTTGAACTTTGAAATGATCTACGTCAGGAATTTCGTAGATGGTCCAAGTGCCATTTATTCCAGACATACCGGCCCCGCCGGTAATAATAATGACTTGACCGGGGGATCCTGTAGGATCGAGACCATGAGCCGTACACTGAAACACACCTTCCGCGGCATTAGTTATACCTTGGACAGTTTTGGCGCCGCTCAATGAGTGGGAATAAGGATATTGCCAGCCAGCGCCTTGGTAATCACCATGTCTGAAGGTAACATTCTGGACGCCCGCGCCTGCGAACAGCGGCCGCGTTGCACCATTGGAAACGTAGCTATCTTGAATAAAACATCCCTCCATATCAATGATGATATTGGAGGCAAGGTTAATTTGCGTCACGGTAGTAAAAGTATAGGTAGTTCCCGGAATGCCCTTGAGGATGCCGCCTTCAGGACCAAACGCATCAATGCAGGCTTGGAATTTTGCAGTCCAATCCGCACCGACATAGAAATCAGGATACTGAATCGGCCGCAGCGCGTCCTCAACGCTGATCGCCGTGAGCGCCGTAGTCGCGTGTGCAAGATACTTGAGCGCCGCCGCGCTCGGCATGTAGCTCATATGCCCCTCCAGTAGGTGCCGTCAGATTTGATTGTAATGCTAGCGTATTGTTCGATAATAGTCCCGGTGCCCTCGTCCATTCCAGTTATCGAGACGATGTTCGCAGACGAGTCAATCTTTTTGATGTCGAATGTGAAACCCTCATAGGTCGCGACATTCGGCGGAGTTATTGTAATCGCACCGCCCGAAGCATCGACTAGAATAGTCCAATCAGCCTCAACGATCGTATAGTTCGCGTTGACGGTTTTGATCGGAGTCTGAACCGCGCCGGTGAACACAGTTCCGGCCGGAATTGTCGCGATAAGCGGCGGGCCTGCAAGTGCAAACCAGCGCTGCGCGTCAATATCGTACCAAAGCTGTGCGGCTTCGCCCGGCGCAATTACCAGATCGACTGAAAATCCAAACCGATTAGTTGCGGCCGAACTCGCGCTTTCCTTTACGAGTGTGATTTCAAATCCGCTGATATTCAGAATGTATTTCAAATCACCTTGGAAATATGGCACAAGGCCAGTGATGTTAACATTCTGCGTCGCATTTTGCCGAATGACAGTAGCCTCTGATCCGCGCGTCGGATCATAGTCATTTTGATCGGTTGAAAGCGTCGCAGGGGTGATCGGCGACGCGAGTGCAGACGGGCCAAAAAGTTGGCCGTTAGGTTTCGACGGCCACGCACGATCGAGCGCAGTCGTGAATTTATCTGTAGGCCAACGATTATTTGGCGCGCCCATAGGTGGAGTTCCTCAGTATCCGGTGCAGTTCCAGACAACTACATCATTTGCGGCTGCGGCCTGATCGAAAATCAAACCAGTTGAAGATGGTGACGCCGTTACTAAAGTCTTAGCCGTAAGATTTGCAAGATTGCAAACTGGAAGATTGGTCCAAGAACCGCTACCACCAAGCCAGGCAAAGCCGCACGAGCCGGCAGCATATCCACCTGCACCGGCGACAATTTTGCCGACATTATCGTTGCCTTCAACAGTTGGCGAAGTCCCGCAGCCAGATGGCGAAAGTGTACCAGTGTTAGTGATATATCGGTGGCCAGTTGAAGTAAGGGTAAACTTAGCTACGCCACCATTGGAAGCAAGTGTAATTCCGTTGCCGCCTCCTGCATATAGAACTGCATCGTTAGACGTACCGCCAAGCACAGCTGACGAAGTGCCAAAACGTGCTTGAACAGTGCTGTTTCGCGTGAGACTAAAATACGGTCCTTTGCCGCTTACGTTTGCACCATTGAGTCCCAACGAAGCATTGTTAGATGCGTCAGAGTTAACAGAAATGGTTGCATCAGCGCCCGAAGTTGTGATAGTCGCGCCAGTTCCAGTGATAGTTGTAAAGGTTCCGGCGGCGGCTGCAGTTCCACCGATAGCTGGCGGCGAGGCCAGATAAGTGCTGAAACCAGTTCCACTGACCGTGGACGATGCGGATAGCGTCGTGAACGCGCCGCTGCTGGCAGTTGTTCCGCCAATCGCGCCGTTGTTGAATGTGGCTCCAGTGATTGAGCCGCCCGTAATCGCGACAGACGAGGCGTTCTGATAGGCCATCCCGCCGAGCGAACTGTAGACACTTTGCGCGAGCGCGGGAAGATGTGGCGCCGTAAGTACGGCAAAAAGTGAAAGAACTAGACCCCAACGCCGAATCATTTGTAGCCTCCAAAGAATGCTGCGGTGGCGGATGCAGTTAGTGTGAAGCAGCCGGTTGTAGAGAAGCCTGCTGTGATGCCAGTCGCGAAGGGCTTGGGCATATTCCAGTCTGCCGCGACCATTCCATTAGTCCCATTGGACGTTACCGGCGCGCACCAAACTGGCGTAACGGCCCCGTCTGCAGGCAGTGAAGTTGCGTCGAACAACATCACATATCCGCTGGTCGCGCCGATCGTCACAGTCAGAGAATAAAGATTTCCGGCCGAAGCCTTCAGGACAAGGTTCGAAGCCGCCGCCGTGCTGGAAGCTGCCACATGGGCCGCGCCGCTTGATGCAGACGGCACAGCCAGCGTGAATACTGGATTAGTCGCGCTTAATGCAACTCCAAGCACTTGACTCAGGTTAATATCTTGCGTGCCAGACGGGCTGAATGTAGCAGTCGTCTGAAGCTTGCCCGCCGAGTCGCACTGTGCCCAGCCAGCTTGGCCGTTCGTGAGCGTGACCGGCGACGTATTATACGCGCAAGCAATCGGAGTCGGAGGCCCCGGCTGCGGGACCACTTGAGTCCAAGCAAAGATGACGCTACCAACTAGGATAGCGCAACTGGCGATGAAAATCTGTGAAAGCCGCGATTTCATTTTGATCCCCTAAAAAGGTGGGGGCCGCAGCCCCCTCCAAGTTTACGCCGCGCCTTGACCGGGAGCCTTCGAAGGCGCCGGCGCAGGACCTTGGCCCGGAAGCTTTGCATTTGCTTTCTTGGCCATTTCAACATCGCGCGCGGCAGCAGACATATCCGCCACGCGCTCTAGCGCCGACTTTTGGGCCGGAGCATTTGGATGGATCGGAATGTTCTCCTCTGGAATGTCGGTCCAGTGAGGCCGATCCTTGCCGGTGTCCTTGTAGAGCGTTTTCGCCTCGGCATCGAGTGGAACTGCTGAAGCCGGCGGACGCCAGCCATCGGGGATGGGATAATCAGTGCCATCGCCGATTTCAGTCCCCTCGTTGAGGTAAATGTCTCCAGGGAAGTAATGCGCAGTATCGAGGCGAAAACGCATTGTTGGCTCCTTACTGTTCGGTCCACTCAATCGCGGCGTGAACGAGTCCAGTAGTTATCGATACGCCGTTGAGGTTGATGCAAGCTTGCTCTGCCGCGCCGCGCAGCATGAGAGGCTGGCTGTAATACCATTCCCCAAAATGCCAGACAATCGGCGCGATCGACGTTCCAGCGGAAGTGACTGGAAGCGTCGCATAGTCCGATCGAACATAAGTCGGCGAACTGTCAGTAATAGTCGGGTTGGCGCTGTACGAAATCAGCGTTGCCGCGGCCGTTCCTGACGTAGTGTCCATCTTGGCGATATTGTTCGCCCAGTTGGCTGTGGTTGTTGCGGCGGTTCCGCCAGTGTTAACAGCCGCGCGCCGCACCAGCGTAAACGGAACGGAGACGAGAGTTGCCGCCGTGCCACTGATACGGATTTTGCGAACTGCGATGGTCTTGGACGCAGACCCTGCGATGCACGCAATGTCGGTAGCTGAGGCTGCGGGAGGCAGCGCCAGCGCGACCGATGAGTACGTCGCGAGTTGCGTGTTGAAGGTGGTAATGACGCCAGTCTGTGGGACCGTGTTGACGCCTTGGGCAAGTGCGAGAGCGACCAAAGAGGCCGCCCCCACGATGCCGATTGCGAGTCGTTTCATCATGAGGGCGAGTCCTTAGTTGCTGATTGCGATGCCGGGCGGATACGCCGGAGCATCCTGACGATCGAGAAGGATCGCTGCGGTGATACCACTCAGGGTAAAGGTTCCGGAAGTGGTATAGAGCATCCGCAAATATCGCGGCATCGCTTGACCGGGCGCGGGCCGAGGCACATCAGCATCGAGCACACGCGCGCCAACCGTGAGGGCGGCGGTAAGCACAGTCGGGCTGACAAGCATCGTAGTGTAGGTTGAGTTGTCAGTCGAACCCTGCAGGGCCGCAATGAGCGAGGTCCCGCCCGCGAAAGCGGTAGAAACCTGCACGAGCAGCTTCAACGAGGGATCATCGCCAATGCCCATATCGCGAGCATTGAGAAGATCAATCACGTTGGTCGAGGCTTGAGTACCAGTCGCGGCTGTAACTGCCGCGGCCGTATCAAGCAACAGTGCACCATCAATGATCATTGAGTGTTCTCCTTAGGTGAGCCGAGATTCGGTGTTGAGGATCGCGTCAACAGTCCGAACAGGGATACCTCGGAACTTGGTGACAGGCTTGCCGTCGAACTGTTCCATCTGGAGCAGCACGTTGGTTTTGTTGAGCGCCTGCAAGTCAAGGTAGGTAGAGACGGTACGGTTGCAGTAGATAACCGTCCGGCCCATCGAGCCTTGGATGGAAGGCGCGTCCGAAGTCTGGACCGGCGAAGCGCTGACCGGAGTGGTCGGGAGGCGCCGCAGGCCGCGGATGATTGCGTTGATGAGGTTCGCTGCGTTGACAGTCGCGAGGTCCGAAACGTCAATATTGCAGATACGAACGACATAACGCCAATCGCGCACGGTGAGGCCCAGCTTCCACTTATACTGTTCCTTGTACGCGAGGTACTGGTTGCCGTTGGCGTCGAGCACAGGCCACTTGCCGGGAAGCGGATTGTGTTCGAGTCCGGTGCGGCTACCCTTCGGGAAGATGCCGTGGCAGGTGTTGGCACCCCACGTCACGATCCAGATTGAGGTATTGTCCGAGCCGGTGCCGCCCGCATCAATCACGTTGTACGCAGTCTGCGCCGACGCGGTTGATACAGTGTTGTAGCGCGGCGCAAGTCCCATGAAACGCTCAGGATTGACCGCGGTGTTGCCGTAGATAAGCGTTGACGCCATCTGCTGGTTCATGCCCTCGAAGAAGGCCATGGACTCAGACATGCGGAACGCCTGAGTGTTCCCGTTCAACTCGGCGATTTCCTCGTCGATGTTGTTGAAGGATTCAAGCAGGCCGCAGGTGTCAACGATCTGAGCGGTCGTGGACTTGGTGTTCGGCACGCCGTAGTTCAGCAAGCGCCAAGTTGCCGAGGGCAACCCGGTACGAACTGTCGTCTTGTGGCCCGTAGGAAGATTGCCTTCCATGACGAGCATATCTGCCATGATCTCGTTGGTCTGAGACAAGAGTTCGATGATGGTCGCGATTTTGTAGTTATCATCGACGCGCTTGGCCCAATCAGCGTAGGTCAGGACATTTGTCCCAAGTACTGCCATTGGATATTATCCTTGTGGAAGTTCGGGGTAAAGGGCCGCAGCACCTAACCCGCGAGGTGAAGATGGAGGTGGATTGCCGCCCTGCGTAGGCGTCGAGGTCTCTGCAAATTTTGATGCTGCTTTGAAGAGCGCCCGAAGAATAGCAGGGCTGTTGCCCGCGCCGGTAAGATCCAGTGCGGCCCGAAGTTCCGCGCCACCGAGATTGTCGATTGCTTTCGCGATGGCAGACGATACTGCGGGTTTAAGTGGACTCTTGGGATCGCCGCTACCGAGATCCTTATCGGTCGAGACTTCCTTAGTCCACTTTTCCACGACCTCATTCCATACTCGGCTCGGGGCTTCCGTCGCCTTTTGTAGCGCTGAGGTGTGAAGCTCGATCAACGACTGCGCGCGCTCTTGAGGCGACAGCTTGTCGTCGGTAAGAACAGTCGAGAAGGTCTTGAAGGTTGCTTCATCAAGGGTCGTGCCCTCGGGCAGCTTCAAAGCCTTCATGTCAATGACTGGAGCCTCAACTGCAGGCTTTTGCTCTGCAGGTTGCTCGACAGTCTTTTCGGTTACAGCCTCGGTGGCACCTTCCGCCGTAGCCTGCGTCGCGAAAGTCTTTGCAGGCTCAGTCGTCGCCGGCGCCGTCGTCACTGGCTCTGTAGTCGGGGCCGTTTGGGTTTGTTCTTCGGGAGTCATCTTTCTCTCCTTGCTCCTTGAGCATCAAAACGTAGTTGTCGATAGTGTCTCGGGCCGTGAGCTTTCCGAGCAACTGATTTCCGATATTCTGCTCGCCGCAGTTGTGCGACATGACGAGCGCGGAAGTCGAGAATGCGCTGTTGCCAATGCCGCATATGCCAAGCAGCCACGCGAGGAACGCGCGACCTTGCTTAGTTGATTGCACCCATTTGATCGCTTCATCAAGTTGTATGTCTTTCGCGCGGACATTGGAGTTGCGTTTGCGAACTTGTTTGTCATCGCCAAGATCAAGCTGTTGCTGCGACATCTGGCCACGAGTCCGTTTCGGGATAAAGAGTCTTTTCGGAGACGTGCCCGATTGACTTTGATAGCTGCGGGTCGAGCCAGATTTGGAACCCGGCTTCGCGCGCCTTTATGCAGAAGCCGTAGTCCTCGCCCCACTCGAACTGATCGTTAGCGCCGGGAGCGGATTCCTCGCGATAAGGCCCGAAGAAATACGGGCGTTTAAG
>CAZWFX010000021.1:12836-15769 GCA_964633425.1 uncultured Candidatus Saccharibacteria bacterium
GATTCGTGGATCATCAGCGTCGGGAAGCGTTGGACCCCG
This sequence comes from uncultured Candidatus Saccharibacteria bacterium, assembly GCA_964633425.1. Classification (GTDB taxonomy): domain Bacteria; phylum Patescibacteriota; class Minisyncoccia; order Phycocordibacterales; family UBA2100; genus UBA10103. Next base: position 12,876 of record CAZWFX010000021.1, read on the forward strand.
AGCCGATACATCATCACAGCGAGGTCCTGCGAGAACAGCATGTTAGGCTTGTCCAAGCAAGGAATGCAAATTGCTAGGTAATCCAAATTCGGAGCGGGGCCGCGCGGCGGCATATGCAAGACTGTGTTCATTGAAGCATTGCCTCGAGTGCGTTGCGCCCGCCGCCGACTTCAGTGTCGGAAAGGGTTTTGGCACCTTGGACCGCAGCAGAAGTAACTTCCATTTGCTGGATTTGCTGCTGCTGTTGCAGACGCTGCTGCCGAATTTGCGCGATGCGCTCTTCGTTGCGCAAGATGCGCGGATCGATCTGCATTTGGTCGCCGTAGATCTTGATCGCCTCGTCCGCATCCAAGTTGTCCATGATGTCGGGCGCGACCGCAGCAAGGTTGCCCGCAAATGCGAACGTGCGCTCGATTCCGGCAGTCGCAACGGCACGCTGAGCTTCGGCCAACATGGAAACATAAACGACTTGAATCGGAGCCTTTTGGATTTCAGGAGGCGGCGGCGGAAGCAGATTCGAGCGCACCATGATGTTAAAGATGCGATCGATAGCTGGATCGAGACCCTCGTTCTCAAACCGCTCAAGCACCGGGCCGAGCATCACGAGTTTTTCTTCGCGGCGCGCATCGACAGCAGCGGCGGAACGGGGCTCCGCCTGCATCTGCTGGAACATCATAAAGAGGTCGTTGTAGAAGGTGTTTTGAATGCGGCGCTGGACCTGAAGAATATCCTCCATGATTTCGCGGATCGGAGGCATTACTTGGTAGATCGGCCTCATGCCCTCGGTCTTGTTCAGCCCACTGACGTAGTTGACGCCGCCCGGCAAAAGGCTCATAGGTTGGTTTTTAAGCTGAACATCGGCCAACAGTGGTGGGTTGACCAGTTTGTCAAGAGCCTGGGCCTTGCGGCGCGTTTCTTGTTGCAGTTGTTTGATGTCGCCGAGTGCGTCCATAGCTGGACCGCGGCCATAAGCATCATTACCTACGATGTCCCACCGCGGGAAGATGCCAGGGATTTCGTGGAAGCCTTTGCACTCAAGGAAATTCGGCCCGCCAGAAGTCTTTTGATTCTGGATCGTGCCCCACTCCCAATAGCATTCGCGGTATTTGAAGCTGGCAGGGACTTCGGGATACGCAGGTTCATTGGGCTCGAGCGCATGGCCGATTATAATTTCGGTTTGCAGCCCGACATTGTTAGCCTGAGAGTAAAGAGTTTTGACCGTATCGGAACAGTTCTCGAGGCCCCACCGTTCGACGATTTGAGAGACGGTGTAAGTGAACTTGCGGTAGAATACGTTGACCGCGAGGCGCGGCCCGTTTTCGAGATAGTATTCGCCCGCGCACGGATTATAGCAGCGAATTACATCATCGTAATCTTCGTAGATAAGCATGGTGCCGGTGCCGAATACAGCCAGATCGGCAAAGAGCACAGCCATCGAGTTGTAGAAATTGGACTCCTGCATAACGCGCTGCATTCGGCGTTCGCACTCAGCGAGCCAAATGTTGATCGGGTTAGACTCGTCCTGATCGACGCCTTCGATACGCAGTTTGAACCACGGACGCGCCGGCGAGGTTATGCCCGCCATCATGCCCGCACTGAGAATGCGCGCGGCGACGGTTCCAGTGTTGTCGATAATTCGGCCGTTGAGCGGGGTGCCGCGATTGAGTTCGTTCGCCGCGATGAGCCACTTGTAGCGGCGCGGGAAGATATACTCAGCCAATTCGCGCCAATGATTCCACCAACTGAGTCGGCGCGTCTCGAGCGAGAGCAAGCGTTGGTCAACGCGCTGTCGGAGTGGGCTCTGCTCGACTGGATCTGCCATTACTGACCGAGAAGGTTCTTGGCCGCGAGCGGCGCGCTTGAGGTTACACCGAGGCCCGATGTCGCGATGGTTGAGGATACGCCAGATTTGCGCCGCTCCCGCTGACCCGCAAGCGCGATCGAGGCGTCTGCCAAAGTCGGCGGATCGGAATACTGCGGAGGGGCGGGCGCGCCAGAAGTCATGCTGCGGACTCCATATGCTTTATCTCAAAGGGATCGTATTCGGACTGGACAAGATTAACGCGCTCATCGAAGCCGTCGCGGCCAGCGAGTGCCGAGGCCATTACGGGGTATGAGAACGTGAGCGCGAGCGCATCGGCCAAGTCTGGCGAGGCCATGCCGCGCTTCTTCATGTCGTCTTTGCGTTCGAGTTGGATTTCATTCCGCGCGTTGAAGCCGTAGGTCGGGGACGAAAGCTGCTCGATCATATCGCGGTCGTCAGGAATGGCGCCGGTTTTGAGCCACTCTCGCATCGCGCCCCAGATTTCGGCGCGCTTGTTGGCGTAGAGAATTACGTTTTCGATGTCGGGCCGATCAGATTTTTTGGAGAAGTCAATGTCCCAGACCGGGACTCTGAGTTGCCGCAAGCGATCTACAACGCCACCGCCTACGCCGCCGCCATCAACAAAAACTGCATCGGCATGGAACCGTTGATATTCCTCTGCGACGCGGCCCGCCACAGTCATTGTATCAGCGCCGCGTAGGCGAACGGGAGCATGCGTGCGGCCATCTCGACCTTTTCGGAAGTAGATAACGGTCTCGTCGTCACCAAACCGTGCGATGTCCACCCCAATAACGAAGGCATCAAAAATATGTACAGACACTTCCCGCTGCGAAGCCGCAATGGCAGATTCGTGTGAGATGAACTCCATGCTGCCGGTGCGGGGGAACACGCCGCGGACTCGGATGCGAACGAAGTCGGAATCTTCTCCATAGTCCGCGATCCATTTGTTGATTTGGTCAGCGTTGGTGATGCCGGGGACTTCGCGCGAATCGACTTGAGTGCAGTGCCAACGGTTGGCGTAGCGGGAAAAGCACTCGCGGAAGCGGCCCGTGTTTCGAGTGGGGTTGCC
>CAZWFX010000021.1:15869-18527 GCA_964633425.1 uncultured Candidatus Saccharibacteria bacterium
GCCCACAAGGTGAGCCACGCGACCAGGGCAGACTTCCCGACGCCGTGGCCGGATGCGATTGCCTCTTGGATTGCTTCATGTGGGGAGAGGAGCTTATCGCGAATCGAGCAGAGAACTTTGGTCTGCCACGGCGAGGGACCCTGAGAGGAAGCAAGTTCAGTCCCCTCCTCTCCCCACGGAAAGGCCCAGAGCACAAACCGATAAGGATCGGGGCTAAGGGCCGCGAGGTCATCCAAGAGTTGGTCGGAAATAGTCACGAAAGTTTGACACCTGCGAGGGTCGCGCTGGAACCGCCGACTGCGTAGGAGATCTGCGCATAGGTCTGGATGTTGCCAGAGTATTGCGCGGCGTCAACGTAGATTGGGCAGTATGATGGATCGGGGCCGGGGAGCGCGGTGAGTTTGCTATAGCTGATGCTACCGGCCGCGGTGCAAGTGGCCAAGATGGCGACGCCGGTTCCGTCAGGAATGAACCCGAAAACCGGCGCCCAGTTGTTGGACAGCGTTAACGCCGCCGAGGTAGAACCCGCAGCCGACGCACTGTTGCTCGAGTCAATGGTAATGACGATCTGTCGATAAGCGCCGGCACATTTGGCAAACACTGGAACGGTGCCGGCGCCAAGACCATTTACGACTGCAGGTGCTGCCATTTCAAGCCTCTCTGGCTAGATCAATGGATTGAGAGATGTCAATGGTCGTTTCTTGAGTCGCCACATTAGGACCTCCTTGCGGAAGCGCGCGGAGTTCGAGGTCCGCGCCAATCTGAGCCCGCTCGCGAGCGCGCCCGAGTCGAGTGGCAAGGTCAACATTGACGTTGACGTTAGTTGTGCGGGACTGAGGCCCGAAGCCAGTTCGATCCGCGGTGGTGCGGATGAGTTCGTTGAGTTCGTTGTTGGTGAAGTCCTCGGGCTTTGTGGTGACGCGATCGAGGAGTTCCTCGGCCGCGACCATGCTGACCGCGCTGAGGCGATCGTGCAGGGAGACTTCAACGGCTTTATATTCCTCTGTGACGACTTCGCGGTAGTACTCAACGAGGTTCTTGAACGCTGGGTCGGACTTGAGCTGGGAAATGTAGCTGGGCGAATAGCCTGTAATCGCGCCGATTTCTTCGTTGCGCCGACCGGCCGCCACTAACCGGGCCAACCCGTGGTGAGTATCTCTAATTTTTGCCAGAGTCCCTGTTTGAGTCTCGAGCGAACCAGTTGGGACTTTTCTGATGGCGGCGATGTCAGACTTGGACAAATTCCGGCCGCGCGCAGCCTGTACAGGAGTTTGGCGCCCCTGCTTCGGCAACAGCCCGTCGATGATAAGATCCAATTCACTCACCGGAGAATCGCGCCCGCGTTGATCTATCCGGGAAATAGGCTGACACATTTCGCGCCTGAAGTCAATGGCAGATGAAATCAAAGCGAGGATATATCCGGATAAGGTTTTTGCTCTACAAAATATAGGGAGGACGTTCTCTGAGAGAGCGGGCGGGCATCTGGGGGGCCCACCCCCCTTGCGCACGCACAAGCAATCTTTGTGCCACCTGGCCATGCGTGCGACGCATGAGTGGTTTGCGTTTCGCGCGCGCCGACTCGCCGGGATGTGGCACGCGAAGTGCATGTTGCAAGAGGTGTGCCAGGCACCCATGCAAAAAACTCATGACGCATATGTAAGATGCAGAGTTTATGTAAGATGCAAATTGGCATGGTTATTGCTACGCGCGTGCGGGCGCGCATTTCGCGGGAGATAGGCACGGGCGCGCGCGTTGCAATATCCGGGCCGATTGATATGCAATTCGTCCGGATATGGTATGCACATTTTGCATGAATAAAGAGTTTGACATGCAATGGGACTCGGCGCATATTGTGTGCGTTGGGCCAACGGGGCCGAAACGGGAGACTTGGATCATGCGAATCAATGTGAAGCTTTATCGCGCGCACAACGGGCTTTGGTCGTGGGCTTTCGACCATTACCGACACAAGGCATGGGTGGGCGGCTTTTGGTCCGAACATGCCGCGCGGGCGCATGCGACCGAGTGCGCGATCGGAATCGGGCGCACGCCGGTTTTTGGGTAATTGACAGCCCGGTGGGATTGTGCGATAATCCCGCTTGACGGTCAATTCCGACCGCAAATGGAGTATGGAATATGTTAAAATACGAGCGGAATGGGCTTGTGTACGAATGCGAGCCGAATGACCTGCCGCCGGCGGCAATCGCGTATTTGTTGCAATACGGATGGGCGCAGTCGCTGCAGGATTGCATCGCAGGCCGGGAAAAGCGCGTGCGGGAAGAGTTGTTGGAGGAAAATCCCGACATGGCGCCGGACGAGGTGGCGGCGGCTGTGAAGGAAGACATTCACGGCACGATGATGAAGCGGATGGACGCGATCATCGCCGGGACCATCGGCAATCGCGAACCGCGCGAACAAAAGGACTCGTTGGAATCCATCGCCCGCGATATGGTGCGCAAGGCGTACAAGGCCAAGGGCATCAAGGCCACCAAGGAAATGATCGCGCAAAAGGCGGCAGAACTGCTCGAAAAGAAGCGCGACGCGGTGCAGGCGGAAAAGGATCGCCGCGACGCCGCCGGGATGGATGTGGAAATCTGATTGCGAGTTATTGGGGCGGTGTGCGATGCCGCCCCAATGGCGTGCAATCCGGCACGATTGGAG
>CAZWFX010000021.1:18627-20453 GCA_964633425.1 uncultured Candidatus Saccharibacteria bacterium
ATTGGAGAGTCTCATGGCCTATAAAACTGGAATGTTGGAAATCGAAAAACTTTCGCCTTTTAGGTTTCGGCTCGAAGGAAATTGGATGGTCGGAAATCGCGGTGATGGCGCCGATCATATGCAGTTAATATATGAAGCGTTGGAAATCGCCGCGCAAAGCAATTTAGCGCTAACGGCCGATTGGGACGCATTCAAAGAAGATTTCAAACTGATGCGCGACGAGTTTTTAGCGCTAACGGCCGATTGGGTCGATTAGACTGGCGAACGGTGCGCCCGAACGATACGCGGCAATGTTTGCGGAAAGGTTATTTTGACCTTTCGCCTCGTACCGTTCGCGCATCCATCCGGTTAGTCCGGCGGCGTCTTATAGTTTTTTTTTTTTTTTTTTTTTTTTTCTCAGTAAGGGGAGAGTATCCGGGGTTATACGGGATCGGGCAAGGTTGAAAGGCCAGAATAACCTTTCACGCAACGTTCGCCCACAACATTCGGTGGCACCCTGTGCAACCCTATTGACAACCGCGCGCATTGTGGTATAATGGGCGCACTAATGGAGACTTGGAACGATGAAACAATACGACCCAAGCACGTTGCGGCATATGCACTTTTGCGCCGCCCGCGCGGCCATGACCGACGCTGATCGCGTGCAGCACGCGCGGCGGCAGATGGATCGGTTTGATGAGTTGCCTAGGGTTTTCCGCGACGCAATAAACGAGCATGGCGGCAGCAATCCGCAGATTATTCAAGATCTGCTCGCGGCCAAAAGCGAGCGCGCGCAATGGGCAATTTGGAAGAAATTTGTCCAAAAGCGCGAGGCGCGATTTCGGGCAGCAGCCGAGAAATACTACGGCATCCCGCGAGATGCGGAACGGAATTTGAGTCTGGCCGATTTGGGCCTCTGATCCACGCCCTCGTGAATAAGGTCCCTCACGCAGCAAAGGAAACAATCAAAGTGCCCTGCCGGACTGGCGACACCCCGACCGAGCGCATCGCGCGACTGTTGGACGAGATTCTGGAACTCGAGGATTACGCCGACCAGCTTGTTCAATGGTCGGCGAATCCGGCCGAGGCCGCGATGCCCGTAAAGCCGCCGCTGTCGGCGACCATCGCCGAGCGCGCCCGGATTCGATTCACTGCAAACCGCAATCGCGCGGCACGCGAGCGTATGCAGCGCCTGCGCCTCGTTGGCCAGGAACTTGGCGTGCCGCGGCCGACTGGCCAGGGGCAGTTGCGAGTTATCGACGAACAACTGCAAAAGACTCTCAACCAACTGACGACTGAGGAGATTGAGGAAATGCTCGCGAAAGCGGGATACAAAGGAGGCTAATAATGTTCAATGTGACTAATAACCGCGGCTTTCACATCACCTTTGCCAATGGCTGGACCGTCAGCGTGCAGTGGGGCCGCGGAAACTATTGCGATAATCGCACGCCGCTTCCTCCGCGTATCCATGAACCTGTTCCGCCCTCGCCCACGGCCGAAATTGCAGCCTGGGACCATGCCGGCCGCTGGTGGCAGTTCGAAAACGATACAGTCGCCGGCTACCAAACGCCCGAACAAGTCGCCGAGTTCATCCAAAAGATCAGCCAACTGAAAAGGGAGCATTTCAATGAAACGCCACAAGTCAATAACGATTGACCGCGTGCTCAACGCGATCGAACGGCGCGAGACTGCGCTCGATAATCCAGGCTTTTGCCTCGCGTGCGGCCACGAGCAAGACGGTTGCGAGCCCGACGCGCGAAAGTACGAGTGTGAGGCCTGCGGCGAGTACCAAGTTTACGCGCCGGAAGAATTGATTATCTGATCCGGATGTATTGATCCTCAATAAC
>CAZWFX010000021.1:20553-32379 GCA_964633425.1 uncultured Candidatus Saccharibacteria bacterium
AGGCTGACGTTGGGTCTTGACATTGGCCCAATGTTATGCGACAATCGCGCGTTGCAATGGTGCAACACCAAACCAGGAGGCCCTCCCGAAGCTGGTGCTTCATTCTTGTTGAACCATACTCTCCCTAATCAACTTGGCCGCTCGGTGGACAGCAACTCCACGCCGAGCGGCCCCTTTCGGAGGCCGACTGATGCAATACCCATTGCCCGCGCATGCTGCCAGCATCTGGCTCGCCGGCGACAAACTCAATCTTGCCTTCCCCGGCTCCGATGACCACGTGCGCGGCCACTCGGTCGTAGTTCAGATCGACATTTCATCTATCGCCAATCTGCTCACGTCCTCGCGCTTCGCGCCGCAAGTCCGCGACGACCGCAACCAACTCATGCGCGACGAGCGCGCGACCCTTCGAGGACTTTACGCGATTCTCAATGCCTTACGCGAGCGCGCCAACACCAGCGCCAAGTCCGCGACTATATCCACTCCAAGCGCGCCAACCCAATACGACCTGGACGCGATTATGCGCGCGGTCGCTGGCGGGGCGGTTCGACGCATTGAGTCGCGCCATGCCGCGCCTGAAGACTTGAGCCTGGATGATCTAGGACTTTGACCAATGGCCAAGCCTCTCCCCTTCTATGCAACTCTCAATCAAGCCCCACGGAGCCCAAATGGAAATCGGAAAGCCTTTACGCCGAATAACAGTCGTTCCACTCAACGAGCCGATTCGCGCGCCGGAGCCGGAACAGAAACCAATCCCGGAGAAGCTCCCGGAACGAGTACCGGAACCAGCATCCCCTATGAAGGCATTCGCGCAGGCGAGATAATCGGCCATAGATTCTGGCTCATTCGCCCTGAAATTGAACTGGAAAGCGTTACGGCAGCTTATATCTGGAAACCCAATACAATCATCGAGGGTGATGTTGAAAGAACTTATGGATTCAGCGGCATAAAAGGCGGAATTTATTCTTTTCGCAAAGACTCTTTGGAATTAGCTAAGAATATAAAAAACTTTGACAGGGAAAGTGTTGTAATGCTTTGGCAACATATTGGCATAGCCTACGGCACAATCTCCATGTGGGGCGAGGTTGTTGAACATGAATCTGGCTATCGTGCGCAGTTCGCGCGAGTTAAATCTATCGAAAAAGTCTGGGCATCTTGGCCTGTTAAAATCTACCAGAGCGAAGAGCTTAAAACTATCCTCAAATACAAATACGGAGTCTAACAATGCCTTCCCAAACCTTCCTAATCGTTGGCGCGCGCTTTCGGCCTCCGGCCGAGGACGTGCTGAACAACCTGCCTGTCGGCCAGCCTCTCATCTTGCGCCGCCAGCCCGACAACCCCTACGACGAAAACGCGATCGCGGTGCTCGTAACCGTGCGCGAGACACCCGATGCAGTGCGCGGCATTATCAACGAGCACTTTGACGAGGAAAGCTCGATTCCAGAGGATCTTCACTTGGGCTTCATTCCCCGCGAATACGCGAAGCTTCTGGCACCCAAAATCGACGCGCTTGCAGGCGACGATATGATCGCGCCGGATGTTCCAGGGGTTCTAAAATTCGGCGCGAGCGGCGGACCACTGGTGAAGGTTGGAGAGGACTAACGAATGGTGAGAGCAATGACTGACCTTGTGAGCCAATTACGTGACATGCGGATTTCTGATGGCGTTGCCGGCCTTCGTATAGAGGCAGCCGACGAAATCGAGGCACTTCGCTCCAAGCTCGCCGCCGCAGAGGATAAAATCGTGTGGGGATTTTACGAGAACCGTGTTCCGCAATATATACAAGGCCCTGCTGGAATGCACGAATTAACTTCTCCCATTACGGCAGAAGAAGCTAATCAGTGGGTGAAACAACTGGTTGTCGCAGAAGCCCGCTGGCGGCAAGAAAAGGACGATCTGCTCGCCCGCGAGGCGCAGTTGAGGGAGGCGTTGGAAATCATCGCAGGCAAGCGTCAGTGCATCGACAACCTAATGGGCAACGCAGACATTGCGGAATGGGCGCTGAAACACACCCAGCCCTCCGACTATCGGGAGCGAGTGCGGAGGGAGGCGTTCGAGGAAGCGGCGAAGGTCTGTGAAGAAGGAGACTTTGACTCTGAAATGAAAATATACGGCCGCGCGTTTGCGGAGCTAATTCGCGCTCTAGGAGACAGCAATGCCGACGAATGATGAAATCGAGGCCGAAACTTACCGTGTCGCGAAGCGGCGCAAATGCGACAAGGGCACGTTCACCGTCTGCTGGGGCGAGCATGAGCGCGGTGAAGTGTGCCGCTGTAAGGAAGAAGCCCGCACCGCCCTCACCGCCGCCGGCCGCGCGGCCCTCGCCAATGCAAAGAAGCGGCAGTCGCCTTCAACGACGACGGCGAGGCGCTGTGTGAAGATTGCCTCATGGAGTGGACGATGAACTATGCCGAGGAACCAGACTGATGGCTCGCCTCCGCACCTGCGAGGTTTATCAGGACGCTTCCGGTTGGTGGCGATTTGAAATCTCCGGCTCGAAGTATCCGCTCGGCAATGCTGCGCTCCGCAGCGGCCGGTTTCCGTTTCGATGGATGGCGCGCTGGCTGGCGCTGCCAATCGCAAGGTGGGTGTGGTGATGGACTTTTACCGAGAGATCACTGGCCTCCGCTCCCAACTCGCCGCCGCCGAAGCGGAAAGTAATGTGCTGATGAACGAGGTCGCGCGAGAACGCGCCCGCGCCGAAGCCTTAGAAGCCGAACTCACCGCCGCCAACGCGCAGATACACGAACTCGGCCGACAGCTTGCGGAGGCCGGTGAAGCAAGGATCGCGGCGGAAGCGGAGAATAGAGAACTGCGTGCTGAACTTGAACGGCGCGAAGCGGGAAGTGTGCGAGACGCCGAGCGCATAGCGCAGTTGCGGGAGGCTGGGGATAGGTTGGCCGCCGCAGCAGCCGATGTGCATCCGACTGCGCCATCCTCCAAGTCCATCACAGAATTGCACGGAGCAATCGACGAATGGGATGGGGCCGCCCTCACCGCCTCCCCTTCCGACTATCGGGAGCGAGTGCGGATCGAGCACGACGGCTTCGAGGGTGACGTGATCGGCCACTACCAGACGCGTGAGGGGAAGCGTGGCGTGGTGCTGCAACAGCACGGCACTCGCGTCGTCCATGTCTACGGAGAGAAGTGGGTCCGCGCTCTAGGAGACAGCAATGCCAACGGATGAGGAAGTCGAGGTGGAAGGTGTGCCATACGGCATCATCGACCCGGCGCATTCTGACACAGAGCAGTTGTTCCTTAAACGCCCTCTCCACGGGAGCTAAAACCATGACCGAACACGAAGCCTTTGCTAAACTCACTTCCGCCCTCGGCGAAGCTGCCAGCGCGGCCAATTTCATTGCCGCGCTGCGGCGCGACCAGCGCCAAGGCTGGGAAACAATCGCGAAGCTCATTGACCAAGTAAAAGATCAGGTCTTTGACTTCGCCATGCGCAGGAACGCCTAATGGACGAGCTTCTCGCGCGCCTCGCGGCCGAAGGCGTGCTCATCAATAATCTCTTCCAGCTAGACGATGGCCGCTGGCAATGCAACTTGCGCCGCACCGACTTCACAGGCTGGGGCGTCGCGGAAACCGCTCAGGAAGCAATAATCACATCCTTGGGCACTCAATTCGAGCGCGCGAAACCAAAGCCGCAAAAGCTTTCATTGGAGGACCTTGGACTATGACCCCCACTCCCGAGCAACAAGCCATTATCCAGGCGGCTCGGTCATCATCAGAGTCTCTCTTAATCTCTGCAATGGCCGGTTGCGCCAAGACAACATCTCTCCTAATGCTCGCCAAAGAACTCCCTGTAGTTCCAACCCTGGCCGTCGCCTTCAACGTCAAGACCAAAAAGGAACTCGAGCGCAAGTTTCCTAAGCACGTCGAGACAATGACACTGAACGGGCTCGGCCATCGAGCCTGGGCGCGCGCAATCAACCGGCAGCCGAAGGTTGACACCAACAAGGTGTTCAACACTATCAAGACCACTCTGGACGACATGGGCCTCAAAAACTCCAATGGCCTATGGTCAACTGTTAACACTCTCGTAAAGGGCGCGCGCCATGCTGGACTCGTTCCCGAACCAATCGCGCAGCAGTTTCCCGGACTCGTCCCCGACGAGTACGAGTCTTGGGAAGCCATCGCCGACGCGCACTACATGGACATCAACGACGAGTCCGTTTGGGTCGCGCGCCGCACCCTCCGCAACCTCATCTCCCAATCATTCCAAGGCACCCTCGACTATGACGATCAGATTTATATGTCAACACTGTTCGGGGGTGTATTCCCCAAATTCGCTACTGTCCTCGTGGACGAGGCTCAAGATTTATCTCCGCTCAACCATATCCAGGTATCGCGCGCGGTCGTCAGCCGACTTATTGTTTGCGGCGATCCGCGCCAAGCAATATACGCGTTCCGCGGCGCGGACTCGTCATCAATGGAGAGTCTGCGAGGTCTGCGAGACTCTTGGCTGGAACTCCCCCTTACCGTCACCTGGCGCTGCCCCAAAGCAATAGTCGCGCGCCAGCAAATCCACGCCTTAGGCTTCACCGCCGCACCAACCGCCCCGGAGGGAGAGTTCCATGACTGGACCGCGCGCGAAAGTTGGTCACTCGCGGATGTCAAAAGCCGATGGCCTGATAAGCACATCGCCATCCTATCTCGCAATAACGCTCCAATTATTGCAGCGGGACTTCGAATCATTCGCCAAGGTATTGGCTGCACCATACTCGGAGCCGACATTGGTAAAAGTCTCATTACTCTTTCGAAGAAAATCTTTCCTGCTGATGATCTCGACGCCGAGGTTTGCAGGGAAAAGATCATCGAGTGGCGCGATAAGGAAATCAGCCTCGCGCGCGCGAACAACAAAGAAGAGCGAATCGGCGTCCTAAACGACCGCGCGGAGTGTTTGTTGGCCGTGGCCAACTCACAAAACGTATTGACATCGGGCCAATTACGTGATACATTAGTTCGCATGTTCGAGCCGTCCAGCATCGCAATCACGCTCTCAACCGGCCACAAGGCCAAAGGGCTGGAATGGCCAATCGTAATTCATCTCGACCCGTGGCGCGTTCCTAGCAAGTTCGCGATAAAGGCCAATGAAGCCGGAAACCCCATTCCGCTTCAGCAGGACTTTAACCTCCGCTATGTTATCGAGACCAGATCGCAGCAAGTTCTGATCAACGCGAACCTTGAGGCCATGCAGTGAAATACAAATTCCGCACCCGCATCGTCGAGGTTCGCGAACACGAAGCTGTCGAGCGCGGCGAAAAAGGCGCCGACGGCCAAGCCGTGCTCACGATGAAATCGCTTGGCTGGTATGCCATGATCGCAAGCGATCCACCCGTAAGCTTTTGGGTGGGCGACTCCAAACCGGATATGGTGCCCGGCCCTTGCACCATTACTATCGAAACGGGAGACTTAGAATGAACATCGAGCAGACCATCTTGAACATCGCCGCCGAAAATGCCCGCGACGCAAAGTTCTCTCTGGACGTTTGCATCTTCCTCAAGCTCTACGGCGACGCCGCGCCGTGCTTCGAGGCTCAGATCGACTACAAGGACGCGCACCGCAAGATCGAAGTCAAGTCGCGCGCCAAGACAACCTCTGCCGCCGTCGCCGATGCGTGGGTCGAACTCACTCACATCGTCGGCACCGCGATCAGCAAGAATCTCTTGCAACCCGCACTGGAAGCCCCCAAAGTCAACGATGAGGTGCCTTTCTGATGCCTACAATGTGCGACTATCAAATCTTGATCGAGGAGGAAATAGTCCTCCTCTGCGTTGACTACACCTACGACTCGCCCGGCCCGACCGAGCGTGGCGAAAGCTGGGACTACAACCCACAAATATCTGACATCTGGCATCAGCCATCTTCGACCCGCGTCCCCGATTGGCTGTGCCAGATCGTAACCAGGGACGATCGCCTTTACAGCGCGCTTGTCGAGGAAATCATCGTAAACGAAGGCGACTCTGAGTGAATCCTACCCGCCGCCAAGCCTGCGTCCTGCTAATGCAACACGCGCTCGCATCTAAAGCTGGAACAATCGTCGCGTTTGACTCCCCTCAAACGGCGGCGCGTTGGCGCGACAGTTGCTACCGCATCAGACAAAGCTTGGCGGCGGTTGGGGACCATAGATTCGATGCGCTAAGACTCACAATCGTTGGGTCTGAGCTTCATGCAATTAACAAGGAGACTTGAAATGAGTATATCTATCGAAGCCAAAAAGCTCGGGCAAGAATCCAAGGAAAAAATGAAGCTGGCCTATGCTAAGTTCATGGAAAAACCAACAATTCGTTTGCTTGTTTCCATGATCCCGGCGCAGGAAACTGAAGATCATATCCAAACGCTTTTGCGCGAAGCCTTTGAGTCCGGCTGGCGCGCGGGCGAAACCGCGGCTATTGTTAACCTTATAGGGGTTATGATTAAGCGGCCCAATCCGCCACGCAACTATCCGGATTAATTGCCGGTCAATAACACCGGATAGAAAAAACCGTTGACAATAACCGGCACGCATGCCACATTGTATGCGTCCGGGCAATCCGCCCAATTCCATCCCACATATCGGAGACAGCCAGCAATGGTCGCCATCACTGACACTACGCCGCACCGCGACGTTACGATCCAGGGTCTCACGTTTTCCTACCCGGCACCCTATACTGCCGGGCCGCACGAACTCACCGAAGGCGAAGCTTCACAGTTGAACCAAGTCCTCGGCGAGAATCTCCGCAACAACTTTGCGGCCAAGATTCGTTCCCACATCGAGGACTATCGCAAGGCGAACAACCTGCCCGAGGACCAGGAAATCGGCGCCGACGTTCTCGACAAGGACACTCTTGACCACGAGTTCGCGGAACTTGCTGTCAAGTACGAGTTCGGTGTCCGCCAGGCTTCGGGCGCGCCGCGCACTCCGAGCGATCCGATTATGAAGGAAGCCGTCCTCATTGCCCGGTCGCGCGTCCGCGATGCACTCAAGAAGAAGGGCATCCAGATGGACACGGTGTCCAAGGAACAGATGCACGCCTTCGTGCAGCAGGTTCTCGAGAAGTACCCGGACATCCGCGAGGAGGCCAAGCGGCGCGTCGAGGCTTCTGCCTCCATCGCCATCGACGGCCTGGAACTCTAAGCAATAGGGCGCGCGATCAGGTCCTGGCTCACGCGCGCCCTAGAGTCCCTCCAGTCATATGTCGCCCAACTGGCTCGAGTATTGGTATGACGCACTGGCTTCCGAGTTCGGCATCGTTGTCCAAGTCTCCGATCCCGACCGCGCGAAGCAGGCTCTCTACCGCGCCCGCGCCAGTTCCGGCGACCCTGCACTGGAGGGACTCACTATCAAAACAAGCCCGTTTGCACCATCAAGCGAGCTTTGGATCATGCCACTGACGAGTTCCAAAAGGAACGAAACGCCATAGGCGTCTGGCCAATGCAAGGAGATAAAAACCGGAGAGACAAGCAAAACTATCGCCATAGATCAGCTGGGTAGATCACCGGACTAATATTCCGAGTGTCGTAGGTTCAAATCCTACTGGCGATGCCTTTGGGTGGCATCATCTGACCTAAAGCGCGCAAGTCGCAAGCTTGCAAGACCAAAGGTTCAAATTCAGCAAGACGGTAGACCAAAGCTTAAAGTTCGCGACCAGAATGACCAGGGACAAGTTTAGTCGTTTGTCAAATCGGTACTTCCCTGGCTTCCCCTGTAGGTGGCCTTTTACTGAGAGGAGCAAACTATGAAGATCATCGAGGCAATGAAGCGCGTCAAGATCAACAAGGAAAAAATCGCAGATCTGCAAAACAAAATTGCAGGTGTCTCTGCAAACCTTTCCATTGAGACTCCGGTTTACGGAACCGAGACTTCGGAAAAGATCAAAGAGTGGCTGCAAGCCTGCAACGATCTCGCGCAGGATAACGTCAATCTGCTCGTAGCCATCGCGCGGACCAATCTCAAGACTCAAGTCCCGATCACCATTGGCGAAAAAACTGTAACCAAATCCATCGCCGAGTGGATCTGGCGCCGCCGCGAGTACGCCGCAATGGACCTCAATACTTGGTCCAAGCTCTCCGATCGCAACCTCAAAGAAGGAATGGTACAGTCCTCGACTGGCATTCCGATGGAGGTCAAGATCGTGCGACACTACGATCCTTCGACGCGCGATAAAATGGTCTCTATGTTTCGCGCGGAGCCTCACGAAATCGACTCCGCTCTGGAAGTCGTCAACGCAGTAACGGATCTTATTGATGCCCCGAAAGTCTAAATTCCCACTCGACCCGATCGGCCGAGAAATCCTCCCGTATCGGGGCGAGTGGGAGCGCCTTGCCGAGATCCTCGCGCCAAAGAAAATTCGGCCGAGTACCTTCCTGCGCGAGGTAATCCATCGCACTATTCGCCGCGCGGAAGAGCACGCGAACAAGGACAATCTCGATCTTCCTGAAATCGACTTGGAGACTTCAGATGACGACAACGAGCCCACTTGAAACTGCATCGCCAAAATCTTTAGAGGAACTGTTCAACACCGATCCAGCATTATTCACTGGTCCCGACGACCCGCGCGTAGTCGAAATAGTCGAAGCTCTCCGGCGCGATCGCGCGCGCTGGATCGAGAAGGAAAAGGCCGCGCCAAAGGAAAAGGCTAAGAAGGAAAAGGTCGCGGCAACGCTTGATCTGAACCTTGATGATCTTGGCTTATAGCCACATAGTTCAATGGTAGAACATCAGACTTTGAATCTGGAAATTTTGGTTCGATTCAAAATGTGGCTGCCAATATGAATAGCTCTTTCTCCACCCAGATTCCCAACCTCCAAATCGCTTGGGACTCCACGTCCCTATCCGCGCTCAAAGAGTGCCCGCGCAAGTATTACTACTCCATCGTGCTGGGCTACCAGCCCAAGATGCGCTCGTTCCATCTGACCTTCGGAATCCTCTACCACGAAGCCCTGGAGGCCTACGACCATGCCCGCGCGCGAGGATCAGATCACAATTACGCTACCGGCGCCGCTGTTCTTAGAGCTTTGCAAAACTCTTGGGACTCAACAATCGGTCGCCCGTGGTCCTCACCAGACCCAAACAAAAACCGACTTACCCTTATCCGTACCGTTGTCTGGTATCTCGACCAGTTCGCCGACGACGCCATCAGCACCGTCATCCTCGCCAACGGCGCCCCCGCTGTCGAGTTATCTTTCCGGTATCCATTCCAGCATGAGTTTACAGCTACCTCCGAATGTACGACCCTCTGTGGACACTTGGACCGAGTGGGAGATATTGGTGGACAACTCTGGATTATTGATCGCAAGACTACGAAACATGCTATTGATGATCGTTACTTTGCACAATACTCTCCTGACAACCAGATGTCTGCATATTCCTTCGCTGGGCGTGTTGTGTATGGACAACCTGTCCTTGGAGTCATTGTTGACGCCGCCCAAGTCGGAGTGACATTCAGCCGCTTTCGCCGCGGCTTCGCGCACCGCACTGAAACCCAACTCGAAGAATGGGCGCGCGATACAGCCCTTTATCTATCAATGGCTGAGCACTACGCGATCAGTTCCTACTGGCCAATGAACGATAAGTCCTGCTACAACTACGGCGGCTGCCCCTTCCGCGAGGTCTGCTCCCGCTCCCCCGAAGTCCGTGAAGAGTATCTCGAAACAACCTACACCAAACGCATCTGGGATCCGTTGCAAATCAGAGGAGATATTTAATCTGTGCCAACCCTAACCGCTCACCAATCATCCGTTACAACTAAGCTTCTGCTGCTCGGCGACAGCGGCACTGGTAAAACTGGCGCGCTAGCTTCGCTCGCCAAGGCCGGATACAATCTCCGCATCCTCGACTTCGACAACGGCCTAGACATTCTAGCCAACCTCTTGCGCGACGATCCGGCCGCGCTCGAGCGCGTCAACTTCCAAACCTGCACCGACCAAACCCGCGTTGCAGGAAATCAAATGATCCCCGGCGCTCAGGCCTGGGGCCGCGCAATCCAAACACTAGGAAACTGGCCCGATGGTATCGGAAAAATCGACACTTGGACCCCCCGAGATATCCTTGTCATTGACTCTATCACCTTCGCAGGAAAAGCAGCTGTCCGATTTGTTCTCAACCTCAACGGCCGAATTGCTGATCTTCCAAGATGGGACGATTATTATACAGCCCAAGGACTACTCGAAAAGCTCCTTGCAACATTATACTCAGACAGCGTCAAGTGCAATGTCATCGCCATCTCGCATGTTCGTGAAATTGGAAAGATGCACACTGAACTGGACGCGAAAGGTCGCCCCGTCCAAGTAGAGGAAGAAGGATCGCGCAAAGGCTATGCAGAAACTGGCACGGGCAAGGCGCTTTCGCCTACTGTTGGGCGATATTTTAACGCTATCCTTCTGGCTGATATTGAGGGCTCTGGCCAATCCGCGCGACGCCTTATTCGGACAGTCCCCCATGGAAACATCGGACTCAAAAACGCAAACCCCGTCAGAGTGAAACCATCGTATCCGCTCGCGACGGGGCTCGCGGACTACTTCGCCGCCGTAAGACAGGAGGAGCCAGCCCAACAAAAAGCTTCCTAATCAACCCGAAACAACAGGAACCATCAAATGAGCGTTGATTTTTCTGCACTACTTTCCGAAAAACTCGATGACGTTAAGCGCCCGCCGGTCAAGCCGCCTGGAACTTATCACGCCGTCATCGCCGACTACAAGATGGACGTGACGCAAAAGGGCGTGCCGTTCATTCAGTTTTCTTTCAGTGGGCTCCAGCCGGGAGAGGACATCGACGAGTCGCAACTTGTCGTTGACGGCGAGCGCATCGACCTGACCAAATGGAAGCCGTCTACGCGAGGGCTTTCCAATTTCTACGTCACCGCCGAGGCCAAGTTCCGGTTGAAGGAGTTCCTCGAAGAACTCGGCATCAACACGAGCGGCCGCACGTTCAACGAAACTCTGCCCGAATGCAAAGGCATGCCAGTGAAACTTCGCGTTTCCATGCAGGCCACGCAAGACGGCAAGGGCTTCTTCAACCAAATCGACGGCGTTGAGGCGGCAAAGTAATCCAACTCGGAAGCCGGACTAATCCTCCGGCTTCCCCTTTACGAGGTCTCTGATGCTTTCCGACCACTATCTCCGCATTCCATTGGAGCAAATCTATGTCGAACGAGACGCGCGCCAACGCAAGGCGATCAACGTCGAAGATCTCCTCCCTTCTATTAGAAATCGCGGAGTGCTACAGCCAGTTATCGTCGCGCGAGAAACGAACGGTAGCCAGAGCTATCGACTTATTGCAGGCGAGCGCCGATTTACTGCGTCTAAAGAACTCGGACTTGCAGACATTCCTGCGCGACTTGCAAATGATCTTAGCCATAATGAACGGCAAATAATCGAACTTGAAGAAAACGTTAAGCGCCAAGACCTCGACTGGAAAGACCAAACCTTCGCGATCAGGCGAATCCACAATCTCTACAAGTCCGAAAACCCCGACTGGACTCAGACCAAAACGGCCGACGCTATTGGCATGACTCAAATGGTCATCTCCATGTGCCTTGAGGTCGCGTCGGAATTGGACAAGGGCAACCCACAAATCATCGCGGCGCAAGGTGTGCGCGCCGCCTACAACGTCATCCAGCGTAAAACATCGCGCGCGGTAGACGACGTAATGAACGAGATGTTCGCACCAACGGAGGAAACTCATGTCGCGCCTAGCGTTTCTGACAGTAGCGCTGTTAGCAATTCTCCTGTGGTTAGCAGCAATCTCGGTAACGGTAACAGTAATCTTCGCAATACTCGCGCCGTAGAACAGCCTCCAATTTCCAATTCCTCATTCATCGAGTTCGCCAAGTCCTACTC
>CAZWFX010000021.1:32479-37024 GCA_964633425.1 uncultured Candidatus Saccharibacteria bacterium
GCCCACGTCCAGCGCGCCAGAGTTCAGCTGGACTCAATCGTAACCACAATCGAGGAACTAGATCAATGTATCACGTCATTGTCGCCTCAAGCATCAATGCCCCGTTCGCCTACCAACTCACCTTCAGCACTCGCAAGGCCGCGGAAGAATGTATCGCCCACCTCAAAACCCGCGACCTGAACGGCCATCTTATCGAGGACACTCCGGCAAAGTAAATGACGCTTTACAAGCCTTGCATCAAAGCAGTCGGCCCCGCCAACGCTAAAATCGCGATCGTTGGCGAGGCCCCTGGCGAGACTGAAGAGCAACTCGGCGTGCCATTTGTTGGCGCGTCGGGAAACTTGCTTGACGGCATTCTGCGCCAAGCCGATCTCACGCGCGCGGAGTGTTATCTCACAAACGTCCTGTGGACACGTCCGCCGAACAATAAACTGGAGGCTTTCTGTGTCGAAAAGGCCGATATACACGCGCTCCGTAGTTTGCCCTCACTGTCTAAAGGACTGTATCTGCACAGTGATTTTGCCTGTGAACTCCAGCGACTTCGAGATGAGCTTATTAAACTTAAGCCGAATCTCATTGTCGCCTGCGGAAACACCGCAGCGTGGGCGCTCCTCCGCCAAACCGCGATCAGCAAAATCCGCGGCACAATCGTCCAGTCTGACTTCGGCAAAGTCCTCCCGACCTACCATCCGGCCGCGATCTTCCGTCAGTGGGACCTCCGCCCCGTCGTCGTCGCAGACTTCATCAAAGCCAAAAACGAAAGCGCGTTCCCGGAGGTCAAGCGGCCGGCGCGCGAAATCATCATCAATCCCTCTTTTGGAGATATTGCGGGGTATTATGAACTGGCCCGACGCGCCCGCGCCATCGCCTGCGACATCGAAACGCAAAACGGCCAAATCACCTGTATCGGTTTCGCGATCAACCCGAAGCAAGCGCTCGTAATCCCCTTCGTAGATCATCGCAAACCGGATAAGCATTATTGGCAGGACCCGGCAGATGAAATTCTCGCGATGCGTTGGACCGCAAAGTTCCTCGAACTCCCCCAGCCAAAGATCTTCCAGAACGGTCTGTACGATCTCCAGTACCTCCGAAAATACCGCTTTCGCGTCGTCAACTGTTTCCACGATACAATGCTCTTGCACCACGCATTGCATCCTGAGCTTCTCAAAGGACTTGGGTTCATGGGATCAGTTTACACCAACGAACCCGCCTGGAAACTAATGCGCCAGCGCGGCGAGGAAGTCTTGAAAAGGGATGAGTGATGAAACCCCAAGTCTACACAGCCTCAACTCTCCGTCACGCGCGTATGTGGAAATCACTGCGCGAAAGTTGGGCCGAATGCGAGTTCGTTGCATCTTGGCTTGACTCATACGACCAATGGAACGGGCCAGACATCGCTACAATCTGCCGCGATGCTTGGACCAAGATCGAGTTCGATGTTCTCAAATCTCACTACGTCATTGTCTACGCCGATCGGTTCGATAAACTGCGCGGCGGATTGGTCGAGGCGGGCATGGGAATTATCCTCGGCAAGCGCGTTATCACCATTGGCGAACATGAGAGCTACGGCACTTGGCAGTATCATCCATCGGTGATCCGAGTTCCTTTGCTGCAAAACGCGCGCGAGATAATCAATGCCTCGCGTTAACACCGCCAGCCTCAATCCAAACATCGAGCCGCACTCGCGCCATCAGGTCTACAACGGCCTCGATTGTTGCATCACTTTTGAAATCTTTGAGATCCTCGAAAAGCAACTTCAATCCAAGAACGAGCCCTACAACGCGATAACGTATTCCTTTGAGCGCGCGATGCAGGCGCCCGCTCTGGAAATGATGGAACGCGGCTGGCGAGTGGATGAAAAATCCCGCATCGAAGGCCAGGAGCTTCTCCGCAAACAGCGCGACATGCTGCGCGACATCCTCGACCGCTACGCCTTCGTGATCTGGGGCAAAGGCCTGAATGCCAATTCCCCCACACAACTTAAAAAATTCTTTTACTCCGAAATGGGATTGCCCGAACAATACAACTACAACAGGGGCCAGAAGTCCCTTTCAACTAATCGCGAGGCGCTCGAGAAACTTTGGCTCTACTTCTACGCGCGGCCAATAGTAAACGTCATCCTCAAACTCCGCGAAGTCACCAAACAACTATCTGTGCTCGAAACCGAGGTCTCTCATGATGGACGCATGCGAACGAGTTACAACGTTGCAGGTACAGAGACCGGCCGATGGAGTAGCTCTTCTAGTGCGGACGGATCGGGAACGAATCTTCAAAACATTACTCCCGCACTCCGCCGTATGTTTATTGCAGATCCCGGCTATAAGCTTTGCTATCTCGACCTCGAGCAAGCCGAATCGCGTGTGGTTGGATTGCTCGTCTGGAAAACAATCGGAGATGCAGCTTATCTTGATGCCTGCGAAAGCGGGGACCTCCATACAACCGTCTGCAAACTTGTGTGGCCCGCTCTCGCCTGGGGGAATGACGATAGTACCAATCGCAAAGTCGCTGACGCACCTTTCTACCGGCACTTTACTTATCGCGACATGGCTAAGCGGGGCGGTCATGGGACTAATTACTACGGTACTCCTCGCACGATGGCTCGCCATCTAAAGGTCGAAGAGCGGGTTATGGTAGACTTTCAAAAGTCCTACTTCGGCCCGTTCGTCGGCATCCGCCAGTGGCATGAATGGGTCGCGCGGCAGTTAGCCCTATCATCCTCACTCACAACCCTGCTCGGCCGCAAGCGCATCTTCTATGGACGCCCTGGCGATGACGCCACATTACGTGAGGCTATTGCATTTGAGCCGCAATCAGTCGTCGGGGATTTGCTCAATCTTGCCCTTCATCGCTTATGGTCCAATGAGAAGCGCGTTCAAATCTTGGGTCAAGTCCACGACGCTATCATATTCCAGTATCCTGATGATCCTGCAACCGAAGCCGCCATCATCCAGAGTGCTTTGCAACTTACCCGAATCCCTATCTACGCCCGCGAACGAGAACTAATCATCCCTTCAGAATGTCAAATTGGTTGGAACTGGGCTAAAGCCGACGCGGCTAATCCCTACGGATTGATAAAGTGGAAGGGTGAAGATGCAAGGAGAATGGGATGACTGGATCCCTAAATTCATGGAGTATACCGAGGGCATTCCAAGCCCCTACTTGTTCCGTCTGTGGAGCGCCATTGGATGTGTTGCAGCTACGCTTGAACGCCGCGTCTGGACTGTCTCAGCCGGTGATAAGGTGTTCCCTGGGCTGTACACGCTTCTGGTTGGACCGCCGGGATCTGGCAAGTCCCAATCCATCCGACAAGTAAGTGCGCTTTGGTACTCCACCAAAGAACTCAAGATCGCGCCCAATTCCGTTACCAAGGCTTCGCTCACAGATGAGCTTGAGGCCGCGAAGCGAGTTATACCTATTAAAAATCCGGGACCGGGCGAGGATGTGATGATTGAATATCACTCATTGCAGATCGCCGCGTCGGAGTTCGGTGTACTGGTCCCCGCACATGATCTGGATTTCTTAAACTTCCTCAACCAAATCTACGACAACGATCCGAATTACCGAGAGTCGCGCCGAACGGGCGGGCGCAAGGTAGACACGATTAATCCACAAATCAATATCCTTGCCGGAACCCAGCCCGCATATCTCGCCTCGCTTTTACCTGAAGAGGCTTGGGGCATGGGCTTCATGACGCGCATGATTATGGTTTATTCCGCTGAACGATTCAACGTCAGACTGTTCGATACTAAAACCAGCAATCCGCGGATCTTCGCAGAATTATCTGAGCAGCTTAAACTACTGCTCAAGGTCCACGGGCAAGCCAAATGGAGTGAAGATGCAAAAGTCGCGATCCAAGCTTGGGCCGACGCAGGATTCCCACCCGAGCCCGAGCACAGCCGATTGGCCGCTTATAATGCTCGCCGCGTTCTTCATACTATTAGGCTTTGTCTTGTAAGCGCAGCCTCAGCCGGGCATCCATTGGAGATACAGCTTTCAGACTTCCAGCGCGCGCAAGGTTGGTTGTTGCAGGCTGAAGCCACCATGCCAGACATCTTCAAGGAGATGGTGCAGAAGTCCGATTCCCAAGTCATCCAGGAATTGCATCAATTCGTCTGGACACTTTGGGCGCGCGACAAGAAACCTATCCACGAGTCGCGCCTGATGTTCTTTCTACAGAACCGCGTGCCGAGCGAGAAGATTGACCGCATCCTGCAAATCGCGGTACGGGCCAACATCTTAGACAAAGACGCCACCGGCCCGTATTACAAGCCTCGACCAAAGAACGAACATGGAGTAGGATAACCGGATGAATTGCCCATCAATAAACCCGGATAAACCGCGCCGCCAAAAGCTCCACCAGATCTATCCGCCCGCGCACACGCATCCAGTAGTCAAACATCTAATGACTCTGATCCGCGGCCAAAACGTAGTCGCGCGCGAACTCGGCAAGCGCGCTGGTGTGGATTATTCCGCAATATACTATTGGGCGCGGGGCAAGACCGTTCCGCGTCTGTGGGAACTTTCTGCCGTCCTCGAAGTCCTTGG
>CAZWFX010000022.1:0-34342 GCA_964633425.1 uncultured Candidatus Saccharibacteria bacterium
GGTTTTCGAAACCGGTGCTTTCGACCACTCAGCCACCTCTCCGAGGGCGAGCGTTTGCCCGCCGATTGCAACAGGATATACCCGTTGCATGCAGCTTTTGATCCGCACGAATGCGAAAACAGAAGCCAAACGATCTTGGCCGTACGTAAAGCTAACACACTTTCCGTGCGAGGAAAAATAAGCTATATTCCTAGCCAAGGCATAGCCTTTCTGGCCCTATCGTCTAATGGTTAGGACGCCGGCTTTTCAAGCCGTTAATCGGGGTTCGATTCCCCGTAGGGTCATGGGTTTATGAAAATACTCCGGTTTCGACCGGAGTATTTTCGTAGACCCAGCGATGATCCGCGGTGCGGAGAATCGAAGCCCGGAGGCCGACGGGCCGAGGGCGGGCCGGATGACTTTTCAGCAGAAAAGTACAGCTGGCCGCTTACCCGTAGGGTCAAAAAGCAGCCCACCCGATACGCGCGAGCGTTCGGGTGGTTGCTGTTTGTAGACCCTACGGGGAATCGAAAGACGGAAGCCCGAGCATCGGGCTGAGTCAGGGCAGTGACCACTTAGCGAGGAACGAGCTTAGTGAGTCACGCCGATTCCCCGTATTGGGTTTCGAGCGACGGCGAGAAAAATATTGTGGCTCACAAGAAGTCGCGCGCGATCTATTCCGCGCGTCTCCGCATCGCAAAAAGCAGAAGGCTCGTCTTACGACGAGCCTTCGGTAGTTACAGATCAGGTTGATGACAATCTCAGCGCGCGATCGCTCGTTCGGCGCGATAGTCCATGATGCCAAGCATTACGAGCGGCATGGGGAAGAGGTTCATGACGAAGTGCCACGACACCCGATAGCCGACGACCCACTCCTTGCTCGGCAAGAGGTTAATTGCCTCGCCGAACAGTGTGCTCAGGCCGATCGGACGTCCGACATAGAACGCGGAACCGGTCAGCATGATGTGCTCGCATAAATGCAGTCCCTCGATGATGAACGCATACCGCACGTACTTGTTCTTCGTCAGCAGGTAGCACGAGCCGATCCCCACGAGGAAGATCGAATTTCCGACCGTGTGCAGGGTCTCGAGTCCGAGCATTGATTGCCTGGCGCGCGGTGCCGATGGCGCGAAGAAAGCGCCGAGCGAGTCGACCATGTCCGTTGCCCACGCCGACATCCACGGTGTATTTCGACCGCAGATCTCGGAGAGATCCCCGAGTACCCAGATCGCGAACTGCGCGAAATGCTCGAAGAAGTGTCCGACCTGGAAGGCAAGCGCGAGTGTTGCGATGACCGTGAGGGGGAGCGCACACTGTGCGATAAAACCCCGGGACTGCTCCAGCGAAATCGTGTTCATGTATTCCCCCGATGTTGAGCACAATTGACCGCCGAGATTCTAAAACACATATTGGTCTATGTCAATTAATGAGAGATGGCCCGTCCATACTATGCGGTGGCAACGCGCCCGAGCGTGCGTGGTACCCGCCCTGCGGCTCGCGTGTTCAGCTCCGGGTGCGCTCCGCGCATCGCAACGCGGTACACTACGTACGTGCATGTCGTCTTCGATCCGGCATTGATAGGTAAGCGCATCGCAAGCGGCGGCGACCGTCGCGTGTATCGCTATGGCACCGATCACGTCGTGAAAATATCGAGTCTTTATTTTCTCACCGGCGATAAACTGCACAAAAAACTCGCGCGCGACTACGGCACATGCAGGTTTTATATGCCGGAGTTCGTTGTTGAAACGCACGATGTAACGCAGGGCGATGGCAAACACATCGAAATCCAGCCCTTCATTAAGGGTGAGGCGTTGTCGCGCAAACACTGCTCACGACCGGAAGTCCGCGCGCAGCTTCAGCGCATAAAAGACATCGCAGACCGAATGGAGGCTGACGGCCATCCGCTCATTGATCTCATCGGTCACCACGGCATGATCGGAAACACGCTTTCGAACATTTTGGTCGACGATGATCATCGGCTCCATATAGTGGATACGACGCTCCTCGAAGGAAAGACGCTCGGCAATATCGGCGTCATTCTCGACGCGATCGCGCCGCTCATCCGCATCAAGCAGAACTATCTACTAAAAAAATTCCTGCGTTAGATGCTATATACTTACGATATGTATTCACTCCTCCTCGCAGTCCATGTCGTGGGTGCAATGGCAACGCTCATTGTAAGTTGTTATGCCCTCATCATTCTTACGCGGGACCGATCGGATCGCTTCGCCCATGTGACACGAATGATTGCGCTTCTTGCCACGTTCGAGTTGATCTCGGGCGCTGCCGTAGCCGCACTGTCGCCGACCGTAACCGCAGTGTCGCTCTGCGATAATATAGCGCTCTACATACTGCTCGTTTCCGTAGTTCTCGGTACCTTGCGTGTACGAATGCAGCGTACGGGCCTGCAGTTTCCGTTGATGCACAGTGTTTCCTCAATAGGAGTAGGCATTATGGTTTTGGGGGGAGTCGCCATGCTCGGCTTGTAAAACCGGGCAGAAGAGTATACTTGCGTTCATGAATTGGTACCGGTGGTCGCTCGCGGGAGTATTCGCCTTTGTGTGGGTGCTTGCGGCAATCAATCCGGTCGACCGAGGGACGTGGCTCGTCGAGAATATTTTGGTTGTACTGTTCGCGCTCCTGCTTGTCGTGCTTGCGCACTATTTCAAACTGTCGGACGTGTCCTATACGTTCATAACGGTGTACCTCATTCTGCACCTCATCGGTGCCCACTGGACCTATTCGGAAGTACCGTTCGGAAATTTTCTACAAGAGCTCATTCATTCACCCCGAAACATGTACGATCGCGTCGTGCACTTTTCGTTCGGGCTCCTCATGGTGTACCCGATCCGTGAAGTGTTCGTGCGTGTAACCGGTGCCAAGGGTGTCTGGGGGTACTATTTTCCGCTCGACGTTGTACTCTCGTTCTCGGCAATCTACGAGATAATTGAGTGGCTTACCGCACAGATTGCAGATCCGTCGACCGGGATGTCGTTCCTCGGTTCGCAGGGTGATATCTGGGATACTCAGAAAGATATGGCCGCCGCGGGAGTGGGTGCACTCATTGCTGTCTCGATTGTGCTCACCATCAACTATCTCTACAACCGAAAACTCGGTGCAGAAATGCGGGAAAGTCTGCGTATCAAAGACCCGAATCCCCACGGGGAAGAGAGCTTTTGGAGCCGGTCACCGTTTGTGTAGGCGACTGCCGCCATATGAGTGAGTTCACATATGCTCCATGTCGGGGGTATACTTTGTCTCCTATGCATGCACATAACCCCGGAGGCGACCCGATCATCGTGATCGAGAACCTGACCAAGACATACGCGGATTTTACCGCGGTCGATTCTATATCGTTGACGGTCCGCCGCGGCGAAACGCTCGGAATCCTCGGTCCCAACGGCGCGGGAAAGACGACCACGCTCGAGATGATTGAGGGTTTGAAGTCTATTTCAAGCGGCACGATCATGCTCGACGGCAAGGATGTTTCGAAGGAGACGGACAAAGTGAAGGCCGAGATCGGGGTGCAGCTTCAGTCGTCGAATTTTTTTGAGAATCTGAATCTGATCGAACTGATCGAGACGTTCGGCTCACTCTACAACAACCGCGTCGACGCTATGAAGTTGCTCGAAGACGTGGAGCTCACGGACAAAGCGAAGAACCAAGCAAAAGAGCTTTCCGGCGGACAGCGGCAGCGCTTATCCGTCGCGATCGCGCTCGTTAATGATCCGAAAGTTCTCTTTCTCGATGAACCGACCACCGGACTCGATCCGCAGGCGAGACGTCACCTCTGGGAGCTCGTAAAGAAGATTAAAGAACGAGGCAAGACCATAATTCTTACGACGCACTACATGGATGAGGCAGAGGTGCTGTGCGATCGCATCGCCATCATGGATCACGGAAAGATCATTGCGCTCGATACGCCCGAAAATCTCATCGGACAGCTGCTGAAAACCGGCTTTACGAAAGAGGCGATACCCCAATCGGCGAACCTCGAAGACGTGTTCCTCCACTTTACCGGCCGTGCGCTGCGCGACTAAGCGCGCAGCTAATCTCAATTGCTATGTACACAACATGGATGCTCACCAAGGTCGGAATGAAAATGTTCCTGCGAAACAGGCAGGCGCTCTTTTTCACGCTGTTCATGCCGCTTTTTATCATGCTGATCTTCGGGTACATCGGATTCGATAAACCGCAGAAGATCGATGTGGGTCTCGTAGTGCATTCGCCGAATCAGGAGACTGCACAATTCGTGGAGGCGGTTCGTCAGTTTCCGACGTTTACGGTGCACGAGGACACGTTGGAGGCGGAGCGCCGCGAGCTCGACGACGGTAACCGCGCGGCGGTCATTGATGTGCGCGATGATCTGTTGGCGGCGGGTCAAACGACGCCCAAAGATCTCACGGTATACACGAACGCGAGCAAGGCGGGCGAGGCACAAGCGGTCGTCTCGATCATGAATCAGTCGATCTATCAGATGACGATCCAAGCGAGCGGCCAGCAGCCGATCGTCGCCGTGAAGACAGAGGAAGTGAATGCGCACAATCTGCGCTATATCGAATTCCTTCTGCCGGGGCTTATCGCGCTCTCCATCATGCAAATGGCCGTGTTCTCGGTAGCATTTGTATTTACGCAGTACAAAGAAAAGGGGGTACTCAAGCGACTGCTCGCGACACCGATGCCTCCGTTCGCGTTTGTGCTCTCCAATGCGATCACGCGTCTGTTCGTATCGATCGCACAGGCTGCCATATTTATCGTGCTCGGCATCGTGCTGTTCAAGATCCACGTCGTCGGATCGTACCCGCTGCTCACGCTCACCGTTGTGCTCGGCGCATTCATGTTCTTGGGGCTCGGATTTACGATCTCCGGACTCGCAAAAACGACTGATACCGTGCCGGTGCTCGCGAACCTCACCGTCTTTCCGATGATGTTTCTGGGAGGAACGTTTTTCGCGGTTGAAAACATGCCGGGGTGGTTGCAGGTTATCGCCAAACTGCTGCCGCTTACGTTTTTCTCGACCGCGGTACGCGAAATTATGACGAAGGGCACAGGGTTTGCGGGTGTATCCGTCGACCTCCTGGGCATGGTCGTCTGGGCGGTCATTCTCTACGTTCTCGCCACATTCACGTTCCGAATGCAGGAGCGGGATAGTTCGTAGGGGCGGTATACTGGCGCAATGAAACAGGCGACGCTCTGTTATTGCATTAGGGGTGACGAAATCTTGCTCGGTCTGAAAAAGGTGCGGTTCGGCGCGGGAAAGTGGAATGGTTACGGGGGGAAAGTCGACGCAGGAGAAAGCAACGAGGAGGCTGCCGCCCGCGAATTGTTCGAAGAGTCCGGCATAGCAACCGACGCGCGAGCACTCGAAAAGATCGCGGATATTCAATTTTATTTCGCGGGGAAGCCGGTGTTCCAGTGTCACGCATACATCGCTCGAAGTTGGGAGCATGATCCGGTCGAAAGCGAGGAAATGCGCCCGCAGTGGTATCCGATTCGCGCGATGCCGTTCGACACGATGTGGGTGTCAGATGCGCTCTGGCTTGAGCGCGCACTCTCGGGGGAGCATCTGCAAGGCGTCGTGCATTTTAATGACGATGGATCTGAAGTGCTCTCGGCAACATTTGAACCGCTCCGCGTGGCTGTATGAACATTTCACTCATTGGTATGTCGGGTGCGGGAAAATCCTATGTCGGTCGTCAGCTTGCCGACGCGCTGGATCTTACATTTATAGATGTTGACGAGATGCTTGAAATGCATGCGGGCAAGGCATTGCCGGCTATCATCGACGAGCTCGGCGAGGCTGCATTTGTGCGGGTCGAGGGGGCGGCGACGGAAAAGGTTTGCGACGCAGATAACCAGCTTATCTCGACGGGCGGAAGTATCGTGTACTCCGAATCGGCGATCGAGTCGCTCAAGGAGCGCTCACGAGTGATCTACCTCAGGGTGTCCAAAAGCACGCTTTTGAAGCGTATTCACAGTGATGCGGGGCGCGAAGGCAGAATAATCGGTCTTTCGGGCAAATCGCTCGACGAGGTCATTGATGAGCGGCTTCCCTTATACGAACAGTCGGCACATGTGACGATCGATGCGGAAACGGGCGGTATTGAAAATATCGTTGCCCGCGCAGTCGAGGCCGCGTTGACACGGTAGACGCGTCTGTTATTTTTAAAGCATGCAGTCGTATACATCAATGATGATGGCGATGAACCAACCGCTCGGCGGCGCTCTTCGTACTGCATAATCACCTTTGCATACAGCAAAAAGCCCCGCCGAACGCGGGGCTTTTTGTGTATGCAGCAGCTCTTTAGAGGTCACATGAGGCATCTTGTCGTCCAGGACGCCGCGCTCGTAACACTTGCAACACGTACCTGGCGTGCGCGCGGCGGATTCGCGTATCCGCTTCGCGTATGTACCGTGTCGCACGCCGCAACCACAGTGGTGCGACTGGTCGATATCACAGACACGGTGCGCACCATCGGTGCATGGGATATCACGGAATACGCGGATGTACCGGATGTGCTCCGACAGGTCGGCCGGGTAGATCGTCATTTTTCCTGGCTCGTCTTTCATGAGCGCATCGCAGAGAGTGAGTGTTTTTGGGAAAGTGTGGAACCCGACACGCTTCGCCCGTCCCGTATGTTCTCGAGAACGTGGCGCGAGCCGTACACCGTGATCTGACAACCCGAACGTACGCGTTCGGGTTGTTTTTTCGTGTGGTACATTGCAGGGCAATGAAACGGGATTTCCGGGAGCTTGTTGCGGGAAATGCGGCACAGCATCGATATGTGTGCGTCGGGCTCGATCCGGATCTCGACAAAATACCCGTCCACCTGCGAGCGCTTTCTGCGCGCGATGCAATCGTGGCATTCAATCGTGCGATCATCGATGCAACTGCGTCTGTTGCCGCAGCGTATAAACCGAACACGGCATTTTATGAGGCGTACGGTGCGGACGGGTGGGATGCGCTTCGCGAAACAACATTGTATGCGCAGGAGCGCGCAGCACATGCGACCGTCATCGTGGATGCAAAGCGTGCAGATATCGGGAATACCAATAACGGATATGTGGAGGCAGTTTATGAATATCTGCAGGCCGACGCCGTAACGCTGCATCCGTATCTGGGCAGGGAAGCATTGAAGCCGTTCCTTGATCGAGCGGACAAGGGTTCATTCATCCTCTGTCGCACGTCGAACCCCGGCTCGGGGGAACTGCAGGACTTGGTCGTGAACGGATCTCCGCTGTACCAAACAGTGGCGCGTATCGTCTCGCATGATTGGAATGATAACGAGAACTGCGGCCTTGTCGTGGGTGCGACGTATCCGGCCGATATTGAACAGGTGCGTGAGATCGCCCCGAAACTCCCGCTTTTGATACCTGGAATCGGCGCTCAAGGCGGAGACCTGGAGGCGACCGTGCGTGCCGCTCGCGGCGGGATAACACTCATTTCTGCGTCCCGCTCCATCATCTACGCGTCAGAGGGTGAAGACTTTGCGGCAGCAGCTGCGCGTTCTGCACAGGAGCTTCATGGCTCCATTATAAAAGCGGCGTAATATAGTTTGAACCACTATTCATATGGACGAAGCTCATGTACTCGATGTATTGCAGAAAGTAGGCGCGTTTCGTGCAGGGCACTTTGTGTTCGTATCAGGTCTTCATGCCGACACGTACGTGAACAAAAATGCGATGTATCCGTATACTCGCGAAATGTCTACCTTGTGTCGCGAGATCGCGAGTCGGTTCAAGGGGCGCGGGATTGAGGTCGTCGTCGGGCCTGCGACCGGCGGCATTATTTTGTCGCAATGGGTCGCATATCACTTATCTGAACTTGAAGGCCGCGAAGTGTACAGTGTGTACTCTGATAAGGATGGCGACGGTTTCGTCATCAAGCGCGGGTACAATGAATTGATCAAGGGCAAGCAGGTGCTCGTCGTGGAAGATCTCGTGACGACCGGGGGTTCGCTCAAAAAAGTGATCAGTGCCGCGCGCGCGGAGGGGGCGCAGGTTGTCGCGGCTGTCGCTATATGCAACCGGGGCAACGTGACCAGAGAAATGGCAGGAGACCCGCCGGAATTTATGTCCATGCTGACCGTTGAGCTTGATCAGTGGCCGGAAGCGGAGTGTGACCTGTGTGCACGAGGTATTCCGATCAATACTGATGTCGGCCACGGTAAGGAGTTTTTACAAAAGCGAAGTACAATCACTTCATGAAAAAGATCATCATTGCTGTTGTCGCGCTTGTGCTCATCGCGGGTGCGGCTGTTTACATATACGAGGCACGGGAAGCCGCAGAATACGCATCGATGCCCGCACCGGCCGTCACGCAGTTGACCGCACCGGCCACCATGACAGATGTTGCGACGCACGCGGGTGCCGAGAGTTGTTGGAGTGTCATAGACGGTGCTGTCTATGATCTAACCGGATGGGTATCGGAGCATCCGGGCGGTGAGCGCGCGATCCTCTCATTGTGCGGTAAAGACGGCACAGCCGCTTTTCATGGTCAGCACCACAGCAATCAGCTCCAGGCCGACGTGTTGGCCGGGTTCAAGATCGGGACGGTAGCTCAATAAGCGCGCGATTTTGCTCATACAACCTCCATAATGTGGAGTGATATACTGAGCCGACTAACAGTCCTAGGAATATAAAGTCTTTATCTATGCGAAATCTATTGTGGATCATTATTGCGGTAATCATCGTCGGCGGAGGCTATTGGTGGTGGTCCATGTCTGCGCAGCCCACAGCTATGGTCAATGAGAACGCCGCATCTCCTGCGCCGGTTGCAGCCACGACGACGCCGGAAACAGCTGTTACTACACCTGCTGCGACACCGACAACGGTCACCGTTACCTACGACGGCAAAGCATATTCGCCGGCTGATGTGACAATCAAAGCGGGTGATACGGTCATGTTCAAAAACACATCCGGCAAGAACATGTGGGTGGCATCTGACGAGCATCCGACACACACCGAGTACGACGGCACATCGCGCTCAACTCACTGCGCGGCAGGATACGCCGGTGAAAAGCCGTTCGATCAGTGCAAGCCGGAAGCCGCAGACTACTCGTTTACGTTTGCTAAGGCGGGGGCGATCGAATTCCACGACCACATCAACCCGAGCGCGCACGGTACGGTCACTATTCAGTAAGGCTGTATGAATCGCGACGCAGCGGAAATCATTCTGAGGATAGGGCTCGCATTCGCGTTCCTGTATCCGCCGCTGAACGCGGTCGTGGACCCGAATGCCTGGATCGGCTACTTTCCGCCGTTCATCCGAGGCGTCGTAGACGATACGATCCTGTTGCACGGCTTCGGCGTGATCGAGGTGATCATCGCGATATGGGTCCTCTGGGGCCGTGCGATCTTCTGGCCGGCTCTGGCGGCGTTCCTGATGCTTGTCGGCATCGTGGCGCTCGACCGTTCCGAGTTTCAGGTTGTCTTCCGTGATCTTTCGATTGCGGCGATCGCACTCTATTTTGCGGTCAAATACCGACCGGGATCGACCCGATAATACGCTGTCGATCAAAGAAAAAGGGCTCCGCAACGGAGCCCTTTTTCTATTGCAGCGGAGTTATGCGGCGACCGCGGCGTCTTTGTGAACGAACATATAGATGTCCTCCAGCGCTTTTACGGCGTCTCCTGCGGCGATGTTGTTTTGGTGGTAGATTCCGTCGGTGATGTCTCCCGCTGCCCACACACGTGGGTGTGACGTACGCTGCAAACGGGGATCCACCTTGATCTGCTTCACTTCGTTGAGTGCGATCGTGTCACCGAGCCATGCAGTATTCGGAATGAGACCGATCTCGACGAATACACCCGTTACCGGAAGTGTAGATTCCGTGCCCGAGGCGTCCTTCCACTTCATGCCGTTTACGAACTTGTCCCCGAGTATCTCGGTGGGGACGGCGCTGGTGAGTAGTTTGAAATTCGGGTTCTGTTTCGCGGCGGCAACGGTGATTTCGTCTGCTCGGAATGTCTCGGTGCGATTCAAGAGCGTAACGCTCTTGCAGTAGGCAAGGAGCTGCAGCGCCGTCTCGAACGCGGCGTTCCCGCCGCCGATGACTGCGACATCCTGATCAGCAAACAACGGCCCGTCGCAGGTTGCACAATACGTGAGGCCTTTGTTATCAAATTCCGCGGCGCCAGGCACATCAAGCTTGCGTCGCTGCGCTCCTGCCGCAATCAGTGCGGTCTTTGCCTTGTAGACGGTGCCGTTATCAACCGTAACTTCGACGTGATCGCTGAAGGTTTCAAACTGTGTGGCAAGCGCCGGAGAGACAACTTCGAGATATTCGCCTTTGTATGCTTCAACGTGCTCTTTGAGCGCCTTTGCGAGATCGGCACCGGCAATCGCTTTCGTACCGATCCAGTTCTGAATTTCGCTGGATACGTTGCTCTGCCCACCCCATTCAGAGGTGATCTGAACGGTCTTCAGTTGTTTGCGCGCCGCGTAAATGGCCGCAGATGCTCCTGCCGGGCCGCCGCCGATAATGATGAGGTCGTACATAGCTATAGGATTAGTCTGAGCAGAATAGCACGGCCCGCTTTCGCGGGCCGTGGATAATGTCGGTTATTTTCGTCGAAGGAAGGAGGGGAGACCGCCCCAGCTGTCGTCTTCGTCGGTCGGTCCGGCTTCTACCGATGTGTCCTGAATGCGGACCTCCGGCTTCTTTTCTTCGCGAGGCTGCGACTTCTCGGTCGCGAGCGCGTCGATGATCTTTTTCGGTTCCGGACGCGGGATCGTCTGAATCGGCGGCACGTCTGTATCCTTGGCTCGGGACGGGATAACGCGCGTGGCGAATGTAGCGCCGCCTGCAGGTCGGACCGGCTGTTCCGGGAAGCCTGTTGCAATAACAGTGACGCGTACCTGGCCCTTCTTGAGCGACTCGTCGGTGATGGCACCAAAGATGACTTTTGCCTCCGGATCGATTGCCTCGGTGATGACGTTTGCAGCATCCTGAACTTCGAGCATGCCAAGGTCGTCTCCGCCTGCAATCGAGAAGAGTACGCCCTTTGCGCCCGTAATCGAGACTTCGAGGAGCGGTGAGTTGATTGCGGCTCGCGCTGCGTTCTCTGCGCGCTTTTCGCCGATAGCAGTACCGATACCCATGAGCGCGGAGCCTGCGTTTGCCATGATGGCGCGCACGTCTGCGAAGTCGACGTTGATGATACCTGTTTGTGTGATGAGGTCGGAGATACCTTCGACTGCCTGCTTCAGTATATCGTCGCACATTGCGAACGCGTTCTTGATGCCGGTTTCTCGCGATACGATTGCGAGGAGCTTGTCGTTCGGGATGATGATGGTGGCGTCGACTGCCTTGCGGAGCTCCGCAAGCCCTGCTTCAGCGAGTCGGATGCGCTGCTGACCTTCGAAGGCGAACGGTCGGGTAACGACGCCGATGGTGAGTGCGCCGAGTTCACGCGCGATTTTTGCGACGACAGGCGCAGCGCCCGTTCCGGTACCACCGCCCATACCGCAGGTGACGAACACCATGTCGGAACCCTTAATCGCATCCTGAATTTCTTCTCGAGTTTCTTCAGCCGCCTGCTTACCCATGTCCGGATTCATGCCGGTGCCGAGTCCGCGGGTGAGGGTCTTGCCGATGTGGATCTTGTGCTTTGCTTTTGATTTGTGGAGGTCCTGTGCGTCGGTGTTGACCGCAATGAAATCAACGCCCTGGACGCCTGTTGCGACCATGTGGTTGACCGTATTTCCACCCGATCCGCCGACACCGATAACTCGTATTCGCGCGAAAGATTCAACTTCGGGCTTCACTTGCTTTGACATAGTGGGCACATCATAGCATTTCTGCGTAGAGGGCAACGTTGACGCCCATATGCATTCATGTCTGAATTACATCGAAAAAACACAGTATTTGTGCCGCTAAATCGACTAGGGGAGCAGTGAGCGGAAACTTGCTTTCAAAGAGTTCCATCCGCCGCTGAGTACATCTCCGAGTGTCGTTCCTTTGTCGGATGCGTCTTCCGCGAACGCCCATCGGCACAGTCCGTATGCGACAGCCCAGGTGGCATCGGTCGATGCGGTGCGTGCAACATTCGCGATCTGTCCGACCTGTGACGGGAGTTTCAGAACGGCCTTCGCGATTTCTGTCGCCGAAGCCGAACCGGAACCGCCGCCGGTGATGACGATGCCCGCCGGAAGCAACTTCTGGCGACCGATCGTTTTCAAATGGCCGTTGATGAGCGTGAACATGTCTTTGAGGCGAGCGGTGACGATCGTGTCCGACTTCTTTTGGGGAATGTCACCGCCGGTCACACCGCCGCGCTTGAGTTGTTCTGCTTCAGAGAGGGGAAGTTGGAATTGAAGCGCGATCATGTTCGTGATATCGCCGGAACCCACAGGAAATACTTTCAGTGATATCGGTGTGTCGTTATCGAATACGATGATCGACAGCGTTTCAGATCC
Organism: uncultured Candidatus Saccharibacteria bacterium; assembly: GCA_964633425.1. Classification (GTDB taxonomy): domain Bacteria; phylum Patescibacteriota; class Minisyncoccia; order Phycocordibacterales; family UBA2100; genus UBA10103. The sequence continues at coordinate 12,401 of CAZWFX010000022.1, forward strand.
GATATTTGCAAGACATACACCCGCCATTTTTTGCGCTTTGGTGAGCGAGACCAGCGATGCCGCAAGCGGTGAAGCCATAACGCTTTCAACCTCGACGCCGGCCGCTTCCACTGCCTCGATGAGGTCGTCGTGGTGCTGAGCGAGCAATGTGATCAAGAGGGTATCGACAGAAAGTTTGGTGCCCTGCAATCCTGCCGGCTTGCCGAACACTTTGTTTCCGTCGACGCGGTATTCAAGCGGAATCGTGTGCACGACGACTCGGTTTACGAGCTTAGGTGTGGCGCGCTTTTCGCTGTCCTGCATCGCACGCTCGATATCGCGTTCCGTCACGATGCCTCCCGACTGTGTGAGCGTGACATCGCCAGTTGAACGGATGTCGTCGAGGCCGACGCCGCCGAGTGCTAAACGCGCACTTTTTACGGTGACTTTTGCGGCGGTTTGTGCGCGCATGAGCGCTTCGCGAATGGAGCGCGTTGCTTCGCCGCGATCAACGATATACCCGTGGCGCATGCCCTTTGAGACTGCGGTGCCGGTACCGATTATTTGCATCGGCGCCTCGGGATTTTCCGCAGGCGCCGCGATAACTACCTTTACATTGAAAGTTCCGATGTCGATACCGGTGTAAAACGTCCGCATTGCACGCGTATTATAGCGCGATACGGCTTCATTTACAGCCTAAAGACGGGGGATTTCTACGCACTACGAGGCAAGTTTGAAGCGGCGCAGTATTTTTTGCTCCTCGGCCTCCATATGATCGGAGTGATCGAGTCCTTTCAGGTGAAAGAGGCCGTGCACATACAACAGAGCGACTCGCTTGCTCAGCGGGATCCCGCCGCGTTTTGCTTCGCGCGCAGCGCAGCGCACGTTCAGGAATATTTCACCTTCGGTCTTTGAATACGGGAACGAAAGGACGTTCGGACGGTATGACTTTTTCCGGTGCTCTCTATTCATGCGGCGCGCCAGTGTATCGCCGCAAATCACGAGTGAGAGCTCGTAGTGTTTGCCGAGCACGGCTTCGGCCATCGCTTCAAACGAAATCCGCGGCACGGGGCCGCGGATTGTCGATTTGATGTCTATTGAGGGCGAACCCATCGTCTGTGACGCACTAGCGTGCGATCGGGGTCGATTCGCCGAATCGTGCCGGTCCGGTGTTTTCTGCAGCCTTGTTTGCCTGGGCCTGAGACTGGTTGGCGTCGCGATTGTAGCCGCGTCGTGCCGGAGCCTCTGCAACCTTACCTTCCTTGATGAGCTGCTTGAATTCTGCGCGGCGCTTCAAGAGTTTGAGTGCGCGCTTTTTCTGCACCGACTTGGATGCATTTCGTTCGTAGTAACGGGTCTTTCGGGAGTTCTTGATGAGGCCCGTACCCTGAACACGGCGGCTGAATTTACGAATGACCGCGAGAGCGGATTCGTTGCCGACTTTAGTGACTTCTGCGTTGATTGACATGTCGCGAGATAATACCTGCAAGTGAGTTGAAAGTCAACGCGGGGCTTAGATGCTGGGCGAAAGCGCCTTCCAGGCCCCCATGCGTCGACGGCGCAGGTAGTTCGGAAGCTCGTCCACGGGGACTGCATCCTGGGAATTTGTGGCAACTTCTCGGACCAAGATGGTGTTCTCCATTGCCTCCTTGTAGCCCATGATCAGGATGTACGGTACCGCCAGCTCCTTGGCTTTAATCATCTGTTCGCCGATCTTGTCGTAGAGCAGGGACTGATGGACCGGTATCTCTGCGCGGCGCAGACTCTCGAGGACCATGAGCGCCCGGCGTCGCGCCTCGGGACCGAGGTGCGCAAAGTAGATCGACGGCAGTGCCCGGTTTTCACGCTTGAATTTCGTCTTGCCCCGTACTTCGCACGTAATGGAGATCATTGCAGCCGGAATGTGTTTTGCGGCAAAGCGGGTCGCGAGCGGATCATAGCGGCCGCCGAGCGCGAATCCTACGCGGCCTCCTGTCTCCTCGTCGGTCGATGAGATCTCGTAGAGCGAATGTGCCCAACAGTCTCGAGAACCGAGAACGTGCGGCGAAAGTTCGTAGGGCAAACCGAACACTTCCAGGTATTCGAGCAGGTCCCAGAATCGTCGGCGCTCATCTTCGGTGAGATATTCCATCGACTGCGGTGCGCGCGGTGTGGCAGGGTGGCCTTTTTCGATCAGCTGCACGAGTGTGCCAAGCGGATCAGTCGCGGCTCGCGGTCGAAGCGTCGGAGAAATAGAGTCGATGTGCTTGCGTAGGTAGGAACCGATGTCGCGAACGAAGCGGTTCGACGATTCGTGTGAACCGATGTTGTTGATCGAGAGGTAGCGGTTCTTTACACCGCTTTCCTCGGCGATCGTGTTCGCAACGACAAGCAGAATTGCTTCAGCAATCGCCGACTGCGAACCGAGTACATGCAATTCAAACGATACGGTCTGACCGTCACCCTGTCCCGGGGCGGTGCGCCACGCGAGCAGCGTGCCTTGCTGTGCGCGCGCGACCGAAACGGCTCGACGTGCAACGGAAGCAAGTGCGCGTTCATCGCGGCGTGCAAAACTGATATCTGACTCACTTTTTGCCTGCTGGACCTTGCGGGCTGCTTCGTCACGTTCCTTTGTCTGACCTTTCATTTCGTCCAATGGAACGAATCCGTAATATTCTGCGATTTTAATCGCATTCTGCAGGAACTCCGCAGTATTCCCGTGGGCTGTGTCTTTCAGTCTGATCATAGTGCGCTCTATGAATTAACGTTTGTAATGGAGGAGTCGTCGAAATGAACCGTTCCGGGAAGTATTCCTATCTTGTCGAACGGGAAGAGTCGTAAGACCGCACGGCCAACGATATCTTCGCGGGGAAGTACGCCCCATGATCGTGAGTCTGCGGATACCCGTCGGTTGTCGCCCAAGACATAAAACTGATCCGGGCCGAGTGTGATTGTTGTATCCGTGGGGCCACCGAAGTTGTTCGGGTCTACATAGTTCTCGGCGAGCTTAAAGCCTTTCGGGTGCGCGGCGTTCGAGATGATGACATCGTTGCCTTCGAGGGAAATAGTTTCGCCGGGGAGGCCGATGACACGCTTAATGAGTGCGCGCGAGGTGTCTTGAGGCAGGTCCAGCACGATCACGTCGCCCCGCTGCGGCTCTTCGAACCCGTACGTCACGCGATCGATGATGAGGTAGTGGTAATCATAGAACGTGGGAACCATCGATGCTCCGGAAACAACATATGGAGCTGCTATGAAGAAACGGATGAAGAACGCGAGACCCAGTGCGGCGATCGTATAGATGATCAGTGACCGGGTTGACTGAGAATCAGAGGGAACCGTCGGATTCGGCGAGGGTTGCTCTGTGAATCCGTCCGGTGCATGTGTTTGGGTTGTATCGTTCATAGCGATAGCAACCTTCGGTTGAGCGACTTTCCATCAGAACCACATCCAACGGATTTCATGTGCGAGCATCATACTCTGTGGATGCCGTTGACACAAAGTCTTTGGCATCGCGCGCCGCGTAATTTTTTAATTTTTGGAAAAATTTTTCAGAAAAAATCAGAAAAAAATTTTTCGAACAAAAATTATCGCAAACTTTTTTGTTTTGTCACAATTTTTCCTGTGGATTATGCACGGTGACGGTTCATGTGAGCGAGTGCTATGATGCGCCGCAATGACTTGGGTCGTTACAGGGCTCGGGAACCCCGGTCCCGAATACGAGAATACCCGCCACAATGCCGGGAGGATGGCTGTTATGCATTTTGCGAAGCACGCAGGGGCACCAGCATGGAAAGAAGACAAGCGATCGCAGTCGTTGACCGCCGGTTCCGCGATCAAGACGGCGATGGTTGCGCTCCAGCTCCCGAACACCTTTATGAACAAGTCGGGAGCGGCCGTTTCCAAGCTCGTAAAGGGCGTAAAAGCGGCTGAGAAGCTCATTGTGGTGTACGACGACCTCGATCTGCCGATCGGCACGATCAAATTGTCGTTTGACCGAGGTTCCGGCGGCCACAAAGGTGTTGAATCCATCATGACCGCCTTGAAAACAAAGAAATTTACCCGTATTCGTATCGGTATCTCGCCGCACACCGCGGCAGGGAAGATACAGAAGCCCGATAGCGATTCCGTAGTAGACGATTTCATCCTCAAGAAGTTCAAGCCGTCCGAAATAGATGAACTCAAGAAGGTATTTAAGCGTGTGGCCGACGCAATCGAGGCCGTCGTAGCGGACGGACCCGCTATCGCAATGAATCACTTCAATTAGTACGAGGTGTGTTGACCCCCGAGGAGGGGTGTGATTATCTGCCTTCGGTATCACAGTAGAAAGGAGTACTCGCAATGGAGTTCCCATTGTTTCCATCCATCGAAAAGGTGCGTGACGGGCAATGCCTTGTCACGACGGAGCCGGTTTTCGTCAGTGAGATCCGCAGCTATCCGGCAGGAACACGTGTGATCGTCCGTGCAGCGACGCGAGACATCGACGGAAAGGGCTACGTAACAGGTTCGTGGCTCTGGGTGGAGTTGCCCGACGGTACCGAGCTCGGCTATCCGCGGACATCGTTACGCAGGACATTCCTGATCTACTGCTTCATCTGTGCGTGCAATAAGAAAAAGGGACCGGGGGCGTAAATGCATCCGGTCTTTCTTCTTTGGTGCTCACGAGACAGCGCCGGATTGCTATTGAATATCAGATACGCTTCTGTACTATCGCGGAGGAACACAACCGAATACGGAGGATTTGGCATGAAGGTAACTCGCCTCGCATTGCTGCTCCTTATGGGTGGCGCGATCTCAGCCTATGGGCACGAACATCCGAAGTCGTTTGCGGGAGGGAACGGCGACTGGTTCAACACGCTTCCGCGTCCCGATAACGATAAGAATCCTGATCGGGACGCAAAATCGAAGCTGTGCTGTACAAACGAAGATGTTGCGAAAGTGCAAACCCGCATGGAATTGGCGCCCGGGAAAAAATACGAAGAGGCGGTCTGGTATGTCTGGATCAATGTATATCGGGCGAACGGCGCGCTCGAAAAGGACTGGGTCCGGGTACCTGAAGAAAAAATCGTTCACGAGCGTCCGCCGAACGGTGATGAAATCTCGGCATATGTCTATTTGCTGATCGGGGGGACTGTGATCACGTGCTTTGTTCCGCCGCCGCCGCCGACCTGACGAGTACATGCAGCGAAAAGACCCGGACACCACCGGGTCTTTATCATGGTTCGCATTTTTATTTTATCTGTTCGTCTGGTAGGGTCAGGTCGGTTATTGAAGGAGGTCATAGATGACGACGGTTGCGATCCTGTTCGGCGGAGATTACTTCTGGTGGTGTTCTAATTTTGCCGCGTTCCGGATGATCTGGAACGATTTGGTCTGGGACACATCCGAACATATTTACCAGGCCGAAAAGTTCACCGATCCCGCGCTGCGTGCGTGGGTTCGCGAGGCGGAGTCGCCGCACGAGGCGAAACGTCGTGCGAATGAGCGCAAGGATGCATGGCGACCCGACTGGTACGCGGTTCGCGACTCCATCATGGAGAAAGTCGTTGCCGAAAAGGCGCGACAGCACCCCTGGGTCGCCAAGAAGCTCGAGGCGACCGGTGAGCGCGAGATCGTCGAGAATGCGCCTTGGGACGAGTACTGGGGTAACGGTAAAACCGGTACCGGGTTGAACAAGCTCGGGCGGACATGGATGAAAGTCCGGACGGATCGGCGAATTGCCGCACATGTATGAACCGCACACACGAAAAAAGCCCGATCGCGAGATCGGGCTTTTCCTTTTGTCGTTCGCTTACGCGATCGGCTTGAGTGTCATGCGACGCTCCTTCGGTTCGAAGAAGGTAATCGTGAACTGATACACCTTGCCGAGCTCGAGCTTGGAGCGAAGTTCGTCTTCGCTGCCGAATTCGGAAATGTGAACGAGTCCTGCGACGCCTTCCTCGATCGAGGCGAGCGCACCGTGTTTGTTGTACTTGATGACGACCGCTTCCACCTGCTGATCCTTCTTGTACTTTGCTGCAGCAGCCTTCCACGGGTCTTCGACGAGCGCCTTGATCGAGAGCGACACCTTGTCGTCCTTGATCTCGATGACCTTTACCTTCACCGGCTCGCCGACCTTGTAGCGGGTCTTCGGGTTTTCTACGAGTGCCCAATCCATTTCGGAGATGTGAACGAGTCCTTCGAGCGAGTCTTCGAGTTTGACGAATACACCGAACTCGGTCGCGCCGGTCACGACGCCGTCCAAGACGTCGCCTACGTTGTACTTGCCGACGAGCGATGCGCGCTCTGATGTGCCTGCACCCTTTTCCGAGAAGATGAGCTTCTGCTCCTTCGGATTTGCGGTGATGACCATGACCTCGAGCTTCGTGCCGATCATTTTCTTGAGCTCAACAAAGATCTTGTCCTTGTCGCCGTCCGGAACGCGCGGGTAGTGCGCCGGAGAGAGCTGGGACGCAGGGAGGAAGCCCTGAATACCGTTCCAGTTAATGATGAGGCCGCCCTTGTTGGCATCCGTAATCGGAAGCTCAAAGACCGTCTTCTTCTGCGAAGCCTGTTCGGCTTCGTTCCAGATAAGCGCCTGTCGTGCTTCGCGCAGCGACAGTTCGATGTAGCCGTCGGCGTTTTCGCTGCCGACCACCTTTGCGGTGACCAAGTCGCCGATATTGACGTTCTTGAGGGTCTCGCGCGCCGAGAGGTACTCGCGGCCGTAAATAATACCCGTACCGAACGGGTGGAGATCGACGTACACGCGTGCACGTCCGATCGCGACGACCGGTCCTTCGACCACGTCGTCAATTACCGGCACCTTCGGTGCGGTAAGGAGAAGCTCGGCCATCGGGCCTTTTTTCTCCTGCACTACTTCGACATCGGTATCCTCGATGTCTTTGATGTTTTCTGCCATTGTGTTGAGCGTTTGGGGTCTTGCTCCTTACGCTACCGAGGTCTATCGGAAGCAAGATGTAACCCGCACACTGAAACTAATAAATGGTCCGTGCACTATATATAGAGCGCGATGCTTATGCAAGACGTCGTGCGGGGGGCCTTCGCGAATATGGTACTATGCCGTTTCATGATGAAGCGTGTCGCAGAACTCCAGGAAAAAGTAGGCTCCCGGGCGGGAGGTTTTTTGCATGAGTTCTGGGCATTTGCTGCCAAGGGTAATGTCTTTGATCTGGCGGTCGCCGTCATCCTGGGCAACTCGTTCGGAGCTGTCGTGAATTCGTTCGTCGCTGACGTGGCGATGCCGACGCTTTCAATTGCAACCGGCGGGCTCGAGGATCTGAGTGGACTTAAATATCAGCTCAGCAACAACGTGGTGATCAGCTACGGGCACCTCATGCAGGTGTTCCTCAACTTCATAATCATCGCGCTCTCCATTTTCCTGATGTTCAAGGTGATCTCGAGCCTGCGAAAGCGATTGGCAAAGAAGGAGGAGGCGAATCCGGAGGTAAAGCCGGAGCCCACGGACGACCAGAAGCTGCTTATCGAGATACGCGATCTTTTGAAAGCGAACCTTCATTCGCACAAAGACTAAGCAAAAAGCCCGGGAATCCGGGCTTTTCAATGTGCGGTCGCGTTGCTTAGGTGCGACGGATCTTGCCGTTTGCTTCCTGCGTTTCCTCGGTGTGCTTCTTGAAGCACGCGTGGAGCGCATTCCCGGTCGATGCTTCAACATCGAAGCTGCGAGCCCGGTTCTCGTTGTCCGCCTTGTCGTAGTACCAGCACGTAAAGGTGCGGACAATCGGGGCCGGCGGGTTTTCGGCGTATTGCGACAATGCCAGCGCACCGGAAACCGTGACGAGTAGGGCAGCTGCGGCGGCGATAAGTACTTTCATTTCGTCCCTCGTGGAGCGTTTGAGTTGACCGCAAATATAATCCTACTGATAGTACATCTTGTCAAACCCGCAGAGAACAGTACTGAATTCGGTTTTTGATTTTACCGCGGTATACTGCGCCGCATGATTTTGACATTCCACGATGGCTCATGCATTCGCGCGAGCGCGGGCGACACGACGGTTGTGTTTGGTCCCGTATCCAAGCAGTCCAAGAATTTTAAACCGACGAACTTCGGCGCAGATGTTGCATTCATATCCCTGAACCATGCGGACATGAACGGAGCGGAAGAGGCCGGTCGCGGCGAAAAGCAGCCGTTCGTCGTATTTGGTCCGGGTGAGTACGAAGTGCAGGAGATCACCGCATCCGGTTATCCCGCAGGATCCATGTATGACAAAGAGGGCAAGATCAACACGGTGTATTCGATTCACTTCGACGGACTGTCGGTCTTGTACCTTGGTGCGCTCGGGGATATGGATCTGCCGCACGAGGTATTGGAAATGGATTCCCCCGACATTCTGATCGTGCCGATCGGCGGTGAGGGGACCTTGAATCCTGCCGAGGCGGAAAAACTGGCCGTTAAGCTCGAGGCGAAGATCGTGATTCCGATACTCTACGACGACAAGACCCTCAAAACCTTCCTGAAAGAGGCGGGGGCAGAAGGTACCAAGCCGGTGGACAAGCTCACGCTCAAGCCGCGCGACCTTGCAGGGAAACAGGGCGAGGTCGTCGTTTTGGGTGCATAATAGGGCTATGGTGGTTCAGCGAACCCTCGATAAGATCGAAGAATTGAAGGAGCGTCCTCATCATGAGCGTCGCGCGGTTGCGATGTATTGGGCGGTGGGCGTAGTCGGCTTTCTCGTACTGTTCTGGGGATTCTTTACGCTTCGAACGCTCGGTAAGACAGCGATGCGCTTGAATGCTCCGCGCGCAAGCGCGGTTGCGGTAGAGAGTGCGCCGCAAGGAAACCCGGCGGCGGCATCTGCCGCTTCAGCTGCGGCGGCACTTGAGGGCGGCAACGCTGCGCAGCCTCAGGGCTACACCGCGAGCTCGACCAACGGCAAAGTAGACATCATCAAGATTCGATAAGGCAGCAAATAAATGGCTTAGATCAGCGGTTTTTTCTGGAATTCATTACTGGCAGATAGACTTCATTTTTGATAGAATTCAGGGTATATGGCGCGCGCAAAAAAGAATGACAACCCGTCCGATGACGGACAGGGTGCAGCAGAGACGTTCGTCGGAAACGTAATAGCACGATCGATTACGCAGGAAATGCGTGAATCGTATCTTGATTACGCGATGACGGTGATCACCGCACGCGCACTTCCTGATGTGCGAGACGGTTTCAAGCCGGTGCACCGACGCATCATGTATGCGATGCAGGAGGCAGGGCTGACGGCGAATGCCAAAACCCGAAAGTCGGCAACGGTTGTCGGCGATGTGCTCGGTAAATATCACCCGCACGGCGACGCATCGGTGTACGACGCGATGGTGAAAATGGCGCAGGACTTTTCGATGCGATATCCGCTCGTTATCGGTCAGGGAAACTTCGGATCAATTGACGGTGACGGTGCGGCGGCATACCGCTACACGGAAGCAAAGATGTCGCGCATGGGCGGCGAGATGCTCCGGGATATCGATAAGGAAACGGTTGATTTTCGGCCGAACTACGACAACACAAAGCAGGAACCGACCGTACTGCCGACCACTATCCCGAACCTGTTGTTGAACGGCACGCTTGGTATCGCTGTCGGTATGGCATCGAACATCGCGCCGCACAACCTGCGCGAAGTCGGCGAAGCTGCTGTGCATCTCATCGAACATCCTGAGGCAACGACCGAAGACCTGCTTCAGTTCGTACAGGGCCCTGACTTTCCGACGGGATGCATCGCGTTCAATAAAAAAGATATTGCGGCCGCATACACGACGGGTCGCGGGCCGGTTGTGGTTCGCGGCAATGCCGAGATCGTAGAGGGTAAAAAAGGTGACTACCAGATCATCATCACCTCGATTCCGTACCGCGTTGTGAAAGCAGACCTCATCACTAAGGTTGCTGATCTTGTGCAGGAGAAAAAGCTCGAGGGCATCCGAGACATTCGTGATGAATCAACGAAGGATATTCGCATCGTGATTGAGCTTAAGAACAATGCGAACGCGCAGACCGTACTCAATTATCTGTACAAGCACACGCAGCTCGAAGACACGTTCCACTACAACATGGTGGCGCTTGTCGACGGTGTCCCGCAGACGCTTTCGCTGAAAGCGATGCTCGAGTACTACGTTGCGCACCGCAAAGAGGTTGTCACGCGCCGTACAAAATACGACCTGAAGATCGCCGAGGCGCGTGAACACATCTTGCTCGGCCTTAAGAAGGCACTCGACCACCTCGACGAGATCATCGCGCTCATTCGTAAGTCAAAAACCGTCGATGATGCTCGCTCGGGCCTCATGACGAAGTTCAAATTCTCTGAGATCCAGGCACAAGCGATCCTCGACCTGCGACTCCAGAAGCTCGCAGCCCTCGAGCGCCAGAAGATCGAAGATGAGTTGAAGGAAGTGCAGGCGCTCATCGAAGAGCTTCGTGCGCTGTTGAAGAGCGAGAAGAAGCTCATGGAGCTCATCAAGAAGGAAATCCGTGAGGTGGTTGAAAAATACGGTGACGACCGACGCACCAAGATCGTAAAGGGCGGTGCGACCATTCTCTCTGCTGAAGATCTTGTCGCTGACGACGAGTCGGTGCTGGTGCTCACATCAGGCGGCTACATCAAGCGAACCAATCCGAGCGAATACCGACGCCAGAAGCGCGGAGGGGTAGGCGTGGTTGATCTCGATACGAAGGAAGAGGACTTTGTAACGCAGTTTTTGACCGCATCCGCACATTCCGATCTCCTGTTTTTCTCGGATCGCGGAAAGGCGTACCAGCTCAAAATGTACGAACTGCCGGAGGGTAAGCGTGCCACGAAGGGTAAATCGATCATGAACTTTCTCTCTCTTGAGCAGGGCGAACAGATCACCTCTATCCTCGCGATGCCGAAGGAAAAGAAAGCCGCAGATGATCTCTCGCTGCTTATGGCAACCAAAAACGGCACAGTGAAGCGCGTGGCAGCCTCCAACTTCAAAGAAGTTCGACGTTCGGGACTGATTGCCATCGGTTTGGACAAAGGCGACTCGCTCATATCCGCTGAATTTGTGCGAAAGGGCGACGACGCGCTGCTCGTCACTGCAAAGGGGCAGTCGATCCGCTTTGCGGCGGATGATGTGCGCGAAATGGGCCGACAGGCGGCAGGCGTTCGCGGCATGAAGCTCGCCTCGGCGGACTCCATCGTGGGGGCGGGTGTTATCCCGAAGGGCTCAAAAGATGCGGAGCTGCTCGTTGTCTCATCGACCGGATACGGCAAGAAGACCAAGCTTTCCGAATACAAGACACAGGGACGAGGCGGTTCCGGTATCAAAACGATGTCGATCACCGCAAAGACCAAGCAATTGATCGGCGGATACGTGCTGCTGAAGGATGGCGAGCTCGTTGCTATGTCGAAGAAGTCGCAGACCATTCGCACCGGACTCGATGAGATCCCGACCTTGTCCCGCGCAACTCAGGGTGTTCGTGTAATGAAAATGCGCGACGGAGACGAAGTGGCGTCGTTCGTGGTATTCGAGGCGGAGGAAGAGACTAAGGAATAGTCCCCATATTCAGAATGTAATCCGAGATACCGCCACGTCGTGGCGGTATACTTGTGTGTAATGACGAATCCGCTTCAGACGGCGAATTTTGCGCATCCGCCCCGCAATATCGGTGCGCTTGGTGTGGAACCCGGGATGGTCGTCGCCGATTTCGGTTCGGGGTCCGGCGCGTACGTCCACTTGATCGCAGAGCGACTTGCGCACGCAGGACGTGTCTATGCGATCGACGTGCAGCAAGATCTATTGCGGCGCATCAAGAACGAATCGCACAAGCGGGGATATACGAATGTGGAAACCGTATGGGGGGATTTGGAGCGTTCGCACGGATCGAAGATCGCGGCGCATCATGTGGACCGTGTCCTTATATCGAATCTCCTGTTTCAGCTGGAAGATAAAGACATTCCGCTTCGCGAGGCGTTTCGGATATTGAAGCCGGACGGTCTGTTGGCGGTTATCGACTGGAGTGAGTCGTTCGGCGGGCTTGGTCCTCAAAAGAAAGACGTTGTTAAGAAGGAGTCTGCCGTCAGGCACATCACCGCCGCCGGATTCGAGATGGTGCATGAATTCGAGGCTGGCGCACATCACTACGGATTACTCGCAAAGAAACCCGCACACGTATGAAGGCCAGCGGCATGTCGATGTTTCAGGTGATACTGCTCTGCATATTCGGCGCAGGCGCTATTGCGGGCGTGCTTATCTTTGCACTGGCGGTGGGCAGGGGTAATTCGAGTTCGATCGGCAATGTGGTGATATGGGGAACATTCGACGGCAACACGTTTACCGACTCGCTGCGACAAATACAAGATCAGGATTCAAGCATGCTGGGAGTAACGTATGTGCAGAAAGACCCCGATTCATACATGCAAGAGCTTACCGACGCGCTTGCAAGCGGCAAAGGGCCGGACCTGTTCATTTTGCGAGACGACCAGGCGCTCTCTCAGGAAAGTCGAGTCATCAAGATTCCGTATACGGCAAAGGTGGGGCAGCAGTCGCTCACGATGAACGATTACCAGACCATCTTTGCGGATTCGGTATCGCCGTTTCTGACTCCCGAAGGCAGTATGGGTATTCCGCTGTTTATTGACCCGCTCGTTCTCTACTGGAACAAAGACATGCTGAACACGGCGGGGTATGCGCGTGCTCCGCTCTATTGGGACGAAGTGCAAGATATGGCGCAGAAAATCACCAAGCGGACGGAGACGGGCACCATCATAAAGGCCACTATTCCGTTCGGTTTGTATCGCAACGTGAACAACGCAAAAGAGATTCTTTCGATGCTTGTCATGCAGGCGGGAGGCCAGATCACCGGGCGAGATCAGGATAACGTGCTTCAGGCTGAGCTTGCGCCTCAGGAGCGCGATGTTGCTCAGGCTTCGCTTGCTGCGCTCCGTTTTTATACCGAATTCGCAGATCCCGCGAAGCCCGGCTATTCGTGGAATGCGTCATTGCCGGAGGCGCGAAAAGCGTTCATCGCCGGCGACCTCGCGCTTTATATCGGGCATGCGAGCGAAAAAGATACAATCCGTGCCGCGAATCCGAATCTGAATATGGCAATCGCCGCGATTCCGCAGCGACGATCTGCAACGACCGCGAGCAATGCCGGATTTACGTATGCGTTCTCTATCCCGAGGACGAGCAAGAATCAGACCGGCGCATTTACGGTCGCAACCACACTCGCAAACGGTCAAAATGCACTCGCGCTCTCGCAAACATTCAATTTGCCCTCTGCGCGTCGTGATGTGCTTTCGAAACCCTTCACCACAGATCTCAATGATTTTAATAAGCAGGCGATCCTTGTTCGTTCGTGGACCGATCCGAATCCGACTCGCACGAGCGAGATCTTTCGCGCTATGATTGAAGATACAGTCTCTGGTTCGATGCTTCTCGGCGAGGCTGTGCAGCGTGCAGACCGCGAGATCGCAGCGATTCTCGATGCATATAACCAGCAGCGTAATCAGCAACAAATCCAATGAAGACACAAACTGTGATAGCAGCACATGTGCTTGTGGGTGCATTGATTGCACTTATGGGTGCGGATGTCGCCTTTGCTCAAACGCAATCCGGACTTCGTAACCCGCTCGAAGGCGGCGGTATCAGCACGATTCCGCAGTTCATATCGAGCGCCTTGAAGGTGATGGTCATGGTTGCACTTCCGATCATTACGCTTTTTATGGTGTACTCGGGATTTTTGTTCGTACTTGCACAAGGAAATCAGGAGCAGCTCGCCAAAGCAAAAACAAATTTCGTATACGTGGTTATCGGAGCAATCCTGATTTTGGGTGCATGGGTCTTTGCGTCGTTGCTTGGCGGTACCATATCCGAACTTACGAGCGGCACATGAGGACGATACTACGCGCTGCTCCGTTTCTGGCCCTGGCGTTGCCGTTTACGGCATCTGCTGAAGTCGCGCATACACTTCGCGACCTCGTCGGCCAGATCGTCAATCTGTTGAACACTGCGACCGGCGTGCTTGTAGCTGCTGCGCTCGTGGCGTTTCTGTACGGGGCCGCCTATAACTTGTTGAAGGCAGGTGAGCGCGGCAGCGGGGCACTCAGGCAGTTTTTGGTTTGGGGAGTGATCATTCTGTTCGTCATGGTGTCGATTTGGGGCATCCTGAATGTGCTCCAGCAGACGCTCTTCGGAACAGGTGCAGGTGGTGCAAGTAGCAGCGGTTCCGGCATCAATGGAAGCGGCGGATCGGGGGTGCGCAATGACCCGGGCTCGAATATTATTTTTGAATAGTATGGATCTCTCTACGGTCGTTGCGCTGTTCAATATCATCGTCGGCGTGATGCTTGTCATATCCCTGCTCATGATGTTCGGGGGATTAGGGCTCTGGTATGTGCGTCTCGGTACCTGGCCAACGTATCGCGACGAAGCGATCGACTACATGCGGTGGGGCGTATCGGTACTGTTTGTGCTTGTAGTACTGCTTGGCATCGCGCAATACGTCCAGACTCATATGGCGGTCTCTATGCTTGCGCTCGGGGCAGTGGTCGCGGCCATTGTTGTGTACTTTGTCGGTACACAGCTTATGGCCGGAGGCGGAGACGAGGAAGAACACCACTAGTGGTTTGTGCAGACGCTTCCCGCTATCCACATTCATAAAAATGTGGCCTTGTACTCGTGCGTACACGGGATACGATTGAGGAACTAGTACTAACGTTATTTCTTTATTTTTATGCGCAGAACGCTTATTCAGATCGGTTCGACAGCAGCGACCCTCGCTTTCGTAGGCCTTCCGTCACTCGTTGCCGCACAGCAGACGGCTGCACAGGGACTCTTGGGTACGCTCGCGCTTGCGAACCGCATTCTCAACGGTTTGGTTGGTCTCCTCATTCTCGTCGCTATCCTCGCGTTCTTCTGGGGTTTGATCAAATACCTCTTCTCGGGAGGCGGTGAAGATAAGTCAGAAGGTCTCAAGCTCATGTTCTACGGTGTCATCGCGATCTTCGTGATGGTATCAATCTGGGGCATCATCCGACTCCTTCAGAACACATTCGGTGTTACGCAGAACACGTCGATCACTCCTGACGGTATCCGCTCCTTCTAAGCTCGCTCTGATATTGCGGGCATATGGAAGCGGCAGCAACGATAGTCCAACGGCTCAACGACCTGATTATCAGGCCGTTGATCCTGTTGGTATTTGCCGGCGGATTCTTCCTGTTTATGTGGGGGCTGGTTGTGTTCCTGTGGAATTCCCGGGAAGGGGAAGTTGCGACCGAGGGTAAGCAGCACATGCTCTGGGGCATCGTGGGCATGTTCGTGATGATCTCGGTTGGTGGAATACTCTCCATTATCCTCAACACATTTGGCATCAATCAAACGAGCGCGACCGATACGAGCAATGCGCAGGGGTTCAGTAACGTGCAGTTTCGGTAGGAAACGGGGGCGCGGTCAGCCGCTCGAAATTTCGCCGAGTGGGACTCGGTCACGAATAAAATCCACGTCGTCGCAATCAAGGGGGGCTCGGCCAAGCGCTCGCTTCGTCGATGGGGACTCGATCACGAATAAAATCCACGCCGTCGCGTGGATTTTTTCGCGACCCCGACTCGGCGACCCGTCTGCTGACGGGACCCCGCCTCCGTCTTTCGAGCCCCCCCCCTTGCAACCCGCAAAAACAAAGACCGGAACAGTGTTCCGGTCTTTGTTTTTGTGTGGGCAAGGGGGGACTCGAACCCCCAATCCTTACGGAACCAGTTCCTAAGACTGGCGCGTATACCAATTCCGCCACTTGCCCATTCGCGGCACACTATAGCATCAATTGTACCGAATGTTGACAATGGTATTTCGACATGCTATTATCCACATACCAACGTACTCGTATTCTTTTGTCTTGAGCTACCTCTCGAGACCGCCCCGTAGTCGAATTGTGGGGTCGAGGAAAGCTCGAGGCGCTGGAATTAACGACTAGTGCCGTATATTCGGCTTACTATATGTACAAACAGTACTCACGTTCGGGCGGCGGTTCTCGCTCCCGATTCGGCGGACGCTCCGGCGGCCGCGCAAATTATCCGAAAAGTCGCGCACCGCGACAGATGGGTCAATACATTGATCCGGCTCGCTTTGTAAACAAGGCGACAGTCACCGAGGTGCAGGACGTATTCGTGCCGCAGCATAACTTCGCGGACTTTGACGTAGCAGACAGCCTGAAAAACAACATCATCAAGAAAGGCTACGTAACTCCGACTCCTATTCAGGACCATGCGATCCCGCATGTGCTCCATGGTGAAGATGTGCTCGGTATTGCTGATACCGGTACCGGCAAGACCGCAGCGTTTCTCATTCCGCTCATCAACAAAGTATTGAATGACCGATCGCAAAAGGTGTTGATCATGGTGCCGACCCGAGAACTTGCAACTCAGATCGAGGACGAGTACTGGGGATTCGCAGATCACATGCGCATCGGCGCGGTAACCGTTGTAGGCGGTGCCAACATCAATAAGCAGATTCAGACACTCCGACGCAATCCGAACTTCGTGATCGGTACGCCGGGACGATTGAAGGATCTCATGAGTCAGGGCGAACTCGACCTCTCGGCCTTCAGCACGGTTGTTCTCGACGAGGCTGACCGAATGCTCGACATGGGCTTCATCCAGGACATGCGATTCATTCTTTCGCACATGCCGACTGAGCGACACACGCTGTTCTTTACGGCGACGCTCTCGCGCGACATCGAACGAATGGTTCACGACTTCCTCAACAATCCGGTCCAAATCAAGATCAAGACGCGCGATACCGCTGCGTCGGTAGATCAGGACATCGTGAATGTTCGCGGTCGTGAAAAGATCGACGTATTGCAGGAATTGCTCGCACAGCCGGAATTCGAAAAAGTGATCGTCTTCGGACGAACCAAACACGGCGTCGAAAAGCTCGCAAAAATGCTCGCAAAGAACGGATTCAAAGCTGAGTCAATTCACGGCAACAAAACGCAGAATAAGCGTGACCGTGCTCTCACATCGTTTAAAAAGGGACAGGTAAATATCCTCGTTGCGACAGATGTCGCTGCCCGAGGTATCGACGTCTCGGACGTATCGCACGTGATCAATTATGATCAGCCGACGACCTACGATGACTATGTACACCGCATCGGCCGAACGGGCCGCGCGGGCAAGGCGGGCAAAGCGCTCACCTTCGTTGGCTAACACAAAACAGCATTAAAGAAGCGCGGAGAAATCCGCGCTTCTTTCGTGATACGTATTCAGTCGGATATCCCGCGCTTGCCGGCCTCGAAATCAGAAACAGCGCGCTCCAAATGCGGGCGGAATAGACGGGGACGTTCACTGAGCGGGAAGTATCGCAGCTCAAGCGTTTCATCGCCGTCGGCCTTTAAGTCACCGCCCGTTACCGCACAGACAAATATCTGCGTCATCATCTGACACTGATCGCCGTTGGGGTAGGTTACGAGTTGTGGTGAAGAGTAGATTCCTACAAATTCACCAGCGATAGCCGTGAGTCCGGTCTCTTCCTTCACTTCGCGCTCGGCTGCCTGGCGTGCCGTCTCTCCGATTTCCATGATACCTCCGGGCAGACTCCATGCGTCCGCTTTTTCACCCTTGCCGCGTCGCTGCAACAAAATTTCCCCCGCGGGATTCAGTACAATTGCGCCCGCCGCATTGAGAAAGAGCGGCATGGAACCGACTTTTTCCCGCAGTGATGCGACGTAATCAGCCATGTGTAAACAATATAGTATTTACCCCGTTCGTTCTAGCGAAATGACGATGCATTGACCGCAGGCCGGTTACCTATACTGTTATCTAGGATTTCGTCCGGTCATTGACAGGAGGTGCAATATGCAGTCAAATGTACTCGATTTCGTAGCGAAGCTGTTCCAGCCGTCTGTGAAAAGCTGGCTGGACACGTTTCTCTCGGGGCAATCGCAGGGCCCGTTCGTCATTGAGTTCGATCCCACAACAGCGTGCAACATGACCTGTCCCGAATGCATCAGCGGGACGTTGCTCAATCAGGGTCAGATCGATCTGGCGCGTACACTCGCGCTTATCGACGAATTCAAACGCATCGGCGTGCGTGGCGTTATCTTTATCGGTGGCGGCGAGCCGCTTGCTCACAAGGGAATGCCGCTGCCGATCAGGCGATGTCACAATAACGGTATGTCCGTGGGACTGACCACAAACGGAACGCTCATCGGACGCTATCTCGACGATCTCGCCGAATGCGTTGCGTGGACGCGCGTGTCGATCGACGCAGGATCACAGGAAATGTTTTCGCGGTTCCGTCCGTCGCGTATCAAGGATTCATTCCGGGTTGTGACCGACAACATGGCGATGCTCGCGAAGAGAAAGTCAGGACTGCTCGGCTACAGCTTTTTGGTAATGGAGCGGCACGAGCGCAACGGCGCAACGCTCTCCAATGTGGGTGAAATCGCTCAGGCCGCACGGATCGCCCGCGAAATAGGCTGCGACTATTTCGAGGTCAAGCCCGCCGTCGACATGCATCATAATCTCGTCCCGTTCTCCGACGACGTACAGTCCCGGATGCGGGAGCAGATGCATCGAATGGAAGGTCTTGCCACGAATTCGTTCAGGATTCTTGCCCCGGACTCGATCAGTCATTTGCTTGAGGCCGATTCGCATCACCAGCCCAAGGACTACACAGCGTGCCCATCGCTCGAGGTCCGCACGGTCGTCACTCCCAAGGGTGTCTATGCATGCCCGTACAAGCGAGGGATATCCGAGGGAAAGCTTGGAGAGATCAGCAACATACCATTTGGTGCATATTGGCACTCCGATGAGCGAAAAGCGCGCTCGCGAACGATCAATCCGAGCACTGATTGTCCGTTTTTTTGCGTGCGGCACGAGTTTAACCGCACGCTGCTGGCGCTCGCGCAGGCTCGAACCGGCGGGGTCGATCTGCTTCCGTACATGACCTCTATCGAGCGGAACGATGTGTTCATTTGAGATCTCCGGCAGCGAAGGCTGCCGGAGTTTTTTTAAACGAAAGATCCCTTGAGCGGGATCTTTGTTTTTTTGGGGTCACCATAGTGCCCAATCAACGTGCAGCACGCATCCGTTCCGGGCCGTTCATGCTCAGGAACACATCGTATGTACCCGGGGTTAGGAACTCATTCCACGATGCGCCAGCGCTGATCCGGTCGCGGATTTCCGAATTGTGCATCACGAAGTCTGGCGTGACATGAAAGATCGGACGGCCGAGCAGTGGCGAAAACAGACGGTGGCGGACACGATCGCTCTCGGAGTCATCCTCGTGCGGTTCAAGAGAAACCATGTCGAACTGCTGTGGCGGGTACGCATCGTTGAATCCGCGTAAATGCGGGCGCTGTATCGGCATGCACGTGACGCGGTCTGAAAGTCCCGCTTCCCGTATGTGCGCGACCCACAGGTCAGTGATTTCCGAAGCCGAGAATATACGCTTCGCACTTGTCTGGCGCGATGCTGACGAGCGCACGAATTCCTCCCACTGTGGCTCGTAGGTGCCGGGAATCGTCGAATCCGAGACCCCGATCAGGAGGGTGGACCACTGCAGCAGTATCCTGTCGACTGTGTGGGCATGGGCGCGTGTGGGCGGCTGGAACCGACCAGTGAAGAGCGCGGTTCGTGGCATGTGTGTACTCCGTACGGTCAGGCTTTTGACACTTCTGAAATGGTGTATAAGACTGACAGCTATGTCAAGGATTACTGACAACAGTGCGGATCCAGCAAAAACCCTCCTTGATTCTACGGGGCCATTCGGCCGATGTGAGTTTGTTCTGGAGACGGTACTAGCCCGTCTTTTTTTCTTTGAAGCTAAGGTATACAAATGGTACCGCCGCGCGAAAGCTTACTACGGCGACCTAACGGATCCGGTCGAGCGAGAACGTTTTTTTCGGGACGATTTTACGTGGAACCGTGAGATATCCCCGGAAATATATAGCAATCTCGTCGGTTTGAAGTATGCCGCTGACGGCGGGTGTGCAATCGTCCCACTCGAGGAAGCCGACGATTACCTCATTGAAATGCGCCGCATAGAAAATCCGGTGATGGTAAGCGACCTGTTAAAAAATGGAACGATGCATAGTACGGAGGTGCGCAAGTGTGTCGAAGTTCTCCTGCAGGGGAAGGCTCATTTTGCCGGTGCGATGCTCGATTCGCTTTCGGATGTCCGGTCCCGCGGACTGGTTGCACTTTATTATCAAAATCTGGAGGATTTGCGTGGACAACTACATCGTGCACACGAATTTCTATCAATCAAAGAGGCTGATGATGTACTTGATCGCCTGATTGCCGCGTCACGTGCGATACCGTATCTTGAGAATTTCCCGGAAACTTCGCTCGGAGTTTCGTTCGACTGCCACACTGACAATATTGTCTTTATCGACGGCCAAGCCGTACTCATTGATTCGATGTTTCCTCGTAGACAGTGGCGTGTAATAGACGAAATGCATTCTATTTCGCGACTCGCGGCGAATGCCGCCGTACTCGGGAGTATCGAAAAGCGTGATGAAGTGTATGCGGCATACGCGGCTATTCGCGGTGAGTACGATGTACCTGCCGCGATAGCCCATGAACTACGCACGGTACTTATGCAGTGGTCTCGCCGGCATTTGATGGGCGAGCACGAGCGCGCGGAGAAGTTTCGAATGTACGCGTACGAGCGACTTGCCGAACTGGAGACGCTCGTTCTCAAGGAGGAACCCGCACCGTTTCGCATCTAATGTGCAGACGTCGGGCGTGCGGCCCCGCAGTAGGAAATACACTGATGCAGTATCGTATAGAAGCTTGCGTCTATCGCAGGCGATTCACGCGACAGTTGGTAAGAAACGACCCCTCGGACGAGGGGTCGTTTTGCATTGGTATACTTTATGTATGGAAGGTATGAATCGTCGGGATTTCCTAAAAAAGCTGGGTGCCGTTGCGGCAGCGCCGGCCATCGATGCAATCGCTTCAAGCGCTGAGGCGGCCGAAGGAAAAGGAGCGACTGTGACCGAGATATTCAGCCTGCTCGAAATGAGGTCGCGTTTCCAATTGGGGACGTCGACCATGATTGATGCTGAAGAGATCGGAAAGGGGATTGCAGAGGCAGGTCCGCGGCGCATTATCTTTGAAGCACGACTTGCGACCGCGGTTTCTATGCGACTGAAAGAAATCGCGGTTGATTTGCAAAACGTCGGCGCGAGCGAGCGCGGACGAGTGTGGGATCGCGTGCAAAAAGCAGATGCTCTGATTCAGTCGCTTGGTTTACCGCCGACGGTCTCAGTCATGATCGACAAAGACATCGAAGCGATCCGAAAGCTCGTGCAGCGTGACGCCTAGTCCGCGCTGTCGGGCGTCTGCGGCATTCCTTTGATGAGTGTTGCCACCTCGTGCCACAACGACGTCGGATCCGACATCTGTTTCTCGGCAAGTGCCCAGTCGAACTGCCCGCGAACATACTTGCGGCTGTCCTGGATGCCTTCTTCGTGCGGTAGGTTCGACATACCGATCTCGTCGCCGTAGTACATGATGGGCGAGCCGGGGAGTGAGTAGAGGAGTTTGAATGCGCGTCGCATACCCTCGCGGTCTCCGCGAAACACCTGACCGACCCGCGCCGATGTAAACGGTGTCTTTTTGAAGTGGAACAATCCATCCGGATCGAGGAAGGCGACGAGTGCCGATCGGATGCCCGGTTCAAGTGTGGCGAGCGAAATCTCGTCGTGATTGCGTAGGAATATAGCCCAGGAACAATTATCGGGAATATCCGACGTGGCATCTACCATCTCTTGCACTGCGAGCGTCTCGCCCTTTTGGAGTGCCAGCCACATTTGCTCCATCAGATTGAAGTGGTAGGCCATATGACACTCATCACCGTCGCCGAAATACTTCTTTGTATCCTCTACGCTCAAGTGTGCCTCGGACAGGAGAATCACGTCCGGATATTCTTTTTCGAGGGCAGCGCGTAAACGCTTGAGCCCTGCGTGCGTCTCGGGCAATCCGCGACAATTGGTGCCGTCGCGCTTTACCAGGAATGGGG
>CAZWFX010000023.1:0-33286 GCA_964633425.1 uncultured Candidatus Saccharibacteria bacterium
CAATAACTGCCCGGAACATGTCGTACCGATACGAAAGCGGCCTCGGCAATATGGACGAGAGCACCTTGGAGCCGTCGAGCGGAGGGATCGGGAGCATATTCAATAGAAACAGCGATGTATTGATGGCGACCACGTAGAACACCAGGGGAAACAGCGCCTCAGACACGCCCGCGCGGATCGCAAACCCTCCAACGAGCGCAATCACGAGATTCGAGAGCGGACCGGCAAACGAAACGATCGCCTCCGCCCATCGGAGGTGCTTTCGGAAATTGTACGGGTTGTAGGGCACGGGCTTTGCCCACCCGAAAAACGATCCGGCAAATGCGGTGAGGATAGGCACAATGACCGACCCTAGAAGGTCCATATGCTTGATGGGGTTCAGGGTCAGACGCCCTTCGTAGCGGGCGGTATGGTCGCCAAGCCAATCAGCCGCTACCCCATGCATGAGCTCGTGGATAACGAGCGAGAAGATAATTACAACGATGACAAAGCCGATATCGAAGGGAGACATGGCAAAAGTATACACGGCCCTCCCCTTTTTGACTTTTCACCACCCGTACGCTACAGTGCGCGGACTTATGGCAAAGGTCTGCGCAATCACAGGTGCAACTTCACAGGTCGGAGGCGGTTACTCCAACCGTGTTCGTGCTACCAAGTTCAACCCGACGGGCAAGCGACGCCGCCAGGTAAACCTCCAGACAAAGACCCTCTTTGTGCCGGAGCTCAACAAAAAGGTCACGGTTCGCGTCTCGGCAAAGGGCCTCAAGACGATGAAGAAGCGAGGAGCCTTCATCACCCTCAAGAAGGCGGGGCTCGTATAAAAGAAAAACAAAAGGTCGCCGAAAGGCGACCTTTTCCGTTGCGGCTCAGGATTCCTGAGCCTCCTGCTCCCTTTTGAGCTCGCGCTCGATTGCTCGTATACGCCGAGCATTCTCGCGGCGCACGTCTTCGGGAACTGCTGACCGCCCAAAGTAGTGCGGCCCACTATCACCGTAAGCGGCGGCTTGTCGCATCGCCCGCAGCAATGTCGCGCGTGTGAGCATTCCCATCTCCTGCACTCTTCCGTCAGACCTTCGTAGGTCCCACCGAGTAAAACCGTATCACAAACCAAAGACCCATAAGCAGAAATGGTGCCCATTGCGACGGATCGACCTGATACAGCCCCATCATGACTGCGTGATATACCAGCAGCGCACCAAATCCGATGAAGCCGGATACCAGCACATCGTAGTGCTTGCGATAGGTGAACCAGAAGACGCACGACAGCGCGACCGCGAGACTCGGTATACCCTGCGCGTCGACCCTTCGCGTGAGACACACCACGAATATCGTAATACCGAGGAGCGTGGTGTACGCACACGTGATCAACGCCCAGGTGATCGCCCACAATTCATATCCGGATTGCAGGCGCGGCGAAAACAAAAACATTCTGATGACTGCCATTCGACTCTCCCTTCTGTTCGCATCCTACTTACGAGTCACCGTTTGTCCATCCGACACAAACGTTATGCTCCCGTCGGTACACGTATCGAGCGTCGGTATATTGAAACGCGCATATGTTTCGACGGTTTCCGGCGACGGATGTCCGTAGGTGTTGTCGCAGCCGCGCGAAAAGACCGCGTACTGCGGATCGACAAGTCCCACGAACAATGGGTTTGAGGACGTCTTTGAGCCGTGGTGGCCGGCCTTCAACACATCCGCTTTGAGGTTCGTGCCGTCGAGCAACGCAAGATACTGCTCGATTGCACTCGGCGCGTCACACGAGAGCATGAATGCGGTGTTACCGTACACAACCTTCGTCACGACGCAGCCCGTGTTCGTTTCAAGGCCCGGCACGTCGCGATCAGGAAACAAGACATCCACGTACGCACCACCGCCGATGTCGATGCGTTCACCGCGTGTGGCCTGGTAGACGCGTGCACCCGAGCGCTCCTCGGTTCGCAATTCCTCCAGATACGTACGCCACGCGCTGCTTTCGCCCATCGTACTCGGCACCAGTGCCGCATCCACACGGTACCGGGGCAACAGCTCGATCAGACCACCGATGTGATCCAGATCCGCATGTGTCCCGACGATAAGGTCGAGCGAGCGGTCATACCAGGGCATAACCGTCGGAAGCATCCGCAAAACCTGGCTGCCGGATCCTCCGTCGACAAGAATCTGACGTCCGGTCGGCGACTGAATGAATACCGCATCTCCCTGCCCCACATTAAGAAATGAGACGGTCAGGTCGCCCCTCCGGGCGTGTTCGTACACTGCGTACCACGTCCCCGCCGAGAGGACAGACAAAATAATGATTGCTGAAAGCGCGATGCGCATACTGCGGGTCATCGCAAAAGTATGTCACGACCCGTCACCGTCTCTTCATGAGTGCCGGTGGTATACTCCCTGCATTACAGAAGAATTCACTCATATGTACGAGGCAAAAACATTCACGATCCCGAAGCTCGAGGGTATTTCGGAAAAGTCCGTCGAAGAGCACCTGGGGCTTTACGCAGGCTACGTAAAGAACTTCAACGCAATCTCCGCACTCCTCCCTGAATATGCGCAGGACAGCGAAAAGCACGCGCACGCACTGTCGGAGCTCATTCGCCGTCGGTCATTCGAGTTCGGCGGCATGCGGCTGCACGAGATCTATTTTTCTCAGTTCGAAGGAGGCTCGGCGCCGCTCTCGGACGGTCCGCTCAAAGAGGCGCTGACCAAGGAATACAAGGACTCTGCACACCTTGTCCCCTATCTCAAGGCGATCGGTATGATGCGCGGCCCGGGCTGGGCACTGTTGTACTGGGACCCGGTAGGTAAACAGATACTCGCAGGATTCTCCGGCGAACAACACCAGGGTCACTTCGCTACCCTCCCCGTCATTCTGGCGCTCGACGTGTGGGAACATGCGTTCCTCCTGGACTACGGGGCACAAGGAAAGGGCAAATACATCGATGCCTTCTTCGCAAATCTTAACTGGGCCGTAGTGGAAAAGCGGTTTGCAGAGGCCAGTAAGTAACGATACGCTTACACTATTAGCATTGGTCACGGATCTATAAAATTATCCTCGATTATGAATCTTGAACGATCGATCCTGGTTGCCTTCATCGGTAACTACCTTATCAACAATGTGGTTGCGGCTATCGTCGCACTCATCCCGACATCGTCCTCGACGAGCGTCTTCACGCCGCAGTATGTTGCGTATGTCATCCTTGCGATGATCTTCGCAGCTCTCTTTGCGTGGTGGACGATCATGCATGTGTCGGCTTCGCGCGCCATGCGTGCAGGCATCATCTTCGGCGTCATCGCCTTCTTGGTGTCGATTGTCACCGCTTTCGTGACCGGTGTCACCGGCGTGCTCGCGCAGACCGGCTCCATTTCGCAGATGTTCGGGATCATCCCGAACTTCGGACCGTTCCTCATGAGCTGGTCCACTCTCATTCTCTTGGGCTACTGGGTCATCCCGTCGGCGATCGTCGGCTGGTGGCTGCAGCGCAAAGCACCGATGGCTCCCGCCTCGATGTAATAACGCGCCCGAACATCAACACGACCCCTCACGGGGTCGTTTTGATTTTGGACAAACGGTGTCGCACGAGCACTACACCGATGAGAATCCCGTAAACACACACAAGCGAATACACACTGAACGCCGGTACCGTGACGGTTGCGAACGGCAGTCGCGCGAATGCCTCGGCAACGAACACGATATAGCGCAGCAACAGCAGTGCCGGAAAAGCGAGTACTGTCCCCCAGGTACCGAGTACGATACCGACACACGCTGCGATCGCGGAGAATGCCATTGCAAGCGGCACCGCAACGAGCGCGAAGAGATTTGCAGGCAATGCCACCAAACTAAGGAGCCCGTTTTGATACAGCAAAAGCGGAAGCACGGCGACTTGTGTTGCGATCGACGACGCGAGTATTTCGCGCAGCGCAAAGTGTTCTGTCACGCCGCGCAGGTATCCGCTGATGTCATTACCGAACAGTACGAGTCCGAGCGTCGCGAGAACTGATAACTGGAATCCCGGATCGAACGCGAGGACGAGCGGATTCCAGATGACCATCGCCAGCACGACCGCAGCGAGCACGCGCAGCGCCACGAATTGCCTGCCGAACTGATTCGCGAATGCCGCAGCAAACGCCATTGCACCCGCGCGTACCGAACTCGCCGCACCGCCGGAGATCAGTATGAAAAAGATGATAGTGAGCAACGCGACGACGAGCCTACCGAATCGAGACATACCGGAGTTCAGCCGCATAAGCACACTCATCACAACCGTGATGTTATAGCCGGAGAGCACAAGAATGTGGACGAGCGAGACACGCCGGAATGTTTCCGACAACTCCGCTCCGACCGACCGCTTATCGCCCGCCGTAATACCCGCAGCCAAGCCCGCATACGGCTCCGACAACACAGATTGCAGTCCTCGTATGTATGCGGCTTTCACCATGAGTGCGACTTTGACGAGCGGATTGCCGCCGCTTCTCTCCACGACAACATCCGCAAACGAGACCTCGTATGAGATACCACGCACGGCAAGAAACATCGGGTAGTCAAAGGTCCGTCCCTCACCGCTTTCAAACGGTTCCGGATCACGCAGTGTTCCGGATACCGTGACGATGTCTCCGTACGAGATTCGGGAAAATGCAGGAGCGATCACAAGCACGCGAAGGTCGACAGCCGTACCGTCGATGCGACGGGCCGCCACGGTGAGCCGCACGTTACGCTCGCGGACATCGGGTTCAGCGACGACCACGCCGTCCAATTTCACCTCCGTATTGACCCGTGAAGTGATTTCCTGTGCAGGAGAGAGTCGCGCGCCGTCGAAGCGCGCCACACCGAACACAGCGGCGCATAAACAAAATACGATCGGCAGCGCGTACTGATTGTTCGGAAGCTTCCACGACGCGAGCAAAAAGATGCACGCGCACACAAGCAACACGAGCACGGCCGGCGACGCTACAGGCATACAAGATGCCCACATAACACCGCTGAGGAACCCGACGACGCCTGCCGCAGCTATACGCGTGAGCATATATTCACAGTAACAAAAAGAAATGCCCCGGGTCTCCCGGGGCATTGATTCGACTGCACGAAAGATCACAGAACGAGATGTGCGTCGTCTTCGCGTCGCGCACGGAACCATCCGTGCAGAATGACGGACTGGTCTTCGTCGGAGACGACCAGCCACGGATCATCGTGCGTCGCGTGGACGAAACGCTGCACATCGGGCAGAAACCGCACGACCTTCTCCGCGGTCTCGTGCACGACCGCCGGCGGATAGCCGCCGTAGTTGCGCCACGTGTCCTTGCAGAATTCGTCCCATTGGAATTCGCGGTACATCGTCGCGTTGAACGTCACGGCGATCTTGCGCAGATACGCATACCGCATGCGAAACCACGACGAGCCGAGCGGCAGGCCGAGGAGCATTGCATGCTTCATGCGCTCCGCCTGTGCCTGATCGGGCACGACAATGCCGATCGCTTCCAAACGCTCAGCAAGCGACGCAGCTTTCAGCCGGGCTGCTTGGTCAATACGAAGTTGTCCGCTCATTCGGTACCCTCCCGTTGCAGACCGTTCACTCGAACGATCCTCGCGGCACTGTATAGCGTCGTAGGCTCCTTATCAACCCGCTCACGGGCAGATCACAGCGCCTCGTCGAGCGCTTCGTTCACAAGACGATCAGCTTCTTTATTCTGTTCGCGCGGCACGTAGGTAAATTGAAACGATGCAAAGTCTTTCAGTAACGCATGCACTTTTGCCGCCTGAGGCTTCAATGTCGGCTCCTTAATCTTCCAGTTGCCGGAAATCTGTTCGACGACGAGCTTACTGTCCATCCGAACCTCCACTGCCCGACCCGCAAACCCTTTTGCTTTCAGCTCCGCAAGCACAAGCGCGACCGCTTCATACTCCGCAAAGTTGTTCGTCTGTTTATCGCCGAGGTACTGTTTCATTTCGAGCACTGTCTGTTCACCGTCGTACACAATGGCGCCAGCTCCGGCCGGCCCGGGATTCCCGCGCGCGCCACCGTCGGTATAGATAACGAGTTTCTCCATGGCGGACATCATACATGAAAAACCCCGGCGTTTGCCGGGGTTTTTCGTTGGAAACGTTAGTGAGTTGCGGGAGCGGCAGCAGGGACGACTTCGCTCGCTGCGTGACCGATCTTGCGGTATGCGTACACCATCGCAAGCGTCGATACGGGGATCGTTACGAGGAGCGGTACCAAGAGCAGGATCGCGCCGATGATATTAATAACGGCGATGACCAACACCAGCAGGAAGAGGGTCATGCGATGACCTTTGGTCATGCGCACACTTTCCTTCAGCGCTTCGATCGGACCCATCTTTCGGTCCACGACGATGAACTTTACGAACAGAAGCATCATCGCAGCGATGACACCGGGCACAATGAGGAGGATCAGTCCGATCACGACGATAATCGCGGTCAACAATGTTGCGCCGAGGTACGGAAGGTACTGACTCGGGTGCCAAAGATCATTGATCGTGGCACTTTCCGGCGCGTCGTAGACCTTCAGCATCGTGGCAACAACACCGAGGTCGAGCAGCGTGGTCACAAGGAGGTTCACGATACTGCCGATGAAGTTATCCTTTAACCCGACCATGCTGATAATGAATCCCGTCAGCCACGATACGAGAAAAATGATAAGGGTTACACCGATAAAGAAACCGGGGCGCTTCTTAAAGGTGTCCCACCCGTAATGGAGCGCAGCCTGCACTGAAATAGTATTCATACCTAAACGCTAGCACGCCGATGCCTCCATGGAATACACCCTGTGGAGATGTGCAGAGCGTGACTTACGGCAGCATGTCCACCAGTCGCAACGCGAGACCTCCCCTGAACGAGTCTTTTTCTATTGTTGCGAGCGGTGTTGCGGGCGTATCCGGCGTCGGTTCATGGGTGAAATCGGCCGGGCCCCGGAAAAAGTCATAGGCACGCGCGGTCCATCCTGAATCGAGGCACATAAGCTGCACCTCGACATGGTTCTGTTCCTTACCGAACCGCTTCAGACTGACTACTTTTGCCCTGTTGATACGAACGATCGGCTTCGGGTTACCTACGCCGAACGGCGCAAGTCGGGCAAGGTCACGAAACAACGCCCACGAGACCTCCGGCAACGTGACATGCAGATCTGCTACCGTGTCGCGCACCTTCTCTACCCGCTCGATCGTTTCCGCAGCGGCCGCAAGATCCTCCTGGAGCGTGTGCACCTTTTCCGGCACGACCGCAAATCCTCCGGAGGCGGCATGACCGCCGAATTCAGCGAACGAATCCTTCGCGGCCGTGAAGAGGTCGACGACGGAGACCGACCCGTCGGAGCGACACGATCCCTTTATATGTCCGTTACCGTCGCGCCCCCACAAACACACAACCCCGCCGCGATCGTTCATGATCGAGTTCGCGGCAAGCCCGAGCAGCGACGGTTTCCACTCCGGGTTCCCCATCACCACAACCGTATCCGCTTCGGTGTAACGCTCCTTTGCGCGCTTTTTAATCTCGCGGACAATACCCGCAACAACACCCTTACGCGATGCGTTCAACTTTTCGAGCTCTCCGGCTATCGCATCTGCTTCTGCATGGTCCTTTGTCGTGAGTAAACGGAACGCGAGTTCCGGCGTGCCCATTCGTGACGCCGCGTTGACGCGTGGACCGATAGAGAATCCTATATCCTCCTCGGAGAGCTCCGCCTTTCTGAGACGAAGCTTGATCACAAGCGCAGTTATCCCGGGGCGCGGTGACTTCCGGAGAACCTGAAGCCCCCAATGCGCAAGCACGCGGTTCTCACCCACGAGCGGCACCATATCGGCGATCGTGGCGATCGCAACAAGATCGAGCAACCATTTTTCCCATCCGTCCTGTACCGCCGCAAACCGTTCGATGCCGCGACGCTTTCCTTCGCGGAGCGTCGCCTGCGCGAGCTTGAACGCCATGGCGGCGCCGCACAAATTCGGGAACGGATACTCTCCCCGCTTCGGATTCAGTACCGCAACAGCGCGCGGAAGATCCCCGATGAGTTCGTGGTGGTCGGTAACTATGACATCCACCCCGAGTGAACCGGCATGCGCCACCGCATCGAATGCGTTAGTGCCTACATCGACCGTAATGATGAGCTTCACACCGTCCTTGGCGAGCTCGGTGATCGCTGCCTCATGAAATCCGTACCCCTCGCGATCGCGGTGCGGAATGTATACGCGGACATTGTCGTAGCCTATCTTTTGGAAAAAATCGTGGAGAACCGACGCCCCGGGGATGCCGTCACAATCGAAGTCGGCGTATACGGCGATACGCTCTCCGGCCTCGATCGCGGCGATCACACGCGCGGTCGCGACATCCATATCTGTGATAAGCTCGGGCGCGTGCGTGTGCGCCTCGTAGTCCGGCTGCAGAAATGCGCGAATGTCGGATTCGGACTCGACACCTCGGCTCTTCAGGAGTGACCGAACCGCTTCACTCAATTCCATTTCAGCGGTTTGCATGGGGGCATTGTATCGCGCAAAGCTCGGTGTACACTCTCGACATGAACGACTGCGTGTTTTGCAAGATCGTACGCAAAGAAATACCGGCGACCGTCGTGTACGAAGATGATCATTTTCTCGCGTTCATGGACATCAATCCGCACGCAGCAGGTCACGTGCAGGTCATTCCTAAGGAGCATTTCCGATGGGTATGGGATGTCCCGCAGATCGGGCACTACTTTGAAGTAGTGCAAAAGATCGCAAAGGCGCAACAGAGCGTATTCCACGAATCCGTGCGCTCGCGCGTTATGGGAGACGAAGTGCATCATGCGCACGTGTGGCTGTTCCCCCATCCCGAGGAAACAGGTGGCGATAAACGCGACTTTGCGGGTAATGCCGCAAAAATCATCGAGGCACTCAAATAAAAACGACCCACGCGGGGTCGTTTTTATGTGTACCGGATGGGGTTACTGCAGATACCCTTCGCTTCCTGTGCACGCGCCGTCGTGCATGAACGTGGCATTCGAGTTGTTCATGACGCAGCGGTTCGAATACGTTTGCGGCGCGTACAGCTGGCACTGCATCGTGCAGTACATGCCCGCGGCACACGTGTTCGCGCACCCGGTCGGTCGTCCGCACACCGGCTTGTATTCCTTAGTGCACGCGGTCTGCGAGACCTGTACCGTCGCTGTCGAGCGTGCCTGCTTACCTTCGGCGTCGGTCACCGTGAGGGCGACCGTGTAGTTGCCTGAGTTTGCGTACGAGTGCGTGAATGACGAGTCCTGTTGGATGCTCGCCTGCGGAGCAATCGAACGCATTGCTGCGTCCGATGCCGTCCACTCATCTCCCCAGGTGACCGAGTACTTGAGCGTTCCGTTTTCAGGATCTGACGCCGTTATCTTCCAGGTACCGATCTCGTTCACTGCGAGCGACACGGGGCCGGAAAACGACGAGATGACCGGAGCGCCGCCGCCGGAACCCGTCACATCGACGGCAGTTTTTGCGAGCGGGATAGTGGCAATCATGCAGCGGGGATTGGTATGCATGCATGCGATGTATTTCGTAACGTAGATTTCATAGTGACCGGCGCTCGCGTACGTATGGTCTGCGCCGACCGGAGAGATGCACGGTGCACGGAAGCACTGAACCGGGTGCAACGTCATGATCTGACCGGTGCCGTCCCCGAATTCAATCCAGTACTGGCCGTTCTCCTCGGAGGGCTGATACATGAAGGATGTTGTAAGCGGTGCGGTACCCGATGAAGGAGACGCTGAGAGTGAGCCCTGGTTGGTACTCGTATCCTTACACTCGCCTTCATAGAGGAACGTCGCGTTGTCCGCTTTCATGCCGCAGAGATTGGAGTATGTGGTCGGCACGGGATTGCAGGGAGTCGTGATGCACACGACCTGCTTTGCGCCGCAGACGGGCGTGTAGTCCATCGTGCACGCAACGGGCGCGTCGCCGACGACAACCTGCTCCTTTGCAAGTGTTTCGTCCTTGCATCCGCCCATACACATTCCGCCGCTCTTCACGAGCGAGACCGTGTAGGTTCCGTTCGCGCTGTAGGTGTGAGTGAACGATTGCGGAGTCGCACATCGCGCCGGATAGATATCCTGTCCGTTGGTCACGCAGTGTACCCACTGCCGTTCACTACCGTCACCAAAATCGATCATTGTGTCGCGACCGTCAGCCATACTCGGGCGGTAGTCGCTCGCATCGCCGGTCTTCGACGTGACGGTCACCCTGAGCGGCGCCGATCCTTTGTGCGGTGATACCTGCAAGAGCGCATTGCCGGAGGTACCACACCATAGCTTGATGCGTTCACGAGAGAGCGGACCGAATGAGCCGATCGCTGAAATATTGTTCTTGGTCTGCCATTTTGAGAGCGCCTGCGCGGTCGCGGGGCCGAAAAAGCCGGTCGCGGTCGCGTTCAGGTAGCCTTCGCTCGTGAGATATTCCTGCAGCCCCTTCACATCGTCGCCGCTCTGACCGCGTGAAAGATTTCTGGAGATAAGCGTACAAATGCGATTCGATCGCGATTCGCTCCACGACGACTGTGTGGTCGTTGCCACTGCCTGCTCCTTAAGCTGCACCTGCAGTGTCGCGACCCTCGCGAGCAAGTCCTTGATCTGCCGCTGCAGTTCATCGATCGAAAGTGCCGACGCCGCAAACGGGGTCGCGAGCGCGCAGGCGATAATAACGCCGGCTACGAGTGATTTAGTATTCATAGCTCCAGTATAGAGGTTACGTATGTATAAGCGCGGAGCTGTCTCTCCGCATGTGTACAAAGACGGACCGACGGGCCCGCTCTTTCATAGAGCCGCTAGGAAAGCGCCTCGATACCGGGAAGCGTTCCCGCAAGAATGTATTCGAGCATGGCGCCTCCGCCGGTGGACAAGAAGCCAAGGTGCTCCCGTTCCATACCGCTTTCCTCAATGACGGCTATCGTATCTCCTCCACCGATGACCTTTTGAGCGCCGCTGTTCGCTATCAATTCCGCGATCGCGTGCGTCCATTCACCGTACCCTGCTTCATAGAGACCGGTCGGGCCATTCCACAGAATGAATTTTGCCTGATCTATATACGGAGCAATCAGCGCGACGGTCTCCGGACCGATATCAACGATCTTCTCGTCGGCCTCAACGTCGGTCGCCTTTTTGACCCGCGACTGCTTATCCGGTCGCTCGACGGTCACGTCGAGCGGAGCAAGGAAGTGCTCATGATTCAATACATCCTCGCCGGGGAGCTCGGCAGAGATGAGCGACCGCCCGACCGTCATACCGCGCGCCTTGAACACATCATTTGCAAGCGCGCCCGTAATGAACACGTTGTCGTAGTTTTCAAGCAGGGTGCGGATGAGCGGAGCTTTGGTCTCAAATTTTGCACCGCCGAGTATCGCAAAAGACGGGTGTAGCGGCGAACGCGCTTTTGAAAGCTCGCGAACCTCCGCATCCATCAGGATGCCGGCATAGTGGGGCAGGTATTTCGGAACGCCGACAATCGAGGCGTGCGCGCGATGTGCTGCGGAAAAAGCGTCGCCGACGTAGATCTCGCCGAGGGCAGCGAGTTCGCGTGCGAACCCGTCATCATTCTGGGTCTCGCGAGAATCACGACGCAAGTTCTCGAGCAAAAGAATATCGCCGTCCCGCATCGCATCTTTCGCGGAGTGCGCAATCGGACCGGTAAGGTCCTGAATGTATGTAACTTTCATTTCATTCGTGAGCGCGCGCGAAACAGGCTCGTTCGTTTCCTCCGGGTCGCGGCCGATGTGCGAGAGAATGATGACGCGCGCCCCGATCTCGGAGAGATACTTGATGGTCTCGGACGATCGTCGTACTCGGAAGAGATCAGCTACCTCGCCTTTCTTATTGAGCGGCAGATCGAAACCCGCACGCACAAGCACGCGCTTTCCCTTGAGGTCAGTGACCGGTATGTCGCGGATACTCCGCATATCAGGCGTTTTGAAGCACGTTGATGAGTTGCGTTACCTTTCGCGGATCAGCCGAGGCGCGCCCAACAAGCAGCCCCTCGACATCCCCCTCTGTGCACATATCTGCGGCGTTCGTGTCATCGATTGATCCTCCGTACAGGATTCGCATTTGCATACCGACCTCACCATGTACCCCGACGACCGTCTTTCGTATGAAGATTGCCATTTCGTGCATGTCGCGCGGCGACATGGCACTCGTGGCGCCGATCGCCCACACCGGCTCATAGGCGACCAGTACTTTTTTGAGCATCCCCTTCGGAACGGCCGAAAGGCCGACGATCAACTGTTCGGCGACATGTGCGTAGTGGGCACCCGAGCTCGTACGCTCGGTCTCACCGATGCAGAGGATCGGCGTCATGTTGAGCGCAAGCGCTGCGGCGACTTTTTTCTTTGTGTCGTCGTTCGTTTCGCCCATCGCCCGCCGTTCAGCATGACCGATAAGTACAAACAGCGCCTTGGCATCACGCGCTTGCACCATTGAGATCTCGCCGGTAAGCGCGCCGCCGTTCTCGCCGCGCGCGTTCTGCGCACAAAATGCGATACGCTTTCCTTTATAGAGGAGGCGAAGCTGACGCAGGTAAATACTCGGCGGAGCAAGCACGATCGTTACCTGTTTAGCCTTGTCTCCCACTTTCTTGGTCGCGTCGAGCAGCGCCTTCGCCTCTTTGAAGGTCGACGGGTTCATCTTCCAGTTAGCGACCAGAAGTGTTTTCATCACGCGATTGTATCACGCTCGATTTTTCCCGACGGGGCCGTACGTCCGCGCTACTTTTCGCGCCACAAAGAGAAGGTGTAGTTTGTGGACGCGACCGGCGTGAACGGAGGCGGCGAGAACGCGACAAGCTGATCGTAGTAATCGTATCGAGTCTGGAAACCGGAGCAGAAAACACCGCCGCAAATCCACGATGTGCCCGTTCGTCCGTTTGAAACGACCGTGCCGATAGTTGTCAGCCGTGTTTGAGACACATACTGGTCAAGTGACGCCGGGGTGTCGTTGATGGAAAAGTAGTCACGCCCGTAATGACCGCTCTGCGCCACGAAGATTCCGTGCACCTCCATAAGGTCGGGAACTACGAGCGGAATGAGCACGTTTCGCTCTGCGATCACGGTCAATCCGTCCGTACCGTCGTTTGAGCCGTACAAAATGTTGTTATTCAAATACGCGTCCGGCGTTGAGCTGTTGCTCGGCGTTGCTGCAACGACAGTGACCTTGGCATTCACGGTTCCCTCT
This sequence comes from uncultured Candidatus Saccharibacteria bacterium, assembly GCA_964633425.1. Classification (GTDB taxonomy): domain Bacteria; phylum Patescibacteriota; class Minisyncoccia; order Phycocordibacterales; family UBA2100; genus UBA10103. The sequence goes on from CAZWFX010000023.1 coordinate 13,182, forward strand.
ACCCACACGCGGTCTTCGAAAAACATGAGGGAGCAGCTCGGCGGCACCGCAAAGGTGCCGATAAGCGTCTGTCCTGTGATCACACTATTTTCCGTGGTCACACCGTACTGCGACGATTGACTCGGGTAGCCGTCCGTCGAAGTCACTCGGTAAAGGGTAAAGGTGCCGTCCGCATTGAATATCACGTGGTACCCTCGCTCGCTCTGCGAACCCGCGGCCGCCGGATAGTAAATGCCGCCCGCTTGCGCTTTTGCTTTCAGGTTCGTGAAGTCGACTGCAATGAGCGCAAAGTCGATCGTCGGGACGGGAAATTTCCACAACTCGGGATTTGTGCCGCTGCCTACGACTCCCGGTGCCGTGCTTTGTGACGGCGAGCAGCCATAACTTGCGTCGCAGTTCCACGTTGCAACCGAGCTCGAAACGGTTGAATTACTTGACCCGTCCATGCGAACGCCGCCGTTTGAATGATACGGGCCGCGGATATTTCGATCCGGCCCTGCCCATACACTCGTATTAACCACATATGAGTATTCAGCAACTGAAGGCTTCATGTAGCGTGCGGTCAGCGTGCGCGGGAACAAACGATCCGCATACGCCACACCCTTCGACTGGAGATCTACCCACTGCACGACACCGCACTGCAGCGTCGCGGTCGCGGTAACCGTGGCGTCGCCTACGGCTCCGGTCTCCGGGTCGACCTCTGTGTACGTTTTCGGACTCACGAGTCCCACACCCGCATCCATGATCGTCGGATTGTGCGCGAGGAACCAGCGGTAATATTCAAGACCCGCTTCGGCCACATGCAGGCCTTGTTCCCGCGCAGCGAGTGCGCGACCGTATCGCGATTGTGTAAGTGCATACCCCGAGATGGTGCTCAATATGAGCACGAACAGCGCCATGTAGAGCAGCACCATGAGCGTAGTAACACCGCGGGCAGTACGTAATGTGTTCATATCATTTGCCGGCGAGGTTTCGGAGCGCAGCCGATGAATAAAGACTCAATTGGTTCGGGAGCGTCGCGGTATTCACGTTGACCGCGAGTGTTACTTTGACGAAGCGCACTGCAGTATACGCGGAGCTGGACGACGCGATTTCCGCTCCGAGCGCGTCGTAGTATCTGAATGTCGACAGACCGAGCGAGGTATTGCGCACGTAGTCCGCGAGCACTTCAGTCGTTTCGGCACCGGTGTAATCCGGCGGATCGCCGCTCGGGTTCAGTACCCCACGCATCATCGTCGTACCGACCAGATAATAGTGCACTCTCTCGATCAAAGGATCACTGTCGACGTCGGCATAAAAGATGAAATCGTTCGGCTGAACCGTGACAACCGGAAACGCGCCCTGCGACGAGTATGCGGCCTCACGGATCGTCTTTACCATGCTTTCCAATCCGCGCTGCGCCGAGGTGACCGCCGTCGACTGTTCGAGTGCGTACGAGTTCGTCCGATAGAAGTAGAGAACGGTCGACGAGATCGCGAGCATCGCAGAAATCAAAAGCGCGATCCACACCATCGTTTCTATGAATGACATGCCTCGTGTGTTCGTGAGCATAGATCTACGGTACGAGTACGACGGATTGACGCGAGTCGACGGTCGAAATGATGATATTGGACGACTTCGGCTGGAAACCGGCCTTCGACACGTTTAACGTATACGAACCGCTGCCAAGTCCCGGGAAGTACACCTGTCCGCACGCCGACGTTTTCAATGTCTTATTCGTTGTCGTACTGAACAATTGTACCGATGCATTCTGAATATAGGTACCGCTACCCTCGCGTACGTCGACGATAAGTGCGCGCGGGGTGTTCGTTGCGACGTAGAGCCGCGTGAACTGCGAGCCGCCCGGCGAGAGCAGTTCAGGTTGCGGGGCACAGACTTCTGCGGTCTCGAATCCGGACATGGTCGCCGGATCGATCTGATACGTATCCCATTCAATGGACGGAATGGATATTTTGCCCGCCCCGTCGCTCGTGCTCGTTGCGTTGTATTTATAGACGGTGGGACTGTTCCCGATCGTCTTCTGCCCGCGAATGGTCACGGCGAGGTTCGGAAACACTTCAGGCCCGTACTTGTACGAAACATTCCACGAGTCGATGGATGGTGTAGCGCTCGAGCTTGTACTGATAAGCGTGGCACCGATGCGCACGATCGGGTACGTTGATGTGGAGAGCGCGGATATGTCGACTGTTGAACTCGAGAACCCCGTCGAATTTCCCGGAAAGTCACTGTCAGGAATCAGCGTCGGCACGCCGCCGGACATGGTGTAGAGCGAATACAGGACATCAGTCTGTGCCGGTGTCGTGTCGGTCCACGTGATTGTATTCCAGCTGTTGAGCAGCGAGGTTGTGATGTCGGTCGAAAGTATGAAACCGCTCGTTCCGTACGGAGGACCGAACAGTTTTGCAGTGCCGCCGGAAACGGTGACGTTGCTCGTTGTCGCAACATACGTTGCATTCGATAGTGTGTCGGTCCATGTGCGGTCTTCGACAGCTTTGTATGTCTGAATCGATTTGCTCGAAAGCAGGTCGATCGCGAAGGTTCCCGTCGTTGTGAGATTATTCGAGACCGTGAGGTGTCGCGGATTCGGATTCGGATTCTGCACGGTCACGGGGTACGTTTGCGCTGAAGAGTAGCCGGTTTTTGAGACCACGACCTGATAGTTACTTGAGGCGGGTGCACCAATGAACGTGATGGAGCCGAGATCATTGGTGAATGTGCGAATGGAGACTGCGGGAGTCGTTGACGTATTGGTGATATCAACCTGTGCGTCTCGAAGCGGTGCTGCATTCGCATCCACCACGTTGATCGTGAGCGTACCGCCCGGGACAGAGGTTTCTATGCCGGTCGGCGATACGCGACCGACCACCTGAATACTGCGATCCGATCGTTTGTATTTCCACGACACCTCGACGCGGATCGTTTTGTAGTCGGCGATGATGTTATTCGTGTCGGCGGCGCCTGTGCCGTCGGCGGGATCGTCTGAATAGTAGACCATTGTTCGGCGGGTGTAGGTAACACCGTTGAGTGTGACCGTTTCAAGCTGCGGCACGATACCGGAAGGAATACCCCCGATGACACCGATCTGCGAATACGAGAGACTCTTTAAATACTCCATGCGCTCGTTGTCGAGCGCGATCGCCCCTGCGCGCGCCTTACTGTTACTCACCACGTCGACGGTCAACTGGAATGCAGCCGTAATACCCATGAACACAACCAGCATCAGCGCAGTGCCGACAATAGTGTCGATGAGCGTCACGCCTGCCTGGGGCAAGGTGCGGGCGCGAGCGTTTGAGAGTGAGGTCCGCATGCAATGAGAGAGAAAAGCGGAAAGTCAGGCGTTAGATGTGTTCAGAGAGCTGATAAATCGGAGAGATCATCGAGATGGCAAAGAAACCGACCGCACCGCCGATGAATAGCATCAGGAACGGCTCGATGATCGTCGACATGTCTTTTGTTTTACGGTCGACTTCGGTCTCGTAGTACGCGGCAAGTCGCTTGAGCATTTCTGCCGTCTGGCCGGTCTCCTCTCCGACCGCCATCATTTCTCCGACGAATGCGGGATACAGCGCGTCGCTGCGGACGAACGTCGCAGAGAGCGGCTCTCCTTCTCCGACGGATTTCCGAGCACGTTTCAGGATGTCGCGGAAGTACGAATTTTGAACCACCTCCTCGGTGATCTCGAGACTCGTGAGCACGTCCACGCCGGAACTCGACAGTGACGCGAGTGTTCGGGCAGTGCGGGCGGCATTCACCTCTTTTACCATCGAGCCGATGATCGGCATCGTCAGGAACAGCTTATCCGATAGGCGTCGGCCGGGAGTTGTCTTTGCCATCAAAATAATTGCCGCAAATGCGCCGACGAGCACAATGACAGCTAATACGGTATTCGTAATGAGAAAGTCGCTGATCGCGATCACGATGCGGGTGGACTGCGGGAGTTTCGCGTTCATCTCCATGAACGTCTGTGCGAGCGTCGGGACCACCTTGATCATCATGAGCGTTCCGATGCCGACGATCGCAAAGAGAATGATGCATGGATAGAGCATAGCGCCCCGGATTTTCTTTTTGAGGTCGTGAATACGCTCCATCTGATCCGATGTGACCGCAAGTGACGACGACAGATCGCCGCCCTCTTCACCCGCGCGCACCATGGCGACCATGAGCTTCGGAAACACGTTGGGGTATTTACCCAACGCCATGTGAAGCGTGTCGCCACGACGGACATCGCTCGCGAGTTCGGCAACAGTGACCGCCAGCTTCGGGTTCTTGGACTGTCGCTCGATGACCGACAACGCGCGTGCGAGTGAGAGCCCTGCGCCGAGCATCGCACCAAGATTTCGCGCGAACAATATCTTGTCGTACTCTTTGATGCTGCTGAAGATCGCGTTTATGTACTTGAGACTGTATTTTGACGAGCCGGAATCCTCATTCACCGAAATAATGTGGGCGCCCTCGCGACGGATGATCTGGTAGAGCTCGAAACGGTCGCTCGCTTCAGCGACGCCCTTATATACTTCGCCGTCATTTTTTTCTGCGGTATAGGAAAAATGCGCCATTCACTCAAGTATAGCGTGCGATGTCTCGCGCGAGACGCAAAACCGCCGATGAATGTACATAATTTCCGTCATTGAGGTGCTATCGTTTGTGCATGAACGCGTTCTGGATCAAGGTCGTCGCCATCAGCGCAATGATCGTTGATCATTACGCACTGCTGTACTACCCGAACTCGCTGCCCTTGATCGTGATCGGACGTCTCGCGTATCCGCTGATCGCGTGGCTGATCGCGAACGGTGCCGTACATACAAGCAATATCGACCGATACCTCATGCGACTGCTCGCGTTCGCGATAATCGCACAGATCCCGGTTGAGATCGCGCACTACGTGAATAATTCACACGAATTATTCCTCAACGTACTGTGGACGCTCTTCCTCGGATTACTTGCGATCCGCATCCTCAAAACGAACGCGCCTCGGTACCTTGCGTGGATCGGCGTGGTCGCATGTATCGCACTCGGATACGTGCTGCACACCGACTTTGCCTCGGGCGGCGTGCTCATGATCGTCGCGTTCTACCTGTTCTATAACAGGCCGTATGAAATGGTGCTGAGCCAGATTTTCATAATGCTCGTGATGACGAAACTGAGCTTTTTTATCGCTCCGGGGTTCGGTGCTCCGTTTTACATGCATCCGATGGAGCACTTCGGCGTGCTCGCACTGCCGTTGATACTCCTTTATAACGGAAAGCGCGGCTACGCGACCGGGCTCGCGTTCTATTGGTTCTTTGTATTGCAGGAGACTGCGATCTTGGTATGGAGCATGCTGGCACTCAGGTGAGACGGCGTCGGACCCGTGTACCCCACAGGGGCTATTCCGTGATCACGCGAAGGACTTCCTCAATTGTTGTAAGACCCTGAACTGACTTGAATATCCCGTCCTCGCTCATCGTAAGCATCCCCTCCTTGCGCGCCTGTTCATGAATCTCGTCGCCGGCGGCGCTTTTCATAATGAGCTCCTTAATAGTAGAGGTGACGGGGAGTACCTCATAAATGCCGATACGTGTGGCGTAACCCGACGGAGACTGCCCGTTCTCGTGCGGCTTGTAAAACGGCGCGTTCTTCCATGTCGTATCTGCCGAAACAACCTTCTCTTCCTTTAAGGCCTTGAGTACTGCCCCTTGGTCGATGAGATTCTCAAGGTCGGCCTGCTGATCCTTGGTGAGCTCGTATGGTTCGTGATCGGGAGTCAGGCGTCGCACCAGTCGCTGGCCAATGATGACACGGAGCGTTGAAACAAGCAGGAACGGCTCGATTCCCATGTCGAGGAGTCGTGCCACGGCTCCGGCCGCAGAATTGGTGTGCAGTGTCGAGAGCACCAGGTGGCCGGTGAGCGCAGCGTTCACCGCGAGCGCGGCGGTCTCTTTGTCTCGGATTTCCCCCACCATCACGATGTCCGGATCTTGTCGCACGAGCGAGCGAAGACCGTTTGCGAACGTGAAGCCGATCTCCGGCCGCACCTGTGTCTGATTCACGCGCGCCATCTGATATTCGATCGGGTCTTCGATGGTCGAAATGTTCACGTCCGGCGTGTTCACGATATCCAAGAGCGTGTAGAGCGTCGTCGATTTACCCGCACCGGTCGGACCGGTCGTCAGAATGAGTCCGGTCGTCTTTTTGATTGCATCGTGCATGCGCTCGAGCCCGGTGCCGTGGAACCCGATGCCTTCTAGTGTGAATCCCGAAATGTTGTCGCGGAGCAATCGCATGACGATCTTTTCGCCGAAGTAAGTCGGGAGTACCGATACGCGAAACGACACGCGCTCCCCCGCGCTTTCGGTCCCGAATCGGCCGTCTTGAGGAAGTCGCTTCTCGTCGAGCTTCATATTGGCGAGCACCTTGATGCGCGCCGTCACTGCTGCAGCGGCGTGCTTCGGGAGCTCCATTGCATCATGGAGCAGGCCGTCGATGCGGTATCGGATAAGAAGCGTATTCTCGAGGGGTTCGATGTGGATGTCGGATGCGTTCTGAGCATTTGCATGACGAAGGAGCGTGTCGACGATACGGACCGCAGGTACACCCTCTGCCATCTGCTTTTCATCACCGATGACCGCGCTCGCGAGCGCCGCAGTTTCGCGCTCGATTACGTCGCCGAGATTGTCCTTCAGCCCCTGCTGATACTGCTTCAATGCGAATTTGATAGATGCCGCATCGGTCAGACGTGCCTGCACCTTCAAGTGGGTTTTTTTCTTGATGAAGTCGATAGCGGCAAGATCGTCGGTATCGAGCATCGCGACTTCGAGCTCATCGCCGCGATGATTGTAGGCGATGATGTTGTTACGGCGGGCGACCGGCTCGGGAATGAGCGAAAGCGTCTCGTATTTGATCTGTGTACCGGAGAGCGATACGAACGGGATACCGAGGATGTACGCGTAGGTGCGGCGCAGCTCGTCCTCGCCGATCGCGTTTTTTGCAGTGAGGATCTCGCCGACGGTCTGACCGTTCGCTTTTGCCTCTGCCTCTGCGGCATCGAAATCCTTTTGCGAAACAAGTCCCGCGTCAGCGAGGAACGTTTTCAAATGGGTTTCTGAAATGTACATGCACCATTATTATAGCGCGCACAACGTGAAAGGAGCGGACATGAATACGTCTGTGCTGTGAAAATACTCACCCATGGGCATTCAAAATGCAGGAATCGCGTCCGCTTGACGACCTCCTGAACGATTCGTATACTGCCTGCATTAGTTCCGCCGCTGGCGGACCCTTTTTTTGAAAGGGGTCGCCTCTATTAATAGAGCGGAACGGAAAATACAACATAATCCATATGGCACTCTTTGACCTCAAATCATTGAATTCGGCGCTCGATGAGCTCCAGACAGAACGCGGCATCTCGCGCGAAAGCGTGATCGACGCGCTCGCAACGGCCCTCGCCGCTGCGTACCGACGCGAATACGGCAAGCGCGGTCAGATCATCCGTGCGACGTTCAATCCGGAATCCGGCGACATGGAGTTCCGTCAGGCAAAGATCGTTGTCGATGAAACACTCGTCCGCAAGGAAGACGAGGAGGCCAAGGACGAGAACGACCATCGCTCCCGATTCAACCCCGAGCAGCACATCATGCTTGCCGACGCGCAGCGCATTAAGCGCGACGCAGCGCTCGACGAGGAGATTTCGTTCCCCCTCGAGACCCAGGAAGACTTCGGCCGCATCGCAGCGCAGGCTGCAAAGCAGGTCATTATGCAAAAGGTTCGCGAAGCTGAGCGCGCATCTATTATTGAAGAGTACGGCGAGCGCGAGGGCGAGATCGTTACCGGTCACGTACAGCGCTTCGAGCGAGGCAACCTGTACATCGACCTTGGACGTGCGACCGCGATCCTTCCGTACGACGAACAGATCCCGGGCGAGCGATACCGACAGGGCGAACGCGTTCGCGCACTCTTGCTCCGTGTGGATGAAGGCGTACGAGGGACATTCATTCGTCTCTCCCGATCTCACCCGCGCTTCCTGACCAAGCTCTTCGAGACAGAAGTGCCGGAAATGGCACAGGGTATCGTCGAAGTGAAGGGTATCGTCCGCGAACCGGGTTCACGCGCGAAGATCGCAGTACACTCCACCGATGACCACGTTGATCCGGTCGGCGCACTCGTCGGCCAGCGCGGCGTCCGCGTTGCGGTCGTTACCTCTGAACTCGGCGGCGAGAAGATCGACGTTGTGGAATGGAGCGAGAATGCAGGTGACTACGTAAAAGAGGCGCTCAAGCCTGCACAGGTACTTTCGATCGAACTCTTTGAAGAAGAGAGTCGCGCAATCGTACAGGTTGCCGAGGATCAGCAGTCACTCGCAATCGGTCGCGGCGGTCAGAACGTCCGCTTGGCGGCGCGCCTCACCGGCTGGAAGATCGACATCCGCTCGATGGGCGGCGAAGAGGTTGCCTCCGACGACGGCGCAGAACCTGCACAGGGCGTGCCGACAGACGTTGAGAATGTAAGCGCCGAGGAAGACACGTTTGCGGTCGCAAAGGCAGAGATCGCCGGTGACGATGACGAAGCTAAGGACGAAGGCGTCGAGAACCTCGACCCGGTCGACCAGGATCGCGACGTCGCAGACGAAGCGGTCGAGGAAGAACAGGGCGAAGAGGTGGCGGATAAGGAAAAGGACGCTGAGTAACACCGCACACAACAAACGAAAAACGGCGGGCCTTTCGGCCCGCCGTTTTCGTTTCGGGACACACCTGATACACTCTCCCCTATATGAATCTTTGGCACGACGTACCGCTTGGCGATGATGCGCCGAACGAAATTAATGTGATTATCGAGGTCCCGAAAGGGTCCAACAATAAATACGAGATCGACAAGGAGACCGGTCTGATCAAGCTCGACCGGGCAAACTACTCTGCCGCGGCATTCCCGTACGACTACGGGTTTGCTCCGCAGACACTCTGGGAAGACGGCGACGCACTCGACGTGATCGTGCTCACGACCTACCCGCTCGATGTAGGTATTTTGGTATCAGTCCGACCCGTCGCAGTCATGGAGATGATCGACACCGGCGAAAGCGACTACAAGATCATCGCCGTCCCCGTCGATGACAAGCGCTGGGACGATGTGCAGGACCTCGAGGACATTAACTCGCATTCGCTCAAAGAGTTTCAGCACTTCCTCGAAACCTACAAGGCACTCAAGGGAAAGCCTGCTCCGGTTGAGATCAAAAGCATTCAGGGCAAGGCTGCCGCCATCGAGGCTGTGAAAAAGTCCGTCGAAATCTACAAAGAGAAGTTCGGAAAGTAGACAGAACTTCATACTCGAGCAATCCACAGGCCGAACTCGTACACCCGCCCGAAGAGGCGGGTGTACTATATGTACATGCCTGCTGCTGACTCCCACGCAACTCAGAGTCGTCCTCGCGAAGAGGGTGCGGGGCCGATCATCGGCGCCATCATCATTATCATTTTGCTCGTCTTCGGCGCGCTCTATTTCTGGGGCCAAAAACTGAATAAGAAACCTGCGCCGGATGCACCACTCGTGCGTTCGCAGGTTTCGATCGACTAAACGCCGCATTGCTTCGCGGCGTTTTTGCAGTTACACTCCCCCGCGATGTCACACCCATTTCAAAACGTAAAAGTTTCCCGCGACACCGATCGCTGGGAGGCTTCGATCACGGCGGAGATCCCGACCGAGGTCCTTACTAAGTACCGCGAGCATGCGCTCAAGGATATCCAAAAGACCGCAAAGCTCGACGGGTTCCGACCGGGCAAGGCGCCAATTGACCGCATCATTGCGGTATACGGCGAGAGCCAGGTGCTCCGCCACGCGGTCGAGCACGCGATCGAGCACGAGCTCCCGCACCTGCTTGCCGACGAAAAGCTGCCTATCGTCGAGGCGCCGCGCGTAACCACCGATCAGCCGACGCTCGATAAGCCGGTCGTGTTCACGGCACGAGCCGCGCTCGCCCCGGAAATCAAACTCGCCGACTACAAGGCGATATCAAAAAAGCACCTCGATACGAAGGAAGACACCGACGTTTCGGATGCCGAACACCAGGAAGCACTCACTCACCTTCGCCGCGAGCGCAGCCGAATCGACAAGATAGAGTCCGGCACCGAGGCGCAGCAGGCAGCAGAGGAGGCCAAGGCAATGACCGATGCAGAATTGCCCGAACTCGACGACGTGTTCGTACAAACACTCGGCTACGAGAATACTGCGGCATTTTCTGAAGCACTCCGAAACAACATCAAGACCGAGAAGGAAATGCGTGTGAGTGAGAAACGCCGCGCAGGCATGCTCGACGACATGATCAAAGACTCCACGATCTCGTATCCGTACTCTTTGCGTGAATTTGAGCTCGAAGAAATGGAGGGCCGTCTGAAAGACGATCTTGCGCGCATCGGCCAGACGCTCGATACCTATCTGAAAGAAACAAACAAAACCCGCGAGGAGCTGCACGAAAGCTGGAAAGACGCGGCCGACAAGCGCGCAAAGGTGCGCCTTATCCTCGCAGAAATCGCTCGACAGGAAAAGATCGAACCGCCGCTGCCCGAGCTTGAACACGAGCTGGAACACGCAAGACAGCACTACCCGCAGGCAGACCCTGAGAACCTGCGCGCACATATTGCACACGCGATGCGCAACGAAATGACGCTGCGATTCCTCGAAGGAAACACGGAGCCCGTCGGCCACACAGCCCACGCGCACGCAGAAGAATAACAACAGACGAAAGGCGCCCGGGAGGGCGCCTTTTTTCACGGTTCACCGTGCGATTTGTAGTACGAACCGGGATCAATCCCTAGTTGTCGCATACCCAGGAACGTAAGCTCAACGCCCCAGGTCGTTCCACTCGACGAGTCGTGCATGCGAAACGGATTGTGCTCCACCGGCACGAGACGCAAGAGACCGAGTTCGGTTGCAATACACACCGCCGCAACATCATCCGGCGTTTCGAATACCGTCCCGGTATTGAACGAGGTACCGACGATTCGCACCACACCGTCGACCAGCTCCCAGTGCGTCATGGCCAGACCGACTAGCGCGCCGCTTCTGCACGACCGAAGTCGGTGAGCTCGACGCCGACCGTGACAGGCCAGTGACGATCGAGTATCGTGACCGCGTGATTGCGATTGGGCACAAACACGCACAAGCCCATCGCGACAGCGTTCACCACATTCCGAATGCCGTCCTCGGTTCGATATTGACGCCGGATCGAATCCCCGTGCGCGCATGCACGGACCACTTCCATGATCGACTCGTGGAACATCGCTTCCTCCCGTTGTTTCCGAAAACTACTGTACGCCGCCACGGCATACAGTCAATATTTAGTGAAGCGTTTCGGTCGCAGCATCAGGACCCTGTTCGCTCTCGATACGCGCAATAAGCTCCGCGCACGCAGCCTCGTCGGTAAGATCAATGTCACCAAAATCGGTCTCTCCGCTTGTGACCCGATCAATGAACGCCCGGTAGCGGCCACGCACATCGTTGGGACCCTGCTCGCCAACCCACTCACCCATTGCCGCCGCTTGAACTTCGCTACTATTGCGGCGCGGATGCGTACAATCGATATTCTTAATATCTTTGTGCTCACGGGCGTACCGTCGCAGCATAAGCACGGCCTGCAGGTGGAGCTGATCGCGCAGCGGCATATTCGGTCCCAGGTGCACCCTCGTTACCTCGGTACTCGCGGCTGCATTGTGTACATGCTCGATTCCCATACCCGAAATAATAGCGCACCCCTTACAGTGCGTCGCGCATGTCGGAAACCGGCGCGTTTTCGTCGATCACAAGCCGGTCAACACCATAGGACGATGTTTCGTGCGCATACTTTTCGCGATAGGTGCCTATCGGGAACGGTTCCGCAGCACGATCAAAGTCTCGCTTACTCAAGCGGATCTCGAGCTCTTCCCAGAACACTTCGTCTTCGTACTCTTTTAAAATGCGAATCTGTTCTTCATCGAACCAGCGTGCAGGGTCGATGTGATCCTCGTGCGCCTGCACTTCGGGCAGCTCCTTATCGAGCGCTACTTCAAAGAGTGCGTCGATTACGCGATCATGGATCACATGCACACCACCTTCTTCGTCGGCGGTCGCATCCATGACCGCGCCCCGGATGCGGTCGCCGATGGACGCTAGTAACAGTAATTCGCGAAAGTCGTCCCGGCTCAGTTCAAGAGATATCGTACTCATCACGGCATCATATAGATACCCGCGAAAAAGAAAACCTTTTACGGTCGCGCTTTCAATTTGCGTGCAACAATTCGAATCTGATACACTCCCTCCATATGAATACACCTCGCGCACAGTTAGTTCCGATGGTCGTCGAAAAAACGTCGATGGGCGAACGCGCCTACGACATCTACTCGCGCCTCCTCAAGGAGCGCATCGTGTTCCTTGGCGGACCGATCGATACCGATGTGGCGAATCTCGTGATCGCCCAACTCTTGTTCCTCGCATCCGAAGACCCGAAAAAGGACATTTCGTTCTATATCAACTCCCCGGGCGGCATGGTCACCGCCGGCCTTGCCATCATGGACACCATGAACCACATCCAGCCGCAGGTATCGACCGTATGTGTTGGTATGGCAGCGTCTATGGGCGCTATCCTCCTCTCCGCCGGCGAAAAAGGTAAGCGTTTTGCGCTTCCGAACGCTGAAGTCATGATTCATCAGCCGTCGGGCGGAGCTGAAGGCATGGCCTCGGACATCGAGATCACCGCCAAACAGATACTCAAGATGCGCGAGCAGCTCAATAAGATCCTTGCGAAGAACACCGGCCAGAAGCTCGAAAAGATTGAGCGAGACGTGGATCGCGACTTCTTCATGGGAGCAAAAGAAGCCGTCGAGTACGGAATAATCGACAAGGTGCTGAACTAACTTCGACCGTGAAAACCCCGCCGACAACGGCGGGGTTTTCATATAGCATGTTGTTTTCATGGGTGCTATATTGCGTGAGTACCTCTTAGTATTTATGTTTCATTCTTCAAACGCGCACTCAAACATGAGCACTCAACTAGCAAAAAAGGTAGTAAATAAGCCATTTTCTAGCGTCTCAGCGTAAGAGCAGCGCGTCTTAGACGCGTATGTCATTAAAAGTTATTCTTGCCCTCCTCGCCGCAGCCGGCGCTATTGGCATTGGATTCGGATACTTCCTCCGATACATCATCAGTATCGGTAAGAAGGGTTCCATGGAACTCCAGATCCGACAGATGATGCTCGATGCCGAGGAAAAGGCAAAAGGAATTATCAACGACGCCCAGACCAGGGCCGATGAAAAGGTCCTGCAACTTACGACCGAACACAAGGAGCGCGAACGCGACCTCAAACAGGTCGAAGAGCGCCTCGTCCGCAAGGAAGAACTCCTCGACAAGCGCCAGCTGAACCTCGATAACGAGCAGGAATCTCTCAACCGAAAGAACGAGGATGTGGCCCGCGCCCGCGAGGAGGCAGAGGCACTGATTCGCGAACAGCAGGAAAAGCTCGAAAAGGTGGCAGGTCTTACTGCAGAAGAAGCAAAGAACGGGCTGATGAAGTCCATCGAAAAGCAGTACGAACACGATCTTGAGGGCCGCATGCGCAAACTCGAGATCTCGGGCGACGAAAAGATCGAGAAGCGCGCCAAGGAGATTCTTACGACCGCTGTGCACCGTCTTGGTAACTCCGTCGTTTCGGACGTGCTTGCAACCACGGTTTCGCTCCCGAACGAAGAGATCAAGGGCAAGATTATCGGCAAGGAAGGCCGAAACATCCGCTCGTTCGAGCGGGCAACCGGCGTCGATGTCATCATCGATGATACACCGGGTACGCTTACCCTCTCGTCGTACGATCCTATCCGACGACAAATCGCCCGAATCGCCCTCGAGAACCTCATTCTCGACGGACGCATTCAGCCTGCAAAGATCGAAGAGGCTGTACAAAAGGCTGAACAAGAGATCACCAACATCATCAAGAAGAAGGGCGCTGAGGCCGCGTACGATGCAAAAGTGCCCGGTATGGACCCGAAGCTCCTCATGATCCTTGGACGTCTGTATTTCCGCACGAGCTACGGGCAGAACGTGCTCGACCACTCAGTCGAAATGGCGCACCTGGCCGCAATGCTTGCAGAGGAGCTCGGTGCCGACCCAGCCATCGCTCGAGCAGGAGCACTCTTCCACGATATCGGTAAGGCGGTGGACCACGAGGTTCCGGGCACACACGTCGAGATCGGTCGTCGCATTCTTCAGAAATTCAACGTCGACGAGCTTGTTATCAAGGCAATGCAGGCCCACCACGAGGAATACCCGTACGAAACCCCCGAAAGCATGATTGTGCAGGTGGCAGACGCTATCTCCGGCGGCCGCCCCGGTTCACGACGAGACTCCGTCGAGAACTACATCAAGCGACTTGAGGACCTGGAGGCCATCGCTAACAACGAAAAAGGTGTCGAGAAGAGCTTCGCAATCGCTGCCGGCCGCGAACTTCGCGTGATGGTTCGACCGGAAGAAATGACGGACCTCGAAGCTCGCAAACTTGCCCGCGACATTGCAGACAAGATCGAAAAGGAACTCCAGTACCCCGGCGAGATCAAAGTGTCGGTTATTCGCGAGACCCGCGTGATTGAGTACGCCAAATAAACGGCTTATATCAGCAGAAAAAGAGGGGCATGTCCCCTCTTTTTCTTTTTATTGACCGTCGTCTCGCGTTTCAGTAAGGTGGAACAAGACTTTCAGGAGGACGTCGAATGACACGTGCGCTCATTACTGTTGAACTGCTCCCGAACGATACCAGCGGCGAACGTCTCATGCAGACGCTCGACGCCACCTTAGCCGAACAATGCCACGGGCTTTCATGTTCCCTGGTCCGCCGGCGGGAATTCCCGGTCGGAAAGACCTTCGATGACGGGGTTGAGCTTGCGGTCCGAAACGTGGTCAATGCCATGCCGCCGCTCAGCGCAGAGCGTCCGAATGAGCGACGCTGGGGTGTGTACCTGTCGCCGCGTCGGATGGAGTTCTTCGTGAACCAGCAAGCCATCGAGCATCAGGTCAATGGTGTCGTGACCGCCGTCGCACTCGACGGCGCTCCGGTCGCCATCTTCCTGCACACCATCGCGATCGGCGAGGTGCGGGAGGAGATCGCAGAAGCTCTCGAAGCGAAGATGTGGATCGCTCGTGAACGCTTGATACTAAAGACCGTCTCGCCCGCCGAGGGCGACACGATCGATCGCCTGATCGGCGCAGTCTCTGCGGCATACCGGCTCACCTTTACGGCGAACCACGAGATGAACTGACCTCAAGGGCCCGACGGAACACTCCGTCGGGCCCAATCTGATACGTGTATAGATACCCGATTTCGACGATTGACAGCCCTAAAATACGGCTCAAAATGGTTCTATAGGTCGAAAAAGCAAGCATTTTCAATGTTTACTAATGTTACGAACAGTCTATGGCAAATAAAGCTGATTTGATCGATCGCGTTCACTCGACGATCGGTTGCACGAAGGCAGATGCAGAGCGCGCTGTCGAGTCAATCATCTCCGGCATTACCGAGAACCTGAAAAAAGGTGAAGAGGTTTCAATTGCCGGCCTTGGCATTTTCGAAGCAAAGACCCGCGCAGGACGAACCGGTCGCAATCCGCGAACCGGCGCAACGATTCAGATCAAATCGATGCGAGTTCCGAAGTTTCGCGCATCTAAGACGCTGAAAGACGCGGTCAAGTAGCGAAATCACCCGTGCACAGGTGATTCTCGAGAACACAAAACCCGCCGAACGGCGGGTTTTGTGCGTATGAACGGAATCGTGTAAAGTGTGCCAATCGCGGCAGACTGTCTCTCGACATGTTTCCGTGGAAGCAGAACCCGTGTACCGTTTTGGCCGAACATACGAGTTCACGAAAGCGGAATTAGTTTAATGGTAGAACATCAGTTTTCCAAACTGAGAGCAAGGGTTCGATTCCCTTATTCCGCACATGCACATACTGCGCAGCATACGTGCGCATCCGTGGATACTCATAGTCCCGGCGATCACGCTCGTATTCGTATCGTATCCGCGCACGGCGAACGAACCGCCTCATTCTGCCGCATCTGAATCTCTGTCGGTCTCATCGTCCACAGAGACCGCGTCAACGACACGATCCGCGGACCATGCCCCCTCCTCCGCAACGTCGACTTTGAAAAAGTCTAATAAAGCCAGTATTCAAGCCACGAAATCACCCTCGACAATACGTGCTACCACGTCGGCGAACGAAATAACACGCATCGAACACCCGTATCAAACTCCCCCACTCGCCTTTGAGTCGGTGAATATCTCTGCACGTGCCGCGCTCGTCAACATATTGTGTCAAACACAATCAAGCGGTGCGCTCAGGCCGATTACAGGCAGCGGCATGATCGTAGACAAGCGAGGCATAATTCTCACGAACGCCCACGTGGCTCAATATGTACTTATCGCACAAAGCGGGCGAAGCGATCTCGAATGTGTGGTGCGCACTGGCGCTCCCGCGACGACACGATGGGTGCCGCTCGTTCTCTATGTGCCGACCCCCTGGATCAACACGCGCGCAAACGACATTGCCCTGCAACACGCACTCAGTACCGGCGAACACGATTATGCACTGCTCTACATAGCAGCTTCAGCAGACAACACACCACTCCCCTCCTCGTTTCCCGAGGTGGTCCCCGACGCTCGTGAAGCGATTGGATTTGTGGACGATGCGGCACTTGTTGCAAGCTACCCTGTCGAATTTGTCGGCAGCGGCATGGTTCAAAGCGATCTATACCCCGTCACTTCAATCACGACGATCGGCCGCCTCATGACGTTCGATGTCGGATCCGCCGACGCCATATCACTTGGCGGCGTTATCGGTGCACAGAGCGGCTCGTCAGGCGGCGGTGTCGTTAACCAGTGGAGCCGGTTGATAGGCGTTATTACGACCACAAGCGCAGCGCCCACAACGGCGCAGCGCGATTTGCACGCAATAACGACGGCATACATAAGTCAAGATATGAAGACGCAGACGGGTCGCACACTCGCCGAAACACTTGCGCAGGATCCAAAAGTGATGACTGATGCTTTTCGCCCGGAAGCCTCGATACTCGCCCAAAAACTGATCAACGCCCTTGTGGGCCGGTAACTCCTCCGCAGAAAGCGTGCTAGTATCCTGAAGTTCAGGAAGTTTTACGTGTAACGCGCTTCGGCACGTGACGCGAAGACTGAATAACCGGACGGAGCCTGTTAAGTAATTGGCGGTAGTCCGTTTGGCTAAGGTCTCTTGTTTCGGGGCGTAGTATACCGGTAGTACGCATGGTTTGGGACCATGTAGACCGAGTTCGATTCTCGGCGCCCCGAAAGAAGAGGCCTTATGGAACCAAGTAGACCGAGTTCGATTCTCGGCGTCCCGAAGCAGAACGCATCCCGGGGACTAAGAAGATCGCTCGCTCCGCGTCACAAAATATTCTCGCAACGTCTTCACTGAGGGACGGTGTGCATCCGCACGGCCGAATACATCAACATATAGGAGGAACTATCTAATGCAAGGGGTTATTTAAGCAAAAAGACGGCAAACAACGCCGTCTCCAGTGCTACTGGCATGATTTAAGCCCTCCCGTTCAAGTCCGCCCGATTTTTGGGTTGCAGAGACCAGTTGTTTTGGTTTCTCGGGTAGGTTACATATTCTTGTGCCAGTTCAATGATTCCCCGCGTAACTAAGCCAATAAGGCTAGGGCTACAGGACAGTCAAAGTGAACATGTTTGTGCATGCTAACTCGTAAAGCCCCCAGAGGGACAAGCAAGTTATATCACAAATAACCCCCTGCGTTAGATGAATCTTATTGATAATAAAAGCCAGAATGTGGCTCTAAATATGGCTACTTTTACTCCCCAAGAGGCGGCTCAAAGGAAACAGCTGGAGGCTTTGGAAGTTTCTCACCCATTTCGTATAGATACTGAGTCGCCTTTTCCAGAGTCGCGCCAGAGATTACACCATCGTGGGTTCCTTTTACGTTGTGTCCAGCTTGGAGCAGAGCCTGAGCAACTATTGCGTTAAATGTCTCAGGTAACAAAACGCCATCTCGGGCGGTCAACAATTGCTGAATATATAGCTGAGCAGCATCCCACTTTTCAGATGTCGTCATTTGACTGTGATTCTACCCCGTCTTGTGGTATTTGTAACCCCTTGCATTAGATAGTTCCTCATATAGGCGATGATTGTGCGGAACTACGGGAAACGTACGTCCCCTACCCGTTGCATGCCTTATAGGACAAATTAGAGGCCTATAGGACATGTTTAACGGACAGCGCGGCTTCACACACTCTATTCGTTAGAGAATTTGCTCGTAGAGCTTGCATCTGGCTGTGCGAGTCCGCATGTCGAGCTCTACCGTAACAAGATCTATCTGATAATCGATGTCTCCCGGTCGGTCCGCCATGTACGTTTCGACGGTTCGAGCTAGCCGCTGCAGTTTCGCAGGATGCACGTGATCCTCTGCGGTCATATTAGGCGTTCCACGTGAACCCTCGTCGTTTGAGGTTGCACGTGAAATGGTCTTTACCTCGATGAAGCGCAGCTGCTGACCAAATCGACAAATAACATCAACCTCTCCCCAGGGGCGCAAAAAGTTTCGCTCGATAACCATAAATCCCTTTCCCGTAAGGTATTGGCATGCAATATCCTCACCGCGGTTACCCAATTGTCTCCGCTTTGAGTAGGCGGCCATATCCCAAGTATACCCATTTCACGGGAAACCCCAGCGCCAGATGTTACTGATGAAACGTAGATTTGGACTTTGGGGATAATTACGCGTCTTTAATGTAACCTTCAAAAAACGGCTCTATTAAGCCATATTGCATATGAATCACGGACGCAATTGTGGTGGAAAATCCGTCCGTTATCCACTTATACCCATAAGTTATCCCCAGATTTGATGATTTTGGACGTTTTGTCCATGTAAATCGTACATTTTGGACACGTCGTCATGTCCGATTAAATGGCTCTGTTGAGCGCTATAACACAGATTTGACAGTGCTTCCAATGTGGCTTACGACCGCTTGACGCGACCGTGCACAAAGAATAGGGTGTCGACATTCCTATATGAACACCGCATCCCGCGTCGTGCGAGGCATTGTCGGAACCATAACTGCCGTGGCGCTGCTCGCTACGCCGTCTCTTGCGGTTGCCGGATCAGCATCAGTCCTTACTAAGCAGGTATTGCCACCGGGTTCCAACACGTGTGCTCCGTTGTTCGTAAAGTCTGTCACCCCGTACATCTATGAAGGGGAGCTGCAGTCATTTGATGTTGTCCTCTCGGACGCCTCGTACGTGGGCTTGGTTGGTGTTGCAGGCGATGTATCGATCCCGTTCAACTACATGACTCGTGATATCGACGCGGACGGGTCGCTGCGCCTTCACGTTGACACCACGGTCGCGGTGAACGGTACCGTGCCTGTCACAATAACGATGATGTCTGCTCTACCGAACGCTCCGGTTTGTCTTTCAACGATTTCGTTCACGACCGACGCTGCGGGCACTATCGAAACGTCGAACCCGGTGCAACCGCCGACTACACCGTCTGAGACGGGATCGGACAACGGGGGAGTGGTGAGCACAGGCGGAGTATCTGGCTCTCACCAGAATGCGGGCGGCTCCAAGGGATCTGTGGCAGGTAGTCACACAAACACACCGATCATCGGCTCCACATCGGCGACATCTACAACGATCGGCAACCTTGTTGCGAAGATGTGCACGAAGAATGGCTCCTACCAGTTGTGGTTCATCCTGCTCGCAATCTTCTTTGTTATCACGGCGTTCGTCGGCCTTTCTGAGCCGGCCCTCGCACTGCGACACGGCGCACTGCCGGCTGTATTGATCGGCGTGCCGCTCGTTATGTTGCTTGTGTTCTGGAAGTTTGCTCTCGATTGCCGGCTCAGCTACTTTATTCCGGTAATCCTGCTCGTAGCGGCCGCTATAGGACTCTATAGCGCCTATCGGACAGGACCGGTCATGCTGCCGCCTGCATCACCGGTAGCGAACAAAAAGACAACCACTGTCACAAAGACGGAGGAGACGAAGACGGAAGGTAAGTAGTAGATGGTCGGAAATACAGCGCAGCTTATTGCTGAGCGTCATTCCTGCTGTATAATCCAGCGGTTCAGTCT
>CAZWFX010000024.1:0-33005 GCA_964633425.1 uncultured Candidatus Saccharibacteria bacterium
TGTACGGGATGTTTGAAACGGGAATGCTCGGCGGGTAGTACGTGATCGGCGGATAGATCGTCGGAGGCTGCGGCGGATAGTAGGTCGGCGGATTGTACGGCGGCTGATAGTTCAGCTGCACCGTTGTCTGGCATGTTGCCTGCTGACCCTGCGCGTTCCACACGGTGAGTGTGTACGTCGTTGTCTGGTACGGACTCACATTCGTTGAGCCATTGACGCCCACTGTTCCGAACGAAGAGAGCTGCGCATTCACAGCATTCTGCGACGACCAGAACAAGGTTGAGCTCTGACCGTGCGAAATGAATGTCGGGTTTGCAGTGAGCGTGCAGTACGGAGCCTGCGGCGTGAGACAGTTCGGGTAGGTTCCTGTCGAGCCTGCTGGACACAAGATCTGGACGCAGTTCGGATACGTGCCGTACGTTCCTGCCGGGCACTGCTGTGAGTAACAATTCGGATACGTTCCGGTCGTTCCTGACGGACACTGCTGCGTGTAGCAGTTCGGATAGGTTCCGTAGGTTCCCGCCGGACACTGCTGCGTTACGCAGTTCGGGTACGTGCCGGTTGATCCGGCCGGACACAAAATTTGAATGCAGTTCGGATAGGTTCCGTACGTCCCTGCCGGGCACTGCTGCGAGTAGCAGTTCGGGTACGTGCCGGTTGTGCCCGACGGACACTGAATACTGATGCAATTCGGGTACGTGCCGGTTGTGCCCGACGGACACTGGATGGTTGTGCAGTTGGGATACGTTCCCGTTGTTCCGGCCGGACATTCATTGATGACCTGCTTGTTTTTGAATACAACCGTCACGCACTGCGAACCGGCAAGCACATTTACGATGCCGCCCTGCGGTGTCGTGGAAATAAGTGCCCATCCGGCAACCGGGGTTTCCGTCACGGTGTGTGCACCGACCGAGACGCCGGTGAATCGTGCGTTACCGGCGGAGTTGTTGAACACAGTCTGCGTTCCCCCATCGAGCTTAAACGAGAACTGTGCAACCGGCGTGATCGGAAGACCGAGCGTGTTGTACGTTTCCTTCAGCACGTCGATGCATCCCGTGTTTGGTGTGCAGTTCGGGTATGTTCCTGTCGTTCCTGCAGGGCATGTGATCGTCGTGCAGTTCGGGTACGTGCCCGTTGTTCCCGCCGGGCATTGGATCGTCGTGCAGTTTGGGTATGTGCCGGTCGTTCCAGCCGGGCACTGAATGGTTGTGCAGTTCGGGTACGTCCCTGTTGTACCTTCCGGACAATGGAGCGTCGTGCAGTTCGGGTATGTTCCTGTCGTTCCTGCAGGGCACTGAATAGTGGTGCAGTTCGGATAGGTGCCGGTGGTACCTGCGGGGCACGTCTGAGGGATACAGATTGGGTAGACACCTGTGGTTCCCGCCGGGCACTGCGGATAGCAGAATCCTCCGCAACCACATCCCGTGCAACCGCCACCGTCGCCGCCGCCACCATCACCTCCGCCGGAGTCTCCTCCGCCGCCTGAGTCGCCTCCACCACCACTATCTCCGCCGCCACCGCTGTCGCCTCCACCGCCTGAGTCGCCTCCACCACCGGAGTCACCGCCTCCGCCGCTGTCGCCTCCGCCACCGGAGTCACCGCCTCCGCCGTCTGCGCGCGCGGTAAAAAGTTTTGCGATGCCATGCGAATCATTCACAGAAAACTGCGCATTCGCGCGCATCACGAGCATCATCGCAAATCCGAAGAGCACGAGCGCAATAAACGCCGTGCCGAGTGTCTGCAAAAATGAAAATCCGATTCCCTTCGTGCGGGATTGAGCTGCCATAACAGGGTGCGGTACTACTGAAACTAAGTAAATGAGAGCGAACGTGAATCCGGACGTAGCGTACGTCCCTTTTGATGAAGCCCGCATGAGAGAGCCTCATCACGCTTCCGGGGGCAACGATACGCCCTTACGCCCTCGGGGACAACTTGCTTTAAAAACCGGCTTATGGTGTAGTCCCGACACGTCTATGGAGGCACAGCCCACAAAACAGGAAATCTACCGAATGTCGGTCGGCCGCTGGTTCGACCCCATCGTTTCGGTCGGCATCATCAATGCGGTGTTCCTCTCGCTCTACCGAACAGGAACCTCAGATGTGTATATCGCACTCATCATCGCACTGCTGACGTGCGCCTACCTCTTTACGTCTGAGATCATGCGGGCGCCGTGGAAGGTCGCCAATCGGCCGAAGCGCTCACACACAGAGGTTCTCGAGTCGACAGTCACCAAATTCCTCGGCGTACTCGTCGGTATAGGATTCATCTTTTTCCTTGTGTGGCTCTTCCCTGCCTACGATAACGAAACGAACCTCCGTCGCCTCTTCGAAGCGGTCATCCCCACGCTCACATTCGTCATACCGGCATCGTTCATTCTGATCTACGTGACCGAATACATTCTCGGTGAAAAGCGCGACGGCACATTCCAGATCGGGTTGTTGGCTCGACTGCGCGTGCGTGAAATCGAATGGAAAATATTTTTCGACGGCGTACGCGAATGGCTCTTGCGCTGCTTTTTCCTTTTGATCAATTTTTACGCGATCGTATGGTACATCCATTACCTTCGCACATTCGGTTTGCCCGATATCTCCGGCGACTTCGTTACATTCGTCTCGCGCCTTGATCTTGCGATTTTCGGCATGATCGTCGGCTCGATCTTGCCCGGTTACATTTTTGCGTCGCGCCTCATCGGCACAGAACTCAAGAAGGTGGACCGCACGTGGTTTGCGTGGGCGATTAACCTCTCGTGCTATCCCCCGATCAACAATGCGCTCTTCGGCGGATGGGTACGCTATGTTCCCGCGTCGGAAACCGATGCGATCTACAACGGCACTCCGGCATGGGCATATCACACACTCTCAGAGCCCATAATTCTGTTCATCGTTGCGGGAGTAATCATTTTTATGGCAATCATTCACCTATGGGGTGAAGCGATCGTGGGCATTCGCGCAGCAAACATCTCGATGCGCGGCATCATCACGACCGGACCGTTCGCGTTCACACGACATCCCATCTACGTATCAAAATGTTTCCAGTGGGCGTTCCTCTATTTTCCCGTACTGAATGCGGTAGGAGTCGTGAACCCTATCCAGTCCGGTATTCTGTTCCTCTTGGTGTGTGCGATCTACGTCGGTCGTGCGCTCGGCGAGGAACGGCTGCTCTCGACTGACCAAAACTACGTAACCTACGCGCTCTACATGGATACACACAGCCTGTTCGCATGGGTCGGACGATGGTTTCCGATCATGTCGTACAAATGGCGATACGAGTACTGGGTGAAAAACAACATGCTGCAGTACTAGCAGCATTAAAAAAGACAGGCGGCAACACGCGAGTGTTGCCGCCTTTTTGTATCCGCATCCGCGGAATGAACTACTGGAACCGGACGACGTACTGCGCACCAGTCGCCTTGCCGCGATATCCGAGGTTCGGATGACCCGCGGGTCGACAGACCTGGATGACCTGCGACCGATAGCTCTGGGTCCAGATCCGCTCGTCCTTGCTTGAGAGCGACCAGGACTTGGTCTGACAGGCAGCCCAGTCTGCATCCGCCATGCGCAGCGTCTGACAGACGAGCGCAGGGCGAGGCGGAGGCGGTGCATAACGCCGCACGACGGGTCGAGGGCTGGAACAGTTGCAGCCCGGGTAGCCGCCGGCGAAGGCCACATCAGTCGCGAGCACGAAGAACGTGCCGAGACCGAGGAGCACAGCAAACAATCGATTCATTGGATTCCTCCTTGGTTCGACCTGCCACATTCGACAGTGTCGCTACGAGCGACGCTACAGTCGCTCGGGTGAAGTGTCAATGAATCGCTCATCCGCCGCTCTAATACTTGACAATGCGGTATTAGATGTTACAATTGCGGCCTCATAGATTTTTACTAATTTTTGAGGTTAACTCTTCACTTACAAAAGATATATGGCAGATGCAGCACCGGAAATTCGACCGAAAGGACCCGCACGTAAGCCGGGTGTGGTTGCGAACATTCTCGCGATCATCGGATTCGTCATTTTGATCATCATCGTGATCTGGGGTCTGCTCCATATCATCAACCTCTCTACCCCGTGGTTCTCGGGGATGTTCTCTTCGAAAAAAGAGATCTCCGTGAGCGCCCCGTCGACTGTGGCCGCATCGCAACCGTTCACCGTGTCGTGGAAGTACAACACCTCAAGCCGCGGCACGTATGCCGTGCTCTACCAGTGCGTGACCGGACTCAAGATCTCGGTCGACGGTAACCCGATCCCGTGTGGTGCCGCATACACACTCGGTAACGCAACCGGCTCCGCATCGATACTCCCGACGCTCACCGGCACGACGTCGGTCCAGAGTCAGATCTCGGTCCTCTTTATTCCGAGCGTAGCGGGTACCACAGGACCGGAAGCGACAGGAAACACAGCGGTAAAGATCGTAAAGGGCGCACCGGTTGTTACGCAGCCGACTCCCGCTGAAGAACCCACGACTCCTGTTGAAGAAACGCCGGTCGTAACGAAGCCGAAGCCGACCACGTCCAATACTGTTCACTCGACTCCGAAACCGGTAACGCCCGCAGACCTTTCGGTCCGCGTCGTTGCAGTGGGCGTGATTGATCCGTACACCGGCGCATTTGTATCGCGTCCGGCATACTCACCGTCCGACGTATCTGCGGTCCAGTTCGACATTCAGAACATCGGCGGCAGCGCATCCGGTTCATACACGTTTGAAGCGAACATCCCCACTTCGCAGCCGTACGTGTTCAGTTCACAACTGCAACCGTCGCTTGGTGCAGGGGCGCATGTGATTAATACACTTCGCTTCACACCTGCAGTCGACGGAACATTCTCCGTCACGGTCCGCGCCTACGACAACAATCAGTCGAACAATACGGCGAGCCGTTGGGTGACCGGTGCATACAATCAGTACCCGAGCTACCCGCAGTACCCGTACCAGTACTAGGATCGGTACGAACTACAAAACAGGCCACCGCAGGGTGGCCTGTTTGTTTATGCGGTCCGGTTGAATTGTGCGAACGACTCGCGTACGAACTCAGGTCCGTAGAATATCGCAAAGTCTTTATCGGGTCCCTGCTTTACTGCGTGGATGAATCCGGCGAATACTTTTATGCCGTCCTTGACCATAAATACCGGTGCACCGGACATGCCCGCGCTCGGCTTCTCGACGTCCGGCGCTTCGATCGCTTCGCCGCGCGGGATCTCGACGATGAATGAGCGATACAGACGCTCTTTGAAATAATCATCGGCTTTTCCGAACGCAACATCCACCCATTCACGCGTAAGTCGCACGGCCCCGCCCGAATACATTTTGCATCCGACCGCACCCGCCTTCATAGCCGTCGCGTCCTTGTCGATACCCACGATCGACACGAATGCACCGTCGACATCTGCGTCTGTTATCCACGGGCAGTCGTGGATCACCTGTTCCGGTCGCGCCTCGAACTCGGGCGCCATCCGCTGAATATAAATATCGGCTTTCTTTTTCGAGTCTTGCCGACCCATAGCGAAGTCGAATACGTGGTGCGCGGTGACGAAAATATTCTTTGCGCCCCAGAAAAAACCGTTGCCGTAGCCGACGGTCGGCGGCATATAGTGCTCGGGCCCTGCGGATGCGGGGATGCACACACTGACGCGCTTTCCTTCCCGGTTCTTGCCGTAGGCATATTGCACACAGTGCTGCATAAGCTCCCGGGTGCAGTCATAGGAGGTGCCGATCACCTCCTTCGGATCAAAGCGCTTGAGCGTACGCATCATGGTACCGATGAGCGGACCTTTGCCTGAGCGCGCATCGCGAACCTCCGGTGTCGCCAGATCGCGCTTGAAATGTGCCATTGTCTCGCTGATGAATGTCTCGTTCTTCCTGATGGGATCGAGTGATGCCGCTACCGCTTCGGTGCTTGAAAGGACCGACGGCATCGCAGCAACCGCAGCGGTCGCGCCGATACCAAACAACAGCGAGCGCCTCCCCTGATCAACAATCTCTTCTTCGAGGAGCGGTTCAGGTGTCGGTGTGCTCAAAGCGTCTTCTGCTTTCAGAAGTTCTTCGCGCTTTTTCTTTTTGAAAAATTCGAGGGCATTCCGCACAACCCTCAGTATATCGCCCGCTCGATGTCGAGTGTAGCTGATTTAGTGAGACTGGGGGTGGGGGCCCCGTCGCAAGACCGGAGGCGCGTCGGCGGAAAAAACAGCGCCCCGCGCTATTTTTTCGGCCACTTACAAACTTTCATCAAGAAAATTATGCGCAGCAAAGGAACGACACTTGGACTAGATGTCCAAGGTTGCTTCCTTAGCGTGGGATTGAATGAAACTCTTTCTCGCAGGCACGTCGGTACCCATGAGCATGTCGAATACGATATCCGCTTCAACGGCATCTTCGATCTTCACCTGTTTGAGAATACGACGCGTCGGATCCATGGTTGTCTCCCACAACTCCTCCGAGTTCATTTCGCCGAGACCCTTGTAGCGCTGCACTGATACCTTGTTCGCCTTTTTCTTTGCAACTTCCGGCGTTTCCTCTGCGCCCTCTTCGGGCTCCTCGCCTCCTTCTTCGGCTTCGATCGGTGTTTCGACGCCCGCATACTTGATGCGTTCGGCATCGGAATATGCGTAGTGAACCTCCTTACCTTTTTTGATCTTAAAGAGCGGCGGCTGTGCGATGTACAGGAATCCGCCGTCAACGACCGGTCGGAAATGTCGGTACATGAGCGTGAGCAATAGCGTTCGGATGTGCGCGCCGTCGACGTCTGCATCCGTTGCGATGATGATCTTGTGGTAGCGGAGTTTCGAGAGATCAAAAATATCTCCGATTGCGGTGCCCATAGCAACAACGAGGTTCTTGATCTGCTCCGAAGCAAGCATTTTATCGAGGCGAGCTCGCTCGATGTTGAGAATCTTGCCGCGGAGCGGCAGCACCGCCTGTGTGCGACGATCGCGACCCATCTTGGCCGTACCGCCTGCGGAATCTCCCTCCACAATGAAGATCTCTGATTCTTCTGCTGATTTGCTCTGGCAGTCTGCAAGTTTGCCCGGCAAGGTCATGCCGTCGAGCGCACCCTTTCGCAAAATCGAATCCTTGGCCGCCTTTGCCGCCTTGCGCGCCTTCATGGCGAGCGTGATCTTGCCGATGATTGCACGCGCCTCATCGGGATGTTCTTCGAGGAATGTGTTGAACGCTTCGCCGAACACAGTTTCGGTCGCACCGCGCGCTTCCATTGAGCCGAGCTTGCCCTTGGTCTGGCCTTCGAACTGAATTTCTGCGAGCTTTACGGACACGACCGCGGTCAATCCTTCCAGCACGTCGTCGCCGGTAAAGTTGTCAGAGTCTTTACCGCCGCCGTTCTTGGCGTTCAGTGTTCGAGTGAGCGCGGTTTTGAAACCGGTGATGTGCGTACCGCCTTCTGCGGTGTAAATGTTGTTCGCGAATGCGGAGATGCGACTGGAGATGTCGTCTACGTACTGCAGCGCGACTTCCACCTGCACCCCGTCCTGCTCCTTTTCGACGTAGAAAATGGTCTTGTGAACAGCCTCGAGGTGGTGGTTTTGAAATCCGACGAGCGATCGCAAACCGCCTTCGAAATAGAATGAGAACGACGGCGCATCGAGTCCGAGGTCGCGGAGATAAATAGTGTCTTCGTGTTTTACTTTGCCTGCCTGGCGCAGGTCGTACATTGCGATCCGCAAACCTTTGACGAGGTACGCCTGCTGTCGCATGTGCGAGACGATACGATCCCAGTTGTATTCAACGCTCGGAAAGATCGACGGGTCGGCCTGGAATACCGTGATCGTGCCGTGGAACTTCGACTTGCCGATCTGTTTTACTTTTGCGACCGCTTTGCCGCCGTTCTTGTATTCCTGCACATGCTGACCGCCGTCGCGATGAACCTCGACACGCGCATACGTAGAAAGCGCATTCACGACTGATGCACCGACGCCGTGCAGACCGCCGGAGACCTTGTAGCCTTCGCCGCCGAACTTACCGCCGGCATGCAGTGTGGTCATGATCGTTTCGAGTGCCGAAACTTTTGTTTTCGGATGGATGTCGACGGGAATACCGCGGCCGTTGTCGACGACACGGACCATGTTGTCCGGTAACAATGCAATCTCGATGTCGTTGGCAAAGCCACCCATCGCTTCGTCGCGAGAGTTATCAAAAATTTCCCAAATCAGGTGATGCAAACCATCGGGACCGGTGGTACCGATGTACATGCCCGGTCGTCGTCGGACTGCTTCCAACCCTTCCAAAACGGTAATGTCACTTGCTCCGTACGAGCTGGTTTTTCCTTTCTTTTCAGCCATATTTTTGTCGTTTGAGTATATCAAAATTCGGAGTGCTTGCCTATCGGTTTTTGGGGGTTTTGGGACGCATGAGCGCTTCATTTACAGATACCGATTTTTGTTGCATAAAATGAAACCGTGCAGTAGAATGCCCGCGGCAACATACCTCGTATAGACGGGAGCGGACGATGGCGTATCGCCTTTTGACGGCACTAACCATGCTCATCCTCACCTACTGTTGTGCCCAGGCACAGGCGATCGTCGCCGATGACCGCGGGGGCCAGATCGGAACGTATATGGAAAAGTTCAAGGAGATGCGTGCCCAGAATCAATTGGTCGTCGTGGACGGCCTCTGTGCATCGGCGTGCACCATTCTCCTCGGATCGATCCCGCGTGAGCGCATCTGCGTGACACCGAAGGCTGACTTTGCCTTTCACGCAGCGTGGGACCCGGGGCCGGACGGGACGGCACTCACCAACTCCGAAGCAACGAATCTGCTCTTCAGCCTGTACCCGAGCGACGTGCAACGGTGGATCCGCCGGAACGGCGGATTGACGCCGACGTTCATCAATCTGAAGGGCACGCAGCTCACCGAGATGTTCGCTCCGTGCGGACGATCACACCCGACATACGCGACCGCACAACCGCGATGATCTTTCAAAAACGGAGCTCCTGCACGAAACCGTGCAGGAGCTTTCTGTTTTTCAGGGAGGAGATTGAATCGCGCGGACGAGGATCTCGCCCGCCTTTTCGCGACGCAGCGATGCGCTCGGCGAGAGCTTGAAAAGACGCGGACACCCGCATTCGGCGCCGTAGTTGGGCATGCCGGTTAATTCACCCTGCTGTTCGTAGAACACGAACGCCTCGCGCAGGAATTTTGTATCCGCCATCGGGTCCCCGGGAAAAAAGCCGCGGCCGTACACGGTGTGACACATCGCAGTGACATGACACGGTGAGGTAAACGTGTCCGTCGGCACGAGTGCGAGACACCGCGAAATGAACACGCGCGATCCCACCATGAACACCAGCGCGAGAACAACGACAAAACTCACGGCAACGAGCACGATGCCAAGTAGGAGCGTTATGCCTTCCATCCGGACCTCCATCAGTACCTCTCGGCACTATGCTCAAACCGGGACCCCGACGCAAGGAGGGATTATCAGCGGATCTCGAAGCCGCGCGCAGTGAGCGCTGCCGTAAGCGGAGTCATGATCGTAGCGACTTCGTCATCGGTCAGCGTTTTATCGAACGACTGAAAGATCAGTCGGAATGCGAGCGAGGTCTTGTCGCCTTTCACGAACGTGTCGAATAGATCGATGCGCGTGAGCAGCGGACCGCCGATCTCGCCCATGATCTCGAATATGGTTTCGGGTGTCGTGCCGGTCGGCACCCACATTGCGATATCGCGCGAGATGAACGGATACTTCGAGAACGCTTTGTACTGCTCGAGACGCGAGCGCTCACCGACGATCGACTCAACCGGCTTCGGAATGTCGGACAGCGCGCACTCCTTGACCTCGCCTTTTTCTTCGGCGGTCGTAACGCGGATTTCTTCTCCGTCCGCGCTCCACACGGTGCCGATCTCGAACAGTTTTACTTTTTTGAGTCCAAGCGCATCCTTGATACGAGCGTTGCGCGTGAGCGCGTCAAGAAGCGAATCCTTGATGTTGCTGCGCATGTACGGACGTTCACCGCCGACTTTGTTGAGCACTGCACGCTCGCCCGTTTCCGCAAACACCGATGTGTATACCTCTGAATAGCCTTCCTGCGTCATGTGTTCACGCACATATTCAGTTCGTTGGAACGTGTCGTTTGCCCCCGCCGCGTTCGCTATAGCGGGAAGTTCTGATGCCGTGACTTTGTCGTACCCGATGATGCGACCGATCTCCTCGATGAGGTCTTCGGGGATCGTAATGTCGAGGCGCTCGAAACGGGGCGTGACCGTAAAGGTGTCGCCTTGTGTGATGTGGGCCAGATCCAATCGCACGAGCGCTTTCTCCATTTCGCTCGTGGGAAATTGCGTACCAAGAACGGAATTCACTTTTGCCGAGGATACCGAAACCGTGTTGATCGCCTGCGTCGCAAGATACACATCGGTAAAACCAACGAGTTCTCCGCCTGCAAGCAGGCGGATCATATCGACGACCGCCTGCATGCCGTAGCCTGCAAGTTCCGGCGATATCACCTGCTCATAGCGCGATGACGCATCGGTGCGAAGCTTGAGTGCAGCTGCCGTCTTGCGGACCGACACTCCGTCGAAATTCGCAGACTCAATGATGATGTCGGTCGTTGATTCGTCGACACCGGCAGGCAGGCCGCCTTTGACACCTGCGATCCCAATCGCCACATCGGCATGCACTTCGGCGATGACGAGCATGCTTTCGTTCAATGTATATTCTTTGTGATCAAGCGCGGTTATCGTTTCTCCTGCACGAGCGCGGCGCACCTGTATACCGTATTCACCGCCAACCGACGACAGCTTGCTTGCATCGAACGCGTGCAGTGGCTGCCCCAGATTAAACATGACGTAGTTCGTCGCATCGACGACATTATTGATTGAGCGTTGCCCGATCGCTTCGAGCATCTGTACAAGCCACGCGGGCGACGGGCCGACTTTGACGCCCTTGATATGCCCCGCCACGTATCGCGCACACAGCGACGGCTCAGAAATAACGACAGATACCGAACTCGTGGCGGGCGTGAGTGTCGGTTTGATCTTCAGCTGGTCGGCTTTCATCGGCATCTCGAGAATCGCCGCGAGTTCTTTGGCGACGCCGCGATGACAAAGGCAATCATGTCCCCGATTCGGTGTGACCTTTACATCGAGCACACTGTCGTCGCCGTGCGCTTCTATGCCGTCGATCTCGAATGCATGGAATGTGAGTGCGTGTGAAAGCGCCTCCGCGTCCGGGAGCGGTTGTTCAAAATGCTGCTGCAACCAATTGCGTGAGATTTTCATAGCTAAAACTGATTGATGAATCGCAGATCAGCGGAGTGCATCAAGCGCACGTCGTCGATCCCCCACCGAAGCATCGCCAAACGGTCGAGCCCCATACCGAATGCAAAGCCCTGATGTTTGTCGGCATCGACTCCGGCAGCTTTCAGTACGTTCGGATGCACCATGCCGGCACCCATCATCTCAATCCACTTACCCCGCAACTTTTCAGGCACGTGTTCACCGTTGATGCGCGCATCGACTTCGACGCCGGGTTCAACAAACGGGAAAAAGCTCGGGCGGAATCGGACTTCGACATCGGCTCCCTGAAAAAGCTCCGTGTAAAAGCGATCGATGGTGCCCTTGAGCTGTGCGAGCGAAACATCGGGACCGACGGCCAAGCCTTCGAGCTGGAAGAATTCCGCTTCGTGTGTCATGTCGGTTGCTTCGTTGCGGAACACCTTCCCCGGCACGATCACGCGGTACGGCGGTTGCACACCCGCTTTCATTTGTGCCTCCATGTAGCGCACCTGCACCGGCGAGGTTTGCGTGCGAAGCACGTAGCCCGGCTCGTCTTTGACAAAAAAGGTGTCCTGCATGTCTCGTGCAGGATGATCCTTGGGTACATTGAGTGCATCAAAGTTGTACCACTCGCTCTCCAAGAGCGGGCCCTCGGCCATCGTGAATCCCATCGCACCAAAAATGCGATTCGCTTCGCGAATAAGGTGCGATATCGGGTGCAAATGACCTTTCTCCATTCGGGCTAGTATACCCCGTACATGAACACTGAAAGCGCTACAGGGGGTAGAAATTTAGCCAAAATTTGGTATAATACTGAACTATGTTCGGCGAAGGCGTAATGTACGTCCTTTTATTCTTTTCCCTCTATTTTGAGGTTTTTTTGCTTGTTGCCTACCTTGAAAAACGGTTCACCCGAATCGAGCCGGTCGTCATGATGGAGGGCGAACTCCCCACGGTTGCAGTAGTGGTGCCCTGCTTCAACGAAGAGAACACCGTGCAGCTCACGATGAACTCGCTGCTCAAGCTCGACTACCCGGACAATAAGCTCCAGATCATCGTCGTGGACGACGGGTCGAGCGACAATACGTGGAACAACCTGCAGGTCTATGCGAGCAACCCGCGCGTGCGTTTGTTCCACAAGGAAAACGGCGGCAAACACACTGCGATGAACTTTGCCCTCGAGCACACCAACGCCGATCTGATCGGATGCCTCGATGCCGACTCGGTTGTCGAGCCCGACGCCCTCAAGCGAATCGTGCCCATCTTTTTGAACAGTAAAATCGCTGCTGTCACCCCGGGAATTCATGTGCGAACACCGGAAACAATGCTGCAGCACATGCAGAATGTGGAATACCGCCTCTCGATATTCAACCGATGGATTTTTGCCGCACTCGGTTCCGTATTCATCACGCCCGGCCCGTTTTCGTTCTTCCGATCGTCCGTATTGCACGAACTCGGCGGATGGAAATACGCACACTCCACCGAAGACATGGAGCTCGCGCTCCGCATTCAGCTCGCGGGCCATTTGATTGCAAACGCTCCGAAAGCAGTCGTACACACTGCAACCCCGCGAACATTGCGCAAGTTATTCCATCAGCGCGTGCGGTGGACCTACGGCTGGCTGCGTAATGCGATGGACTACTGGTACATGATCGGCAATCATCGCTACGGTAACCTGGGGCTTATCGTGCTCCCGACCGCGATCATCTCGATCTTTACGGGTATCTATTTCTTTACGCGTATCGCCTTTTACGCTTTGCGCGGATTGTACCGCCTCATCGAGCGTGTGTATTACGGCGGTATCCACTTCGGAAGTCCGTCGTTCGAACTGTTCTACGTGAACACGAGTGCGATTTGGTTCCTCGTGTGGGTCTCGGTCGCGATGATCCTCGTTCTTATCTCGATCGGGTCATTCATCGGCACCGGTCACAAGACACCGCCGAAGTCCACGCCGATATTCCTCTTGTTCTACAGCTTTTTGGTACCGTTTTGGTTAGGCACAGCTGTGGTTCGCGCAGCGCTGAAAACTGGCGTAAAGTGGCGCTAAATCGAATAGAATATCCCTATGGAAGATCCAGTTGTAAACACGCGCACCGCCCGGCTTTCGAGCTACATCGTGGCCTTTTTGATTACTGCCTTTATTTTTGCCACGGCAGTCTATGCGTCGAACTATTTCAATAATCGCCGTGTCGTTGATATCCAGGCAACGCAGGACAAGATCTCGATCGACATCTTGTCCCTCGAAACACAGTTCGACTTGCTTGCCGAACACTCCTGCAAAGACATTTCGGAAAATTCGGTGCTTTCGACCGAGATCCAGCCGCTCGCTCAGCGACTCTCCTACCTGGAGTCGCAGTCGCAGGTCAACCAGGATGAGCTGATGGGCCTCAAGCGCTACTACACCCTGCTCCAGATCAAGGACCTCCTGCTCATGCAAAAGGTCGCCGACAAGTGCAAGCTGAAGCCGGTGTTCATTCTGTACTTCTATTCCAATGCCGGAGACTGCAAAGAGTGCGAGCAGCAGGGCTACGTGCTGACCGGTCTCGCACAAAAGTACCCGACACTTCGCATCTATTCGTTCGATTACAACCTCGCCAATTCCGCACTTCGCACACTTGTTGATATCAACAACATCCGCGACGAAATGCCGGCACTCGTGATAAACAACGAGGTCTACTACGGTTTGCACACGATGGACGACATCGAAAAGGTGCTACCCGAGCTCTCGACACTCAAACAGTCGACGAGCACCGCAGCGACCACGACAGCAAAGAAGAAATAACCAAAAGGCCGGACAATGTCCGGCCTTTCTGATGAACGATTTCACTACCTGCGCGATAGGTGCGTGAGACTTCGCGTGACTATCGATGTCATTTTGTTTTCTTTGCGCGCGCAACTTTTTTCTTTATGAGGCCGTCTTCCAGGTCGATTACCCGGTCGACATATTTTTTGTCGTCGGACTCGTGGGTGACCATCACGATCGTTTGTTTGAGTTCGGTATTGAGTTTATCGAACAGCTTGAGGACCGTCATCGCAGATGCGCTGTCAAGGTTCGCGGTGGGCTCGTCTGCAAAAACGATCATGGGCTCGTTGATGAGCGCTCGCGCAATTGCTACACGCTGCTGCTCGCCGCCGGAGAGCTCGTGCGGATAGTGCTCGAGTCGTTCGCCAAGCCCCACAAGGGTAAGCAGCTCTGAAGCCCGCTTTTTGTACCGCGATGCCTCGGTGCCGAGTGCGAGCGCAGGCAGGTACACATTTTCGAGCGCGTTGCATTCAACAATGAGCGCGTACTCCTGAAATACGTAGCCTAAGTGCCTAAGACGAAACTGAGACTTTTCCGCCTCGGAGAGCGACATCACGTCACGACCGTGTATCGAGAGCGTGCCGCTCGTAGGCGTGTCGATAAGCGACAGCTGATGCAAGAGCGTCGATTTGCCCGAACCGCTGCGCCCCATAATCGCGACGAACTCGCCTTCTTGTATCTCGAACGAGACGCCGCGCAGACCGTGCGTCGGCGGATTCGTTGCATATACCTTTGTGATGTTCTCTGCTTTTATCATAGGATCAACCCCATATAGCCTTCAATATTTCTTCGCGTGCGACTACGCGCGACGGTATGTAGCCGGCCAGAAACCCTGCAACCAGGAATCCGCACACGCTCTCGAGCACGAGCGGTATCCCGAACGTGAGTGCAAGCGGTCCGAACGGTAATTGGATGGGATGCATCGCCAGCAGTGGCTCAAATACGCCGTAAATCAGGCACAGTCCGACCACTATCCCGCACAGCACATAAAAGAGCGATTGGAATACATATGAGAACACGATGACATGCTCATCGATTCCGATCGCCTTGAGGATACCGATCTGGCGGCGCTTGTTCACCGCATTGATGTAGATCATCACGAATATGGTGATCGACGCGACCAGCACGCTGATCACGCTCACTATTACGGCGACCAGCTGAAACGCGTCGAGCACCGGCTTGATGGCAGATATGAGATCGAGATAGGTTTGTACCCGCGTCGTCGGAGCGAGCTCGTGGATACGTGACTTGAAGTAATCTGCCCTGTCTTGGTCGTCTACCCGAACCAGAATCTGCGACGCCTGATCAGATGCACCGAGCACGCTATCAGCCTCTTTGGAAGTGATGTACACGTTCGTAAGTGCAGGACCGAACAAAATATTTGTAATACCCTTTACGGTGTACGTACGCGAGACACCGTTGCCATACACAACCTGCACCTTGTCTCCCACGTGCGCCCCGCCTAAGTCGTTGGGCTCCGGCAGCCCGTAGCCGCCTGAAACGGCCGCCGCCAGAACGATCTGGTCAGTATCCTCATCATCGAGAAATTGCCCCGCCACCACATAATCCCGCACGGTGAATGTCTTGTTGAAGTCGGACGGGTCGACTCCGATGATCTGCGCCGATACCGTGCGAAAAACGCCGTTATTGTCCTTATCGTACGCGATTGATCCAGCGGTCAGATACGTGCGCGCGGTACCCACAACACCGGGAATGGTTTCTATTTCGTTGCGCAGCTGCGCCTCGCCGTTGATGAACCGTTTCGGCAACGGCTCCTGCTGCGGCTGCACCATCACGTGCGCCGTATATGTGTTGACCTCGAGTTTAATGATCGTGCTCAGCAGTCCCGAAAAAACCGACGGCACGAATATCATGTTGAAAAACGACAGACACAAAATAAGCATCATAAGCACGAACGTGGAAAGTCTCCCGCGCCGCACGGATTTATACGCTATGAACAAAGCAGTCTTCAGACTGTGCATGTCAGTTCGATGCGGTCACAACCTGTTCCCCCTCGGTAAGGCCCGAGCGGATCTCGACCAAGCCGTCTTTCCCGCGTAGCCCCGTGACCACCGACCGCACTACCGGTGCGCCGTTCACCAATACCTGAACCGAACTGTTCGTGTCGCGACCAGCGAGGGCGCTCGCGGGCACTAGAAGCGCATCCTCTGCGGACCCTGTTTCTATCCATACGTTCGCGGTCATGCCCGGCTTGATGCGGTCATCGCTGTCGCTCAAAACAACAGTCGTTTTGTAATAGACCGCTCCCCCGATGATCGTCTGTGCAGGATCAATGCTTGTGACGGTGCCTGCACGCACTTCGCCCGCGAATGCATCGAGTGTTATGCGGGCATGATCACCTACACGTACACGCGCAACGCTATCTTCGGGCAGATTCACGTCGATCTGCAGTTTTTTGTTTGGGATCATGGTCACAACGACGGTTTGTGCCGAAACGGTCTCGCCCGGATCCGCGTTGACTGCCGTGATAGTGCCGTCAACAGGTGCCGCGATGCGGGTTTGTGCGAGCTGCTCGCGGATCGCAAGCACATTCGCCTGCGCCTGCGCTACCAGCGCCTTCTGCGCATCAAGCGCCGTTTGCAATGTACCGGCACCCTGCAGATCGCGGGTACGCTGATCCCGCGTGAGCGCCGAGGAGGCGGCATCTTCGGCAGATAATGCAGCCGTGAGAGCGGCATTTGCTGCATTAATATTGGCGCGAGCTGTAGCGAGCGATAGAGTCCACGACGCGATCATTGTTTGCGACGCCTGCTGGTTCGGGATCGCACTCGAGAGCAGCGTGTTCAAATCGGCGAGATACATATTAATCACACCAAGTGACGCCTGCGCGCTCCGGGCTGCTGAATCCAGGTCGCCGGATGCTGTGAGCTGAGAAAAACTTTTTGCCCAGTTATCAAGATGCGTTTCGACGGCGAGACGTTGGGTTAGAACTGCAGAACCGAGCTGCGAATTTGAGGTGCCGAATGCGAGCTGCGGATTGCCGGAGTGCGGATTATTCAACAAGGGGTCGGTCTTGTTGGTTACCGCATCATCCGCCTGCGTGTAGGCGCTTTGGATTGCATTTAATAGCGCGCGCTCCGCCTGCACAACGGCACTCGTATCGGCCGCGAT
The DNA here is from genome assembly GCA_964633425.1 of uncultured Candidatus Saccharibacteria bacterium. GTDB lineage: Bacteria > Patescibacteriota > Minisyncoccia > Phycocordibacterales > UBA2100 > UBA10103. The sequence goes on from CAZWFX010000024.1 coordinate 17,157, forward strand.
CTGCGCATCGGTGACGGCTAGCTGCTCTGGTCGAGTGCCCTGTACCAAAGTTGCCAACTGCGCTTGTTGGGTCTGCACTGCTGCCTGCGCCTGAGCAAGCTGCGCACTCAGAACGCCACTATCCAGTTGCGCGAGCTCTGTGCCCGCGGAAACACTATCACCAGTGGACACTTTGATCGCGCGTACGGTGCCGATGGTCTGGAATTGGAGCGAGATCGTAGACTGGGCAGCCACATTGCCGCTCGCGAGGACCTCCTGTGTGATCGCGCCGCGCGTGACAGCCGACGTGATGAACGTTGTGCGCTGTGAACGCACAAATAGCGTGGTTATCACGACCACAACGACAACCGCCGGTATGAGCGGCAGGTACTTCTTCATGCAATAAGTATAGCGCTTACCTGCACGCATGCGCGCAGATTACTGTGCGCTGTGTGCGTATGCTCGCAGCGCCGCGATATGCGCACGCATCACGTGTTCGCCGTGCGCATGCAACGCGCGAATTGCGCTACCGCTCGTGTAATCAATGATGTTGTTTGGGATCGGATCCTGCGAATAGACGTGGAACACACCGTCTACAACGCCGCTCCTACCCTGTTCGGTATGTATCACGATCTTCTTGGCGCAATCACGCAGCGCATCGAGCGGCCGTATCTCGAGCAGCGCGCCCTCGAGAATGAGGTCGTGACCGACACGGTAGTGGCTGATGTAGGGATACAGCGACGACGATCCCATGATGAATCGTGTAAGTCGCTCGCGACTGATGTCGGTGTGTTCGTCGATGATACGAGTCTCGATACCGAGCAGCCACCGCGCAAATCCGAGCAAGTTGATGCCAAGCATGTGCCTGATAAGTAGAAACAGAGATGCGGTGACGCTTTTGAGAACCGGGTACACGGGTGTCGTAGCTGCCCCGTAGATTGCAAAACTCCCGAGCGGCAAATGGGATCGGTATTCGTGTACGAGTGCCGAAACTGCTCCGCCATATATACGGTCCTGCGGAAAATGCGGACGCCGGAGCCAATAGAAGTTTTTTGTATTCGCATCGAGTCGTGCGGCAAAGTCCTCGAGAATGGGTGTATGGAGCCCGGCGAAGTGCGCAAGCATGATCGGCGAGGCAGAGCTGTAGCCTGCCAAGAAATCGATCTCGATACCCTCGCGCGAGAGGACCGATAACACGCCATTTACAAAAAAGACTTTGTTGCCCCCTGCCTCGAGGAACGCACCTATTCGCATCGGAATATTCTAGCCTGCAAAACGCGCGCCGCGACTGACATCTGTAAAAAATAAAGCCCCGACATGAGTCAGGGCTTTGGCGTCTCAGTATTCCGATTCGGGATACAGACTGTAGAACAAGTGCACGGCCTCGTCGCCGATCTCGAGGGCCTCGCCGAGATCGACATCAGCACCGTTCACAACGGCAAGCGCTCGTGCGGCAAGCACTGCCGCTTCGGGCGCAAATTCCCGCACCATCGCCTCGGTCTGATCCGAGGACGGATAGAACGTGGCCCCGCGCATGATCGTGATTCCGGAGAGCACGCGCATTGCGGCTTTCGCTGCCGAGCGAGCGAGCATTTTTGTATTACTCTTGAACGGCTCGTTCACGTTGCCCGCACGGTATCTGGTGAGCAGTATCCGGGCACGTGACGCGCGACCGAATGCCATCACTTCGACCGACGGTTCGTACGCCTTGAAGCTCATCGGTTCGCCCCACAGCTGCAGACCCGTTACGGCGATGATCCGTGCACGGCCGAGAACCATCGGGTCCGGTCGGTCACGAAGCAGTGCCGCGAGGCTGAGCGCAGAGTTGTTGATGAACGAGATCTGCGGCCATGCGTGCCCGAGCTCAAGCAGTTCGGTACGACGGCCGACCTCGTCAGCTGCGGTGAATTCGCTTTCCACCACACCGACGACATCGAGATCGCTTACTCCTTCGATCCAGTCACCGACCGGCACACTACCGATCGCGTAGACCGCACGAAGATCCGGATGATGGCGTCGGTATGATGCCACCACCTGATCTGCAAGCGGCACAAACACATCCGGCATGTGCGTATGCAGCGAAAAGCCGAGCTTCAGTTTGCGCGGGACCGACGAGACGATCGGAAGCTTGCGACGCAGCGCCTGCTCACGCATATGCTGCTGACGCTCGTCGACATGCATTCCCATGAAATGCAGGGCAAACGGATCGTCGGACATCTGCGGGTTCTGGTAGCGCTCGTGGAACGGTTGATTCCATTCGAGCGGCAACCACGCAGTGCCTTCGATGAACTCGTTCGGCACTTCAGGCATGCGCGCGCCGTGATAGCGCTCGTCGCCCAACTGCCACCCGAGCGCTCGCATGACCGCACCCTGATCAGCCCATCGGCCGTCGGGCATGCCGATCTCGGTGAGTCGATCGAGTAGCCGGAATGTCTTGGCCGAGTTGCGGAGGACCCACACGCCCGTGTTCGGGTTCGTGCGATCCTCTTTGATCACGGTGTGCATCACGAGCCCCTGGTAATCCGAATCCCGCAGGTGCTCGAGAATATCCCGATCCGTTCGGCAGACGAGTACGTCGGCGTCGAACCAGACCACAACATCGTTCTGCTCAAGCGCAGATCGGACGATCCGGATCTTTTGCCAACGGGCGCTCCGTGCCAGTTCGCTCTTTCGTTCGGCGTCGTCTTCGGAGAGATAATTGACCTGCATCTTGTACCCGTGCTGCTCCGCAAATGCGGAGAAGGCCGGGAGTGCGATGCCGGTCAGCACTGATGACATGCTCGGCCCTGCGGCCGTCACAATTGTCTTACGCATGCTGTGCTCCTTTCAAAGAGCAGCCTTACCTATCACCCAGTGCGATAAGATTCCGCAACACTACTGCGAAGCCCGCAGCGTCGTCAAGCGCATTATGCGTGTGCTCCGGCATGCCCTGTGTGAGCTCCGGCGGCCAGTTGGTACGCTTGGCTTCATCGAACGTGAAGTTGTATCTGGCCGCGACATACGACTTGAGGTCAAGAGCGCGGATGCTGTTGTTTGAACTGCGGAACGGATTGCCGGGCGCGAACCGTGCGAGGTACCACGTGGTAAATACGTAATCGAGACTGGTTGGATTTGCGACAAATATCGCTTCGCGGCCGAAGCTCTGCACCCAATCATAAAAATCTTTCATAACGGTTTCGGGCGGCTCGGGGTCGGTAGTCGCCTCTTTCCATGCCTCCGGAAATTCGCCCCAAAACTCCATCGTTTGCGGGAATGTTGTAGCCCCCGGCAATACCGAGAGCTTGCGATAAAACCGTGATACTTCTGAAGTTTCGGTCGTAGCGACCGCCGCGATACTGAGCATGGAATGCAGGCCGACATCAGGGCCGTCGGCCTCGATATCAACCACAATGAATATCTGCGAATCCGAGATCATACGTGGAATACTACGCCAGTTCGACTCGCGAGTACATAAAAACCGCACCCCCTATGCCGCGCCAACCTGCGAGCGCTTCTGTGCGGCGAGGAGTACAGAGGCGCCCACGTACAACAGTACAAACGAGCCGGCGATAAAGTACATACCGATCGTGAGCGCCTCCGCATCGACATCAACCGATGAAATGACAGCAAGCAGCGCAAAGCCCGCCACCATGCGCCACGCCCAGAGCGAGAAATCGCGGAAAATCATCGTGGGATAAAAGTCGCTTTCGTGATGCCCGACGGAACCGAGTGTTTGCAGATCGATCACGTGCTCCGACACGCGCAACAGCGGCTGTGCGATGTTGGTACCGAATGCGTACACAATGAGCATCAGGACTGAGAGCATGTGCCCGAGGAGAATACTGAGGATCATGATCACGCCTGCGCAAATACCGAGTATGTGTAATCGATTACCCGAGTGCCGATGTGCGCCGACCAGCAAGAGCGCAGCCGCACCCACGATAGCAAAGACTGTATTGAAGCTACCGACATGCAGCGTGGTACCGAGTACCGTAATGAGTACGAGCGGCAGGAGTGATTCCTGGAGAATGTGCGAGGCGGCTCCCCCGAACAGGTAGAGCTGCGCAGCCCGATTGCGCGAATCAGACACAAAGTGCGCGACATCCACTCCCCGTATCGGGGCCGGCCTGTAATCCGACAGTGAGTCAAAAAAGAAAAAGCCCACTATGAATATGAACGGCGTTGCGAGGAACAGAAGGAGGAGCTCTGACCAGCCGAGTACGTGGGCCGTGTAGATAAGCGCAGTTGCGACAGCCGGACCGACGAGAAAAATAATCTGCGTACCCGCAGAAAGATACGTAGAATATACGTCGCGTTCGTGGTCGTGCGTTTCGACTAATTCATACGTGTGAATCGTGAGCCAAAAGAATCCCGCGCCCGTGCCTATCATGGTCATCGCTGACGCCGCGCCCGGAATATCCCCCGCACCAGCCAGCATGACAATCCCAACGCTCGTGAACAAAAAGCTCAGGAGGAACCCGTAGCGAGAACTGATACCGAGGCGCGCAGCGACCGCACCGTACCCACAGAAACTGAGCATCAGCCCGGTAAAGCTGAGCATCGAGGTAACGATATTGAACGAGACGCTGCTGAATGTTTGGTAGACGTAGATCTGCGTGAACACACCGATCACTGCGGTAGCGAACATGTAGATCCAATAGAGGTACACGAGTGCCCGTACCTGCGGGCGAAGTGCACGGAACTGTGTCAGCGACAGCATCATGATGCCGCTCATCGTAGCACCCGCATACAACAAAAAGCCGGGTGCGAACCCGGCTTTTGAAACAGTTGAAAGATCAGACGTTGACTGTGCCGGTCGTACGCAGGACCACGTGGCACGTGGCGCGGATCGCATCGTACAGATCGCTCGCACCTTGGACCGTGAGCTTCACGATCACCATCTCCTGCGTCGGCATGACCTCGACGATCTCGATTCCCTGGGATCGCAAGAAATCGACGAGCAACGCGCCGTCGCCCGGCGCAAGATCGCGGATCTTTTTGCCGCGACGGAACGAGACCGCGTATTCGCGTGGCTCGTTCGGATCGGCCGGACGCCAGGCCTCGATCATTGCCTGCAAAATGCGACCCGCGTGATCCTCCTTCGGCCCATGCGTGGTGTCGAAATTCGGCGGCATCGGATTACGCAGAAGCACCGGCTCGATCTCGGACCGAACGGCGTCTTCCTTCAGCAAATGTGTCGCCTTGCGCGCATACATCTCGCGGTCTGCGGGTTCGAATTCGGTATTGAGCGAATGCAGGAAGTATGTGAGCGCTTCGTACGTTCGACTCTTGAGTTCCATCAGGTTCTCGAAGTCCGTGAACGGGTACTCACCCGGGTCCATCGTGAGGACCGGGTTGCCGAGCTGCCGGCTCAGCGCCGGCTGCATGAAGAAGCCCGGATGGAATCCGACCTGCTCCTCGACGAACCGCTGGCCCTTGGGCCGCGTGTTGTCGTACGAGAACACCTTGCCGCACCTCGTCTCCACGAACGCCCGGGAGCCGTTGTTGAGGTACGCGGCTACTGATTTCGACGGTGGTTCGTTATGGAGAATGTTCCTGCCCTGCACGTCTGCCTCCTTTGTTGAGCGGAGTGCAAAGTAACACGAGGATTGAAGTGTGTCACTAAAGTGGGGCAAAGAAATGAAGCAGGAGGCGGAGGATTACAAGCAACTCTTTACCTGCTTGCAGGGCCAGTCCCTCGTTCTCCAAAGTAATTAAGATGTGAGTTCGACGTACTCTCGGCAATATTACTTAAATTGCGGAACCGATTGCAAAAAAACCGTTATAGGCTTAGCGTCACATCCACTCCTCATGCCCGCATCATGATTTGAGGTCTGCCAACATTGCTCCGGGCTTAGTTTTTCGTAAACTGAACAGTAGCAAATATCTATTCGCACCCTTCCAAAATTTTCAATAAGGTGCCGAATGTTTTTAGGATGCGAATCTATCGGGAGCCAGAATATATCACCTACGTCGCCATTAGGTGGCAACATCGTGTCCGCTCCGAAATTTGTGAACCTATATCCGCCCGGTTGCTCCGTAGGAAAATTTAAAGCCTTTATAACTTCGTCCCAAGACCCCATATACTGTCCGTCCACTCTTACAGATCCCCATTTTTCAATCGCAGGACCCATCCCATCAGACCGGATTTTGTACCCTGCCCCGTCCTCATTAAAGAAGAAAGCAATTTGCAGATGTGGCTTATTTGAAATCGCATCATGCAGCACCCCGCGAGATTCCGTCCGATATGCAATAGAAACTGCCTGCCATGAGGTGAAGGCAGAGATGAGCCCAAAAAAGATTGCAGCTACACCAACGTAGATTGCGGTTTGCGATGTAAAGCTGTGCCAGATTCTTTTATATAAGGGACTGAAATAAACAACACCCTTCTCCGTGACTGCATAAAAAATAATTGAATACGTTGCACCGTGCAAACCCTCGTGCAATTGATAGACGCGCTCAAGGTACCCGCTACTTACAAGTCTCTCAACTGCCCCTTGATCGCCGCCAGCATAGGAATTTATCATTGTCGCGGGTGATATCTGACCCTCATTACTTTCCACCGCTTTTTTTAGAATATTCTTTTCTTTATTTGTCATGTGCGCCTATGAAAGGGTGATTGAGTCGCCTCATTTAACACATTACCAAGCTTAATCCCTAACTCGAACCTTGGGAAACCCACGGCTTTCCCGATGCCAAGCACCCTAGTCTACTGTCCAAATAAGTAGATAAAGTTGGACCATACCCAGACCGAACTGTACAAGAGCAAGTAACATCCCGAAAATTAACGTTATAGCAGACTGGTTTTTAGCTGACTTATATACTGAGTAAATAAATGTCCCAATCGATAAAAAGAGCAGTAGATTCAAAACGAAAACACTCTCTATTCCCATTCCCGGGCCATCCTCTTGTCTCCACGGACCATGGTTAATACTCAACGCATACCAGTCGGCCTCACTGGGCAGGATGCCGAGACCGCGCTCAACAAAATAGAATAAAAAGGGTGCAACAAAAAGTATCAATGTCGTCCAGAGTAAGGCGCGATACTCGCGGAAGGCTGCTATTGGCACCAGCGTAAAATTCACTTTTCAATTCTAACTCGCCGCTACCCGGACCCCTGGGAAACCCACGGTTTTCCCAAACCTTCCTCCACGGGAAAACAGGTGTTTTCCCGACCCCTTTCCCCCGGGAAGCGGCTCAAAAAAAGAAAGACCGACACATGTCGGTCTCCTTTCTTTTTTTGAGCCGCTTCCCGGACTCGAACCGGGGACCTTCGCTTTACAAAAGCGTTGCTCTACCAACTGAGCTAAAGCGGCTTATAACAAATACGTAGCTACTCGTCCGCAGACTCGCCTCCCGTATTTGTTTGTTTGAAATTCTGCACCTGATTCAGGAATTCACTCTTCGGTTCACGGCGCTGAAAGCTCCCCTTCGATGACACAAAGTCCGCAAAGCGGTGCGCCTGTGCCTCGAGCGATCGCGCAAGCGATGCTGCGCCGAGCGCGCCTTTGTGTGCGGTGCGCATCGACATATGGGCAACTTCCGGCGGAAGCTTTTCCAACTGCGTGCGGCCGTGCACGAGCGCGTCTTTCAGATTAAGTGCCGCGTTGTCGGCCAGGTGTCGCGGGCGTGCGCCGAAGCGTGCGCCGCGTCGCTCTTCTACCATGCGCAGCACGAAGAGCCCGATGATGAGCACAAGCGACACGAAGAACGCTGCGGTCGCGAGCACCATATCGTTATTTGACCGAGAAGCGTGCGAATCGGGTCACTTCTACCTTTTCGCCGAACTTCTGTACTGCCTGATCGATGAGCTCGCGGATGGTTACATCACCATTCTTTACGAACGGCTGCTCCATGAGCGCGCGCTCTGCGATGTATGCATCGAGCTTGCCCTGGATCGCGATGTCGCGCTTTGCCTCCGGCACGTTTGCCGCTTCGGATGCAAATACTTCGCGTGCTGCCTTGATCGAATCCTCGGTCACGTCGTCCTTGGACTTGTAAATCGGCTTCATCGCGGCCACGTGCATGGCGATGTCGTATGCGAGCTTTACGAATTCCTCGTTCTTCGAAACGAAGTCGGTTTCGCACGAAAGCACAACAGCGCCCACTACCTGACCGCCTGCATGCACGTATGCCGATGCAACACCCGCACCAAGCTCACGGTCGCCTTTCTTTGCGGCGATAGCAGCCGATGTCTTGCGGAGGATGACCTTCGCCTTCTCCACGTCGCCCCCCGCTTCTTCGAGCGCCTTTTTCACCTGCATCACCGAGATGCCGGTCTCGTCACGGAGTGCCTTGATAAGTTCTGTTGTGATCTCTGCCATATGGATTCGTATTATACGTTATTAACTATTTCTAAGAAAAAAGCGGCCACACGCCGCTTCCCCTACGCGGCTGTACCGCCACTTACGCTGTTGTCTTCGCCGGAGCGCGCTTGCCTTCGGATACCGCAGCAGCGACTTCTTCCGCAAAGAGACGAATGGAACGGACCGATGTGTCGTTGGCCGGGATCGGATACTGCACGAGCGAGAAGTCGCAGTCAGATGATGCAAGACCGACAACCGGAATACCGAGCTGGTTTGCCTCCTTCACTGCAGTGTCTTCGTGTCGGGAGTCGACAACAAAGAGTGCACCCGGGAGGTCGCTCATGGAAATGAGTCCGCCGAATCGTGCGGTCAACTCATCGATCTCGCGATCGATCATGAGGCGCTCGCGCTTGGTGTACTTTTCGAGCTCGCCGCTCTCTCGCTCCTTGGTGAGGCGCTCAAGGCGCTCCAATCGCTTGCGGATGTTCTTGAAGTTCGTGAGCGTGCCACCGATCCAGCGACCTGCGACGTACGGCATGCCGACCTGCTCTGCGAGCGATCGCACAACGGAAATTGCTTCGTTCTTGCCGCCGACAAAGAGGATCTGGCGGCCGGTGCCTGCGAGCGAGGCTACGAATGCCTTCGCGGTCTCGAGGCGCTGCTCGGTCAATTCGAGGTCAAAGATATCGGTTCGGTCTTTAGTAGAGAAAATGTACGGTGCTGCTGTCGGGTGTCGGCGTGCGCGAGGGAAACCGAAGTGTGCTCCGGCTTCAAAGAGTGTCTTGATATCGCTTGCTGACATAGATTACAAATGAAATGCCGCGTCTGCGGCGTGGATGGATACTACTACACCTAATCCTCGTCTGCAACCGTCCCGTCTCCCCCGTCCGCGGCGGCCAAGGCCTCAAGGATCGGACCCAGTCGGCCCTCCATGATTGCCTCCAAATTCGACCAGTTCTGTTTGATACGGTGGTCGGTCACGCGATCCTGCGGGAAGTTGTAGGTACGGATCTTTTCCGAGCGGTCACCGGTGCCCACTTGCGCCTTACGATCTGCAGCGCGCTCTCGGGCCTCCTGTTCATCCTGCAACAACTGCAATCGGCTTGTGAGCAACTGAAGAGCTTTTTCATAGTTCGCATTCTGAGAGCGCTCAGATGTGCAGCGCACGTCGAGTCCGGTCGGCTTGTGAATGAGTCGCACTGCGGTTTCCACCTTGTTTACGTTCTGGCCGCCCGCACCACCCGAGCGCGACGTCTCGCGTTCCAAATCAGACGGGTTAATGACGATCTTAGTGCGCTTGTAGATCGGCATGATCGCGACCGATGCGGTCGACGTGTGGATGCGTCCCGCCTTTTCTGTGGTCGGTACGCGCTGCACGCGATGCACGCCTGTTTCCCACTGCAATTCCTTGAACACATCGAGGCCTTTGATCTCGAACTGGGCTTCCTTGTAGCCGCCGCCTGCACTGCGCGATTCGTCGAGTATTCGGTGCTTCCAGCCCTTGGATTCGGCATAGCGCAGGTATGCGCGCGCAAGCTCTTCCGCAAAGAGTGCAGCTTCGTCACCGCCGACACCCGAACGGACTTCCAGCACGATCTCATTCGGCCATTCGCGTTCATTATCCGATGCGACGATGTCGCTCATCTGCTTCATTAGGACCTCTTTCTGTGACTCGATCTCCTGGATCTCCTTCTCGGCGAGCTCCTTCATCGAAGGGTCTACCTCGACCAGCTCCTCGGCGTCCTTTTCAGCCTGCGTAAGTCGGTTCCATTCCACCACCATGTACGAAACACGCGGGTCATCCGCGTATTCTTTCGGGTCAAAAGGTTTGTCTGCCATAGCGTTGTAGTAAGTAAAACATACAGCAGAGGCCCGCGAAGCGGGCCTCTGCTCATATAGGGTCGTTATTTCTTCTTAGCGAGTCGCTGCTTGAACTTCTCGACGCGTCCTGCGGTGTCGATCGTCTTGGACTGGCCGGTGTAGAACGGGTGCGAAGCGGATGAGATTTCTACCTGGAAGACCGGGTATTCCTTACCGTCTTCCCACTTGTCGGTTTTGGAGGTCTCGATTGTGGATCCGATCAAAAAACGCTTCCCCGAGGTTACGTCCTCGAAGATGACCATGCGATATTCTTCCGGGTGCAGATCCTTTTTCATGTCGCGGCACTGTAACATACCGGGTCTCCGAGGGCAAATTCCTGCTTGACCGGGAGCCGTTTTATACGCAGTATCGGGGCAGTCATCTCAAATCACACGGGGGCTCCGATGAGCGCACTCAAGAACACACTGAAGATCACAGCGATCGCGGCGGTCAGCGTGCCGTTTGCACTGTGGTTCTGGCTCGAACTCGTCGACATTGCGTCGGTGCCGTTCCGCGGCCACCTGTGGCATGTGGAAGAGGTCCACGAGACCAAGAATGCACGGTCGCAATCGCTCGAGCACGTGGAACTCGTGTCATCGCTCACGTATGCGCCGAGCATCCGCTGCCACATGTCGAGCGCCATCACCGGTATCGGCGACGACATCGTCGTGAGCTATTCGTATCAGCTCGAAGCGCCGTCATTCTTTACGAACTACCTCTACCGGAAGGCGCTGAACGGCTGTATCGATGCCGCCTCAATCAAACTCCACGAAATGGCGGATGCCGAGGACGAGGAACGCGCCAAACAGCACGGGGAGAACGACGACGGCAAGATCTGAGAACCTGCGTAGGCAGGGAAGTCACAAGGGGAGTCGCATCACTGCGGCTCCCCTGCTTTTTTTGAATTTTTTCTTACTTACCAAGCAGCACGTTGATGTCTGCCTGATACTGATCGCGGTATTTCATGACTCCATCGCCATAGAACGCATACGAGGGCTTACTCCAGTTCCCGCCCGCAAAGTATCTGAGCGCCGCCCTGCGCTCGGATTCGCGCGTTCCCTGATCCGCGCCGTTATCCGCCATGAGCATCGCGGTCGCAAAAATGGCCGTGCGCGCCTGCCACGGATTTGGCGGATTATCGCCGGTTGCCGCGGCGAGTCGTGCTTTATACAACATCCACGTCGACGGAATGAACTGTGCCGGTCCCATTGCCCCACCGTAGCCGACTGACTGCGGACACGACACGACTTGTGACGCGGGATCAATGCCGAGCTCAGCCGTGATTTGCATGAACGGTTCGACATCGCGATCCGGCTTCATGACTCCCCTGATCGCCGTTCCCGAATTTTTGCCGATACCGTCGCCCTTGTTCGGCGAATTGGTGACAAGACACTTCCCCACATTCTCACCCAAATTGGTTTCCTGACGCAGCACACCGAGCGTAAGCGCAGCGTTCACGCCCGTCTTTGCCTCTGCTTCTTTTGCATACTGATATGCCGTACCGAAGGGGATCGCCCCGCTGTCTCGCAGACCGAAAAGCGCATTCTTAATCTGTGTCGCAGTCCGCACCTGCTCCGCGATAATCTTTTGATACGTCGACTCTTTGCCCTTGGCAGCGCTCACGAGCGTCTTCTTTTCGGATTCGGTCGACTGCAGATCCTTCTTTTGGAGCTGCTGCAGCTGCAGCATATCCGCCTCTTCGCGCTTCTTGTCTTCGAGCGCAGATTTTCGGGCGGACAGATCCGATCGTGTTACGGCAATTTCTTTGAACGACGAATCCAGCTCCATCTGGATTCGTTCGAAGTCGTCGATATCTTCGAACAGGTCCGTGAGCGACTGGCCGAGCGCAAGCTCGACAAGCGTCATGTCGTCGATCTCGCGGGTCCGACGCAAAATCTGCGCAAGCGACTGCTGACCTGCAACGACCTTACTATCAAGGTTTCCGATGCCGGCCTTCAGATCACCGACATCGCCGTTGATTTTTTTGATGGCAAGATCGCGCTGCTTGATACCAAGCTGCGCCGCCTGGATCTTTGCGTTAAGCACGGCCACATCGCGCTCGAGCGACGTGCGCTCGCGCTGCGTGACCGTGAGGTCGCTTTTATTCTTTTCGATCTGCGCTTCCACTTCCGCGAGCTGACGCTCGAGTGCGGCGCGTTCTTCGTTCGACAGGGCGTATACGGACTGCCCGAATACCATAAAAATCCCGATCAGTGCAGCGAGCACAGCGAACACACTCTGTTTCGTTACGAACCGTAGTCGCATATCCGTCTTTCGATTATACCAAGACGGTCCGCTGCCGTTCATCTTTCCCCGTGAATGAAAAAAGGACCGCGCCGCGGTCCTTTTTTGATCTGTAATTTGGATTACTCAGCCTGAGCCTCTTCCTTCTTCTCCTCGCCTTCGACGATCGGATTCGGGACTTCGCCTTCTGTCGAGGTCGGCTCCGGCTCGTCCGTATGCGACGTAACCGATGCAACAATCTCGTCTGCCGGGGTTTTCAGGGATGCGCTCGGCGGGAGCTTGATGTCACCGGCCGTGATGTGTGCACCGATGTCGGCAAGCACGGAGAGATCGACGTCGAGAGCGTGGGGGAGTTCTGCAGCAGATACTTCGATCTCGACTTCGTGGAGTGCCTTGGAGATGACGTGGCCGAGCTTTTCTGCCGGTGCTTCACCGATAAAGTGGAGCGGTACGGAGATCTCGATCTTCTTACCCTTTTCAAGGGCGTAAAAGTCTGCGTGCAGAATCTCGCCCGTTACCGGGTGGATCTGAACGTCCTTGATGAGCGTATCAATACCCTCACCGGCTCCTTCGAGCTTGATGATGGTCGTTTCGCCGGCCTCCTTCCATACGGAAGCAAGCTTTCGGGCGTTGATCACAACTGATGTAGCCTCTTCTTTCGGTCCATAAAAAACAGCCGGCGCAAAACCGCGCGATCGGATGTCTGCTGCGCTCTCGTTTGAGTCGCGCTTCTCTACGTTCAACGTCATGATCATATCGCCGCGAAGTATACGGATTTATTCCGATTTTGCAACAGAACGCCCGGTCAGAGTCCGACCGGGCGTTTGGCGAGCGCAAACATAAGGAGCGAAAGGGCATGCATCTCGACCATAAAAAGGTTGTACCAGACACAGTCGATCGTATAGATTTCGGTCCGTTCGATACGGCCGTACCGCAATGCCGAAAGCGCGTTGTTCAGGATAAGGCCGTGCAAAACGAGAAACAGTGCGGATACGTCTGTTTCTCCCTCGATCAGACGGAATCCCGCGAGCACAAACATGAACGCGGTCACGATAAACCAGGCCGAATGATGCGGCGCGGAGAAAAAGGGGGCTTGCGAGCGCATGTGCGCCTCCTGTTACTGACCGGCGAACAGCCGGATCTTTTGTACCAGAAAGTCTTTCATGTGGGAAACCGCGGGCGAAACAAACTTATACGGCGTTGTTTCATCGGGATTATTTGCGAGCGACTGCACAAGACCCTCGCGGTACGCGAGGCGCAGCTCGGTATTGATATGAATGATCGCAATACCGTTTTTCACACTGTTGATGAATTCCTCATTCGAGTTCCCCGATCCGCCGTGCAAAACGAGCGGCTTCCCGACCGCCGCGGCAATTTCAGCGATACGGCTGATCGAAAGCTTCGGGTCGCCGCCCTTGACCATCCCGTGCACATTACCGACGGCCGGCGCGAGCATGTCAGCGCCCGTCTGTTCCATAAATGCCTTTGCCTCGTCCACCTTGGTCATGAGCTCCTCGGTAACCTGTGCGCCTTCCGGCAACGCATCCAATACCTTGCTCGATGAACCGATGTAGCCCAGTTCACCTTCGATGATGACGTCGCGTCCGCTTGCGCGGGCATAGGCGACTGAATCCTTGGCAAATTGCACGTTCTGGTCGAAGGGGAGTTTGGCACCGTCGACGACCACCGAATCAACGCCCGCGTCGATAGCGGCGCGGACCTTATCTATAGAGTACGTGTGATCGGCATTCAGATACAAGGGGAGTCCGACCTTCTGGTATTCGGTCACGAGCGCGCGTGCGTGCGCAAGCGGAAAGTATTCGCGTTCGCCTTCAGACAATCCGATGATGACCGGCATGCCGGTTTCGTGCGCAGCATCTGCTATCGCTTTGATCTGATTTGAATCCGAAATATTAAAGTGACCGATCGCTATGCCTTTTTCTCGGGCTTCCGAGACTGTCTCTCTGAGTGTCTTCATGCCCGGATTTTACCACGCTACAAAGTGTCAAAACGACCAAAACACGGCTCTCCTGCTTCATAATTCGTATATTGACTTATCCACAGTTTGTGGTATTATTATAGGCGGAAAATAGCGTCAATACTGGGGCTGTTGTTTCCGATTTGTATCGCGTACGGAGGAACAAATGTTCACGCGCCTGAAAGTCAGTGAAAAGCTGCAGAGCAAACGTCTCAATCGGATCGCCTACTACACTTCCCTACTCTTCGCGATCATGGTTTCTGCCATGATCTCGCGCGTGGGATCTGCGCACATCGCGCACGATATTCAAGTGGAGCACGGGCTGCGTGAAATGGCGATCATCAAAAAAGCCGAGGACACGCGTCAAACCATCTGTCTCACCAACATCGTGACGCACGAAGCCGGCGGAGAAACGCCCGCGGTCCGCAAGGACCTCGGAAAAGTCATCCTCGCAATCACGGACGACCCGCTTTCGACAAAAGCGCGTACGACGTGCGATCTCGCGAAAATTTCCGGTTTTTTCAGCAACATCAAGATCACGGACACTGTTCAACCGAACAAGCCGGGATGGCGAACGGTCTTTGCTGAAATGACCGAGGTCTACAATGGCGACCGGATCCTTCCGAGCGGATGGCAATGTGTACGACGGTTCCGTGTTTCAGACGACAAGCTGGAAACACTGTCCGACAAATCACTGAAGCAACTCGGGTTCACTGTGAAAGCGACGGGGTTGAAATACTTCGCTGCCAAACTTGTTCCCGTGGATACTCGCGGAAGTATCACCTTCTACTCAGAACGCGGCGGATGTAAAAAACCCTCGCGAACTGCACGACGCTAACATGATCCTTCTACAGTCGCGTACAGAATGTACACCTCGACTGCAATACCAAAACACCGGACCAGAAGGTCCGGTTTTTGTATTTGTGCGGTACGCATGCGGTATACTTTCCCCTATGAAATACGACATCCTGGCGCTCGGCGACACCGTCGTCGACGCATTTATCCGACTGAAAGACGCGCGAGTTACCTGCGATATCAACAACGAGAACTGCATGATCTCCATGCGGTTCGGCGACAAAATCCCCTTTGAATTCGCCGAGGTCATTTATGGAGTCGGCAATTCAGCGAATGCCGCCGTCGCGTGCGCACGCTTGGGAGTGAATACCGGACTGCGCACCTACGTGGGCAACGACGAAGACGGCGAGCGCTGCATCAAGGCACTCGAGAAAAACGGCGTACATACGGAACTGATCGTCAAGCAGGACGGCAAGATCACGAACTACCACTACGTACTGTGGTTCGAATCCGAACGCACGATTCTCATCAAGCACGAAGTGTTCGATTACTCGATGCCGCAACTCGACGAAGAGCCCGCGTGGATCTACCTCTCCTCAATGGCAGACGGCACGCTTCCCTACCACCAGGAGCTGGGCAAATACCTCGCCGCACACCCGAATGTAAAAGTCGCGTTCCAGCCGGGCACATTCCAAATGAAAATGGGTA
>CAZWFX010000025.1:0-30577 GCA_964633425.1 uncultured Candidatus Saccharibacteria bacterium
AAAGGCGGAAAGGAAGGCGAAACGTGAGGAAAGGGAGTGAACTATATAATTCCCTTTCCTTTCGTTGTTGAAACTCGTTGCCAAGCCCCGTCATCGCGGCGAGGCAATAGCAGTTGTCGGGCGGGTTGCATGGGCCGAATTCGCAGGGCGGGTCTGCCGTCATGACGCCAGCCACCCGACAAGAAAGATGATCAGCAGCAGCACCGTATAGCCGGTGAGCGCCGAACGGGTTTCCTTGCGGGCGCGGGTCATTTCTTCGCCCCCGCGCCCGGTAGCACCGCATTGATGATCTTCACCGGATCGATGCCCATCAGGAGGCCCGGAACAGCGAGCAGGAAGTAGCTCAGTTCCTTGACGAAGACATGCACGTAGAGCATCGCGCCGAAGAACACGACGCCGACGATGAACTTCGCCCATTCGAAGGCAGTGGTCACGTTCTCGCTCATGCGCGTCGCCTCGTCAGTCGCCATGCGATCACGAATCCGATCACAAGCGCCAACGGGGCGGCGATCATCGGGTTGATGCTGGTTTCATCCAGGACGGCGAGGCCGACCATCCCGACGACGGCGGTAAGGGTGTTGTTCATGGCCGCCACCCGCACAGGCGCTGGCCTTTCTGGTTATGCCCGAGCATGTCGGCAACTTCGGCCGGCGTCATCGCGGCAAGCGCGGCCTCTGAGGGGCGCAGCGGCCGCGCGATGTCACAGAACGAGCCGCCGCCGTGCTGGCAGGAGACAAGAGCCATTATGGCCATTATGGCCGCAATTTTCAGCGCGCCCATTTGCCGAGCTCCTTCCGGTTTTCGGCTTCCGTCCGGCCCGCGATGGCGTCCTCGATAGCCTTGGCCTCGGAGACATCTCCGAGGCGGTCGCGGTCGGTCTTGGCGCGTTCGGAAGCCTTGCCGCGAACGAATGCCGCCCAGAGCGCGGCGAGGCCGCCGCCGGCCGCGATCAGCCATGGCAGCGCCTTGGCGAGGAGCGATCCGAGAAGTGCGCTCATTTCTCCCAGCCCCATTTCCGCGCAGCGGCGTACCAAGCCTCATTCAGGACGGCGACAATCGCGCCGACAATCTCGGGGTCGACGAAGGCGGCGGCGTCATCGGTCTGGAACAGGCCCTTGGCGACAAGGAAGGCTGCGAGATAGCGCAGCGCGATTCTAACGAAGGGGGCAAGCGCGGTCATGTCAGTTCACTCCTGTGCAGCGGGCGGCGTAGCCAGCCCATTCGATGAACCATTGCGGGACGAGGCAGGCCCCGGACCAGAACAGGCCGGCGACGAGAACCGCAATCGCCGCCGCGAAGGCAGCCAGCGGGCCTTTCGGGGCCGTAGCGTCCTCAGAGGAAGGCGCTGGCGCGGGTTCTGGCCTTGGCGGCTGTTCGGTAGCCTTCGGCTGTTCTTGCGCACCAGCGGGCTTCCCTGACGCTTGCAGCGCCCGAACCAGATCGATGCGCTCACCCTTGTCCCAAAGCACTTTGCCATGGGGCGAAGCCGGGTACAGGTTCGCAAAAGGCTTGGGGTATTTCCCTTCGAGGAACAGTGCCGATTCCGCCGCCCGGCGATCCACGAGGGCTTGAAGTCTTTTGCCCTTCGCCGTCACGATGGCGGTGCGCAGTTTCTCCCCGGCGGCGCGCTTGCGTCCCGCATTCAGGTCGGCAAGGAACGACGCCCGCGCAATCCGCCCCGTGTTGTAGTGCCACGAGACCAGAGCGTCGAACTCATGCTGTTCCAAGGCGACCTTAACCGCTTTGCGCACGTCGTCTTCGTAGCGGGACATATCGCGTCTCAGGAGGTCAAACACCTCACTCATGGTCAGGACGCCGACAACCTTCGCCGGGTCCGGCGGTCCCGCCGCCGCCGTGTGACCGACGCCGATGGTCCATACTCCAACCGCGTCCTTGTATCGCGTTTGCACCACGCCCTCATGGCTGATCGAAGCCATGAGTCCCTTGTCGCTCATCTTCATCATTGCGGCCCTGCGGTTATAGCGACACTCTTGTGATGATCAGGCGCGATCCGGCCCGGCAGGTGATATCTGTAGCACCCGCCGTCTGTTGTGCCCAGTCGAACGAAACGACGCCAGCGGTCCCGCCCATGACGATGCGCGCACGCTCATGATGCGAACGGATCGTGGTCGCGCCGCCGCCCGAAAGGTTATACGCTGTAGTCCCGTCAAACGTGGCCTGCCCGCCAAAGGTCGTGTTGTCGACCCAATAGAGGATTGCGGCGCCCGCCGGGACAGTCCATTTGCGGCGAAAATTCGCCGTAGACGTTGCCGAGTAGATCAAGTCAAGGTCAACGTCGTAAACCTTGTCCGCCTCAAGGTACGCCTGCAAGTCAGGGTCAGCCGTCAACGTTCCGGTGTTGTTGCGGACGGTATCAGCCCTTTTGGTAAGGGTCTGCGTGCCGCTCACGTCTTCCCGATCCGTGAACCACGAGGTCAGTCCGGTATTGTTGTCGTGATAGCGCGACGTTCCATAACCCGACATGTAGTTGTTGCGCGCGACAATCCCTGTCGAATCCTCGTAATCGAACCCGTAAGCTGGAGAAGCCGATTCAGACGTGGCATGATTGCCGGTGAACGAGCAGTTGTCAGTGACGTATGCAGCGAGCGCCGCCGTGCGGTAATCAGTGATCTTGTTGGCGGTCACATGGACCCGCTTGTTTCTCACGCCAAGCGTTACCCGATCATATCCAGTGCCGACAGATATTGGCCATGCACCACGGCGGCACCGGTTGCCGATGATCAATCCATCTTCACACCCCGCGTCGGCGGTAATGTTTACGTCATTGTATCGGTCAATATCGCAGTTGGAGACGGTGAAATCTTCAACGCCGCGAATGGCGATGGAATCCTTGACCTTGGTTGATGTGGACGGGTGCAAGATGCGCATCGCGTTTACGCGCACATGCTTGATCGTGCCCACGCCTGGCTCGTCGTCAATGCGCACGGGCTGGAAATCGTTTGTGGAATCGGGGAAGTCGAAATCATCAAAGACAATCGTGTTGATGTTGTACGCCCCGGACAGAGCCTGAGCACCTCGGGTTCCGATATTGGCCAATCGCCCCTTGCGCGCCTGCGCACGATAAATATCGGCCAAGTTGGGGTTGATGCGGTAACCGTTCGCCATGTCGTAAACGTAGAAGTCTTCAACCAGCGAATCCGACGCCCTGATTTCAAAGCCAATGACGTTGGAAGACGATCCGGTCGAATACATCGATACGCCGCGCGAGCGGAACCCGGAAGCCGCCACGTCAATCCCGTAAGAGAAATTGTTCGCCATCGCGATATTCAAATCATCGATGGAAACGTTTTGCCCGCCGGATACATAGAAAGCGCGCGTGATCGCCGCGCCGCCCGTGATCGTTACCCCCTTGTGCGACGGACGGACCCTAAGATTGTGATGCGACGAGGAGATTGCATCAAGCGCGGTCGTGAGTGTCGCATTCCCGTCGATGATGATTTCACCGCCGCCCGCTGCCGCGATGATGGCAAGCGCGGCAGTCCACTTGGCGTTAAAGCCGCTGGCGTCGACTTGGCTGAGGATGATTGACGGCTCAGTCAGCGCCCGAAGCGCATAGGTGTTCGCCGCTGAAAGCGCGGAGATACCCGTTGCCGTCGCTCCGAGATTAGTCAGCATTGTTGACGCAGATTGAGCCAATGGCGTTGCGGCAATTTGCGCCATCATCTCCCGAAGCGCGTTGTCCATATTGGACGCGGGCGCGGTGCCCAAAATGGAAATCCCGCCGATGTCTTCGTTGGACGAAGCCGTCCCGGACCAATCGTCAACAGAGTTCTTTGCCATGGTGTTCCCTCAGTAAAGCCCGCCTGGGGCGGCATTGATTGCGGCTTGCGCTTGCGGAGAAAGAGCGGTCCCCAAGCCCGGTCCCGTGGTCTGTGCAGGTGCGGGCGGGGCAGAAGGAAACGACCCATTCCCCGTCGCCGCGCTGAAAAGTCCTCGCAAGCCCCCGTCGAACGGGTTGCGCCCGGCTGCGATTTCCTTGCCCAATGCAGCGCCGATTGATGCGCCTAGGGGGCCACCCACGTAATTGCCGAGAAGCCCGCCGGCAACCGCTCCTGTGACCGCCCGCGCCTTGTCGCCAAACTGCGAATTGCGGCCCGAAAGCATCCCGCCCAACTTGTCGCCAAATCCGCCAAAGTCAGAGCCGAACAAGCCATTTTGCTGCTGACCCTTGAACGAACCGACCACATCGCCGGACGCATTAAAAATGGACGTGCGGTCGTAAGTCGGATTGTAGGAGTAGATATTACCGCCGCGTTCGGAGAGCACATTGCCATTGTTCGCCATTCCGACCGGCGCACGACCGGACCAAACGTCCAATCCTGTAGCCATGGGGGGACCGAATGCCTGCGCTGATTGCGCGGCCATCGCCTGTGGCTGCGTTACGGGAGGGGGAGGCGCGGGCGGCATGACAGGCGCTGGCATTTGCTGCGGTGCGACTCGGTCGATAGCCCGAACGGCAGGTGCGGGAGCAGGCTGCGGAATGGCTGCCGAAGCCGTAACTTGCGGATTAGCCGGATCGGTGCGCGCCGTCGCACTCGCATTGACCTGCGGTATGCTGCCGCCGAGAAGCCCCGATGCGCTTGGCGTTCGAGCCCCGATTTCTCCCGCCATGGAGGAAGCTGGGGCATTGGCAAGCAAACCACCGCCAAGCGATTTTACCCCGGCGTCGCCAAGGGAATTCGCCATTTGCTGATAGCCGGCGGCAATCTTGCCTTTTTCACTATCCGGGACAGGAGCGGCAACCGCACCCATTAGGCCGCCCGGGTTTGGCGAAAGCAGCCCGCCCCGGTCGAATGGCGCCTGTTGATGATTGGGAAGCGCCGCTGCGTAGTTTGCGGCAAATTGCTTGGACGACTGGCCCTGCTCTATCCCTTTCGGCAAGCTCGTCCATACACCCGACAATGCCGACGCAGCTTTCGCCGCCGCCTTCGGATCGCCGGACTCTAGGTCGGATTGCAGGTCGCCGCCGGTTTTGGCCTTGTAGGTGTCCTTGGCCAGTTCCCACGCCGCGCGGTCTTGCGATTTTGGGGAAAAATCCTTTAGCCCGAGCTTGGCCGCATACTGGTTCCATGTGCGTTCAAGAAACTGGTATCGCCCCGCCGCTGACGACTTTTGCCCCTTGTTCGGGCCGCTTAATATCGTGGTGTATTTGCCCGGATGCCTTGACAGGTCGGCAATTCTACTCCCCCCATACCCGACATCATACCGGCCCGCGCTTTCCGATTTGGCGATGGCGTCAAGAAATGCCATTCCAACGGGTGGCACACCCGCCGCAGCCTGTTGCGCCGTGACCATGGGGAAACCTCAATGGAAAAATTTGACAAGGACGTTGACCTGCACCCGTCAGAATGGCGGGAAGCCGGGAAGCGTGAGCCGTTTTGGGGGCCGAATGTCGGGGCTTTGAAGTGGGCCGCCTTTTATCTCGTCGGCGGCCTCGTCCTGCTCCCGATTGTGAAGGCTATCGTGACAGTTCTCGTTGAAGTTGCGTGGCCCCTATAGCGCCAGGGACGGCGTAGGGAAGCAACTTGTTCGGCAGTTGCGGCAGGATGGCCGGACCACCGCGCGCCGCCATGTCGCGAAGGGTAAGCGCGGCGGCAAGTGCTGCTTTGTCAACCGAACGCGCCGCCATTGCCCCCATAGCCCCGGGAACGGCCGCGCCAATCATGCCGCCAACAGGCCCACCGACCGCTGACCCGATGGTCGCGCCAGCACCGCCGCCTATACCCGCCGAAACGACGCCACGCGGCGCAAGTTTTGCAAGCAGGTTCATGGCCTTTGAACTGGTTTCGGCCTTGGCAAGTTGCCGAATGATGGCGACTTCCTCGGCAGAAAAGCCCTTTTCCTTGCCCTTGACGATAGCGGAATAGAGTTGCGACGCCTTCTGCCGCAGCGCATTCACCATGCCGGATTGCGTGTATTGACCGGTTTTCACGTCGGCAAGATCAAGCAAGTCGTTGATCGCTTCCGTCTTGGCCTTACGCGCATAGACGCCGCGCGCCTCCTTTAGCAGCGCAAATCCTTGTGCATTTCCTGTCACCTCAGCCGCCGTTGCCTTATCGGTGAAGGCGTCAATCACGTCCTTCACACGCATCAACGTTCGCACGTCCTGCGGATCAGCCCCCTTCATGGCCTGCCCAACTGTTTGACGCAATTCGTCCAGCGCCTGCAAATCGAGCGGCTTGCCGCGAAGCGCCATCGCGTCCTCGACAATGCCGGCCGTCTTTGGGCGCAAATCGCGGTTGATGCGTCCTGCGGCGGTCTGGATATTATTCGTAAGCCTGCTCACAGCATCCGGCTTGACAACGACGCCAGACGCCCGCGCCTGCTGATAAAGCGTATTGGCCTGCGCTGCCAATTCATCGGCGCTCGGAGCCGCCGGAGCCGCCTTGCGCGCCGCACGCGCCGCAAGCATGTCGCCACCCTTGGACAACATGCCCGCCGTTGCAGCGCCAGCCGCTGCGTTGACGGCGGCATTTTTCAGACGGTCAGCACCCCTGCCCTCGCCTGCCCCGTAGAGCGCACCATAGCCGCCCCCTTCAAGCATCGCCGCGCCGGTTTTGCCGATGACCGGAAGGGATTTCCCGGCTAAAGTCAGGCCGCCGCCCGCCGCCGTCAATCCCGTTCCGACGCCGCCGGCAATGGCCCCGAGCGTAGAGGCGACAGGCGAACGTTTTTTGCGGCGGTCGTTTATGGCTTCGGCAAGCGCCATTTCGCGATTGTAGGCTTCGCCAGGCCCGACGCGATCCCTCACCATGCGCCCGACATTGCCAAGGGTCGCCGAAAAGAGTTCGTCGGCGAACGGAACACCCTGCATCTGTGCGGCGTCGTTGAAATCACGCCACGTCCCGGCGGGCATTATCTGATTGAGCTTCGTCGCCTCAAGCTCAGCCCGAACCCGCGTGTTAATGTCCTGCTGCGATGCGCCTCCCGCGTTCTGCGTCAACGCCGAAAGTTCGGCGCGCGCGTCATCGGGGTTGATAGCGGGAGCGCCGCCACCTTGCACGCCTAAAGAACGGGCGATTTCTTCAACCGCCGCATTTTGTTCGTCCGGCGAAAGGTTTAGAAACGCGTCATCGACCTTTACGCGGCGGCCTTCGATATTGAGTGTCGGCATTAGGGTTCAATGCTCCATCCGATGCCCGATGACGTTTTGCCAATCCCGCCGCCCGCGTTTGCGCCAGACTGCGGCAAATTGCTTATAGCATTCGCCTTCCCGGTTTCGATGATGGCGCGGTAGTCGGCTAGAGCCTTGAGAAAAGCCTCTTTAGACGTTGCCGTATCCATGCGTGAAATCGCCGCCCTCGCGGTGTCACCTTCTGCGTTCGACAACTGGCCAAGACCACGCATCTGCTGGATGGCCGCAAGGAACGCGCCGGATTTGGCCTGGTTGACGAGGTTCTGGAAATCGTACCCGCCCGTCCCGGGGATTGCGTTGCCGAAAGAGGAAAAGCCCGTCCCCCGGTCCAAATACGGACTTGTCTCAATCTGGTCGAGAACGCTTAAAGCCTGATCGGCCGCGCTCACGTCCTTTTTCGCCGTGGCCTGCTGATTGCCGAGATATTGGCCGGCTTCCCGCCCCCGCGCCGCCTCGAAGGCCTTGTCATAGGGCGCAAGTGGTTTGACGCCCTCCGGCACCGGGAGTTGCTTTATGCTCCCGTCTTTGCCGGGGACCATAAGCACCGTCCCGCCTTTGGCGTCGGTCGCATAGATTGGGTTCAACCCATATTCTGTGCCCCCGGCCGGGTTATTCGGGTCAACATACTTCCCGCCGAGGATGAATGCCCGACCTTCCGGTGAATTCGGATCGATGCCGTATTGCTGTGCCACCGCCGCGCGCATGTCAAAATCGGTCTGTTTCGGCTGCTGTGCCGACAAATGCGTCTTGTATGCGTCCCCCGGGGACATGGCCCCGGCGTCAACCGCAGCCGCAAGCTCCGGGTTCACCTTCCGCAGGAATTCGACGGTCTTATTGAGTTTTTGCGCCTCAGCACCCAGCCCCTTGCGCTGGGCTTTCAATGCCGCCGCATTGCCAAACGCCCCGCCAACCTGCTCCCCGAACGTGCCGCCGGACAACAGGCCGGACCCGAGCGCAAGCATCATTTCTGGATCGCCCATCATGCCCTTGGCATTTGCGCCCATGCGGGAAAACAAGCCTGCCATGTCACTCCCCTTTCGGCTTCGGAAGATCGGCGATGCCGAATTTCTTGCGCAGCGCGGCAATGTCCGCGCTGTTTTGCACAAGCGGGACCGTCATCGGCCTGTACATGTTATTGAGATAAGTATTGGCCGCAAGAACCCCTTGGGGGCCTCCGGAGCCATATGCGCCGGCCAATTGCGCCGCCAAAGCGCCTTGCTGACCCGGCATGAACGCCGGAATTGTTCTGTTTTGAAGCACCGACGGCTGAACTGTGATCGTCGGCTCGTTATTGTTTCCGCCGCCCATGTTACCCTCCGAGAAGCCCGAGAAGCCCAAGGCCGCCGCCAAGTGCCTGCGCAAACGGATTCGGCCCCGGTGCGGTCGTTTGTGACGTTCCGTACTGGCCTGATCCGCTTGCCACCGCGTTCAGCCGCCCAAGCTGCTCCCAAGGCCGGTTCTGTGTTTCGTTGAAAATGCGAAGCTGATCGTTCATCTGGCGCGTCGCCAAGTCCTCATAAGCCCCGCCGATGGTGATCATGTCCTGAGCCGGTGCGCCCATGCCCTGATACGCCGCGCCAAGGTTACCGATGCCGGCCTGTCCAGCATTGAACAGGTTCCCCCGCGCCGCGTCGCCGCGCTGCTGCCAGTTCTGATATTCGTTGCCGACCATCCGGCTTGTGAGGTCGCCAATGGTGTTCCCCATGGTCTGTTGATGGACGCCGGACCCATAGCGTCCCGCAGCGGCCGCACCCTGGTTCACGTAGTCGCGCGCCGCGTCCTGCGATTGCCTCAGCACCTGCTGGAATGCCGGGTTTGCGTTCGGGTTGAATTCACCCGTCGCAGCCGCCTGCCATCCCTGCAAGGCCTGCTGCTGCGGCGCATTGAAGCCGCCCGCATTGATGATGTTCTGATACTGCCCGGAAAGACCCTGCCCGCCCATGTTGGCGGTCGCGTTGTTCTGGATCGCGCCAAACCCCTGCATGGTCTGATTGGCGTATGGAACGACTGTTGAGCCGGTATAGACCTGCCCGCCGACGCCGGACTGGTAAAGCGCGTTCGCGTCGTTCAACCCCGTCTGCAACACCGGCTGCGCCGGTGCCCAAGGCGCATTGCTTGACGTTGTGGTCTGTTTTCCGTTCATAGTTCGACCTCGTAATCTTCGCCGCATTGGACCGCCGGGAACAGGCGCAGCCATCCGCGCCGTCCCTTCGTCACAAGCCATTTCGCGCCATTCTCCCGCGCGATCCGTTCGATGAATTCGCGCGCGCCGCCCAACCATTCGGCCATGCCGCGCCCGAACAGCGCCAAACACCTGAGAACCGGCCGCCCGTCCTTGGTCTGAAACTGCCAGACCGAGGCCATTTCAACGCGGTCTTGCTCCGGATCAAAGACAACGCACAGGAAGGCGTTTCCTGAGCGGCAAAGCTGCCAGAGTTCCCCGGCCGTGTATCCGTCGTCAACCCGCTCGCATGAGCGCTGAAAGCCTTCGGAGAGCCGAGGCCAGAGAGCGTCGACTTCCCAAATCCCCGCAAACCCTATTTTCATCGATAGGCGAACCCGCGCGAACCAACCGTTTGGGGAATCGCTGGCGTATGGGATTGCGACCGGACACACACCGGGAACACCGTTATTGCGTTTGCGGTCGCCGCCGTCACTTCAACCGTGTCTCCGACATACATGCGCATCGGCAAATCGGTTATCATGGATGAGCCGGATGCCGCGACAGACCCGCGCCAAACCAGAAACGACGTTGTGCCGTTTTTCCAATAGACATCGACCACGACAGCGCTTGCCGTTTCATTGGCGAGTCCGATGGTCGCGACCGTCACGTCGCGGTCAGCCGCCGTATAAACGACCGTCTGCCCCGTCGTGGTCAACCGCTTGGGATTAGGGCGCTCAGACCCTCCGGCATAAACGAATGTCGCGCTCATGCCCCGGACGCCGCCCCCTGCACATCAAGGCCGCTCAAGATTGACCATTCGGCCCCGGCCGGGATGTCGATTTTGAATTGGTGTAACCGCGCATCGGAGCGCACGCCGACGAACTTCGTCCGCGACGACATGGATACAGGGCCGCGCCATGCGGTCGCGCCCCCATGATAGTCAGACGCGCCGACTGTTAGCGTTGCGGCTGTAGCATCCGTCACGATTCGCGCGCCGTTCATCATGAACCGCCCCGCCGGATTGATCTGCATCTCACCGGTTGATGCTTCAACCGCCTGATTTGCGCCTGTGAAATAAGCGAGCTTGTGATCGCGATCAAAGGCCGCGAAGGTCAGTGCGCCGCCCTGCAAAAGACGGCTATCGAAGGGTACGGAAGCGTCGTCAATTGTCGCGTAAAGCGTATCCAGCCCGTCAATGGTGATCGCTGGCGTCGCCATCGCCACCAGCTCTTCAACGTTGTTGTCCGCGTAACACCAGCGGTTCAATTGCCAGTGATAGCCCAACAGGTATGTCTGCCCCGTCACATCAATGAAAGCCCACCAGACAATCTTCTCGAACGGATCGGCGACGCCCCGAACGTCGGGGATATTTTCGCGCGCAATCGAGTCGAAAAACCACCGATCAACCTTGTCGCCGCCAATCGGTTGGCCCGCAACGCCGCGATAAAACCCGTCCTCAGACAAATAGAGGAAATCGCCCGGCCCGATTTGCACGATAGACAAGGGAGCAATTGCGCCGCGTTCTTCATTCGCAGGCGCAATGGTGAATGTGTACCCGCTCCCCGGCGCGAACTGCATGTATCGCATAGCCGTCCGCTGGATAACGAGCGCGCCGCGTTCGTCGCCTATGCCGCCGACAACCTCACCACCCGACGGCAGTCTCTGCTTATCCGACCCCTTCTCCCCTGGAACCCATTCCTCAATGTCGCCAAGCCCGGACCATTGGATTGTATCCGCCTCGCCCTCGAGATGCATGAGGACAAGGAATTCGCCGGCAACGACCGAGTATTTGGCGCGGGGCGGCGTTCCGCCAAGCGGCGCGAAGTCTGTCCCGGCTTCGATGTCGTAAACCTGAACGTCGTCGCCAATGTTGTGAGCAATAAGGCGCTCGCCATAGACCGTGAACGTCCATCGGTCCCCACTGGGAACGGAAAAAGGTGCATCCGCCCCCGAAATGTCTTCCCACGAGAAATCCGACGTGTCGAGCCTGTAAAGCCCTGTCTCGGTTCCCGCGATCAGCACATAAGTTCCGTCCGACTGCCGTACCGTGATCGCGCCAAGACATGCCGAGCCAAGCGCGTCCGAAATGGCTTCAAGGCTTGGCAGAGGGCGCCAGCCGTCCGGCGCGGGAATAGCGTTTTTCAAGTCCCCCGTTGAAAGGGGGTTGAACCGTGACCGATCAGGCTCGAATGCGGGAATGGGGATCACGGCATGACCATCCGGGGGCGAATAGACGTGTTTGCATAGACGCCGCGCTCGCTTTCAGCGTTCATGTCATCCATGATCTTCTGCACCATTGCGACGCAAGCCTGATAGCGCGGCGTTCCGACTTCAGAGATGAAATCCATGGCCGCCAACTGCGCCGCTCGCAGATAGAGTTCAGGGCGATCCTCCAACAGCCAATTCGACGTTGCGGATACAGAAAGCGCCGGGACCTTCTGGTAATAGGTCAATTCGATGTCATTGGCGCTCATCGGCAAGGCCGTCAGTTCTTCGCCAACGATCATGAAATGACATGCCGGGCCAGCCGGCCGGGTTGGATACAGTTGGTCAGCCGCCATCGCTGCGATGTGCTGCAATTCACGCCGGATAGACGCCAGTTCAACCACGCGGACATAATGCAGGTAATCGCCAGGAAGCGTGCAAACGTTGCCGGTCGGCGTCAGGTCGCTCACGGCGACCATTTTTCGATGACGAAGCGCCGCATTGATATGGCCCTCCCCGAAAACGATGAAGTCACCGAGGTAATCGGTCAGGTCAGACCGATCAAGCCAAACGGCAAGCGCCGTCTTCAATTCCGCGTATGTCGTAATTGCCATCAAACGCGCCCCTTGAATGTCCGCCACGGACGAGCGTCATCGTGATTGAGAAACCACTTCATGTGATCCCGGTCGCCCTCACGGATATATGGCGCAAGTTTTTGATAGAACACATTCAGCGGAATGCGCGCCGCGACCTTCCCGTCGCCCCACTTACGGCCAATGGAGTCGTTGAAGGATTCTTGGTTGTCCGAAACAAGTTCGTCGTTCGCCAAGTAATCGGTGCGAATAATGAACTTGCCAGGTTCGATCTCCATGCGCCAACGCTGGAATTCCGGAGTTGATTCATAAAGCTCCCACCTGCCGCCGTGAATGTCGCGAACGTCAACCAATCGGATCATTCCTCTCGGCAATGCCGGACTTGATGACGCCGCGCGCTTCCTCGACGGGAAGCAGCAGGAACGTCCCGGCGGCTTCGCGGTCGAGAATGGTCGGCGGCGGATTGATCGGGTTTTCGCCGTTCTCGTCCGTCACCTTATAGCGCCCCATCGGTCGATAGTTGCGCAGCAGCTTGACCGGGAACGCCTCCTGAGGGGCTTCCTCAACCGCAACGGCTTCGACCGCCTTGGGCTTGCGACCGCGCTTCACAGGGGCCGGCTCGCCAGCCGCCGCATCGGCGACAATTTCTTCGGCGGCGGCTTCGGGCAGGATTTCTTCTTCGGGCATTGTGTTTCTCCAAAATGGCCAAACGGCGAGGGCGCGAACGCCCCCGCCTGACAATTACGACACAGCAGCGCTGAACGGCGTCGCCTCGGTTCCGGTCGCCGACGCCATGACGCGAACGAACCAGACGCCGGAGGTGACATCGATCAGTTCGATGAAGTCGCCTTTGATGCCGCCCGTGGTCGATCCGTCCATGGTGATGGTGTCGGAATCGGCCGCAGTCTCCCATCCGACGACGGACGAGCCGCCATCGGCGGCAGCCCAAGCCACGCCGGACATGATGTCGGTCGCGTTGGCAACCTGAACCTTCAGGCTGTTCGACGTGACCGTGGTCCCGCAGAAAATGCGGTAGGTATCACCCTTTCCAGCCGAGGCCGGGAGGGTGATCGTGGTGCCGGCGGCGCGATTGACGGTGACGACCGCGCCAAGGTGCGACGAACGCGAAAGCGTGAGCGTGGCCGCCGTGAGGTTGATCGGCTGATACATTGTCGTTCTCCATTCAACCGGGATCAGGACGAGGCAGACAGACCGTAGAGGTCAGCAGCCACGCCGTGAGCAGCTTCGTTGTTGACCAGCAGCGTATACTCGGTCACGAGCACGCGCTTTTCCGAGTCGCCGGTTTTGGCCGGCTTTTCGAGGCTGATGTCGTCGAATACGCCGAGCTTCACCATATCCGGGGTGAGCAGGAACGCATTGCGCGCCACCGCCGCGCCCGCGCGGGTCATCTGCACGTTCGGGACCACGGAAATCTCGCCGAAGTCCGAAACGTAGATGTCCGCCGCCGCCGTGATCGTGGCCTGCCTCTTGCCGGAAACGTTGGTGCGCTGCTGCGCAACAGCGGAATCCGCCATGAAGGACGAGAACACGGTCTTCGCGTAGTTCGAAAGCATCAGCACCGACGGATCGCCGCCAGCGTTGCTGGTCGAGAGGATCACGGCGTCCAGAATGGCCTTGGTGAATGCGCGCTGCGTGCCGTTGGTCGCCGCGTCCACAACGTTGGTGGACGAGTTGAAGCCGCCGGAAGCGCCGCCCGAGCCGAGGCTGTCATTACTGGCCAGCCACGCGCGAAGCCCGCCGGTCGTGCGGTTGGTCGCGCCGTTGCCGGAACCGGCAGACGAAGCCTGGTTGGAGAGAAGAATCGACTCCATGTCAATGCGGAGTTCGACGCCCTTTTTCGCAACCTCGCGCGCCAGTTCGGACTTGCGGCCCGCCTTGGACGTGTTGTCCTGCGTGCGGGAAATGATCACGCGCTTGTCGGAAATCTGGCAGTAGTTCCCCACGCGCGCGGTCGGCGTCACGCTGTCGAACGTCCAGTCGTTTCCTTCCGGCTGGTTGTTCGACGTGTTCGGCGAGGCCAGCGTGTCGGTCTGCCATTCGGGGTGCACAGACGAAACATCCTTCCGCCCAATGAGGGACAGGAAGGGGGTCTTTTCCGGCGTGATCTGGTAAATGCGGTCGGCGAGGTCCTCTCGGTTGCCGACGGCATCGTATGTTTCGAAGGTGTTGGAAATCTGTGCCATGACAATGGCTCCTTAGAGATCGAGGTCCATGAGCGAGGCAATACCGGCGTCAAGCGTGCCGGTTTTCCTCAGGGTTGCTTTGCGCATCTCAGCCTCGCGAACCGCCGACGATTTCGGATCGGCGCGACGTTGGCCGGCGAGAACCTTGGGCTTGCCTTCCAGCGCTTTCGGCACTGTCTTGGCGGCGTCCTTCAGTTTCCGGTAGGCCATCGCATCCCGAAGGATGGCGATTTGTCGCGCATCGTCGATGCTGGCGATTTCCTCAGGCGTCACGTCATAAACCGCCGCATAGGTCGCCGCGTCACGAGCGAACGCCTGCCGCTTAGCCGGGTCTTTCAACTCCGGCACAAACGAGGTCAGACGTTCGGTTTCGATGGCGAGCCGTTCCCGCTGCTGCTTCTGCGTTTCCGCCTGCTGCCTGGCCATGTCCTGCCTGCGAAGCTCGGAAAGCTGGTGAAGTTCCCGCTGCCGATGCTCATAGGCTTCCTTGGCCTGCATGTAGCCAACCGGATCTTCGGCGATCATGGCCGGGTCCGGGGGCTGGATTTGGTTCGCGGTGAGCATGGCGACAAGAATGTCGCGCTGCTCAGCCAAGACTTGCGCCGCGCTTTCGACGGTCTTCGCCCTTTCGGACAATTCGGTCGATTTGCGCGTGTAATCGCGCTGGAAATCGGCAATGCGGCGGTCGGCGTGCTCGCGGAGTTCCGCAACAGTGATCGTCCGGCCATCCTTCATCCTCACCTTGGCCGTTTCATTGGCCATGGTCGGATCGGCGGCGTCCGGGCTGTCCTCGCCTTCGTCGTCGTCTTCCGTTTCTTCGCGCTCGCCTTCGTCGCCGTCCGCCGCCTCAACCTCTTCGGTTTCCGCCGCGTCGTCGCCCTCGGGCTCTTCCTTCTCGCTCGCCTCTTTTCCTTTGGGTTCCGGCTCTGCCGGGCCAAGAAGATTGGCAATGCTCGCAACGCCGTCGTCAAACGACATTGCGTCGCCATTCGCGGTCCCCTGTTCGGGGAGTTCGCCACTGGTCATCTGATTTCCTTTAGGTTCTAAGGGGAGCGTCGCCCTATGCGACGGCCCTTGGCTTCCGCGACACGTTCAGCGCGTCGATGTGACGCCGCAAAACGCCGCCGAATCTGTCCACGACAGCCACAATCGCTTGCTGTCGCAAAATCTCTGTCTTGTCGTCCGCATCGGCGGTCGCCAGCGCGTCCAAAGCCTCTTCCCGGATGCTGGCAAGCGCCCCGATCAGCACGTCGTCGGAGAGCAGCCTGGATGCTTCCTTCGCCAGATGTTCCTTTGTCATCCCGGCGCGCCACCAAGCCTGACGGCCGAACCGATGCCGCGCGTGACAGCGCCGGCAACGCCAATCTCCGCCTTAAGCGCCATTTCGGCCTGCATCTGCTCGCGCTTCAAGTCCATTTCCGCCGCAAGCTGTTCGCGCCTCAGCATCAGTTCGGCGTCAACCTGCCGTTGCTTCAGCGCCATTTCCGCTTGCGCGCGCGCCTGATCCAGTTGCAGTTTCTGCTTTTCAAGCTCAAGCTTCGGATCGGCCTGCGGTTGCGACGCCATGGCCTGCATTTTCGCGATTTCCTGCTCGGGGATTTCCGGGTAATAGCTATCGACCGACTTCAACCCCGCGCTTTCGGCAATCCGGCGCATGGTGTTGAGCACCTTGGGCAACATGCCGACCGCCTTGTCGCGCATTCCAGCGCCCATGAACGCTTGCACAAGCGCGTTCTGATTGGCCAGAACGTTGTTCAGCATCGCCATATCGCGGTCGCGGCTACCCGTGCCAAGGCCGACGTTGACAGTGCAGTCCATG
The DNA here is from genome assembly GCA_964633425.1 of uncultured Candidatus Saccharibacteria bacterium. Taxonomy (GTDB): domain Bacteria; phylum Patescibacteriota; class Minisyncoccia; order Phycocordibacterales; family UBA2100; genus UBA10103. The sequence continues at coordinate 16,142 of CAZWFX010000025.1, forward strand.
TTCGCGTTCCACTCGCGCGGGTCCAATTCTACCCACTCATTGCGCAAGCGGATCGTGCGCGGGCGGTCTTGATGCTTGACCAACAGCCGCAACATCTTGCGGAACATGACGCGCCAGCCAAGTTCCGCCTGGTTGCGGGCAACAAGCTCAATCTGCGAATACGCCGCGTCACGGGCGTTCTGGTTTGCCGTTGCCGTCTGGTTCTGCAAGGCTTCCGGATCAAGCGCCATTGTCGTTTTCGAAACGCCCGTGCGCTTCTCAATCACCGTGTCGAAGAATTCCGCCGCACGAAATGCGTTTTCGGCCGTATTCGGCGGAACCTGCCAATTGACCGGCGGAGACCCCTTCTTGCGAATGATGACGCCGCCAATCGTCGGGTTGATTAGCGCATCCATGTTGACGATGGCGTTCTCTTCCACGTCGGCCGTCGGCGTCAAACCCATGTAAAGGCTATCGAGGCCCTGACGAAACAACGCCGTCTTGATGCGTTGCACATCTTCGGTTTCGTCGAAGATAGAACCGGCAGCCCAATCATGCGGGATTGGATTGCACGGAATATCGAAGAACGGATGCTCGTCGTCGCACTCATACCAGTCGAGAATCGAACCACTGCCCGAATTGCCGGCGTAATAGACGCAGAGAAGCTCCGACACGTCGTCGCCGTTCACGTCGGCGCGAAGGTAGCATTCGAACAATTCGATTTCGTCTTCAGATGACGTGGTGCGCGCCGAAGCGGAAATCTCGTCGGCCGCGCGCGCAATGGATTCTTCGCTGTCCGTTTTGTTGTCGACAAACGCCGGCAGATCGTTCACGTCGGCGCGGCGAAAGCCCATTTCGATCAATTCGGATCGCGTCTTGATTTCACGGTGAGCGGTAAAACGCGCCTCCGCCAGATCGATGGTCGATTCGCTTTTGAAAAAGTCCTCGGGCGGAATGATCTTGACCTTCACCCGGCCGCGCTTGTTGGTGCGCTTGACGCGAATATCATAGGTCTCAATGGGAACAAGCATCTCCTGCCCGGTCGACGGATCGGCAACCGGCACAAGGTCCGGCTCATCGTTCAGCGTCGAAGCAATAACCTCAACGCCCTCTTCCTGCTGCAAAAGCGCGATCTGTTCGGCCGTGACGCGCGTGTGGTTAACCGTCGTTTCATCAACGGCGTCGTCGAACCAGATTTTCCCCACCGCGTTTCCGTGGCGCAGGCTGTCATGCGTGCCGTCATGCACGATCCGGTATCCAGGATTGTCTTTCATGAAAACGTAATTGCAATAGTCCGACGCTTGGCCTGCCACATCTTCATCATCCGGCGTTTCCGGCTCGAATTCCACAACGTCGCCAGAAGCCGTCAACGTCCGAATGATGCCGGGCAGCATCCAGCCGATCACGTCGGCAAAGTCGCGCGAGGTTGCCGAAGAACGCCCCGGCTCAGCCGGCAGATCGGCCATGTCGCCGCGATAGTATTCAATCGCCCGCGCGCGCTTGGCGGACAGGTCGGAACGATCATGCGCCTTGGCCGAGGACAATTCGCCCGCAACCAGCGCACTCAATTCGCTCTTGTCCATTTTCGCCATCAAACAACCCATTTCCTGCGGGCTTCGGGAACGGCGACCTTCTTGGTCGGCTCCTCATAGGCCACGCAAACCAAACCGAAGGCATCCGCGCCGTGCGACGCCCAATCATGCTCAGGACCAAGGCCGATAGCCCGGTCCTCGTCTCGTTTTTCGTGATACCAGCCCAAGGCGTCTAACCCGCCCTGACATGACGCCTCGTTGAACCAGACGCGCGGAAACAAGCGCCGCGCCGTTTCAATGCGCATTGACGCCGCGCCCTTGCCCTGATTGGGAACCACGACAACCTCAAACCCGGCGGCACGAAGGGCGCTTTCGTAGGATACGTCGTAAACCCTGTCGTTGGTCGAACCATCGTGCGGGAGGATACAAAGCGCGCTGCCATATCCTTTGTCACGGAGCCACGTCACATGCGACGCCAACGGCTGGCCTACGGCCTCGTAATAATCGAGAACCCGGATTTCCCGGCCGATGAACTGGCAAATCCAGATCGAACACGCATCCGCCTTCGCACCCGTCCCGCCGATATCCCATACCGCCCGAATGGTCATCAACGGGTCTTTGGCAACCCTGCCAATGCGTCCTTCCTTGCGCGCGTCAGCCAGCGCCTGAGCGTAATATGCGCCGCTCAGGACCGTCGCATACCCGCCTTCCCAGATGTGGTCGTATTGGTCCGGGTCATTCCTCAGGCAATCCTGCCGTTCCTGTTCCAGAACCGACGGGAACCACGGATTATCCGACCAGTTCGCCCGGACAACCACAGAGCCTGTCGGGAGCGTGCCACCACGCAACATTGCGTCAACAGGGTCGGTTTTGCGACGCGGGTTCCATGAAAAGGAAAGTTCCGACGCCATACCACGGCTTGCGCTCTCCCACCGGATTGTTGGCCGAAGCAACGCCAGTGACCGCGCCGATAGCGATTGCGCTTCCTCAACGCGAGCCTTGTGAAACCCTTCGTAGGACTTCACCGTGTCAGCGGTGTGATCCTGCATCCCTTGGAATTCAATGACGCCATCGCCTGGAAGCGCGATCCGATCCGTGTAGACCCTGAATCCGTCCACTTCGCCAAGGCCGAATCGCGCCAGCTTGCTTTCGATGAGAAACTTGCTTGACTGCTTGAGCGACTTCTGGATTTCGCGGACCTCGAGTTGCCTCAAACCTTCTCCCGCGTCCCCAGGCCAACGCAGCGCGTCTTCGATTGTCGCCTCCGCAAAGAAGTGCGATTTCCCGGAGCCGCGACCACCATGTGCGCCCTTGTAACGCGCCGGCTTGAGCAGCGGCAAGAAAACCCTAGCCGTCTCGATTTTGATCTTTCGGGTCAACAATCCGTCTTTCCACAAGGCTCACAGTTAGCGGGCCGCCATCCTTGCCCGTAAGCTCGCTCTTGTCGTGCTGCCCGAGGTATTGCTTGCCGAGCCAAATTGCCATTGATGGATTGGTTTCAGCCATCTTGAATTGGCGGCGGCGCAGCGACGCAAGGCCCTCTCCCCGTCCTGCGTCTAAAGTCTCATCAATCAAAGGGGCGTGCCGCTTGCGGAAGGCGATCCATGTTGGCTCCGTTACGCCGAGAACCGCAGCGCACTCCTTAGAAGTCGCCTGAATTTGGCCAAGGCCTTTGATCGTCTTTAACGTTGCCTCATCTGCTTCCAGTGCAGGCGGGCGTCCTCCCTTAGCCATTACAGCTCCATCGTTTTTAACAAATTGGAGCGTGACGGTCGGCGCTGCCCCGCCGCTCTGCCGACTGGTCGCCGGTGATCGCCTGCTTGTCACGCTTTGGATAGGGTTTTGCCAATGGCAAGATGCGTTTCCACATCTCATCGTCAAGTGGCATGAGGTAGCGATGTTTTCCGGGTTTCTGCAATGACATAACCTCGCTTTTGCGCCTCTGTCCAATCCACAGCGATCATTACAGGCACGTCAGCCAGGCCGAGCTTCTGCGCTGCGAGCACGCGACCGTGCCCGGCGATGATTGTTCCCTCGTCATCAATCAGAATTGGAACAGTGCAGCCCCACTCGCGAATTGACGATGCAATCTGATTGACCTGCAAATCCGAATGCGTTCGGCTGTTGCGCGCATATGGTATCAGTTCAGATACCGAACGACGCTCCACTTTGTCGGCAGGCCATTCCTTTTTCATAGGCTAAAGAAACCCTGCCATCATTCGTCTGCCCCGGCCTGGAGCAGATCGTATTTCATTTCCTCAAGCGCCCCGATTGTTGGCCATGATCTGCGGAACCCGCCTACCGCCTTCCCGCATGATCCATCGGCGAATTGCAGGGCGATGGACACGCCAACCACATTGCCGGATGCGACACGCTCTGCCACATCCTCAATCGCAGCGCGCGCGACTTCATTCACCCCGTTAGGCGGGCGGACGCTGCTGCCACCGATATGGCGAATATTTGCGGTCATTCGGCTTCCACCTGCGTCATTCCGCTTCGATATGGTCAGGACGGCCGCCGGGCCGCCTGTAAGGTGCGCGGTGCAAAGGAGCAACTGCTAACCCGGTGCAGTACCGCGCGCCGCCGTCCTGATTTCGTTGCCCGTGAGGGCGAATTGGAGCGGACTGCCGGGATCGAACCGGCCTTGGAAGCTTGGAAGGCTTTTAGCTCGCCTAGAGCAAGCCCGCATTAATCTGGATACCGTTGCTCGCACATGAGCGGCACTTCTGCGCCTCGACACGGTAAAACATCGAGCTTTACGCCTTCTCGTTGCCGGTCGTACCCTGCCCTGTCTCCAGGTGCATGGCCAAGCCTTGGGGTGGCGAGGGAGAGGCGGGAGGGTGCGGCCTTGAGGCGTGGCATCAGGTGATGGGGGTTATCTTCGGCCTTGCGTCATCGGCGCGCCAGTGATGCGCATACCTCACCGACGATACAGCTTCAGTGTCCGCTTCTGGCCTGATTTCGGACACGCTTGCAACCGGGCCACTGGCGCAAACCACGTGCTTCCGATTGAGCGCATCGGCAACCGCTTGAAACAACGCGGTAATCCGCCGTCTCAACGTTCTGTCGTTGAAGCCCATCTTCTCGGCATACCGGGCGATGCGGCGACGGTTCGACACCTTGGCGACCGCCCAGCCGTAGAGCAAGCGTCGTTCCGGCTCCGAAAGGGTGGAGTTGATCCATCCCCATGTCTCGGGCATCCGGTCAATTGCATCCCGCTCAGGCCGCCGGATGTAGCGTGATTTCTCCACAGCGCCGGCAAGCCACGCTTCCGTCTTGGTCATGGCGACATCGGGCATGGACGACGCATAGCCGCGCGGTCCTCGGGCAGCCGGGAGTAGCATGAGCGTCTGCATCGCCTCGAGGAGCCGGTATTCGATGTCCTTGGCCGTCCAGGCTTGATAGGTCATTCAAATGCCCTATTGCTTTTCAGCCGTTCAAACAAATCGATTCGCCGCCCGATCCATTCCATGACGTTTACCGCCATGGAATTGCCGATCGCCTTGTAGCGCGGCCCGTCCGGGCATTCCTCGGCCGGCTTGCCGCGCCAGGGAATTTTCGTCCAGTCGTCCGGCATGCCCTGCAGGCGTTCGCACTCGCGCGGCGTCAGACGGCGCACAATCCATCGGTCGACATCCGAAAGCGCCCCGACATGGGCGGCGTCGCCCTTGCCGGCTTCGCCAGACTGCGCCGACAACGCGTTGACGGCTTCGCCGATGTCGCCGCGCCCGTTGCGGCCGATGCGCGGCTGGATGGCGTGCGCGATGGCGTAGGATTGATTCTTGACAAGCGTTCCCACTGATCCGTCAACGTCAACCGGCATGGACATGCTGCCGCCCTGTTGCCAAGGAAAGGCAATTGGAGCGTCGCCCTGATAGCCGGTCCTGACCGGTATGATCGGCGTGCCCCGCCCGGTTCCGTCCTCTGATGCGTCGAAGCCTTCGCCGCGCAACGCATGCGCGACCAATGCCTCGCTCCCGCCGCCTGCGTCGCCGCCGGATGCGCGCAGCATCGGCAGGCGGGAACCATATTCGGACAAGCCGGTCTGCGCAAACGCCACGACTTCCGTCGGCCTGCCCGTCGTCTGGTTTGCGCCGACGCCGAGCGTGTCGGCGACCTCGACAGCGATCAGGTTCTGCGTTTCATTCCAGCTCGGCCCGCCGGTTCCCTTCGCCCATTTGGCCGAAACCGTCGCCGCTACACCTCCCCGTCCCGGTTCGCCACCTGCTCCAGCGCCGCCCACAAATCCTTGGGCAGCGCCTTGCCGCGTTTGCCGGCGCGGCGCAGGATGCCCCGGCACGCCATCTGGCTCAAAGAGAACCGCGGCGGCAGGTCGCCAGTCTCCAAGATATCCGACAAGGATGATACGTCGCCTTCGCTGGGGAACGGCGCGTCCGAAACGTTGAACTCGCACATGCTGAGCGTCAAGAATTCGGTAGGCGAACCCATACCCGCACTCTTGAACGAAGGAAAGGAACGTGGCGAAGTCGCTCGTGGCGGGGGCTTCATCTCCCCCGTCATCAGATCCATCTGCAGTTCCGCCGCCGCCGGCGTTTCGATCGCCGCTTCGAGAGGAAAGTGCGCCGGGGACATTTTCCCAAACGATCCAGCGCGCGCCGAGCTTGCGAGCAAGGACGAGATATTCGAGGGCCAGGTTGCCGCGCGGATCATCCAGGCCGAGACGCCTTCCGGCGACGCTGAAGGACTGGCAGGGGGTTCCGCCGACCAGAAGGTCAATTGGTCCTGCGTCGGCGGGGATTTTGGTGAAGTCACCATGGTTTGGCACTCCGTTTTGCGACAGGGGTTCGCCCGGCAAATTCGAGCCGAAGCGGGCGGCAAGCACGGCGGACGGGAAAGGCTCGATCTCGGAAAAGAACGCCGGGCGCCAGCCAAGCGGCTCCCACGCCAGCGACGCGGCCTCGATGCCGGAACAGACTGACCCGTAAATGATTGTCATGGCGCCCTCGCGAATAGGTCGCCTTGGTCCGGCAGCCCCAGATGCACTGCCAGTAGCGTGTAAATCGTGCCCGCCGTGCCATAGGGAGAGCGCAGCACGCGCGCCTTTGTCCGGAGCGCCGTCAGGTCCACCCGGTCAATCTCGCTCACCAGAGACGCCCTCTGCGCCAAATGCGGGTGGTTGCTCAGCAGGTCGGACACTGCCCGGATTGCGTCGGCATAAAGCGCCATGCGGTTCGCGTCCGTTCCGGTCATCAATTTCAGCACGAACTCAAGGTGAGCAGCGCCACGACGCTCCGCCACGCGATGCAATGTCGGTCGGCAGTAGCATTCTCGGGGTTTTCGTTGCGATGGCGTGTAGTCGGCGGCATCCCGCAGGATCACGCCAGCCGATCGGCAGATCGCCCACATGTCGATTCCTCGCCTCATGTCGCCACCGGTTCGAGGCGATAGGCGTTGTAACCCGTCACCGGGCCGCACTTGATTTTCGGGATTGTCCAGCCGTGGCTCGGCAGCTTCTTGCGCAACGAACCCATCTTGAGGCGGATCACCAGCTCGGGATTCTCGGGACCGCCTTCCGGGTCATCCCAATAGCAGGTGTCGACGAGCTGTCGCATTGTGACGCGCCGCGGATACGAGTCCGCCAGCGCCTTGACAATCTTGCGCTCCATTGGCGTCAGCGGAGCCAGTTCCAGCACGCCTACCGGCGCGCGATCAACCGGCATGGCCTGTAAACAGCACGGGCATATTACCGGCATTTCGCCCTCCTCACCTCGACAGGGATGCTCCTGCCCTTGGCGTGCACCGCCTTGGGCGCGGATCCGAACACCGACGCGACGAGATCAGCGACGTCATCGATCCGGGCCTTGAACGCCCTCGCCTCGGCCTCGAACGCCCGCTCCGCGCGGATAGCCGGGTTCAGTTCCGCCCTGATCAGTTCCCGCGCGGCGTTAATCGCCTCCGGGGCTGTCGCGAACTTCCGCACGCCAGAGGCATCGCGCACCTGGTGCCAGTCGTCGGTGGTGAAGCGCTTGAACACGCCCACATAGCCGCCCCTCACGGGGATGCAGTTCCATTCGGGCAGGAAGTCGCCGGTCATGCCGCCATCCTCATTCCGGTCTTCGAAACGTAAGTTCGCCGAGACCGGGCGCGTCGCAACGCGACGATGTTTCGCGCCGTCGATGTTGCGCCGATCCGTTCGTCGTGTCGGCCGATGCCCCAAAACACCGTCGAGTGATCGCGGCCCATGAGCGCGCCTATCTGCGGATAGGACATGCCCCGGCTAAACCGCAGCATCCACATGACCGCCTGTCGCGCGAGAACGGCGGGAACCTTTCGACCCGGCGACATCACTTCAGCGACCGACACCCGGTAGACCCTGCACACCGCCGCCACGTCCTGCATGGTCTTTTGCCTTGGCGTCATGCCGCATCCTCGAAAAGCGCTTCCTGCCGCCCGACGAAAGATGGCCCGAAGCTGGTTGTCTCCCCGTGCCACTCCACAGCCTCGCGGCGCGGAAATGGCTGCTCTCTCGACAGCGCCAGCACGATCTCCGCCCGGCCCGCGTGTTTGGACACCGCGTCCTCCCACAGAAGGTGATCGTCAGAGCCTGCCAGCGGCTCGATTCCCGCGATGATCGGGGAGGGGTTGAACGGCATCAGCACGTGGTCGGCGTCGCGCTCCACGGCCCCCAAAAGGTCGGTGTAGCGGGGCCGGCGGGTGATCGCCTGGTGAAGCTGGTCCTTGAATTTCAGGCGCCCGTCATGGGCGAAGACGTTCTTCTTGAGCTGGGAGACGGCAATCCCCGGCACGCCGATGTCGGAGAAAATGCCCTTGAGCTGCTTTGTCGCTTCCGCGCTCTGCTCGTGCTCCTCCCGGCGCGCCATGACACCGGACCACGCCAGCAACCCGATGTAGTCGATCACCACCGCCGCGAGCCCGTGCGCCCGCTTGACCTCGGTCAGCACGCGGTGGATCTGCTCCAGCGTCCGGCGCTTGCGCTCGATCAGCACCGGCAGGCGGGAGACCTCCTGCCGCACGTCCTCCAGCTTCTCGAATTCCCGTGCCGAAATGCGCCCCGCCTTCTGCCGCCACATGGGGATACCCGTGCGCCGGGCTATCTCGCGCATCGCCAGTTGCCTGGGTGACATCTCCCCCGAGTAGATCCACACCGTGCCATGCCGGGCCAGCCCGATCGCGCATTGCATCGCAAGTGCTGATTTCCCCTGTTTCGTGCCCCCGCCGATGATGATCTGCTGCCCCGGCTCCCACGGGCCTGTCAGCCGGTCCACGGCCTCGATGCCCGTGCTGATCCCGACCGGTTTCTTGAACTGATAGGCGTCGTTCGTCGCCTGCAGCGCCTCGGAGACGGCATCCGCCAAGGTGAGGCCCGATTGCTCGCCGAAATCCCATTGCGCCGTCGTGGTTTTGATCCGCTCGCCATGATCGGTCACGATCTGCCATGGCGAGACTTCCGGCCCGGCGTCGCAGGCTTGTTCGATCAGGGATTCGCCTGCTGAGTAGATTTCCCGCCGTCTAGCAAGGTCATAAACCGCCTTGGCGTAGTCGACGGCATTGACGACGGTCACAGCCTCGGACGCCAGCCGCGCCATGTATTGCCCGGCCGTCATGTCTCCGATGCGCACGGCCTGAGGCAGGAAGGGAAGCACAGTAACCGGCGACGCCACCTTGCCGGCGACGATCATGCCGGACGCCAGCGTGTAGACCTTGCCGTGTAGAGGCTCGAAAAAATCGTCCGATTTCAGGAAGTGTCGGAACGCCTCAAAGCACGCGTTATTGACCAAAAGCGCGCCGAGCAGCGCCTGTTCGGCCTCTATATTGGCGGGGAGCTCATTCGCGGCCATAGTCATTCCGCTTCGTCGAAGGCGGCCACGTCGTCGAGCGGCGAACCGATCACCTTGGCCCCGGCGGCGAGCGCCGCTTCGTAGATCGACTTTTGCCGGTCCATTTCAACCAGTTCGGCCCGCCGATTTGCGGTAAGCTCGCGCCGCCGCGTTTCGGCGAACGAGCGCTGGCGCTCCTGTTCGGCCCGGTTTGATTCGAGATCGGCCCGTATCGTCGCTTCCGTCGCCTTGAGATTGGCGAGAGAGCCGGCGACCGCATTGTCAAACCGCTCCAACGCCACTTGCGTTTCTGCGACGTGGCGCTTGCGGTCAGCTTCGAGCGTATCGAGCGCCCGGCGCGTGTCGGCAAGCAGCGCTTCCGTCTGGGCCGCTGGCGAGCGTTCGTTTTCGGCCATGCGGTCTTCGACTGCATCATGCAGAGTGGCGATTGTTGTCACGGGAAAACCTCCAATGTGAGCCGCACCCCGGCGCAGCGGATGCGCGGGCAGGCAGCGGGTTGAGCGGATCGTAATTCGCGGGCGCCGCACGCCAGTGCGCGGCCGAGCCATGCGGGCAGGATAGAGACGAGGCTCATGGCTTCAGCCCCATCGCCTTGGCCGCCTCGGCGACCGAATACCCGGCTTTTTTAAGCGTGCGCCAATCGGCCTCCTTATCCGGCGGAACGACCACGCCGCCCCGTTGTCCGGCTTTCAACGCCGCCGCGAACTCCGGATCGGCGTTGAGCTTGCGCATCCGCTCGGCGTGGGCCGCCGCGAACTCCGGATCGGCGTGGAGCTTGCGCACCATCGCCGCCATATGGCACTTGCGGCAATGCCCCTTGCCTTTGGCGAGGCACGCCGCGGGAGACTGGCAATTCGGCCGGACGATGGGGCTCACGCCGCCCTCCCAATCATCTTGACCTGCGGAAGCCCGGCCCCGGCGAACGCAATGCCCACCGCGTCGGCCATGTCGTCATTTGTCACGACGATCCGCAGCGCCTTGCACTGCTCGCGGCTGGCCCTTTTCCAGTCGGCGCGCTGCCAGCCATGGTTCCGGCCGACCCCCAGGAACTGCTTCCGCCACGAGGAGGAGGAGATCGTCGCGAACGGGATGCCGAACGCCCCGATGATCGCCGCGCACGCCCCGGCCATCTGGTTCGAGGAGATCACCGCGAGCACGCCGCCCGCCGATTGCGTCTCCTCCATCTCCTGCCCCATGAATTTCACAGGCTTCTTTCCGGCCGGCATGGAGCGCAGAGGCTCCTCCATGGCGATGAAATCGGGCTTCTCGTCCTTGATCAGCCGGGTCAGTTGCCGCCCGAGTTCGGCGGCCTTGACCTCGTACCCGCCTTCGGCGCGGGAAACCCGGATCACCCCGGCACGGATCGCCGACAGGTGCTGCGTCGTGTCGTAAAACGCCCAGCCGGTCGATTGGCTCGGATCAAGCCCCAGAATGCGCATGGTGACCTCAAGGGAAAGGAAATGCGGCGCGTGAGGCCCGCCGCCGGCCACGCATCACACTCAGGCGGCCGTCGAGAACGGGTCGTCGGCCTTGATCAGCTCGTCGGACAGCGCCTTGTTGATGAACGCCGTCCCGTCGTTGAACCCGCGCTGCCACGCCTGCCCGGCGTCGGTCGAAAGGTCGTGCGGGTTCGCCATGTCCTTGCGCAGCTTGCCGGCGGCCATGCCTTCGGCGTAGGCGCGGTCTTCCACCGGCGTCCGATCCGCGTCGAACATCTCGATCTGGCGCGAAAGGCCGTGCCCCAGCATCTTCGCGATGCGCAGGCGCCGCGCCATGGTGGCGATCACCTCGGCGGCGTTCTTCTCCTCGAGTTCAAAGGCCCATTGCACGTCGGCCTTGGTGAAGCCGAGCTCTTTCAGCCGCTTGTAGATCGCCGAGGAGTCGCCCATGGAGCCGGTGATCTCCTCCTTGATGCGCTTGATCAGCCGGAACGAATTGAGGAACGTCTGCTCCTCGAACTGCTCGCGTGTTGCATTCCCGTCAGTCATTTCCGTCATCCTTTCCGTGTTTCAGCCAGGCGCGCAGCCAGAGCTGCAGCCTCGCGCGCAATGCCCTCAAGAGAAGCATCGGTCCCCTTGGCTTTCTCGATTGCGAGCTCGTGTTGAAGGCGCTCGATCTGGCGCTCGCACACATCCAGATAGGCTTGGCGAATCCGCTGGAACATGTCGGCCTCGATGGTCTTGGCCCGCCCCGTGCGGATGTTGTTGGCCGTCCAGAACGGCAGCCGGTATCGGATCGCCAGACGGTTCAGTGCGCTTTTCTGGTCGCCCCATGCCGTCATCTCCTCAGCGATCATCAGCCGGAGGTAGTCCCCGGCAACGGCGGCGCTACTCATGACTCTGCGCTCCGGTTGCTCACTTTCTCTGCACATCTGCCTCGAACTCCCCTGCTACGCTCACTGGCGTAGAAGGTGAGAAGGAGCCGCGCCGATGTTGACGACCCGCCAAGACCGTGCATCGCGCGCTTTGTGTGAATTCGGTTCATGCCGCCTCCAGGGCCGCTTCGGCCTCGGCGCGGAATTCGGCCCGGGTGCGCTCCGGGAGGGCGTTCCAGCGCCGCTCCACGGCCTGCTCGGGCGTCTCGGGAACGAGCGTCCCGTGATCGTCACGCAGCGCCAGCGGCCTGCAGCGAATGAAAACGCCGTAGGCGGCTTTCGCAGCGCGCTCGATGGTGTCTGGATGCATCATGCCACCACGCCCATGTTGCGGAGGGCGGCGGCGCCGATGATGAAATTCGGGAGATAGCGGAGCGGCCGCTTGTTGCGCTGCCACGACGGCGGCGGATCGAACCGGGCATCACGCCCGAGCGCCGCGCTGCGCTCGATGTGCAGGGCCTTGGCGACAACGTGCTCCGGAAGGCTGAGGTATTCGGCGATTTCCAGCGTGTCGCGCCCCTGCTCGAACAGGGAAAGGATCGACGGCTCTCCGGGGATTTTACGGGCATACCCTTCCGCTTCCGCGGCCCGTCCAACGTCGTCGTGCAACACGACGCCTTTTTGCGCTTCCGCTCCCCGGATTGGCTCAGGTTGGCCGTCAGCAACCTGCGGGAGTGCGGGACGGGTGTTCATGGCGACACCGCGAAGGTGAAGCAGGCGATGGAGAACACGGCCGGAAGGATCGACAGGGCAATGCCGACAGCAATCCATCTCGCCGACCGTTTGCCGTCGACCGCCCGCGCGGCCATCGCCGAAATCCACATGAGGACCGCCAGCCAGAACACGCCGCCGGCGATGAGCAGGGCCGTGGTCATGCCTCCGCCTCTTTCGCGCTGTGCGCTTCCAGCAGGACATCGGCGTTGAGCGGCCCGACCCCGAGCTCGGCGGCCATCTCGATGAGCGCCTGCCAGTAGTCGACCGGGATGCTCCCGCGACGCTTCATTTCGGAAACCGCGCTGTCGCCTTTTCCAAGGCGTTTCGCGACCGCCGCGTTGCCACCGAGCATGGAGATGATGGAGCTGACATTGTGCATGTCGGGTATTCAACACGATTAATGTCGGATGTCAACATGAAAAGTGTCGCGAGGATCTGAGGGTCTATGGCCGCGTCGTCGCATCGTTTCAATGGAGGGGATGACCATGAAGAAACTCGCCACCGCCTTGGCCGCCCTCGGGCTGCTGCTGTTCGGTTGCCGCGTGCAGGAGGCCGCCGCGGTCACGTTCCCCGTCGAGGTGTCGCCATAAGAATGCTGATTCGGGCCGTTCCGCTTGTTCTCACCGGCTGCGCATCGATCACCGTTCCGGCCCAGGGCGTCGCCAGCACCGGGGAAGCGTTCACCGGGACGGCGACCGCGAAAATCTCCGGCGAGGGAACGTTCGAGCTGAAGGGTAGTTCAGGCGCGACCTGCTCTGGCAAATACGATGCGATGGACATGACCAAGACCATCAGCATCCCCATGACCTGCTCTGACGGGCGAACCGGAACCGTGATCGCAACACGCAACGCGGCCGGAACAGGCGGAAGCGGCACCGCGTCGCTTTCAGACGGCTCGACCGCCGTTTTCACGTTCGTCTAGCTGATCCCTTTCTAGGTCCTGATTCTCTCTTTCAGGAGGGGATTGACCGTAGGTGGGTCCCGGAGTGAAGGCATAGGACGACATAGCCCCGTGCCTTGCATGGCATCCGGGGTATGTTCCCAGCCTTCGCGATCTTGACCGCCGGAGCCGCCCGTCGCTTCAGCCCGGCGCGTGGGTCTCAGGCCCGCGCCAGTCTCCCGCTGCTTTATCGGCCCTCCTGTAGGACCGGCGACACACCCCTCGGGATTTCGGACCGGGTGTTGCACTTCGTCGCGCCCTGCGGTATGCAATTACCTCTTCTCAAGAGGTTCGGCCGCCGCAGTCTTCCAACCAACCGGCCATGTGTCAGCCCCCGGTATCCAGCCGGGGGTTTTTCTTTGACGCGGCATTCTTAATCCCTCCGCCGACACGAAGTCAACATTCTTTGTGTCGTCTGACATTTTTCATGTTGACAGAATTCATGTTGCTGCTATGTTGTCCCCATACCGGAAAACGGAAGGGTACCTCCCTCCGTCGGTAATGGAGAGAGAAAATGGATTACTCGGATTTCATCGGCCGCTATTGCGTCGTTCGGGCGCGCGACGCCAGCCCGCACGCTGGCATTGTCGAGGACATCGACGGGCGCACCGTCAAGATGCGCGAGGCCCGCCGCCTCTGGCGCTGGCGTGTGCTCCGAAAGAACGGGATCAGCCTGTCCGATCTGGCCGTGGTCGGGATCGACGAGGAATTCTCGAAAGTCGGACCGCCCCAAGCGACCATGATTCTTGACGCCTGCGAAGTCATCCTCGCAAGCGAGGAGGCCGAAAAAACGCTGCGCGCCATCAAGGACGGAAAGCCGTGAGAACGCTCATCTTGTCAGACGAGAGGCCGTCTGATTTTGGCGACGGCACCGGCTCCGGCTTCGGCTCCGGCGACGGCGACGGCGACGGCTACGGCGACGGCTACGGCTTCGGCTCCGGCGACGGCTCCGGCCACGGCGCCGGCTCCGGCTCCGGCGACGGCTACGGCTCCGGCGCCGGCTCCGGCGACGGCTCCGGCTCCGGCTACGGCTACGGCTACGGCTCCGGCTCCGGCGACGGCTACGGCTACGGCTAC
>CAZWFX010000026.1:0-29205 GCA_964633425.1 uncultured Candidatus Saccharibacteria bacterium
GCCTGGGCAAATGCTTCGTCGAAGACGACGAGCGCACCGGCAGGACCCGCGAGACGATCTGGCAGGTGGCGGCGTACCTCGTCGGCATTTGTGCGTTCGTCGGCGCGATGCTCTACACCCTGGGCTTCTTCCGCTGGCTCGAAGCCTTTGGGATGGTCTCGTTCTGGTCCAAGGCGACGTCGTTCGGCGTGGTGATCATCGCGTGTCTGATCGTCGGCGTGTTCTCCGCCCAGATGAAGACCGTCGAGCTCGCGAAGGAGCGCGTCGTTCGGCGGAAAGAGGCGCTGTTCAACTGGCTCAGGTCGGTCCGCGACAAGACGGCCTACGGTACGTCGGATCTCTACAAGAACGTCTGGCTGAAGCTTCCGCCTGAAGCGCTTGCCGAGGCCGAGGCTTTGCCGAAGTCCGACAACGAGCTGAAGAACTACCGGATGCAGGCGCTCGCCGGCCCGTGGGGTGAATTCGTGAAGAAGCACGGCTCCTACTACGCCGGCATCGGCACGAGCATCCAGGAGCACGTCGACGTGACGACGCTCTACGTCGCCTGGGTCTTCAACTGGCCGTTCCGCACCGTCAACTACCTGTTCGGCAAGTTCATCGAGGACGTGTTCAACGTCGCCCTCGATGCGCCGCTCAGGGCGTGGGCCCGTCGCGGGGTCTCCAAGCAGTTCGAAGGGACCCAGTAAGGGCCCGACAGACGATCTGATCTTTCTTTCGGCGGATACCTGACGGTGTTCGCCCCCAAAGCAATGCCCCGGGCGCGAGTCCGGGGCATTTTCGATAAAACTTGAAATATAGAAATAAAAAGGGTATAGTCCTCGTCACTAGATATGGCAAAGGAAATCACAAAGATCATCAAATTGCAGATCGCAGCCGGTGCTGCGACGCCTGCTCCGCCTGTCGGTACTGCGCTCGGCCCTGCCGGCGTGAATATCGGCGAGTTCGTGAATCAGTTCAACAACCAGACCCGAGCTATGGCCGGCTCGATCCTCCCGGTTGTCATGAATGTATACAAGGACCGAACGTTCTCGTTCATCATCAAGAAGCCGCCGGCCTCGCGCCTCGTCTTGAAGGCGATCGGCAAGGAGAAGGGTTCTGACAAGCCGCACTCAACCAAGATCGCGAAGCTCTCCCAGAAGCAGCTCGAGGATATCGCAAACGAAAAGATGGAAGACCTCAATGCGCTTGATCTCGATCACGCAAAGAAGATCATCGCCGGAACTGCCCGCTCTATGGGAGTCGACGTTGATTCCAAGTAATCCGACCAAAAAACCGCAACAGCCCCTCATATGAGGGGCTGTTGCTTTTTAAGGGTTGTAAGGGAATACTGCCCGCATGAGAACGAACACTCTTATAGTGTTTGAGGGGATAGACGGTGCGGGCAAGGCAACACAGGCAAAGATGCTCGCGGATCGTCTGAAGAAACAGGGGCACCACGTGACCTCTACACATTCACCGCGCTACGAAAAACCGATCGGCAAGCTCATCAAGGATTCGCTCCACGGCAAACACGGGGACTTTCGACACTTGTCTCCCTATTTCTCCGGACTTCCGTACCTCCTCGATTTTGCGACAACGAAAGACTCGCTCGTGGCGGCACTCAAAATGGGCATGGTCGTCGCGGACAGGTACGTCCCGTCAACGATGGCATTTCATGGAGCGAAGCTCGATGGTGCGGCTCGCGGGAAGTTCATCACATTCGTACATGACCTCATGTACGGGGAAGCCGGCCTGCCGAAGCCGCATCTTGTTATCTATCTCAAGGTGTCACAAAAGTTGGCAAAGGAGCACATGGATGATTCCGGTCGAGAACTTGATCAGCACGAATCAGATGCTGAATACCAGCGCGCGGTTGCCGAGGTATACGGCAAGCTCGCAAAGGACCGCACGTGGCGAACTATTGAATGCAAAGCAGGTGAGTCGCCGAAGGTGATCCACGAACGCGTCTGGGACGCTATCTCTGCCAGCTAGGGTACAATCTCCGCATGTTGAACCCTGACGCGGTATCGAATCGACTGCGCGCTGCACTCGCAGCCGCGCTCACGCTGCACGGTATTGAGGTGTCCGAGAGTGACATCAAGCTGGAATACCCGCTCGCGCTCGAGCATGGCGACTACGCGACGGGAACAGCTATGCGCTATGCAAAACAGGCAGGAATGCCGCCGCGGGAACTTGCCGAAAAGCTCGTCGCTTCGCTCGGCAACATTGCCGGCATCGACAGGATCGAGATTGCAGGTCCGGGGTTCATTAATTTTGTGCTCTCGGCGTCTGAAATAGCGTCGCTCGTTGTTGAAGCGGCGGGTAAGCAGTGGGGGCGGAATCTTCCGACAGGTGCGCACATTCTCTTTGAATACACCGACCCGAATCCGTTCAAGGCATTCCATATCGGTCACCTCATGAGTAACACCATCGGCGAGTCGCTTGCGCGCCTCACGGATTTTTCGGGCACGTCGGTCTCGCGCGCTAATTACCAGGGCGATTTGGGCGTGCACGTCGCATGTGCGATCTGGGGCATACGCAAACTCGGCATCCATCCGGAGTCCGCAGATGAATTCGGCAAGGCCTATGCTGAAGGCGCGACCGCATACAAAGAGGTGGAGTCTGCCAAGGCCGAGATCGACGACATTAACCGAAAACTGTATGAACGGAGTGATGCGGAGCTCAATGCGCTCTACGATACTGGTCGGGCAGGGTCCCTCGCTGCCTTCGAAAAGTTGTATACAATCCTCGGAACGAAATTCGACCGCTACTATTTCGAAAGCGAGACCGGACCGATCGGTAAAGATATTGTGCTTTCGCATCCCGACGCATTTCCTGAGTCAGACGGCGCGCGGGTTTTCAAGGGCGAGGAGTACGGTTTACACACGCGCGTATTCATCAACAGCAAGGGTTTGCCGACCTACGAGGCAAAAGAACTCGGGCTCGAAAAACTGAAGCAGGATGAGTTTCCGACGTCGCGCATGTTCGTGATCGTCACTGCTAACGAGATCACGGAGTACTTCCGCGTTCTCAAAAAAGCCATGGAGGTCGTCTACCCCGAGGTTGCGGCAAAGCTGCTGCACGTTGCGCATGGCATGATGCGTCTCCCCGAGGGAAAGATGTCGTCGCGCACCGGATCGGTCATCACGGGGGAGTCGCTTATTGCTGATCTGAAAACTGCGGCTACCGCCCGCGCGACCGAGAGCCGCGCCGACGACACGGACCTCCTTGCGCAACAGGTTGCGGTAGCGGCGATTAAATTTCAAATACTGAAACAGGCAACAAACAAGGACATTATTTTTGACCGCGAACAGGCGCTGTCGCTCGAAGGGGACTCGGGACCGTATCTGCAATACGCGCATGCTCGTGCTCATCAGATCGTTGAGCGGGCGGAACGTGACGGTGTTGTGATGGCGGTTGATGCGCGGGTCGCACCGACCGAGCTAACCAGGCTTATCCATCGGTTTCCCGAAGTCGTAGAGCAGGCCGCGGCACTCATGGAGCCGCACATCGTCACAACGTATCTGACCCAGCTCGCTGCTGCCTACAACAGTTGGTACGCACAGGAACAAATCCTCGATGGAACGCCTGCAGCTGCGCACAAAGTTGCGGTCGTTGATGCGGTGCGCAGTACGCTCAAGAATGGATTGTGGATACTCGGTATCCCAGCGCCGGAAAAAATGTAAGCACGTGCATAGGCGCGCAGGGTAGGGTAGTCTCGAATACGGACAATCAGGGAGGTAGAAACGTGCCTGTTATTTTCGACATGGACGGCGTGCTCGCCGATTCGCAGCGAATCCATTCGCGTATCGAATCCGAGATGTTGAGGGAGTTGTTCGGCATCGACATCACGCCGGAAGAAATCACGAAACGCTTCTCGGGAAGATCGCTGCGTGATCAGTTCGCGGAGCTTCATGCCGATCGCGGGTTGCCGTATACGCATGACCCGGCACTCTCCGACAGGAAGGCGGAGCGGTTCATGGCGTGTGTTGATGAGTTCACGCCGATTGAAGGTACCGTCAAACGGCTAGAGTCGTTGTGGGGGCTGACTCCGCTTGGTGTCGCGTCCGCATCGCGTCCGCCGGTCGTCGACCTGGTTCTGAGCACAATCGGCATCAAATGGCGCTTCGACGCCTTCGCAAGTTCGAAAGAGGTTGCGCATGGAAAGCCTGCGCCGGATGTGTTTCTGCTCGCTGCGGCGCGTATGGGAGTGAATCCTCGCGATTGCATCGTGGTCGAAGACGGCGTAAGCGGCATGATCGGTGCGAAAGCGGCCGGCATGCGATGTGTCGCGCTCGTCAGTGACGATCGCACCGATTACCCGGCAGACCGTATCTGTCGAGATCTACGCGAGGTGCCGCGTGAGTACTTCCTGACGTAACGGCACTCGTTTCCGGTCCGGCACCTCACGTGCCGGACCTTCTTTTTTAGAACACATCCCGGTCTTGCCCGGAATCGGCGAGTTGGTACCCTTAACCACGGCAAGGGAAGATCAGCTTCCTGTGCTCAAAAGCGGAGGAACACGAGAATGGATAATGTGTCTCAGGTGACCGACGGTAGTTATCCCAAGCTCTGTGGCGTTGTCGTCAACGGCACGTACGTGCAGGGAATCTGCAACAATTCGACCGACCTGGCCAGGCTCACCGGCGCCGCCGGACCCCACATGCCGGCCGTCATTCACAGCAAGCACTTCGTCGAACCTCCGTTCAAACCCCGTCTCGTTTCGGGGTAGAGCAATCCGTTCCTCATATCAAGACCGGCGCCCGCTTTTCGCGCCGGTCTTTGATTTTTGATAGGATTCATCGAATATGGCTGAAAACGCCGACAAATCAGCGGTTGCCAAGCGCGAGGAGGAGATCCTGGCGTTTTGGAACGAGAACAAGATCTTCGAGAAGTCGGTTGCGCAGGACGCACCGAACGGTGAGTTTGTTTTCTACGACGGACCCCCGTTCGCGACCGGGCTCCCGCACTACGGCCACCTTGTGACCGGCATGATCAAGGATGTCGTGCCGCGGTACAAAACCATGCGCGGCTACTCGGTGCCTCGTGTGTGGGGATGGGACTGTCACGGACTGCCCATCGAGAACATCGTTGAAAAGCAGCTCGGCTTTAAGCACAAAAAAGACATTAAGGACTTCGGTATCGCGAAGTTCAACGAGGCGTGCCGCGATCAGGTGATGACGTATGCCCACGAGTGGGAACAGATCATTCCGCGAACGGGA
The DNA here is from genome assembly GCA_964633425.1 of uncultured Candidatus Saccharibacteria bacterium. Classification (GTDB taxonomy): domain Bacteria; phylum Patescibacteriota; class Minisyncoccia; order Phycocordibacterales; family UBA2100; genus UBA10103. The sequence continues at coordinate 5,202 of CAZWFX010000026.1, forward strand.
CGTTGGGTGGATATGCAAAACGCATATCGCACGATGGATAAGCCCTACATGGAAAGTGTGTGGTGGGTGTTCAAAAACATTTACGACAAGGGTCTCGTGTACGAGGACTACCGCGTGATGCACATCTGCACCCGCTGCGAGACCACGCTCTCTCAGCAAGAGGTGAGCGAAGGCTACAAAGACATCAAGGATATTTCGGTTACTGCGGAATTCCGCTCAGTCGAAGATCCGAAGCTTTCGTACCTTGCGTGGACGACGACCCCGTGGACCTTGCCGGGCAACGTCGCGCTCGCGGTCAACAAGGATATTGATTACGTGACCGTCGAGAAAAAGGACGAAGGGTCGGGGGAAACGGTTCGTTTCGTTCTCGCCAAGGATCGCCTCGATCACGTGTTCGGCGGGCAGGAGTACAGCGTCGTACAGACGCAGAAGGGTAGCGAACTCGTCGGTAAACAGTACGTGCCGCTTTTTGATTACTACGCCAAAGACCAAACACTCAAGAATCGCGAAAATGGCTGGAAGATCTACGCGGCCGACTTCATCACCGCAGAGAGCGGCACGGGTATCGCGCACGAAGCGCCGGCATTCGGTGCCGAAGACTGGGAACTGCTTAAGCAGGTGAATCTGCCGTTTGTGCAGCACGTGAACTTTGACGGAACGGTAAAGCCCGAGGTTACGGACTTTGCCGGAATGGAAGTAAAGCCGAACGCGGAAGACCGCGTGCGCATGGCAACCGACATTGCTGTTTTGAAATACTTGCAGGACCACGGGATGTTCTTTTCAAAAGAGAACATTACGCACTCATATCCGCATTGTTGGCGTTGCGACACGCCGCTTTTGAACTACGCGACATCGTCGTGGTTTGTCTCGGTCACAAAGATGAAAGAGGAGTTGCTGCGTACTGCAGGCAACGTGAATTGGTCGCCTTCGCATATCAAAGAGGGGTTGTTCGGTAAATGGCTCGAAGGTGCCAGGGACTGGGGTATCAGTCGTCAGCGTTTCTGGGCGAGCGTCATTCCGATGTGGGTTTGCGAATCGTGCAAAACACAGCGTGTATTCGGATCAGTTGCAGAGCTCGAAGAGGCGAGCGGGACCAGCGTGGAGGATCTGCACAAACACATCATCGACGAGGTGACCGTCCCGTGCGTGTGCGGCAAAACGATGCGACGCATACCCGATGTGCTCGATACGTGGTTCGACTCAGGCTCGATGCCGTACGGTCAGGTGCACTATCCCTTCGAGAACAAAGAGCGGTTTGAGAAAACCTTTCCGGCTCAGTTCATCACTGAGTACACCGGACAATTCCGCGCGTGGTTCTACTACCTGCACGTGCTCGCGGGAGCCATGTTCAGCGTGAACGCATTTCAAAACGTCGTGGCACACGGCATCGTGCTTGCGGAGGACGGCAAGAAGATGTCGAAGCGTCTCAACAATTATCCTGACCCTATGCACGTTATCAACAAATACGGCGCTGACGCGTTGCGTTTGTACATGCTCTCATCGCCGCTCTTGAAAGCTGAGAACCTGAACTTCTCGGAGAACGGAGTCGACGAAACGCTCAAGAAGAACATCGGCCGCCTTAATAACGTGCTCGAGTTCTACAAACTCTACGAGGACGGTACGGTGCGTGATTTCAAGAGTGCACACGTGCTCGATCGATGGATTATCGCGCGCGTTAATGCGTTGGTGGGTGAGGCGACCGAAGGATTCGAGGCATACGAGCTCGACGAGGCCGTCCGGCCGCTTCCGCAGTTCATCGACGACTTGTCCGTGTGGTACCTGCGCCGTTCCCGCGAGCGATTCAAAGAGGAGGGGGCCGATAAAAAAGCGGCGCTGGCGACACTCCGTTATGTGTTGCATACGCTCTCGCGTGTGATGGCGCCGACCATGCCGTTCTATGCGGAATACCTGTTCCAAGCCGTACGCGAAGGCGAGGACGAAGAAAGTGTCCACCTCTCGACGTGGCCGGAGATGCTTGCACATGACACCGATGCGGCACAGCTGCTTACGCGCATGTTCGCAACACGTCTTATTGTGTCTCAGGCGCTCAAAGAGCGAGAGGATAAGAAGCTGAATGTCCGTCAGCCGCTGCGTGTGCTCACGATCGGCACGACCGACGTCTATGGTACGGACACGCCGGGCATCAGTGAATTTCTTGATCTCATCAAGGACGAAGTGAATGTAAAAGAAGTCCGATTCGAGAGCGGCGTCGGCGTCTCGCTCGATACGACCGTTACGGAAGAGCTGCTCCAGGAGGGGCTGGTACGTGAAGTGCGTCGTCTACTGCAGGGTGCGCGTAAGGATGCAAATCTTGCGCCGGCGGACTCCGTCGCGCGCGCGGTTATCGAGGCACCGCATGACGAAATAGCGATTCTCAAGCAATTTGTCGGTGAACTCTCGAGTGCGACCAAGATACTCGCGATGGATTTTGTAGAAGCGCCGAAAAAGCGTGTTACGTTGGAAGTCTAGCGATGTACCAGAAGTACCATACCGATGTGATCGTATTGGGGGGAGATGCCCGTGGTGAAGCCGACCGCGTTGTCTCGCTCATGACGCGCGATTTTGGGCTCGTGCGCGCTCGTGCAAGCGCGATACGTTCCGAGTATTCAAAGATGCGCTATGCGACGCAGAATTACAGTTACGCGAATGCATCCTTGGTAAAAGGTAAGCGGGGCTGGCGACTGGCAGGTGCCACCGCTCGCGCACTTCCGAAAAGCGGTGCCGGATTGTATGCCTTCGTGCGTGTGTGTGAGCTCACGCAGCGACTCGTCGCCGGCGAAGAGAAGAATGAATACCTCTTTGATGTGCTCGCGGAGTCGCATCGGGCGTGCATGAGCTCAAGCGACGATGCGCTTCCCACAATCGAGATCGTCTCGGTCGCGCGCATATTGTTTGCGCTCGGCTACATCTCGCAGGAGGCGCTGCGCACCACGCTCTTTTCGCATACATCATTTGAGAGCGCGCACTTACAAGAGGCGGAGGTCATGCGGGAAACAATGCTCAAGTCGATCAATCGCGCGATTGCGGAGACCCATTTGTAGCGGTAGTCTCTCATGATGATTCAGATCCCTCCCATTTTTGAACGGGCGTCGATCGGTTCGATGAAGTCGAAGTCGGGTGTGGTGTTCGATATAGTGATCGGACTCGATCGTGCGCTCGTCGGACAACTGATATCGTATTCGTCCGACGACGGAGATCACGATCTCCACGCGCACACTTCAGATCGGAAACGCTTCGTGGAAGGCTCGTATGAGGAGTGGTTCGGCAAGGATCGCACCCCGTATGCATTGGTCAGTCCCGAGGGCGACCTCGCCGCGCTCGCGTGGTTCGGACCGAAACCTATCGGTCGCAAGTCGCTTCGCTACCTGACGGAGGCGGAGTTGAAAGAAGAATACGCGCAGGCGAAAGGGGATGCACACACTGTCGTCTACCGTTCCTACGGGCGCTTTCGCGGTCAGGGTCTCATGACCGGATTCATGCGGTTCGCAATCGACGACTACAAAGCACGGCATCCAGACGCAAAGTTGTGGGCCGGGGTCAGTTCCCACAATGAGGCAAGTGTTGCCCTCGCGAACAAGCTCGGATTTATTTATTCTGAAGAGTACTCTGACCCCGATAACGATTGGAGTGCAATGTTTGAAAACGATACATGGCGCGCGTAAAACTCAGTGAATATACGGCAAAAAAGATCCTGCTCGGTGAGCGGTATTCCGGTGTACAGCTCCGCTCGGGTGCGATATCGATACCCGGCGGGCGATGGGTCGCAAAAGTCGATCAGGGAATTAAGAAGCGATTCAAGCAGGGACTTGTGATCGTAGACAAAAGCGAGGCAGATATCAAAGCGGCGATTGCGTCGTGGGAAGCGAAAGGGTTTTCACAATTCATACTCGATCCGTATTTTGAACATGACGCACAGAACGACCGATATATTTCGTTCGAACGCGTTCGGGACGGAGTTCGGGTGCTCTACGCAAGAGACGGCGGTGTCGATATCGAGGCACATCCCGAAGCTGTTCAGACGTTTCTGATCCGTGATGCACATGACGTGGCACCCATCGCCGAAACGACAGGTGTACCTGCGCCGTTTCTCGAGCGAGTGTTCGCAGCGTTCGATACAGAGTTCTTTGCATTCCTCGAGATCAATCCGTTGGTGGTGCAGGACGGTGCGTGCGAACTCCTTGATGCCGCCGCACTCGTCGACAGTGCAGGGGAGTTCTTTGTGCGGAGCTCATGGAGCGGCGACGATATCATTACTCCGCGTTCGAAGCATGCCGCAGAGGATGCGGTAGAGGCGCTTGCCGCCACGACGCCGGCCTCCCTCAAGCTCTCCGTCATCAACCCGGACGGCGCACTGTTTTTTCTGCTTTCAGGCGGCGGCGGTTCGATCGTCATCGCAGATGAGGTGCAGGTGCAAGGGTATGGAGGCGCGCTCGCGAATTACGGCGAATACAGCGGCGGCCCGACGCGCGAGGAAACATACTTGTATACAAAGCAGATAGCCGCACTTATGCTCGCTTCAAAAGCTTCAAAAAAAGCCCTTGTCATTGCAGGCGGTGTCGCAAATTTCACTGATGTGAAAAAGACGTTTCTCGGCATAATCGACGCCCTCACCGAAGTTGCTCCCCGGATGCGGGAGCAGGGGATCAAAGTGTTCGTTCGACGCGGCGGTCCGAACGAAGCCGCGGGACTCTCACTCATGCGGGACTTTTTGGACAAGGAATCACTGCGTGGAGCCGTGTACGGTTCAGACGAGATCATTACGCGCGCGGTCGAGGAAGCAATTCACTACATACATTCATGACGATACTTGAACGAATCCGCAGGGGAGAGGACGGCATACTGGTCGTCGGAAATCACGCAGGTATCGTGCAGTCGATCCTCGATTTCGATGCGCTATCGGGCAAATCGGCTCCGTCCGTCGTCGGTATCATCGCCGGGACGAGAAAAGCGCAAAAATTCTTTTTTGGATCGCACGAAGTTCTGATCCCGTGCTATCGCGATTATGCGGCGATTCCGTCGAGTGTGCGGGAACGTATCAAATGGCTCCTGAACGCACAGTCCGGCAGGCGCACATTCCAAACGACCTGCGGATTTTTTGATGCGTGCCCTGATGCGCTCGGTGCACACCTGTTCGCTGAAAATGTGCCTGAGCGACACGCGACCGAACTCATTGCCCGGTATGGCGGTCGGTATCTTATCGCCGGACCTTCAGGAGTCGGGTTGCTTGTGCCGCACTACCTGAAGCTGGGTGCGATCGGCGGGACTGACGCCGCACAGATCGAGGCCGGACACCTTGCGACCGAAGGGTCGGTTGCTGTCGTTTCGACTTCCGGCGGCATGACCAACGAACTGATCCGGGCCGTGTCACACGCGGGTAAACGCGTGTCGTTCTCGCTTTCAATCGGCGGGGATCGGTTTCCGGTCACTGCGCTCTCACAGGTGCTTGCGCTTGCAGAGGGGGACGAGGCCACAAAAGCAATCGTCTACTTCGGTGAGCTTGGCGGCTCCGACGAGTACGAGATTGTTGATCTCATCAATACCAAAAAACTGACAAAGCCTGTCATCTGCTATGTTGCGGGCGTCATCGACGAAGCGTTCGAGGAGCGTATGCAATTCGGTCATGCAAAGGCGTTGGTCGCTCGTAAGGATGAAAGCGCACGAGCCAAGCGCGACGCACTGAACGCTGCGGGCGCCGTTGCTCCGGAGTCGTTCCCGCTCTTTTTGCAGGCACTCGTAGACCTGCCGCTGCCGCCTGTTCGTGATACCGTCATTGATACGACACCATTCATGAACCGGAAACACAGTATTCTCTCATCGCGTAAGATCGTGGACCTCGACGAGGTGCCACGCTTCGTGAAAGATACAGCACTCGTACAGCAGCCGCAGAATGCGTTCGCGTCTGCTGCGCTGAATGCACTCCTCGGTAAACGGGTATCAGTCGAGACCGCGGCATTCGTCGAGAATATTTTTGAGCTCCTGATTGATCATGGGGGTCATGTGTCAGGCGCGGTGAACACAATGGTTACGGCACGCGCCGGCAAGGATATGGTCTCGTCGCTCGCGGCAGGGCTCCTCACCATCGGTCCGCGTTTCGGTGGTGCGGTGAACGATGCGGCACGGAGTTGGCACGAAGGCGTTACGGGCGCTCATGATGCCGCCGCCTACGTGGAGGCTAAAAATAAATCCGGCGTGCTGCTTTCCGGCATCGGCCACCGCAAATATCGCGTCGGCATTCCTGATCCCCGGGTAGGGGCACTGTCGGAATTCGCTTCACTGCTTTCGAAACACCCTCATTACGATTTTGCTCGTGCGATCGAAGCGGTTACGACCGGCAAGAACGGTAATTTAATACTGAATGTCGACGGAGTGATGGCTGCAATACTCCTGGATTTGCTGCAGGAAAAGGAGGGGTACTCGGACCATGAGATAGGAGAGCTCATCGACGCGGAATTCTTTAATGCACTCTTCGTCATACCGCGTACTGTCGGATTCATCTCACACTTCATAGAGCAAAAACGAAACGACGAAGGACTGTTCCGTCTTCCGGATGAGTTGTTGTTCGAGCGGGAAGATACAAACGAATAGCCGCCGATATCATCGGCGGCTTTCGGTGAGGCACTGCCTCAAAAGATCCGCTGGAAGCCATCGGCTTCGCATTTCGAATAGTCAGACGGCTCTACAAGGACCTCGATGTAGTCGTTCGAGAGCTTCTGGAGCACCTTTCCGGTAACGCCGGTGATGACGGTCACAACCCCGCCGGTGTTGAATGGCCCCTTGATCTCCACTTTTTTCTCGAGGGACCGATATCCCGAGCATTTGACCCGCACTGTCACGATCATCCTTTGCCACTCCCTTGTCGTGGTTATTAACGCTATGTCGCTACGCAATACACTGGGGTCCATCAAATCGCGCCGTTACTGTGCCGTCAAGAGCGCCGCGTGACAAACGTACGATGATAGAATGAACCCGATGAATCCACCCGATCACGAACAGGAGCGGATCGAGCAGCTGCGCCGCGCGATGTACTCGCGGAAGATTTCTGAACAGCTGCACGAACGGCCGCGTCGTGAATTGGAGCATGATCGCGAGCTCGTTTCCGACGACTGGAAAATGCCGGAGCCCACAATGAACAAAATGAAAGTCGCTCCGCCATTCATCGGTACGACGCGCGCAATACTCAGATGGCTCCTCGTTGCATCGATGATCTTTTTCATAGGTGCGGCGCTTTTTTTCGGATACTACTTTTTGCTGGGCGGCGGATCGCACCCGGCGAACCCGGGCAACATCGATATCAGCGTTTCCGGACCGCCGCAGGTAGCGGGCGGTGAGCCGGTTGAACTTCAGATCACTGTCGTGAACAGAAACCGGGTCCCGCTGGAGCTTGCAGACCTACTTGTTACGTTCCCGCCGGGCACGCGTTCGGTAGCGGACTTTTCCACGGACCTGCCGAGTTTACGACAGTCGCTCGGTACTATCGAGCCGGGCGGCAGGAGACAGGGAACGATATCCGCGGTCTTTTCCGGTTCAGGCGGTCAAAGTGGCAATGTAAAAGTAGAGCTCGAATACCGCGTACAGGGATCGAGTGCCATTTTCGTTGCCGATCGTGACTATGCGCTTACATTCACGTCGTCGCCGCTGTCGATCTCTATCGATGGTAATAGCCAGACGACCTCCGGTCAGCCTGTCCAGTTCACGGTCAGTGTTGCGTCGAACGCGAGTGCCCCGCTGCGCGACGTGGTCGTCGATATGACATATCCGTTCGGATTTAAGTTCTCCAGCGCGTCTCCCGGTCCGTCGAAAGGGAGTACCTGGCTTTTGGGTGACTTCACACCCGGTCAGCGGAAGTCGATCCTCGTGCAGGGAACGCTCTCCGGGGAACAGGGAGATAAGCGTGTGTTCCGAGTGACCGCAGGTTCGCGAAACTCTACCTCGACTGCCGTCACCACAAAGCTGGCGTCGAATTCGTACGAAATGCGCATCGCACAGGCATTCCTCGGGCTCGCGATCTCGACGAATACGTCTCAGGCTGCGGAAGCGGCAAGCGACTTCGAAACACAGCCGACAAAAAGCGTGCCGATCGCTGCGCCCGGTTCCACCGTGACGGTCTCGATCGAATATAAAAACAATCTTTCAGTCGAGATTGACGACGCGGTCATTGTTGCGCGTCTTTCCGGTCTCGGAATCGACGGAGAGAAAGTCCGCGTGAACGACGGATTCTACCGCTCGTCCGACGATACGGTTATCTGGGACAAGAGCACGACCAACGGAACGCTCAAGGCATTGATCCCCGGTGCGCGCGGTATTGTGTCGTTCTCGTTTACCATGCCCGCGCCGAACACATCTTTGAGCGATCCGAAGATCGATATCAGCGTCAACGCCGCCGGAAAACGTCTTTCTGAAACGGGTGTGCCGCAGAACCTGCAATCAACAGCGCGCGCGCAGGTGCGTCTTGCATCGGACCTGCAGCTCGCTTCGCAGGCGCTGTATGCCCAGAATCCGTTCGGTGTTTCCGGACCGCTGCCGCCTAAGGCAGGGGAAGAGACCGCGTATGCGCTGGTATTCACCGTGACCAACACGACAAGCAAACTGACGAATGCAAAACTCACTGCAAAACTGCCGACGTACGTCCGCTGGATCGGCTCGCACGCTCCGCGCAGCGAGAATCTCACGTTCAACCAATATAACGGTACGTTCACGTGGGAACTGGGATCAGTAGAACCGGGAGTCGGTGTGAACGGTACACAGCCGCGTCAGATAGCGATCTCGGTCGGGCTCACGCCGTCAACAAGCCAGATCGGCGATCAGCCGGTGCTTGTGCAAGACGTCACGCTTACCGGTATCGACGAAGCGACCGGTGCGGCCGTTACCCGAAAGACCGAACCGGATGTGACGACGAACCTGGGTCAGATCGGCAAGACATCAACCAGCCAGACGGTACGTCCGGATGCGGGGTTCCTACCCGCGCAGGCAACCGTCGTGAAATAGTTGTTAAACGGCAGCGCTTGGGTAGACTCTCTGGATATGGCTGACGTTTCAATGGAAAAAATTATCTCACTCGCGAAGCGTCGCGGCTTTATTTACCAGGGCTCCGAGATCTACGGGGGGCTCGCGGGTACGTGGGACTACGGACCGCTCGGCGTCGCACTCAAAAAGAACATCGAGAACCTCTGGTGGAAGAAGTTCGTGCTCGATCGCGAGGATATGTACGGTCTCGATGCGGCAATTCTCATGAATCAGGAAGTGTGGAAGGCCTCCGGGCACGTGGGCGGATTCAATGATCCGCTCGTCGAGGACCAAAAGACAAAGCGCCGCTACCGAGCCGACCACTTGCTCGAAGACGCGGGTATTGATCCGAAAGGAATGAATCTGTCGCAGATGGATGCGGCTATCAAAGAGAGGGGAATCAAGAGTCCGGAGGGTAATCCGCTGGGTGATGTGCGCCAGTTCAATATGATGTTCAAAACGCACGTCGGCGCGACCGAAGACGAATCGTCGGTATCGTACCTCCGCCCGGAAACTGCGCAGGGAATCTTCGTAAACTTTAAGAATGTGGTCGACTCGTTCCATCCGAAACTGCCGTTCGGGATCGCGCAGATCGGTAAGGCGTTCCGAAACGAGATTGCTCCGCGCGACTTTATTTTTCGTGTGCGAGAGCTCGAGCAAATGGAAATCGAATATTTCGTCCGTCCCGAGGACTGGGAGAAACACTTCAAGGCCTTCGAAGCAGAACAAATGTCGTTCCTGCAGGATGATCTCGGACTTACGCCGTCGAAGATCCATCCGGTAGACGTTCCGGCTGAAGACCGAGCGCACTACTCAAAACACAGCGTCGATACGGAGTTTGATTTTCCGTTCGGTCAGAAGGAGTTGCTCGGCCTTGCGTACCGTACCGACTACGACCTGTCTGCGCACCAGGAGGGGTCGAGTCAAAACCTTGAGTTTCAGGATGATGTGGCAGGGGACAAGCTTATTCCGCATGTCATCGAACCGACATTCGGTGTCGGACGCTTGCTGCTCGCGGTTCTTTCGGATGCGTACTCCGAGGACGAACAGAACGGCGAGACGCGCGTATTTCTTAAGTTCAACAAGGCGGTTGCTCCGGTCAAAGCCGCTGTCTTTCCGCTTCTCAAAAATAAGCCGGAACTTGTTGCAAAGGCGCGCGAGGTGTTCTCGATGCTCAAGAAGAATGTCCCGCAGATCATGTGGGACGACAACGGCAACATCGGCAAGCGATACCGACGACAGGACGAGATCGGCACCCCGTACTGCATTACGATCGATTTCGACACGCTCGGTGAGACGCCGGAGCTCAAAGACACGGTCACGATCCGCGACAGAGATACGGGAGCGCAGGAGCGCATCTCTATCGTTGATCTCAGGGCAAAGATCGCCTAAAAATCGCACCTGCGTGCTAGGATGCGTGCATGGAAGACCGTTCACTGCACGTTACGATTTCGACCGGCACGCTCCTCAAAACCATCGTCGTTCTCGCGCTCGCGTGGCTCCTCTTTGTGTTGCGCCACCTTGTGTTGGTGGTGCTCACGGCGGTCGTTATTTCGTCGGCGGTCGAACCCGCCGTACGGCAGCTATCCCGACGCAAAATACCTCGTGTACTTGCCGTACTCCTTATCTATTTATTCATGTTCGGGTTGTTTTTCCTGTTGTTCTATTTCTTCTTCCCGTCGATATTGAAAGACTTCGGAAAATTTGCCGCGTCGCTTCCCGGGTATCTCGACTCATTCACGCAGACGAGCGCCTACATTGCGTATTCCAATATCCTGGGCCTTCCCTCGGCGGCAAGTCTTTCCGGGAGCGACGTGATCATGAGTTTCCGCAGCGCATTCGACTTCGGACTCGATGACAATACGTTCGCGACCGCCACAAAGATATTCGGCGGCGTGTTCTCGTTCGTGCTCATCGTCGTATTCTCGTTCTACTTCGCCGTCGTTGAGACCGGAGTCGATGACTTCATTCGCATCGTTACGCCGAAATCACATCGCGACTATATGCTCGGCCTCTGGAAGCGGTCGCAGCACAAGATCGGGCTCTGGATGCAGGGGCAGGTGATCCTTGGGTTGCTTATCGGCATTTTCGTGTACTTGGCACTTGAATTCTTGGGGGTACCGAATGCGCTCGTTCTCGCGGTCATTGCGGCGTTCTTCGAAATCATTCCCGTCTTCGGTCCCATCCTTGCGGCGACTCCGGCGGTGATCATCGGATTCGTCTCCGGCGGTCCCGCGCTCGGCATCACGGTCGTCGTGATATTCATCGTTATTCAGCAATTTGAAAACCACCTGATCTATCCGCTCGTGGTTACGCGGGTGGTGGGGGTTCCGCCGCTTCTTGTGATCCTTGCGCTCATCATCGGCGCAGAGCTCGCCGGGTTCCTCGGCGTTATCCTATCGGTGCCGGTTGCAGCAACGCTCCAGGAGCTTGTTAAAGACATCGAAACGGGACGGCTTGCCAAACACGAGCATGAGGTTGCATAGTCGTGGGGTATGAGCAAAAACTTTTATCTCACAACCACGCTTCCGTACGTGAACGCAGATCCGCACATCGGATTCGCGCTTGAGAGTGTGCAGGCAGATGCGATCGTGCGATACCGCCGTCTCATGGGGGACACTGTCTTCTTCACGACCGGTACCGACGAGCACGGTCAAAAGATCTACCAAAAGGCGAAGGAAGAAGGTCGCAACGTGCAGGAATACGTCGACCACTTTGCAGGCCAGTTCCGTAAATTGCAGCGAGCACTCGACCTCTCGTACGACGCGTTCATCCGTACCACCGACGAACGCCACATCAAGGCCGCACAGGAGCTCTGGAAACGCTGCGAAGCAGCGGGGGATATCTACAAAAAGAAGTACAAAGGTCTCTATTGTGTGGGTGACGAAGCGTTCCTGACCGAGAGCGACATTGTGGACGGAAAGTGCCCCAATCATCCCAACATGGAATTGCAGGAGATCGAGGAAGAAAACTATTTCTTCCGTCTCAGTCGCTACCAGGAGTCGATCCTGCAGTACCTGCAAAAGGAGGGGGTGATCGTTCCGGAATGGCGCCGACAGGAGGCGGTGAATTTTGTGCAGAAGGGTCTTGAGGATTTCAGCATCTCTCGCGAGACCTCGCGCATGGATTGGGGAATTCCGGTTCCGGGCGATGAATCGCAGGTTATGTACGTATGGTTCGATGCGCTCACGAATTATATTTCCACGCTCGGGTGGCCGGACGATAGCGAGGGGTTCTACAAGAATTTCTGGGAAAAGGGCTTCACGCTGCAAATCGCAGGCAAGGATCAGGTGCGTTTTCAGTCGATTATGTGGCAGGCGATGCTTATGTCGGCGTCGCTACCGACGACTGATCGGGTGCTCTATCACGGGTTCATTACGAGCGGAGGGCAGAAGATGTCAAAAAGTCTCGGTAACGTGATCGAGCCATATACGCTCGTTGACGAGTACGGCACCGATGCCGTGCGCTATTTCCTGCTGCGACACATCCATCCGTTCGATGACAGCGATTTTACGATGGAGCGTTTCAAAGAGGCCTACAATGCCGACCTTGCAAACGGCATCGGAAACCTTGCGTCGCGCATCATGAATCTGGCAGAAAAGAATCTCGACGCGTGCCCGGATTCGGTGGATGTTTCCGGCGGAAACAGTATTCCGACACCGAATGAATTTACTGATGCAATGGACAGATATGATTTCCAGACCGCCGCTATGGAGATCATGCGCTCGGTACGCGTTGTCGACGAAAAGATCACCAATACAAGACCGTTCAGTGTCATAAAGACGGATGTTGAGGAGGGTAAAAAGATGATCGCGAGCCTGGTCGGCGACCTGTGGGAGATATCGCTTTTCATGCGTCCGCTCATGCCGAAAACCGCAGATGCGATAAAGGACGCGATCCTCGCCAACAAAAAACCCGAGAACCTGTTTCAGCGGAAGGATTAACTCGCGCTTCTTATGGGTGCATGATACGGTCTCTCTCGGAACAGGAGAGGTCGATGGCTCGATACTGGTTGGGCGACAAGGAGCTGGATCGGTGGGTGCTTCGCGCGGTCAAAGCCGACGGCGGTACGCTCGGCGACATTTCGCCGCGTGTATGTGCGCGGCTTTTGGAGGCGGGAGAAGTCAAAAGCTTCCAGAAAATGCCTGATGAAACCGATATATGGTGCGCCTTGCAGCGCCTTACGAGGGCTGCGCGGGTGCGCAAGATTTCGGAGGGCGGCGTGATCAAGTACTTCGGAGCACACGTGTAGAACAAGGCGGGATATTGTCCCGCCTTTCGATTTGATAGGATACCCGCATGAAGTATTTCGACGCTCACACACACGTGAACTTCGTGGCGTACAAAGACGACCGCGACGAGGTTATCAAACGCGCGCTCGATGCAGGCGTCGGCATGAATGTTGTGGGTACACAGATCGACACGTCTCGCGAGGCCGTGGAGCTCGCCGAAACATACGATGGTATATACGCGACAATCGGTTTGCATCCGGTGCATACGGCCAAGTCCTATCACGACGAAAAGGAGCTGGGGGAGGGTGGTAAGGAATTCACGTCGCGCGGTGAGCAATTTGATAGTGCTGCATACGAAGCGCTTGCCGCATCGCCGAAGGTTATTGCAATAGGAGAGTGCGGACTGGATTACTATCGCGTTGAGGAAACGACCAAGGATGTACAGACTACAGCATTCATCGAGCACATCGAGCTTGCGAACAAAGTCGGTAAGCCGCTCATGCTGCACATCCGTAATGCATACGAGGACGCGCTTGAAATCTTGAAAGCGCACACGAAGGTCCAGGGCGACGTCCACTTCTTTGCCGGCAACTGGGATACCGCAAAGAAATTTCTGGATATCGGATTCACACTTTCGTTCACCGGGGTGCTCACATTTACGCATGATTACGACGAGGTTGTGAAGAACGCGCCCCTCGATATGGTGCTCTCGGAAACGGACGCTCCCTACATCACGCCTGTGCCGTTTCGGGGCAAGCGCAATGAATCGTCGTATATCCCATACATCGTGAAAGCAATCGCCGGTATCCGCGGCGAGAACGAAGAAGCGGTGCGCGAGCAATTGCTCGTGAACGCAAAACGCGTGTTCAAGATCTGAACCTTTACTCGGTCGGAGGCCTATGGTTTAGTCAAAAAAGAACCAAAAGGTTAACAAAGGGAAAGGGTTACACGATGTTGGATTCACCGAGTGTCACCAGGCTCCATATGGACGACCTGTGGGCGCGGTACGACGCGCTCAGGCGCGAAGGGTTGAGTCTCGATATGACTCGGGGCAAACCGAGCGACGAGCAGCTCAGTCTCTCGAACGCGATGCTCGCGATCGGCGGGTTTCAATCGAAGGATGGTGTGGACTGTCGCAATTACAGTCAGCACCTCGACGGTCTGCCGGAAGCACGGAGGCTCTGTGCCGCTTACCTCGGTACGCGACCGGAGAACACGCTCGTCGTTGGTAGCTCAAGCCTGCAGCTCATGTATTCGGTGATCGCCGAACACATGCTGCGCGGCGGCTGGTCTGCGGGGAGTCCGAAGTTCATCTGTCCTGAGCCTGGGTACGATCGGCACTTTCAGATCCTCCGGAATCTCGGGATCGGCATGGTGCCGGTACCGATGAATGAGAACGGTCCGGATATGGACATTGTGAGGGATCGCATTCAGGATCCGGACGTCGTCGGTATGTGGTGCATGCCGAGGTATTCGAATCCGACCGGTGTTTCGTATTCGCGGTCTGTATGCCGTGCGATCGCGGAACTGAAGCCGAAGAACGGCCGGTTCATCGTCATGTGGGACGATGCATACCGCGAACACCATCTCGGTGCACTCGTGCGACCGGAGATCGACATCATGAAACTGGCCCGTGAGGTGAAGACCGAAGACCGTTTTTGGATCTTCGGCTCATTCTCGAAGGTCACGTTCGCAAGTGCCGGCATCTCAATGCTGGCGGCGAGTCCGCGCTCGCTCGAGTGGTTTCGCACGCGTCTCGCTGCGCAGACTATCGGTCCCGACAAGCTGACTCAGCTTCGTCACGTGCTGTTCCTGAAGACGCTTGGCGGCATCCGGGCCCACATGCGCAAGCATGCCCGTATCATTCGTCCGAAGTTCAAGGCGGTGTGCGAGGAGCTCGAACGTTCGATCGGCAGAAAGGGGATTGCGAGGTGGGAGATGCCAGACGGCGGGTACTTCATCTCTTTCTATATGGAGACAGGGAGTGCTCGACGCGTCGTTGAGCTCGCACGAGGGCTCGGACTCCTGCTCACGCCCGCCGGTGCGGCGTTTGTGAACGGGGATCCGCAGGATTCGCACATTCGTATCGCGCCCACGTATCCGAGCCTTGCCGATGTTCGCAAAGCGTCGCAGCTTCTCTGTCTGTGCGCGGAGATCGCTCATCGCGAAGCGCATCCGCAGACCATGAAGCGTTAGTTCATTCCACAATTCCGGCGGTTGCTTCCAAGCAACCGCCGTTTGTTGTGCTTGCTAATTGCGAGGCACCTCTTTAGTATTCGGGTATGAATAAAAACCTCGTGATTGTGTGTGTCCTTATTCTTGCGGCAGGTGGAGCATTCGCCTACTACTCGGGGGACCCGATGTTCAGGGCGCAGCAGGCGCCGCGCTTCGCGGGCGAAGAGGCTCCGCAGGGGATTGATGGTGCCTCTGAGGGCACTCCACAGGGCACTCCCGGTGACTCGATCGGCAAGCATGCGGTGAGTTGGAAGTTCGAAACTGTTGCAGAAGCGAAGGACGACGGCACGCCGCAGAAAACCAAGGTGACCGTAACATGGGACGGCACCAGCCATGACGCGGGCACCTACGAGGGTAGCTGTGCCGAAATCGACGGGTCAAACGGCTCGCTCTCTGACGGCGAGGTTTCGGGCGCGCTCTGTTGGTTTGCGGGCGCGGGCGACGAGATCGGCGTGTTCTCAGAGAACGGAGCGTTCGTGCTCAAACACGGTGAACAGCAGGAGCCCTCCGGCGAGGGTGAGGGCTTCCGGGGCAACTTTAAGACCTTATTGAGCCTCTAGGGCATGATCGGGGCTGTAATTCTTGCCTCATGAGGGGGCCTGTGTTAGAGTGCCCCCACAAACAAGATATGTCAGAAGAAACAGTACAGACCGTTGATACGACCGCAGAAGATGCGGCCGCAACCCGTATTTACGAGACGGGCTACCACATTCTTCCGTCTGTTGCCGAAGAGAACGTAGAAAAGGTCGTCGGAGAAATCCGTGCGGTCATCGAGAACGCAGGCGGCTCGTTCATTGCAGAAGGGGCTCCGGTTCTCACCAAGCTTGCTTACGACATGGACTCACGCGAGGGTGACAAGTGGGCCACTCAAGACCGCGGTTACTTCGGCTGGCTCAAGTTTGAGGCTGTGGTAGGTACTGCAGAGGCGCTTGAGAACTTCCTCAAGGCACACAAGAGCATTCTTCGACACATTGTATTCCGCACCGTTCGCGAGGAGACCCGCGCACGATTGAAGGCTCCGACGCTTCGCGAGGTAAAGCGCACCGATACAATCAAGACGACCGCAAAGCGCCCCGATGAGGAAAGCGCCCCGGTTTCTGAAGAGGACCTCGACAAGGCACTCTCGGACATCACGAACGACTAACTATGTATCTCAATAAGGCAATGCTCTTCGGCAATCTGACGCGCGACCCTGAATTGCGCGCGCTCCCGAGCGGCATGAATGTGTGCAACTTTTCTGTAGCTACGAACAGGACCTACAAGGATCGCGACGGCAAGAAGCAGGAACAGACAGATTTTCATAACGTCGTCGTCTTTGGTCGTACGGCCGATACGGTTAACCAGTATCTCAAGAAGGGAAGCTCGGTGTACGTAGAGGGGCGCATGCAGACACGCAGTTGGGAGCAGAACGGCGAAAAGAAGTATCGAACCGAGGTAATAGCAGATGCGGTCCAGTTCGGGCCCCGCTCATCAGGCGGAGGTGGGGGCGGAGGCGGTTCGTCTCGAAGCCAGGCAGATGATATGGATGATGCTCCGGCACCGTCCACAGGACCCGGCATCGATTACCCGAAAGACGACATTAACCCCGACGACATTCCGTTCTAAGCAAAAGAAAAAACAGAAGTATGACAAACATCCTCACACAGAATGACATCCAGCACGTCGACTATAAGGACATCGACTTGCTCAAGCAGTTCGTAAATCCCCACGGTCGCGTTATGGGCCGCAAGCGAACCGGCCTCACTGCAAAGCAGCAGCGAGCAGTCGAAGCAGCCGTCAAGCGCGCACGGTTCATGGGGCTCTTACCCTACATCCAGAAATAAAAAAGCCCGGTTTAACCCGGGCTTTTTTTATTTCTAAACGCGAAGCGTTTTGTAGGAGTAAGAGCGGTCGGAGCTTGGGGCCCATGCGCGACGGCGCATGGGATAGCGAGACGAGCCCTACGTGCGAGCCGCAGCAGCGGCGAGACATGTGGGGTCTCCCGTACATCCAGAAGTAAACTCAAAATTCAAAACCCCGCCGAAAGGCGGGGTTCTTGATAGCGGGGGAGTTATTTCTTCGCCGGTACGGTGATCACTGTGGATGCCGACGTTTTTCCGTCTTTCGTGATCTTTACCTCAAACGTGGCGTCGTTTTCGGTCGCGTTTTTGAACACATGGGTGAGCCTGAATTCGCAGAGACCGTCGTCTTTCGGTACGCATTCGCCGCCGGTTGACGGGTTCGGTCCGCCCGTAAGCCATCCCGCCGTACCGTCGCCGTAATCCACCCCGTACTTCGAGCTCTTTGCCTTGACCGTGAAGGCGGCCGAGAACGGCGACGTACCCGAAGCGGCCCTTGCTGTGATTGAAACAGGGTAGGGTTCGCACGAATCGCCGTCCCACACGCCGTCACATTCGATCTCTGCGAGCTTCTTCGCGAGATCGTTCACTTGGAGGGTCAGCGCTTCTTTGTCTGCTGTTATAGCCTGCACCTGCACTTTCAGGTCGGAATTCTCGTGAGCGAGCTGCTTATTGTGTCCGTACGATATGTATAGAGCCGCTCCGAGCAAGAGGATCACGATCAACAACACGATCGTACCGATGGTCGGCCATATCGAGCCTTTTTGATATGTCTCCTGTGCTGGCGTCGGGGGCATTCATGCAATTAAAACACAAACGGGACCCAATAGGTCCCGTTTGTGTTGTTTATAGTGAGTGTTTTACACGCGCTCCACGTATTCGCCGGTCTGTGTATTGATGCGGATGATGTCGCCGGTCTCTACAAACATCGGGACCGTGATCGCTGCGCCTGTTTCAAGCTGTACAAGCTTGTTGCCGCCCTGGGCAGTGTTGCCGCGCGTGTTCGGCGGTGCTTCGGTGACCTTGAGCTCTACTTTGATCGGGATCGTAACCTGAATCGGCTTCTCATCGAACCATTTCACATCGACTTCGGTATTGGGTTTGAGCCATTTGCTTTCGTCTCCGATGCGCTCCTGGGTGAGTGTGAAGCGCTTCGACTTATCCTTTGATTCGTGAAAGAACCACTCGCCATTGCGTTCGTAAATGAAAATCGCCGTTCGGTTCTCGATGTCAGCCTCTTCTACCTTGTCGGATACGTGGAATGTGTGTTCGGCCATCGAGCCTGATTTAAGGTTACGAAGCTTCACCTGATTCACCGGCTTGCGCTGCTGCTTGCGGAATACCCACGCAGAAAGCACTTCGTAGGGTTCGTCGTCGATAATGATGATCCTTTTTGGGAGGACTTCGTTGTATGCGAGCATTGCCATAAATTTGAAGCATTGTAGCCAAAATCGGGCCCTTGTCCACCGAGCGATCGGGGTGATAGGCTGCCTGCGGAACAACACAGGAGAGACCGATGCGATCATCGATGGTTTGCGACTCGTCCGAGCTCTTTCGAGCCTGGATCATGACGACCGTATCGTGGGCCACGCTTTCTGTGGCGCTCGCGCTCACGTTCACGTCGCCGGATCAGTCGCTCGAGCGTTTGCTCCTGCTCGTTGCGACGGAATGGTGCGTCATTGCCACCGGCATGCAGGTTTTTGTGCTCTACATGCTCCTGTGCCCCCGCGTCGTGCGCTTCTTTCCCGGTCCCGGGGGAGGTGAGCCGGTACCCATACCAAAAACCCTCGTGCATCCACGAGGGTTTCTTGTTTTGCTGAACCTGACTTACTCGTCACTGCTACTGCCGGAGCTTTTGGAGCTCATGCCGTTCTCGGCAAGCTGTTTTTTGATGTTTTTCAGGAGGTCGTTGATGATCGGCTTGTTCTCGCGGAGAAATGTACGGGCCGCATCGTAGCCGCGACCGAGTTTGATGTCGCCGATAGTGTATGAACCGCCGGACGACTTTTGAACGAGGCCCAGCTTTTCGCCGAGCGCGAGCGCTTCGCCTTCGCGCGAGATGCCTTCGCCGTACATCATGTCGAACTCAACCGCACGGAAGGGAGCAGCCACCTTATTCTTTACGATCTTTACACGGTGACGTCCGCCCATTGTTTCGTCGCCTTTTTTGATCTGCGCGATGCGGCGGATGTCGATACGGACCGACGTGTAAAACTTGAGTGCTTTTCCGCCGGTCGTTGTTTCGGGATTGCCGAACATAACACCGATCTGCATGCGTATCTGGTTGATGAAAATGACAACCGTCTTCGTTTTAGAGACGATGGCAGTCAGTTTGCGGAGTGCCTGCGACATGAGTCGTGCTTGTTTGCCGACGTGTGACTGACCCATATCGCCCTCGATCTCGTCCTTCGGGGTGAGGGCGGCAACTGAGTCAACAACGATGATGTCAATCTTGCCGGAGCGCACGAGCGATTCGACGATCTCGAGCGCCTGCTCGCCGGTATCCGGCTGAGAAACAAGCAGTGATGCGATGTCGACGCCGATCTTTTTGGCATATTCCGGGTCAAGTGCGTGTTCTGCGTCGATGAATGCGCAGATACCGCCTTTTTTTTGCGCTTCGGCAATTGCGTGGAGCGATAGTGTCGTTTTGCCGGACGATTCGGGGCCAAATATTTCGACGATGCGTCCGCGGGGGATACCGCCGATGCCGAGTGCCCAGTCAACGCCGATTGATCCTGTCGGAATCGCATTCACGTCCACCTTTGGGGTGGCGCCGAGCATCATGATCGAGTCGTCGCCGAATTTAGTCTTGATATCCGAGAGTGCGCGTTCGATGTCTTTATCCGTACCGGTACCGGTTTCTTTCGGTGCTGCTTTCGCTTTTTTCGTTCCGAGTGCCATATCGTATTGGTTCAATGCGGGTAATAAATTCAGTATACCTTACGGGGTTTCGGGCGTTGTGGACGCCTCCGCAGGCGTAGAAGTGGCCCGGCGCTCTCCGGTCGGGGCGTTCGGGCCGGGCGTGTACACGACCTCTACGATCTGTTGCGTCTTTCTGCCGTACCGGTCGGTTGCATCGAGCATGATGCGGTTCAACCCGGGGGAGAGTAGGTATGGCTCGTCGAATGCGCCGTCTTCCGTAACGGAGATAGGTCGTCCGTTCATGGATAGGTCGGCTATGCGGTCAGCTTTTCCCTGAATGGCTATGAACGGGTCGTGGACTTCCTGGATGTCCGAGGAGAGCTGAATGCTCGGTCCGTACAAAACGCCCCGCGCCTCGTAGTACGCGTATCCGACGATAAGCAAAAAGAACACCACGAGAGCGATGCGAGTAAGACGGCCATCGCGGTAGGGAAGCATACGGGTAGCGCGTTAGTTCTCTCGCGGGTCTTCTACGTAATCTTCGCCTGCAGGCTCCGCGGCGAGCTCATCTGCATTTCCGGCGCCGATGATCTCGCGGGGCTTCGCGCCGTCTGCCGGCCCAATCACACCGCGTTCCTCCAGAAGGTCCATCAGTTTGGCGGCGCGCGCATAGCCGACACCAAGTTTGCGCTGCAGGTACGACGTCGATGCCTTCCCGGCCTCTATAACGGTCTTTTTTGCCTCCGGGTACAGTTCATCGCCCTCCTCGTCACCGTCACCCCCGATCATCGACGAGAATATGGCGTCTTTGCCGCCCATGTTGTGTTCACCCATATCCATACTGGTCGCGAGTGTCGGTTCGTTGTGTTTTTCGATATAGGCGACCACGCTTTTGACTTCGGCCTCCGATATATAGGGCGCCTGTACGCGGTTCGGCTTTGACATCTCGCCCGACAAAAAGAGCATATCGCCGGCGCCAAGCAAAGATTCTGCGCCACCCATGTCGAGAATAGTGCGTGAATCGATCTGTGATGACACCTGGAGCGCCAATCGGGCAGGGATGTTCGCCTTGATGAGGCCGGTAATAACCTTCACCGACGGTCGCTGCGTCGAAAGAATGAGGTGGATACCCACGGCACGGCTCATTTGTGCCAGTCGCACGATACCTCCTTCGAGTTCGCGCGGGTACGACGTCATGATGTCGGCCAATTCGTCGATAATCAGCACGATGTAGGGCATCGCTTCCGGCATCGGCTTGCCGTCCTGGGGACCCTTTTCGAGCGCCGGCTTGAGTACGGTCTCATGGTATGAGCCGATATCGCGGACACGTTCCGTTTCTAGAATGTTGTAGCGTCGTTCCATTTCCTTACCGAGCCATTTGAGCGCGAGAATCGCTTTTTTGGCGTCGGTGATGACGGGTGTGAGTAGGTGAGGGATCGGATTATAGAGTGTGAGCTCGACTCGCTTTGGGTCAACCATGATGAACCGAAGGCGCTCCGGACCGCATCGGTACAAGAGCGATACGATCATGTCATTGATCGTTGCGGATTTACCGGCCCCGGTGGTGCCCGCTACGAGCAGGTGGGGCATGCGGGCAAGATCGGCGTATTGCGGAGCGCCCGTAATAGTGCGACCGAGCGCCATCAATAGAGACTTTTCGGAGCCGGTGAATCCGTCGTCGGAAACGAGCGGACCCATGCCGAGGGTCGTTCGCGATATGTTCGGGACCTCGATACCAACGAGCGACTTACCCGGAATGGGAGCCTCGATACGAACAGGGGATGCTGCGAGTGCGAGTTCCAGATTCGACTGTAGCGCGACTATCTTTGCAAGACGGACACCCTCTGCTGGTTTCATTGAGTAACGCGTGACCGTTGGCCCGATATTGGCTTCGTCCATCTCTACTTGAATGCCGAAATTTTGAAGCGTGCGCTTGATGATGTTCATGTTCGCCTTCACATCGCCGACTTCAGGCTTGCCCTTGTTCTTTGCAAGGAGCGAAGCGGGGGGAGGGGTGTACGTGCTGCCGGTTGCAGCGGTGATAGGAAACCCGCCTACATCATCCGACACTTTGTCGGAGAATTTTTTGATCTCGGGCTCTTTCTCTTTTTTCGCTACCGGCTCGGGCACGGGTGCGCGCTCCTCATGATCATCCGGTTCGACGGAAAGGCTGGTTACCGGCACGTCGTCGAGCGCAACGGGTGCAAGCTCGTCCGGAAATTCCGATGGGCTCACCAGGTTCTTGAGCCACCGGACGACTTCGCCGAGGTTGATATCGAATGCGACCACAAGCGCCATGACGGTGAACGCGAGTAGAAATATAACCGTCGCAAATACGTCGACGGCGGCAACGATGGGTTGAGCGATCGCGTCACCCAAAACGCCGCCCGCCATCGGATACGCGAGCGCTATCAGTCCGAGACCGGAGAGCAGAAAGATGGCCATTGATATCACATGCACCCACGACACGCTGCGCTCGAGCGAGCGGAATATTAAAACCGCCAGCATAATCATGGAAAGCGGTAGGAGCAGATACCCGACGCCCAAAAGCCAGGTCAGTCCGTTATAGAGAGCTCCGCCGACCGTCCCACCCACTCCGAGTAGCGCGAGCAACAGAAAGCCGGAAACTGCAAAAAGAAAAATGGCGATCACGCCGCGAAGCGCTTCGCTACTGATCACTCCCGCCGAATCCGCCGAGTCGAGTTCCTTCTTCTTCGTGCTCTTCTTTGGCTTCTCTTTTGCCTTGTCTTTCATGGCAACATCATAGCACGCGTCTCATTGGACAAGACTCAAAAAACCCAGTCGTTGAGCCATCCATTAGCGATATGGTCGCGAATAATTTCGCCGTGCCTGCTGAGCATTGCGTTTTGGGCCGTCCTTTATATAATCCGTCTGCAATACACATGTCCGATACAAATAAAGGACATAGACATGCATAAAATGGACGACAATAAGGACATACAAAAGACGGAAAACATTGGAAAATTCTTCGACTCGCAGAATGTCCGTTTGAATCCTTTTGGCGATAACCGTGCGGCCGATAGAGCCTATCGTCGGGCAGAGCGTATCGCTGCGGCCGTCCATTTGCTGACGAACCATGTGGATCAGGATGAGCCACTGCGAGGTTCCGTGCGAAAAGAGTCTATGCAGATGTTGGCATCGGTTCTTTCGGTCCGAGACGACATGCGTTCAATGCACTCCGGAGGAGTAGTTTCGGTCGTCTCTTCTATCCGTCATCTCATATCGCTCGTCCGCATGCTGGCGGTATCCGGATTCGCTTCGACACAGAATGTGGGCGCGATCGTTGAGGCGCTCGACGAGCTTGGCAACTTTATGCACGTCTCCCAGCGCACGAATTTTTCAGAGAGCGTCGTGATATCCAAAGACGAGCTATTGGATGTCGGTACATTACCTGCACGCGCAACGACCTATGCGGTAAAAGACATAAAAGACGTCCGTGTGGCAGGGGAGGCTACACCGAATCGCGATGTCGCGGCGCCGACGGTGACGCCGGCTACTAATAACGGACAGATGAGCGTACGAACACAGAGCATATTGGAGATTCTCCGTTCCAGCGGTTCTATGGGAATTAAAGACATATGCTCGAATTTGCCCGAATACAGTGAAAAGATGATTCAGCGTGAGCTCTTGACCCTGGTTGCGGACGGCAAGGTCATGAAGAGCGGGCTGAAGCGATGGTCCCGCTATTCGGTCGTTTAAAATGGTCGCGATTACGGCCCTGTTTCGACGTGAAATATGTGGGTTGTACGCACGTCTCATTAATTGACTCCAGTGTGGCGGTGCAGTATCCTGCCCCGGTAACTTGCGAGGGCA
>CAZWFX010000027.1:0-28404 GCA_964633425.1 uncultured Candidatus Saccharibacteria bacterium
AAACCCCGGCAGCAGCGAAGAGGGCGAATTATATACACACTAAAATCGCAGTCAACTACTTTGTGCAAACAATCCGATTTTTTCGCCCTCTATATATATGCACACTCATGCAGCCGAAAAATCAGAGGGTTTTCATCGCCAGAAACTCATCCACCAACCTGGCAAGAACATCTTCCTCATCCTCTGTGGTCAAGCCAAGTATTTCAGCCACCATTTTCACTTTGCCTGCATTGATTCGACGCCGCGCTGGATTGATCGGCTGCACATTACTGGAAAGCTCAACTGCGACATCGACTTCACCATCCCGCACCACCTCTTCACCAACTTCTTTGGATGCGGTCTTTTTCCTTGATCGCGCCCCTTCCCCAAGCAGAACATCATCAATCACTTGGCGCGACAATTTTTCCCCTGCAGGTAGCTGTTCCGCCTTGGCAATCAGACTCTCGGCCTTCGCTTCATTTTTTTGCACCAACTTTTCCAGGCGGACAGCAGCCCCCGTACCCGATATCCGGCCCTCCTCCAACAGCGCATTAACCTTAGGAGAAAGGTTGGCAGCAGCAGTCGCCTGGACCAGCCAGGCTTTTTTGCGCCCAAACACCTCAACAACATCACTTTCCTGCTCGAAACCATCAACAATCCGCTGAATGGCCCTTGATGAATCGCGAGACTCAAGCGGGACTCGCAAACCACTGCCCATGTTCTCGAACACCTGGATTGCCAACAGCTCATCCGCCTGACAGGCATGAATCACCACCGGAACCGACTTCTCACCCGCAAGAATGGCTGCACGGCGCCGCCGCTCACCGACAATCACCACATGACGTCCCGTGGCATCCGCCGGCTGAACGACGAGTGGGTGAATGACCCCATGGCGCCGAATCGACGTTGCCAGCATTTCAAGCGCCGCCTCATCGACATGGCGGCGCGGGTGATCAGAATGCGGATCAAGCAGACCAACATCGATCATTTGAAAAACAGGAATGGCGTCCTTAAAAGACATGGCAGCTCCACCGCAGGTTTGCTCAAATTCGGAATTTTTTAGCCAGCCGACAAAAACCGAGCCAAAAACAAAAAAAAGGACCAACAGCACAAGGCGGTTGATCCTTCATCAGTCTTTTGGTTGCGGGAGCAGGACTTGAACCTGCGACCTTCGGGTTATGAGCCCGACGAGCTGCCAACTGCTCCATCCCGCGTCCGTCAGAGCTCGCTATTATGGGTCACTACTTGGGGGAACGCAAGAACAATATGAATTGACGCAAATTAACGATGCCCCTGCCCCGCTTTAAGTTGCGCAATCCGGCGCGTAATTTGCTCAGCCCGACGCTTTCCATCCTTGAGTTGCTGGCCACTCATCAAAACCTCGGCGTGCTCACGATTTGCTTGCGCAGCCTCATTGCCTGCTGCGGCTGCCGCAGCAAACCAGGCATAGGCTTCCGCCAGGTCGACTGTTCCAAGCCTGCCCGTTGCATGCGCCAGGCCCAAGCGGGTTTGAGCAATCGGAATGCCCTGCTCTGCCACCTTCTCAAGCCACACCACAGCCTCCACATAGTTCTGCGGAACACCCTGGCCTTTTTCGAGCATCAACGCCAAGTTGTATTGCGACTCCACGTCGCCTTGCTCAGCAGCCTTGCGCCACCAATGAACTGCCTCGTCATGATTTTGCATGCCACCAGCCCCCGTGGACAGCAGCACGGCAAGTGCTGCCTGGGCTGGCGGAAAGCCTGCCTGCGCCGACTGACGATACCAGCGGACTGCCTGCCCGAAATCCTGCGTCTGACCTTTCTCACCATCCACAAAAATTTTTCCGAGTGCCCATTGGGCTTTTGGATCACCAGCCTCAGCAGCCCGCATGCACCACTCAAAACTGTTCTCATCCTCCTCGCCAAGCGCCTTCGCCCCTCCGGAAGTGCTCGTCAATGGGACAGCCAAGCTGCTCTCACCGGCCATGCTAGCGAAGAGTGCAGCCACAGCCTCCGGATCCCGGCGCGTCAACTCGGCCAATTTGGCCAACGCTGCTTTATGTCCCTGAGCTGCTGCCAGCAAATACCAGTTCAGCGACTCGGCATCGAGAAGGCCTCCCTCCCGGTCGACCAGCCAATCGGCCCAAAAATGCTGGCCCGCCGCAACCCCTTCTCCAGCCGCCTGCCGGAACCAGACATCCGCATCGGGCGATTTTTTTCTGGCGAGCAAAGCGAGCATCGCAACCATCGGCCGACTATCAATGGCTCGCTCCATGGCCCGCGCATACCACTGCTCGGCATGCCGGTCAGCGGTCGCCCCGCCACCTTTCTCAAATAATTGCCCCAAGTAAAGCTGGGCGTCGGAATCACCTTGTTCTGCAGCCTTCAGCCACCACGATGCAGCTTGCCGATTATCTTTCGGAACGCCTTCGCCTCGCGCATAAAGCGACCCCAAGACGCGCTGGGATTGCGCAAAACCTTGCTTGGCAGCAGACCGGTACCAGGCAACGGCCTGTTCCAGATTGTCGGGTACATCACGTTGCGCCATATAGGCATCGGCAACCGCATGCTGCGTCTCAAGCGATCCTTTTTCTGCAGCAAGCATGTACCAGAACAGTGACTCCTGAAGATTTTGCCCGGTTCCCTGCCCTGTCGCGAGACGATGACCGATGCGGCACTGGGCATCGGTCACCCCTTCCTCAGCTGCCCGGCGGTACCACTGCGTCGTCATGCTTACGGACTCGCGGTCGAGCAGTTGCGCGAGAGCCATCAGCGCCCCGGCCTCACCTTGCTGACTGGCTGCCAGTAAATAGCCGAGCGCCTTGTCAAAGTCGGGCTCAAAACCAAGCCCACCAGCATAAAGCTTGCCGAGCGCAAGTTGCGCCTCGGGATTGCCATGTTCGGCCGCTCGCTGATACATCTCAACGGCAAGGATCGGACGCTCGTCCTCATACAAACGAGCGAGGCGCAACTGGGCGCGCAAATCCCCTTGGTCTGCGGCCTTCAAATACCAGTTTTCTGCCGTCAGCGGGTCGGCAGCAACACCGAGCCCCTGCTCGTACATCGCCCCCAGCTGGTATTGAGCCTCGCCATCCCCCTGCTCGGCCGCCCGACTCAACCAGGAAACAGCCTGACGGTTATCCTTGGCAACGCCTTCGCCACGCGCGTACATCAAACCCAACTGGGACTGGGCGGCAGCAAATCCCTGGCGTGCGGCCTTGCGGTACCAGGCGACTGCCTGCGCCAGGTCCTGCACCACGCCTTTACCGCTTTGGTACTGCGTTCCAATGATGTATTGGGCGGAAGGGGCGCCATTTTCTGCCGCCTTCTGGTACCAGTCAGCAGCCCGTTCCTGATCAGCCCCGCTCCCTGAAGCCAGACGGGCGCCCACCATCAACTGGGCTTCAACGACACCTTTTTCGGCCGCTTTTTCGAAGCAGCTATTAGCAAAATCCTCTTGCGGGACGCTCAGCATCTGGCCGAGCTTGAACAAGGCGCGTGAGTTGCCTCGCTCCGAAGCTTTCAGATACCACGAGAGCGCCTCGCGAATGTCGCGGTCAACCCCTTGCCCCATGGCATATTTGCCGGCCAGGATGTATTGCGCGGCAGAAACGCCCTTATCGGCAGCCTTGCGATACCAATGTAGTGCCTGATTGAAATCCTGCTCGACACCAACGCCATTCGCATACATCAAACCCAGGCTGTACTGTGCCTTGCCTTGTCCGGCCTCAGCGGCTCGCCGAGTTTCCCGGAAGGCTTCGTGATCTTTGCTGGCAGGCTGAAAACTCACGGGAAGACCATAGCAGACTGAAGATCAGGGTTCGCGAACCGACTCATCGAGTGCCCGGACCAGCGGCCAGATGAGGTAGGAAATGATCGATCGCTTGCCGACAACGATTTCTGCGGTCAACGTCATGCCAGGCAGCAATCTGGCCTGCTCCGGCATCTTGCGTAAACGTGTCTGGCTCAAACGGACCCGGCTCGTATAGAAAGCTTCCATACCGGAGGAAGGGTCGGCTTCACGCCGGAATGCATCTTCGCTAATCGTGCTCAAAGCCCCCTCCAGCCCACCGTGACGCTGGAATGGATAAGCATCGAGTTTGACATGCGCGGCATCGCCCACCTTGATATAGCCAATATCAGCCGAATCAATTTTGACTTCGGCCTCCAGGTCGCCGCCAATCGGCACCAGCGTAAACATCGGCTCGGCCGCCCTGGCCACGGAGCCCGTCGACAATTTGGCAATTTCGAGCACAACCGCATCAGCCGGTGAATTCAGAACAACCAGTTGATTTCTCTTATCCGCTTTTTGCAACTGCTCGACGACATTACCGCGCTCACGCGAAATGGCCAGCAACTCTTCCATGATTTTCTGGCGCCAGCCGGTTTCGAAGGAGACCTTTTCTGCCTCCAGCGCCCCCAACTCCTTGCGCAATTCCTGCGCCCGATTTTGTGCCCCCTGCATGTTTCGCTCGGCATCGATCAAGCGGTCCTGAGCCTCCAGCAGACGGGCGCGAACGGCATATTTCTGGGCGACCAGCTCGCTCTGCATCGACTCCATGTCACGCAGGACACGAACGCGCGAAGACAACCCCTGTTGCTCGCCGCGGTTGGTCTCGATTGCGGCGCGGACCCGGGCAATCGCTTCTTCGAAGCGTTTGCTCTGCGAACCGAAGCTCGCCCGGCGCTCTTCGGCCAGCCGGTTTTGCAGCAAGGTATCGGCATCCTTGACGTCGGCAACGACAATCGGCTTGCCGGACAGCTCAGCCTCAAGACGAGCCAACTGATTTTCCAGGCTATGCAAGCGCGAACGCAACTGGGTTTCATCCGCCTCGGTAAAGGTGGGATCCAGGGTTGCAAGACGCTCCCCCTTCTTGACCACTTGCCCGACCCGGACATTGATGCCTTGAATGATGGCCGTTTCTAGTGGCTGCACAATAATATTGGGCAAGGGCGTGATCAGCCGGCCACGCGCCGTAACGACAAGATCGGTTTCAGACAGCGAGGCCCAGAGCAAAAACGAAATCAGCGCGGCCAACAGAACGTGAACGGTGATCCGTGCCGAACGCGGCAGCGGTCGACGCTCAATCTCATCGGCATCCGGCAGGAATTCGCTGGCCGTGTCTGCGGACTTGTCTTTTTTCGCGCTCACCGATGGCTTGTTTGCTGATGCCATAGCTGTTGATAGGTTTCACAACGTCCCAGCAACTCCTGGTGCGTCCCGCAATCGGCCAGGTGGCCGCGCTGCATGACGAGAATTGCGTGGGCATTGACCAGGGTCGACAGACGGTGCGAAATCATCACCACGGTTCGACCAACGGCAATTTGTGAAAGATTCTTGATGAAGATGGCTTCGCTCTCGGGGTCCAGCGCGCTGGCCGCTTCGTCGAGAATGAGGATACGTGGTTTGGCGAGCAGCGAACGGGCAATCGACAGGCGCTGTTTCTGGCCGCCGCTCAGGTTCGAGGCATTTTCTTCGAGGATCGTGTCGTACCCTTGCGGCATCCGCTCGATAAACTCGTCGGCACCAGCGGCACGGGCAGCCGCCACGATCTCCTCGAACGAAGCATCCGGCTTGGTCATGGTCAGGTTTTCACGCACCGAACCACGGAACAGGAAGTTTTCCTGCAACACGACACCGACCTGACGACGCAAATGGGCCAAATCGATTTCCCGCGCATCCACCCCGTCGAAACGGATAATCCCTTCCTGGACCGGGTACAGCCCCTGGATCAGTTTGGTCAGCGTCGTCTTGCCCGAGCCGCTACGGCCGACAATACCAACCACGGCCCCCGGCGGAATGGTGAATTTGGCACGATCAAGCGCCGTCGCACTTGAACCGGGGTAACGGAAAGTCACGTCATCGAACGAGATTTCGCCAACCAGTTGCGGACGCAACCCCGCAGCACCGCCACGCCCTTCGGAAGGCCGATTCATGACCTCGCCGAGCATGCGAACCGAGAGCGCCGTCTGCTGATATTCGTTGATCAGCCCGACAATCTGGATCAACGGATTGACGACCCGTCCGGACAGCATCTGGAAAGCAATCAGCACACCGACCGTCATCGTATGGTCGAAAACCCCTTGCGCACCAACGACAATGATCGTGATCGGCATCAATTTACCGAGAAAATCAGTAATGGCCGCACCCGTAATCGAAATCTGGCCGACCCTGAAATGGGTGGTGATCGCTTCGGCCGACAACTGGTCCCAGATTCGGCGTTGGGTGGGTTCGATGGCCAGCGCCTTCACTGTCCGCATGCCATGCACGGTTTCAACCAGCAGCGACTGACGTTTGCCCTCCGCCGAATACAAGGCATCCAGCCGGCGCCGATAGGTCGGCAGCAAACCGGCGATGATCGCTGCGATCAGCAGGGTAAAACCGAGAACGATGGTGGCCAGCTTGACCGAATAGGCGAAAAGCAGCGGCAGAAATATCAGCAATGCCGAGGCATCGAGCGCTGTGAAGAACAAACGCCCGGTCAGAAAGTTGCGGATGCTTTCAAGTTGCTGCATGTGCCGGGTAACGACACCCGCCGAATTGGACTCGAAATAATCGATCGGCAAGGAAAGCAGCTTGCCGAAGGTCCGGCGCGTCAGTTGCATGTCGATCTTGTTGGTCGCGGCAAGCAACAGGAACTGGCGCAGATAAACAAAGGTCGAGTCGAAAACCAGGGCAATGATCACCCCCACCGTCAGCACCCAGAGCGTCGAACTGCTCTGGTGAACCAGCACCTTGTCGATGACTGCCTGGAAAAACATCGGTGAAGCCAGGGCCAGCAGATTCATCGCAATGGCAGCCAGGGCGATGTCGCGGAAAGCCGATTTCTGCTTGAGAATTTCCGGGATGAACCAGCGCAGGCTGAACGGCTGCCCGGGGTCCGAAAGCGAATGCGTGCGCTTGATGAAAATGACTTCACCGTCCCAGCGACTGCAAAACTCGTTTTGTCCGAGCAGGATGACATCAGCCATGTCTGCTGTCGGGTCGAGCACGGCGACCTTCTTTTCACCTTCCTCGGTCCGCACACCGACCAGAATCATGCCGCTTCCTGCGGTCAACCTGAGCAGGATAGGAAAAACGCCTTCCTGAGCAAAGAGGCCATCCCAGGACAGCTTGTCGGCCTTGGCCTTGAGGCCGATCTCGGTTGCCATGCGCAGCAGCATCGCACCTTCCGGCTCTTCGTCGGCCAGCGCGTAATCGTGAATCAGGCGATCAGGGCTGACCGCCAAGCCATGATGCTGTGCAATTGCCGCCAGACATTGAACGATGGTGTGAGGGAACTTATCGGACATCGTTGCCAGTCAGGTTGTCAGGTTGAACGGAAGCGGCATTATCGAGCAACGGCGAGACATCGATGCGACTGAGACGGCCATCGGCAGCAAAGACGGCCGGCACGACCAGGCCGCGGCGCGACTCCTGGCGCTCGATGGTACGCACCATGGCCTGCGCTTCCCGCTTGCTGCCAAAGGCGCCGGTGCGAACAGAAAAGCGCGGCTTGCCCGGGGTTTCCCCGGCATCGCAAACGTACGGCTCGTAGCCCAGCAACTGCCATTCGGCAAACGCCTTGGCGGCATTTTCAATGCTCGCGAAGACGCCCAACTGAATCGAAAAACGAGGAGCAAGCGCCGATGCCGCCGGCTTCGGCGCAACATCGGCTTTGGCAGGAACGGGAACGGCATCCCGGACGATTTCCGGCCGAGGTGCCGCAGGGGCGACAGGCGGCTCGATCACCGGTTCATTGATTTCTGCCTTGCCGGCAGGGTCGACCGCAACAGCAACGACAATCGCACTGGCACTTTCCTTCCGGCCGAGCTGCAGCGCCAGGCTGGCCGCATCGCGGCGCTGGGAAAACTCGCCGGTCCGCACACCGTACCAAGGACGACCTTCGGCATCGCGCAGCGGCGCAACATCAACATTCACCCCTCGTCCTTGCCAGTACTTACGCGACACTTCGGCATTTTCAGGACTTGAAAACGCACCCAGTTGAACAGCGTATTTCGGCTTGACCTTGCCTGCCTGACGCACATTTTCCGGCACAATTCTGGACACGGCCTCATCAGCCGACACTACAGGGGGAGCAGCCTCCGGCGGCTCGGGCAAAACCTGACTTTCCTGACCCAGCCGAACACTCAGCACATCGCTGATATCAACCTGTGCCGGTTGCCCGCTGGCATCGAGCAGCGTCGGAACCAGAACGGCCGGCGCTTCGTCTTTCCGGCGAATCAATTGCGCCGCATTGGCCGCATCCCGCCGTTGTGGGTAAACACCGGTTCTGACGGCGTACCACAAACGACCATCCGAACCACGCGTCTCTGCCACATAAACGTCGTAACCGCGGAATTGCCAGACGGCGCTCGCAATCGCCGCATTCTCAAGATTGGAGAAGGCGGCCAGCTGGATCGTATGGGCAATGCGCTCCTTGCGATCACTACTCTCCTTGTCGACCGCAGCAACCTCGGAAACTGATGCCGCCGATTTGGCCGATACCGGCTCACTGCTAGCCGGCGGCTCGACTGGAGCGCTAACCGCAGCAGACGTCGGCGCGGTAGTCGCAGCCAGTACGTCAGCCGGAACCTCGTCACCCCGGGCATTGACGACGCGGCAACGCTCCTGATTAGCCAGCAGTTTTCCGCAAAAATCCTGGGCCTCAAGCGGCGAGGCAAAGCTGGCAACATAAAGTCGGTACCATGCCTCCTGCCCTTCGACACTGTCATCGATCCGGCCATTCAGCCGCGGACGAACCATGCGGCCATCCATTTCCTTCGGATAACGGCTGCGCAAATCGCGCCATGCGGCCCCCACCGTATTGCGGTGATACAGACCGGGCAATTCGACTTGCCAGAAACCCTGGGCACTGACACCCGCCAAGGGATTCAGATCATTGGTTGCGAGATCGACGCCATTCACGGAAAAAGCCTTTTCCGGCGGGTTGATCGCAGGTTTGGATGCTTCAAGCCGTCCGGTCAGCTCACCGACCGGACGCTTACCCTGGCCCGGCGTTGGAGGAGCCACCCGGACACCGCCGCCCAAAGCCAGAAATAGAGCGGTGTAACCACGGTAATGCTCCATCTGCGAGCGCTGGAACTCATCAAGATAGCGGTGATAAGTTCGCTCCGACTCAAGCAAGGTCAGATGATCGGCGCCACCCATGGCATAGACTTTGGTATTAATTTCCCACGAACGGCGGGCCGCATCGGCAGCCTCGCGCTGCGCATCCAGCCGCTTGCCGGCCAGGCGAATCGTGGCCAGAGCACCTTCGACTTCGCGCATCGCCTGATAAATTGTCCGGGCGTAATTCTCGACCATTTCCTCATACATGGCCTCGCTGTACTTCTTCTCGCCCTCGCGCTTGCCGCCGTCAAAAATACTCGCCGTAACGCTGGCCACCGTGCTCCAGAAGAAAAACTTGGGCAGGAAAAACTGCGACAGCATGTTGCTGCTGTAGCCGCTTTGCGCCGAAAGGTCGACCGGCGGCAGGATACGGGTTCGCGCCACGTCGATATCGGCATCGGCCGAAAGCAGCCTGGCTTCCGCCATGCGCACGTCGGGGCGACGGAGCAGCAGCGAAGACGGCAAGCCCGGCACAACCGAAGGCACGCTGAGCGAATCCAGCCCGACATCCGACAGTGAAATGGCGCCGGGAACCGAGCCCACCAGAAAAGCCAGCGAATTCAAGGCATCTTCGCGCTGTTGCTCGATGGTCGGGATGGCCGCACGCAAACCGAAAACAAGCGCTTTCTGCTGCTCAAAATCACCCAGCGTCGCATCGCCCAGATCAACTCGGCGTTGCATCGTACGCAGTGTCGCGCTGAGAACCTTTTCCGTATCGCGGGCAATACGCAGGCGGTCATTCAGGGAGGCGTACTCGACATAACTGGAAACAATGCTGGCCGCGACGTTGCGCTGAACGTTGTCGCGCTCGTAGGCTGCGCGCCAGAGCTGAAGGTTGGCCGACTCGATCAGCGAACTTTGTTCGCCCCAGACGTCAAGCCGCAATTCACTGCGCAAGCTGCCCTGAAACGCATTTTGCGGCGCACGCGGCGAACCGCCAGTCGGCACGGTTCCCACCGCCCCACCGGGCGCCTGGCGCGCTGCTACCGTCGGCAACGAAAGACTCGGCAACAAGCCGCCTTTCGCCTGATCGGAACGGGCCTTGGCTTGTGCAAGACGAATCGTCGCGATGCGTACATCGGGATTGTTGGCCAAACCGCGATTGACCAGGCCATCGAGCTCCTGGCTGCCAAACGAACGCCACCAATCCTCAAAGCCGGCGGCATCGCCGCTGGATGGCAAAGGACGCGCATCCTTCTCAGAGAGCGAATCCGGGGCGGCTTTCGGGTCGGTGGCCGGCGGCGTGTTTTTGAACTGCGGAGCGACCGGCACAACCGGCACGTCATAACTGCTGCGCTTGGCCAGGCAGCCACTCAGGATCAATCCGGCAAGACCGGCGACCAGCAGGCGGCAAGAAGCCCCGGACAAGCCCGAAGGCTTCCGGATAGTGGCTTCGGGACGCTTTTGCCCGGTCATTTTTGCCATCTGTCTCCCATGGACCTGAATGCTACCATGAGGCTACGCCAATCCCTTGTCGAGACAGGCTTGTTCAGCCAATGCACGGGTGCTCAGGCGACACTCATCATCCGGATCACATCGCTCATCCGGTATTGTGCTTGCCAATCCAGCCGATCGCGAACCCGCGCCGGATTACCCAGACTACATTGCAAATCGGTCGGCCGGAACAGCTCGGGCGATACATCGACGTGCGCCTGCCAATCCAGCCCGTAAATCGCAAAGGCCTGAGCCACAAAATCTTCCAGGGTATGCGACTCACCCGTTGCCACGACGTAATCATCCGGCTGATCGACCTGCAGCATGCGCCACATCACATCAACATATTCCGGCGCCCAGCCCCAGTCGCGACAAATATCGAGGCGACCAAGCTTGAGGCGCTCGCCGCTCCCTTCGCCGATGCGCCGGGCAAACTGGATGATCTTGCGCGTCACAAAGCGTTCGGGGCGCAAAGGCGACTCATGGTTGAACAGGATGCCGTTGCAGGCAAACAAGCCGTAGGATTCGCGGTAATTGCTGACCAACCAGTGCGCCGACGCCTTGGCCACGGCGTAGGGGCTGCGCGGCCGGAACGGGAAGCTCTCATCGGCTGGCAACTCGCCCGTATCGCCGAAACATTCGCTGGAACTGGCATGGTAAAAGCGCACTGTTTTCTTGCGCAGCCGGATCACCTCAAGCAAATTGAGGACGCCCATGACGATGCTGTCCAGCGTCTCCGCCGGTTGCTCGAAGGACAGGCCGACCGAACTCTGGGCACAAAGATAGTAGACCTCGTCCGGATCGCTCCGGTCGAAAGCGTTGAGTACACTGCGAAAGTCGTTCGGGGCCATCGATACGAGATGAACCTGCGGCTCGACCCCCAAGGCTTTCAGGTTGGACAAGGAAGAGGTCTGGACATCACGCGACGTTCCCCAGACTTCGTAGCCCTTGGCCAGAAGCAGCTTGGCCAGATAGCTGCCATCCTGGCCATTGGCACCACAAATCAATGCTTTCATCAGCGCTTTTCTCCTGTGCCGGGCAGCTCGCAAGCCCAGGTTGCCAAAGCCTGCTCGACTTCGCGCGCCATTTTTGCCCACGAAAAACGCTTGGCCTGGACTTCGCCCAGCGCCAGCAATTCCTCACGCCGTGCCGGAACCTGCACCTCCTGAATGGCTTGCAACATCTCCGACGGGTCGTCAGGATCGACATAACGCACCGCCTCGCCGCCGACTTCCGGCAGCGAGCTGATCCGGCAGGTAATCACCGGGCAGGCACAGGCCATGGCTTCCAGCACAGGCAGGCCGAAACCTTCGTAACGCGACGGGTAGACCAGGGCAATCGCGCCGCGATAGGCACACTGCAACTCGGCGTCGGACAAGACCACCATGTGCACCGCTGCATCGCCAACCAACCCGGCCGTTTCCGGTTCCAGCGCATAGTTCGAGTTGGTGCAAACGATGGCGTAGTCCTTGCGCGCGTCGCCCAGTTCAGCGAATGCCTTGAAGAACAGCACCGCATTCTTGTAGTCGCTGCGCACGCCGGAAATCAGGAAATAGGGGCGCTCGATGCCGAATTTTTGCTTGAATCGCTCGACATCGGCCAATGGCGGCTTGCGGAAGTCCGATCCACAGTAGCTGGTCACTACATCCTCGGCCGGAATTTCCGGGAAATAACGCCGCAAATCGCGCGCCGTGCTCTCCGAGATCGACAGGTATTTGCTGGCGTAACGAATCGTCCGGTGCTTTTCGAGCCATTGCGGATTTTGCAGATCGAAACCCATGACTTCCGGAATCATGTCGAGCACCATCAACGCTGCCGGAGTCGTTACCGGCGTCGTGTAGTACGTCGAAATGAACAGGCTGATCCCTTCCTGATCGCAGATCGCCTGCAACATGCGCTGATCGGCCGGAATATCGGCGTACTGGTGCTGTGGCGCATCGATATAGCGAATGCCGGGGAAACGCGGCGCGGTGCGCTCGCGGTCGATCACGACCAGGAATTCGCCAAAACCGGTAGCCGACCACTCGGCCAGCAAACTGCGCCAGACCCGTGAAATCCCGGTATTGAAGCGGAAGAAGACACCGTCGATGGCAATCCGCCGCTGGCCGTTGCGCAGGCGCGTCCGGGCCAGGATTTCGGCATTGTCGCGCACCGCGTTGCCATAAGGATTGCCCAGCCACTGATCGAAGGTGTTTTTTCCGGCCGGATAAAGGCCATCGCGCCACACCTGGATTTCCGCCAAGGCAGCCGGCTCAAGCGGCTTCTTGACGAGGATGAAATACATCCCGACATGGTAGGCCGTGCGGCCAAACCGGGCCGCCAAGACCGACAGCGCATCGAGCGAATAGAAGAAAAGATGCTGCCCGGATTCCGGCGACAAATAATTCCAGTCGGCACCCTGCCCCTGGTAAATGCCGGTGCTGCCGATAACGACCTCCGGATCAAGCGCGAAGATCCGGCCCCACTCGGCCAGCGGATCGTCAAAATGCTCGGCCACTTCAAACATGGTGACCAGCCGGCAACGATGCGCCAGTTCCTGCCACAGGTAGGCACCGGCAAACTCGCCCGAGCCGTATTTGTCGTAAGCGAAGAAGTCGTAGCCGACATCGCGCATCAGGCGCGTCAGCAAACCGGTGCCGGCACCGAAGTCGAGCGCCCGGTCGTTTTTCTGGATACCGAGAATATCGAGCAATTTGGGCAAAACGAGGAAGTTGACCGTGGTACGCGAGGCCTTGCCCGTATCAAAACGTTCAGCCAGCCCAGAATACGCCTCGCCCAGCCAGTAAGGCCGCTCGGTCTGCAAGGCGCCGCAACCGGTACAGCGGTAGTACTTGACCGGATAACGGGCCAGCACCTCGCGCTCGAAGGCCAGTTCAAGCGGCGAATTACACAGGCGGCAGGCTTCCAGCGTCCGGGTATGCCCGCGATAAAGGAACCAGTTTTCCGACCGCCCGCTCTTATCGCCGAGCAGGAAGGCAAAATTCGGCGGCCAGCGTTTCAGGCTGGAAATGGCCAGGGAAACATTGGATTCCTTATTACCGATGAAATAGCTGCCGCGAATCGCCAGCAATACATCGATCATCACCTCTTCGCCGACCGCGTAGCCATCATGGCCCTGCAGGTGAATACCAACGTTGGTGTCGGTCCGCAAGGCAGGCGTGGTCACCAGACGATCACCGTAGCGCGCCTTGTAGCTCTCGTGAACCTCGATCGAGTCGGTCAACAGGAAAACGCCAATCTCCGGATTCAGTTCAACGATACGGTCAACGAAGCCGAAGTACTGCAAATTGGTTCGATGCAGTTCAGGCGACTCATGCACCTTGTCCGAGCCGCGCACGTGAACCGAAACCCAGTGCCGACCGGCCATATTGGCCTGATAAAACGCCTCGGCCTTCTGGCTGATCGTCGGCGCTGGCCGCAGATATTTCTCACACAGACGGGCGTAGATTTCCTCGTCGCTCAATCCAAAATAGGCTGAGCTCGGTGCGATCCATGGCTGGATCGAGGCCACCGTAGCGTAAAAATCGCTGACCACCACATCTTCCGGCCGGGCAAACAGGAACGGCGCGGCCATTCTGGAATCTGGCCCCTGCCAGGGGTTGACCGCGGGGCCGTAGAGATTGTCCTTGTTCCACTTGGCGGGGTAAATCGACAGGCTGCCCAGACGCTCAGCCAGATTGCGCCGGGCAATCGGCTGGAAATACAACTCGAAGGCATTCGGATTGGCCGCATCGCGGAACAAGCTGTTTTCGCCCCACCAGATGATCGGCACGCGATGCGTCAGTTCGGCAACAAGCAACTGGCCGAGCACATGATGCACATCGCTCCAGAAACCGTAGCCCCAGGCACGGATAAACAGATATTTTTCACCGGCAGCGACCGGCAAGGTCTTTTCGGTCAATTCAAAGCCCTGCGGCAAGCCATAACCATGTGCCACTTGATCGAGCAGGCGCGCGGCACGCGGATTCTGGCCACCAGCCCGCAGGTACAAGCGAACATGCAATTCCGCCTGCGGATAATTGCCTTGGGCGATCAACTGGGCGGCACTCTCCAGTTCACCTTCCAGCGCCGCCAGCCCGACCGGTACGGCCGGTTCGGCGACGGCAGGATCCGGCACTTCGATGGCGGGCGCCTCGTCGACCGGCGTTTTGGCGACAGAGAAAAGCACCTCTTCCAGATTGCGGCAGAACAATGCGGTATCGAACAGCGCATGGGTTTTCTTGTTCTCGGCCAGACGGCGCTTCACATCGGCCAGCAGATCGCGATCCGTCACCAGCTTGAGCGCCAGCGCCTCGTAGTCTTCCCAGGAATGGGTCACCAGCTCGGGCAGGCCGATGGCGTGCAGCAGACTGCCGGCCACACGAGCCGGGAAGGCGCCGCCCATGTAGGTCACCACCGGCAGACCGGCGGTCAGTGCGTCAGCTGCCGTGGTATGGGCGTTGTACGGCCAGGTATCGAGGAAGACATCAGCCAGGCGATAACGCGCCAGATGGTCTTCAACGCGCGGCACGCGCCCGGCAAAGATGATGCGCTCCGGTGCAACGCCATAGGCCTCGGCCGAACGACGCAGGTTGGCCTGGGTCAGTTCATTGCGGGCGACAAGCCAGAGCACGCTGTCCGGCACCTTCTGGAGCAGCGACATCCAGACCTTCCAGAGCGGCGGCGCAATCTTGTAATCGTGACTGAAGGAACAGAAAACGACCCCGCTGGCCGGTAGACCGCAGGCTTCGCGTGTCGGCGTCTCGTCGGCGATGGCCAGGTTCTGGTCCGTCGGCAAATACGAATCCGGCATGTAAATGACCTTCTCGCTGAAGAAGGCCTGATGTTCCGGCGGAATGATGTGGCGGTCGGCCAGGATGTAATCCATGTAATCGACCGCCAAGGTTCCCGGATAGCCGAGAAAATTGATATGTACCGGCGCCGGGCGCCAGGAAAACACGTCGATCCGCGAATCCGCCGTGTAGCCGGCGAGATCGATCGCGATATCGACTTCCATCTCGCGCATTTTTTCGGCGATCTTTTGTGAGGTCCAGCCGCGCACATCGACAAAATGATCGAAGGAGTCGAGCATGCGCTGGCGCAAGCGGCTCTTGTCGTCGATGCCGAGCGAAATGGCGATGGTCTCGACGCGGCTCTTGTCATGATGTTCGAAGATGCCGCACATCAGGTGCCCGACCGGGTGCTCGCGCAAATCGGGGGAAACATAGGCGATGCGCAGCTTTTTGTGGCCATATTGCTCGCCCTTCCAGAGCGGCTCCTTGGCCGGCGGGCAATATTGGCTGGCGAAAATCTTGGCACATTCGAAATGATCGGCTGCGGTATCAGAAAGCGCCATGAAGGCCAGCGACTTGCAGACTCGCTTGCCGGCCCGCACACCTTCGATGATCCGCTCGCGCTCGGTCTCGAAATTGCTCCAGTCGCCGATATGCAGACGTTCGTACATCAGCAGGCCGAGGCCGTAATCGTAGTCGGGTGTTGTTGCGAGCAAGCGTTCGAGCAAGGCAATCGCCTTGGCACTTTCCTTGAATTCGGTCAGCAGAATGGCGCAGTTACCGAGCGCATTCGGATAATTCGGATCGATTTCCAGCACCTGGTTGAAGCGGGTCAAGGCTTCGTGGTGGCGATACATGTCGCGCAGCAGCACGCCGCTATTGACCAGCGCCTCGATATAGTCCGGCTTGGCCTTGATCGCCTCGTCGTAAGCGAGCAGCGACTCATCGCGACGCCCCAGGGCTTGCAGCGTGTTGGCATAGCCAAACCAGTTATAGGCAAAAGCCGGGGATGTCTCGCAACCGCGCCGGAAAAGGGCTAGCGCCTCTTCGCGATCGCCGCGCCCGAGCACGATGATCCCGAGCGAATAAAGTGACACGGCTTCGTTCGGGTTGCTCTGCAGAATGCTTCGAAAGGCTGCCTCGGCCTCGGCCAGCTTCCCCTGCTGCTGCAATTCGAGAGCCTGGGCGATCGGGTTTACCGTATCGGGCTGCGTTGTTTTTTGAGGTACCTTGGCATTCATCCTGAGCGATTCCGTACGAAAGATCACAACTTCATCGAAAACATCATTCGGGCAGCCCTCCCCGGCCGCTCCGACACAACTTATTTGCGGGCACTGACATTAAGACTGATCGGAAAACCGTACGGCTTGAAATCGCTGGTATCCGAGAACAATCCGAAAGAATCGACCCGCTTGATTTCACGGAATCCGACCTGCGTCAGGAAGGACTGGAGAAACTGCGGCGTCCAGCCAAAGTAGTGAAAATCGTGCGGATCGACCTGACCGCCAAACATCATCCGCATGGCGTGGAATTTAGTGTCTACCGAAGCGGTCGGACTGATGATCAGGTGAGACAGAATTTCCAGGTCCGGCACCGAAACCATGAACTCTCCGCCAGGTTTCAGCACCCGGATGATTCCGGACAAAGCACCGAGCACCTTGGTCTGGGCGACATGCTCAAGCA
This sequence comes from uncultured Candidatus Saccharibacteria bacterium, assembly GCA_964633425.1. Taxonomy (GTDB): domain Bacteria; phylum Patescibacteriota; class Minisyncoccia; order Phycocordibacterales; family UBA2100; genus UBA10103. The sequence continues at coordinate 16,962 of CAZWFX010000027.1, forward strand.
CATGGCTGGCGTAGATGCGATCAAAACTGTTGTCGGCAAATTGGGAAAGATCACAAATATCACCGATGTAATCGACCGCAGGCCCGGCCTGAATATTCAGGATTTTCCAGCCATCTTTCGGCTCACGGCCGCCAATGTGCAGATTGTTTTCCAACGGCATCTCCAGACATGCGAATAATTTGACAAAAATACCTGAATCTCGGCCCCTGCGCAGCATTCAGGCAGAATCTTTTTAATTGCCCCGATCCGGCACTGCCTGTTTGGTGCAAAAAAACAGGCCACAAATAAAAACGGCACCCCTGATTCAGGAGTGCCGTTGAGGAGGCCGGAAATTTACTTTCCGTTGGCCAACAAGCCGTTGACCGCAGGATTGTTCGGATCGAGCGGCTGCGGCACCAGATTCGGTGCTGCACTCGGCGCATTGCCGAGCAGCGGCTGACCGTTCGGATCGTACTGATTCAGCACGCCGACCAGCTGACCCACCGTGCTCGTCGCACTGCTGCCCGTCGCCTGGCTGACCGGATCGACCGGCAGCGCATTGCTCGTGCTGCCCGATTCACCGTAGGTCGACATCGCCTGGACCAGATTGTTCACCTTGCCGGTCAGGAACCAGACGTCGGCCATCTCGTGGCTCTGTCCGTCGGCGGTCGTGTAGGCCGAGTTCAGACCAACGATGTTGCCGTTGTTCTGCGTCGGCGACGAGGTGGCCTGCAGGTTCAGTTCGGTAATGCCCAGATCCTTCAGCTTGAACAGTTCGCCAGCCTGGCTGATGCCGTCCGAATTGCCATCGACCCAGACTTGCAGCTGATCGAAGGCGGCATCGCCCTGGCTGATCACGCCGTCGGCGTTGCTGTCCAGATCGGCCAGTGCTTCGTAGCCGGTCTTCGCCTTCTCGCCGTTCGACAGGATCGTTGCTTCGCCGAACAGTTCGCCACCGCCGTTGATGCTGCCGTCGCCGTTGCGATCCAGCACCAGCAGGCCGTCGCCTCCGCTCACCCAGCCGGTCTGGACCTTTTCGCCCGTGCCGTACAGGTCGAACTGGACACCGTTGCGGATGCTCTGCGTTTCGATGCCGTCGCCGTCAAGGTCGAGTACCAGCGGTGTGCCAAGCTGGAGAGCACGAATCTGATCGGTCGTGAAGGACGCAACCTGCGTTGAGGTAAAGCTCTCAACCTGGGTCGTGCTCAACGCATCCAGCTGGGACGTCGTCAAGCCAGCTGAAATCTGCGTGGTCGTCAGCGCGGCAATTTGCGTCGTCTTGAAGGCGGCAAAATCAGCCGTTTCGATCGCCGCAATCTGGTCCGTCGTAAAGGCGGCCACTTGCGAGGTGGTCAGATTGCGCATCTGGTCCGTCGTCAAGGCGACAACCTGATTGGTGGTCAAGCCCTGGGCAACCTGCGTCGTCGTCAGCGCAGCCAGTTGCGTCGTCTTCAATACGGCCAGATCGGCTGTTTCAAGCGCCAGCAGATTGTCGGTCGTCAGCGCCACCAATTGTGCAGTAGTCAGCGCCAGCACCTGGGTTGAACCGAGCGCCACGACCTGATCCGTCGTCAATCCGGCAGCAACCTGGGCAGTGGTCAGCGCGGCGACCTGCGCCGTGATCAGCGCAGCCACATCGGCAGTCTGAAGCGCAGCAACTTGTGCCGTGGTGAGCGCTGCAACCTGGGCGGTCTTGAGCGCTGCAGCCTGTGACGTCGTCAGCGCCACGATCTGATCCGTATTCAGGCTGGCCGCTTGGGACGTGGTCAGCGAAACGAGCTGCGAGGTCGTCAGAGCAACGATCTGATCGGTCGTCAAACCGGTCGACACCTGCGTTGTCGTCAGTGCGGCAACCTGGGCCGTCTTCAAGGCGGCGACATCTGCCGTCTGGAAGGCTGCTACCTGATCGGTCGTCAAGACCACCATCTGTTCGGTCGTGAAAGCGCCGACCAATGTCGTCGTCAGCGCCACGATCTGTTCGGTCGTCAGACCCTTGGCCACCTGATTGGTCGTCAGCGCAGCGATTTGTGCCGTGATCAAGGCTGCGATATCCGCCGTTTCAATGGCAGCGACCTGCGTCGTCGTCAGCGCGGCAATCTGCGCCGTCTTCAAGGCACCCGCCTGAGCGGTCGTCAGCGCAGCAACCTGCTCCGTGGTCAGCCCCTTGGCCACCTGATCCGTCGTCAGCGAGCCAATCTGGGCTGTCGTCAGTGCGGCCAGATCAGCCGTTTCGATGGCAGCGACTTGGGTTGTGGTCAGTGCAGACAACTGGGCCGTCTTCAGCGAAGCGGCTTGTTCCGTCGTCAGCGCAGCGACTTGTTCCGTCGTCAGGCTGGCCGCCTGGGCTGTCGTCAGACCGGTCAGCTGGGCCGTGGTCATTGCGGCCATATCCGCCGTTTCCAGTGCCTGAAGATTGCTTGTCGTCAAGGCAGCAATTTGAGCCGTAAGCAGGCTTGCGGCCTGCGTCGTGGTCAAGGCGGCAACCTGATCGGTCGTCAGGCCGGAGGCAATCTGCGCCGTCTTCAGCGCGATCAACTGGCTGGTCTTGAGAGCAACGATCTGGTCGGTGGTCAAACCCTTGGCAACTTGATCCGTCGTCAGCGCACCAATCTGGGCCGTCGTCAGGGAAGCAATATCAGCCGTTTCGATGGCCGCAACCTGGGTGGTCGTCAGCGCAGCGATCTGTGCCGTCTTCAAGGCTGCCGCCTGATCGGTCGTCAGCGCAACGACCTGTTCGGTCGTCAGGCTGGCCGCCTGCGAAGTCGTCAGACCACCCAGCTGTGTCGTGGTCAACGCGACCAGATCAGCCGTTTCCAATGCCTGGATATTGGCCGTGGACAATGCGGCAATCTGGGCGGTCAGAAGGATGGAAGCCTGCGCCGTGGTCAAGGCAGCCACCTGATCGGTGGTCAAACCTGCGGCGACTTGATCGGTCTTCAGGGCAACGATCTGGCTGGTCTTCAGGGCAACGATCTGTTCCGTTGTGACCCCCTTCGAAATCTGCGAAGTGGTCAAAGCACCGATCTGAGCCGTCGTCAGCGCTGCAATATCGGCCGTTTCAATCGCCGCAACCTGCGTTGTGGTCAGCGCAGCAATTTGGGCCGTTTTCAGTGCGGCCGCCTGTTCGGTCGTCAGCGCAACGACCTGCTCGGTCGTCAGGCTGGCTGCCTGCGAGGTCGTCAGACTGCCAACCTGAAGGGTTGTCAAGGCAGCAACCTGAGCAGAGGTCAGTCCCAGTGCAACCTGATTGGTCGTCAAGGCAGCAACCTGAGTCGTCTTCAAGGCGGCGACATCTGCCGTCTGGAAGGCTGCTACCTGATCGGTCGTCAAGACCACCATCTGTTCGGTCGTGAAAGCGCCGACCAATGTCGTCGTCAGCGCCACGATCTGTTCGGTCGTCAGCCCCTTGGCCACCTGATTGGTCGTCAGCGCAGCAATTTGTGCCGTGATCAAGGCTGCGATATCCGCTGTCTCGATGGCAGCGACCTGCGTCGTCGTCAGCGCGGCAATCTGCGCCGTCTTCAGCGCCCCCGCCTGAGCCGTCGTCAGCGCAGCGACCTGTTCTGTCGTCAGGCCCTTGGCAACCTGATCCGTCGTCAGCGAGCCAACCTGGGCCGTCGTCAGTGCGGCCAGATCAGCCGTTTCGATGGCGGCGACTTGGGTTGTGGTCAGTGCAGACAACTGGGCCGTCTTCAGCGAAGCGGCTTGTTCCGTCGTCAGCGCAGCGACTTGTTCCGTCGTCAGGCTGGCCGCCTGGGCTGTCGTCAGACCGGTCAGCTGGGCCGTGGTCATTGCGGCCATATCCGCCGTTTCCAGTGCCTGAAGATTGCTTGTCGTCAAGGCAGCAATTTGAGCCGTAAGCAGGCTTGCGGCCTGCGTCGTGGTCAAGGCGGCAACCTGATCGGTCGTCAGGCCGGAGGCAATCTGCGCCGTCTTCAGCGCGATCAACTGGCTGGTCTTGAGAGCAACGATCTGGTCGGTGGTCAAACCCTTGGCAACTTGATCCGTCGTCAGCGCACCAATCTGGGCCGTCGTCAGGGAAGCAATATCGGCTGTTTCGATTGCTGCAACCTGGGTGGTCGTCAGCGCAGCAATCTGTGCCGTCCTCAAGGCTGCGGCCTGATCGGTCGTCAGCGCAACAACCTGTTCGGTCGTCAGGCTGGCTGCCTGCGAAGTCGTCAGGCCACCTAGCTGTGTCGTGGTCAACGCTGCCAGATCGGCTGTTTCCAACGCCTGAACATTGCTCGTCGTCAGCGCACCAATTTGAGCCGTAAGCAGGTTCGCAGCCTGCGTCGTAGTCAGGGCGGCAACCTGATCGGTCGTCAGGCCAGCAGCAATCTGGGCGGTTCTCAGTGCAACCAGTTGAGTTGTTTTCATCGCCACCAATTGTTCGGTGGTCATCCCCTTCGACAACTGCGAAGTGGTCAGCGATCCGATCTGGGATGTCGTCAAGACTGCGAAATCATTGGTTTCAATCGCAGCGACCTGCGTTGTCGTCAGTGCGGAGATCTGGGTCGTCGTCAAGGCGGCCGTCTGAGCGGTGGTCAGCGCCACGACCTGCTCGGTCGTCAAGCCGGCAGCCAGTTGCGCCGTCCGGAAGGCTGTGACCTGCGTCGTGGTCAAAGCAGCTAGATCAGCCGTTTCAATCGCGGCAATCTGCGCTGTCGTCAGCGATGCCAGTTGTGCCGACGTCAGGCTGGATGCCTGCGACGTCGTCAGAGCCGCCATCTGGTCAGTCGTGAAGCCCTTGGAAACCTGATCGGTGGTGAAGGCAGCGATCTGGGCCGTGGTCAGCGCGGCCAGTTGATCCGTCGTCAGACCCTGAGCAATTTGCTGGGTCGTGAAGGCCGGAATCTGCGAAGTTTTGAAGACCACCAGATCAGCCGTTTCCAGTGCTGCAATCTGGGCTGTCGTCAGCGCGGCAATCGGGATGCCGGCTAGGCTGACAATCTGCGCAGTGGTCAGCGCAACAATCTGATCAGTCGTGAAAGCTGCGATCTGGGTCGTCTTGAAAGCTGCAATCTGAGCCGTCTTAAGCGCCTGCAGATCGGTCGTTTCGATAGCCGCAACCTGTGCCGTCGTCAGGGCGCCGATTTGGGCCGAGGTCAGGCTGGATGCCTGATTGGTCGTCAGTGCAGCGATCTGTTCGGTTGTCAGCCCCAGCGACACCTGAGCCGTAGTCAGACCGATCAACTGTTCAGTCTTGAGAGCCGCCAGATCTTCAGTCTGGATCGCCTGCACGCCACTGGTCGTCAAGGCAGCCAGTTGCTGCGTCAAGAAAGCGGTGATCTGGGTCGTGCTGAAAGCCACGACCTGGTCGGTGGTCAAGCCCTTGGAAATCTGGTTGGTCGTCAGCGAGGCGACCTGAGCCGTACCCAAGGCTGCGATTTGATCGGTCGTCAGGCCACTGGCAATCTGGGTCGTCGTAAATGCAGCCACCCGGCCAGTCGCCAAACTGGCCACATCTTCGGTTTCCATGGCGGCGACCTGAGTTGTCGTCAAGGCAGCAACTTGGGCAGTGGTCAGGCCAAAACGGGCCTGCGTTGTCGTCAGCGCGGCGACTTGGTCCGTGCTCAAACCCTGGGCAACCTGTGCCGTAGTCAGTGCAGCAACCTGGCTGGTCAGCAGGGACTGAACCTGTGCCGAGGTCAATGCCCCGACCTGCGCCGTGGTCAGGACTGCAACCTGAGCGGTCTTCAGCGCAGCCACATCTTCCGTCTGCAGCGCAGCCACATCCTCGGTTTGCAAGGCCATGACTTGAGCCGACGTCAAGCTACTCACCTGAGCCGTCGTCAGGGCTTCAGCCTGTTCGGTCGTCAGGGCGACAATCTGGGCCGTTCTCAGGGCAACCACTTGCGCGGTACGCAAAGCCTGCAGATCGCTCGTCTGGATCACAGCCACTTGGGCCGTCGTCAATGCCGCGACCTGGGCAGCAGTCAGGCCTGCGGCCTGAGCCGTGGTCAGAGCAACGACCTGTTCGGTATTCAATCCCTGGGCAACTTGAGTCGTCGTGAACGCAGCGACCTGGGCTGTGCTCATCGCCGCCAGATCTTCGGTCTGAATGGCGGCGACCTGAGCTGTTGTCAGTGCAGCAACCTGACGCGTAGCCAGATTGGCAGCCTGATCGGTCGTCAAGGCAACGACCTGATCAGTCGTCCAGCCAGCGCTTAACTGTGCGGTGGTAAATGCGGCAACCTGACTGGTGGTCAGTGCGACAAACTGGTCGGTCGAGAGGCCCTTGGCAATCTGGTTGGTTTCCAAAGCGGCGATCTGGGCCGTCTTGAGCGCGGCAAGATCGGCCGTTTCAATACTGGCCACTTGAGTAGTGGTCAGCGCAACCAATTGCTGTGTCCGCATCGCGGCGAACTGCTCCGTGCCAAGCGCGACGATCTGGTCCGTCGTCAGCCCCTTGGCCACCTGATCGGTGGTCAGCGAGGCAACCTGGGCGGTGGTCAAGGCTGCGACCTGCGCCGAGGTCAGGCCTTGGGCAATCTGGCTGGTCAGCAACGCAGACAGAACAGCTGTCTTGAGGGAAGCGACGTCGGCCGTTTCCATCGCAGCCAGTTGCTCCGTGGTCAGCACGACAGCCTGGGCAGTCGTCAGCGCCTGAATCTGGGCAGTCGTCAGACCGGCAATCTGGGCGGTATTCAAACCCTGAGCAATCTGGCTTGTCGTCATGGCAGCAATCTGCGCGGTGCGCAAGGCGGCCACATCTTCGGTTTCCAGGGAGTTCAATTGGGTAGTCGTCAGGACAACACCCTGAGTCGTCGCCAGATTGGCGGCCTGAGTCGTCGTCAAGGCAACCAGTTGATCGGTCGTCAGACCTTGAGATACCTGGCCGGTGGTCAGCGCCTGAACTTGCGTCGTCTTGAGTACAGCCACATCGCCGGTTTCGATTGCAGCAACCTGCGTTGTCGTCAGTGCGGCAATCTGCGCCGTCTTGAGATTGGTAATCTGGTCGGTCGTCAGTGCCACGACCTGCTCGGTTGTTAGCCCTTGGGCAACCTGAGCGGTTGTCAGCGAGGCAACCTGCGTCGTGTTCAGCGCCACCAGGTCCTGGGTTTGCACTGCGGCAACCTGGGAGGTCGTCAGGGCGGCAACCTGACGAGTCGTCAGATTGGCTGCCTGCTCGGTCGTCAGTGCTGCGACATGATCGGTCGTCAGACCCAGCGAGACCTGATTGGTGGTCAGCGCAGCCACCTGGGCCGTGCCCATGGCCACCAACTGATCGGTCGTCAGGCCGGATTGCAACTGGGCCGTCGTCAGCGCGGCGACCTGCGTGGTCTTCAGGGCAGCCAGGTCTTCAGTCTGCAGCGCGGCCACATTACTGGTCGACAAGGCGGCAACCTGCGTCGTCTTGAGATTGGAAGCCTGATCCGTGGTTAGCGCAACAACCTGCTCGGTCGTCAAACCCTGAGCCACCTGGCTGGTCGTCAAGGCGGCAACTTGTGCCGTCTTCAGGGCGGTGAAATCCTGGGTTTCGATCGCGGCAACTTGCGTCGTGGTCAGTGCGGCAATCTGGTTCGTCGTCAGATTCGACGCCTGATTCGTCGTCAACGCCGCCACCTGATCAGTGGTCAGCCCGAGAGAAACCTGGGTGGTCGTGAATGCGGCCACCTGTGCCGTGCCCATCGCCACCAGCTGGTCGGTGGTCAGGCCGCTCTTGACCTGCGTCGTGGTCAACGCAGCAACCTGCGTCGTTTTCAACGCAGCAACATCTTCGGTTTGCAGCGCGGCAAGATTGTCTGTCGTCAGGGCGGCAATCTGGGTTGTTTTAAGATTCGACGCTTGGTCGGTAGTCAAGGCGACAACCTGCTCGGTGGTCAGACCCTGCGCCACTTGCGCCGTCGTCAGCGCAGCGACCTGGGCAGTTTTCATTGCAGTCAGATCTTCCGTCTGAATCGCCGCAACCTGCGTCGTCGTCAATGCAACGACCTGATTGGTCGTCAGGCTGGAAGCCTGATTGGTCGTCAGTGCAGCAATCTGGTCTGTCGTCAGACCTTGCGCCACCTGGGCCGTGGTCAGTGCGGCAACCTGAGCAGTACCCAATGCAACGACCTGATCGGTCGTCAACCCGGATTTGACTTGTGTCGTGGTCAACGCGGCAATCTGGGCCGTTTTCAGCGCTGCAATGTCTTCGGTCTGCAGTGCAGCCACGTTATCGGTAGTCAAGGCGGCAATCTGGGCCGTTTTCAGACTCGATGCCTGATCGGTCGTCAATGCAACGACCTGCTCGGTCGTCAGGCCCTTGGCCACCTGATCTGTCGTCAGGGCGGCAATCTGGGCCGTCTTCAATGCGGCAATGTCAGCTGACTCAATGGCGGCAACCTGAGTCGTCGTCAGTGCAGCAACCTGATTCGTCGTCAGACTCGACGCCTGGTTTGTCGTCAATGCGGCGATCTGATCCGTCGTCAGGCCTTGTGCCACCTGAGCAGTGGTCAACGCAGCAACCTGAGCCGTCCCCATCGCAATCAGTTGGTCCGTTGTCAGGCCAGTCTTGATCTGTGTCGTGGTCAACGCGGCCACCTGGGCCGTTTTCAGCGCAGCCACATCCTCGGTCTGCAATGCAGCCACACTCTCGGTCGTCAGCGCAGCAATCTGGGCCGTCTTGAGGCTGGAAGCCTGATCGGTGGTCAACGCAGCAATTTGCTCGGTCGTCAGACCCTTGGCCACCTGATCTGTCGTCAGGGCGGCAATCTGGGCTGTCTTCAACGCGGCGATGTCAGCCGATTCGATGGCGGCAACCTGAGTCGTCGTCAGGGCGATTACCTGGTTAGTCGTCAGGCTTGCTGCCTGATTCGTCGTCAGCGCAGCAATCTGGTCCGTCGTCAAGCCTTGTGCCACCTGAGCGGTCGTCAACGCAGCAACCTGAGCCGTCCCCATTGCGACCAGTTGATCCGTCGTCAGGCCAGTTTTTATCTGTGTCGTGGTCAACGCAGAAATTTGTGTCGTTTTCAATGCCGCCACATCTTCTGTCTGCATGGCAGCCAGGTTATCGGTCGATAACGCCGCCAACTGGGCATTGCCCAAGCCCGCTGTTTGTTCCGTGGTCAGCGCGACCATCTGCTCGGTGGTCAGGCCCTTGGCTATCTGGTTGGTCGTCAGCGCGGCCAGTTGCGACGTTTTCAGAACGGCAAAATCGGCAGTTTCCAGTGCGGCAAGCTGCGTCGTGGTCAAGGCGGCCAACTGGCGGGTTGCCAGGTTCTGGGCTTGCGTCGTTGTCAGCGCAGCGATTTGCTCGGTCGTCAGCCCCAGCGAAACCTGATCCGTCGTCAAGGCGGCCAGGTCACGGGTTTCAATCGCCTGGATTTGCTCAGTCGTCAGCGCCGCAAGTTGCGCAGTGGAAAGTGCGATGTAATCCGCAGATCCCAAAGACACAATTTGCGTAGTGGTCAGCGCAGCAATTTGCGCGGTGGTCATGCCGATGACGATTGAGGCCATGATGCTTCCCCTTGGGAATATTCTGCTGAAAACGGTGGGAACTACACGGCGACTGCCCAAAAATAAAAAACAGCCGCACCCTGGATGGGTCAACGGCTGTTCTTTTTAAAACTTTAGGGACTTATCGAAAAAATGTCGATTCGCCCGTTTTCAATCTGCGGTCAGGCTTGCAGCCACTCCAGCAGAGGTTCCCACTGTGCCACATCTCGCTTGTGTTTGGCACGCGGCGGATCAAAAACAGTCATGCCTTGCGAAGCAACATTGACATAGTTCTGCGTATTGCGGAGGTAACCGAGAATGGGAATATCAAAGTGCTTCATGTACTCCTCAAGCATCCCGGCTGCCTTGGTCCGCGGATCAACCCGCATGGCAACAATCCCGATGCTCTGACGGCGGCCACGCATCTCGTTGCGAATCGAATTCAGGAAATCTTCTGTCGCCGCCATGTCGAATACAGAAGGAACCAGCGGAACGATGACCTTATCCACCACACGCAGATAATCTGACAGCTTGTATCCCTGCAATCCGGCCGGCGCATCAAGTACCACCCAATCCGACTCCTTCGGCAGATTGAGCACGATCTGCCCGCCACCGAAATAACCGGTCACCTGCGGCAAGGCCGGGTCGCGAAACGCCATCCAGCGCAATGACGACTGCTGGCGATCCAGATCGCACAGCGTTACGGTTTTATTCTGGTTGGCAAACGCGCCCGACAAATTTGTCGCCAACGTCGTTTTACCCGCCCCCCCCTTGGGGTTTGCCACCAACACTGCTCGCATCGAAGCCTCCCGGACTATTTTCCCCAATATTATATTCGTCACCGCAAGCCGGGCCTACATGCATAGAATAGAGGTTTTCAGGATCAAGGCTTAATCATGGTCACCAAAGTCGCCAGCGACCGGCAGGGAATTCAGTCAATCGAGGTTGGTTTTCGCCTGCTGCACGTGATCGCGGCAAACAATCGCCCGATGATGTTGCGCGACATCGCCAAAGGGGCCGGCATGCCTGCAGCCAAAGCCCATCGCTACATGGTCAGTTTCATGCGCATCGGACTGGTCGAACAGGATAGCGGTAGCGGACGTTACGATCTGGGCGCCTACGCGCTGGAACTCGGCCTCTCGGGCCTCGGACGACTGGACCCGGTGCGCCTCGCCGTTCCGTTCCTGGAAGAACTGTGCGAAACCGTCCAGGAAACTGTCGCACTTGCCGTATGGGGAACACATGGCGCAACCATCGTGCGCATCGCCGATGCCGGCGGACCAGTGACCGTCACCCTGCGTGCCGGCACCGTGCTGCCGCTCTACAACTCGGCCACCGGGCGTGCTTTTGCCGCTTTCCACCGCTCCCCTTACCTCAAAAAATTCCTCGACAAAGAACTCGATGAGGCCTCAGGAGCAAGCAAAGTGGCGATCACCACCCTGCGCCGCCAACTTGAAAAGAATCTGACCGAAATTCGTGAAAAAGGCATTTCACGCGCCACCGGCAGCCTCACCCCCGGGATCAATGGCTTCAGCGCCCCGGTGTATGACCACTCCGGTCAAATGGTTGCGGCAATCACCTCGCTCGGCCCGGTTGGAGAATTCAATGTCGAATGGGACAGCCCGGTTGCCAGCGCCATGCTGAAAGCAAGCCAGGGACTCTCTCAGCGCCTTGGATTTTTGAGCCAGGAAAAACAGTAAGACAGCCGAAGCACCTTGCAATATCAGCAAAAAGCCAGGGCCAGCAGGGCGGGATCATCGAGCAGATTCAGCGAGACATATCCCGCCCAGCGATAGATAACTGCCGAAAGCTGCACAGTCCAATCTTCCATGCCCTGAATCATATCTTCCTCAACAATCAGACAGTCCAGAACGCCCCAAGCCGCCTAATTGCAAGCTCGTATAAATTGCATTTTCGATGCTCGCGGTGCCGGTTATCATCATGCAGCACAAAAAAACCTGCGACAACAAAAAGGCCACTCCGAAGAATGGCCTAACTGTTTGATTTTACTGGTGCCCCCGAACGGAATCGAACCGCTACCTGA
>CAZWFX010000028.1:0-2078 GCA_964633425.1 uncultured Candidatus Saccharibacteria bacterium
CGGGGTGTTCAGTTTCGAGACCGGTCAAGGGTGATGGCTCTGGAGCCCTTTTGGCCAGATTGGCCAACGTCTCCAAAAATTGAGTGGCGCCAACGCGCATGGAATTGGCGTGAAGCCCGTTCGTCGGGTTCGAATCCCGAGGAAGGTTCCATGAGAATTCCGCGAATGCTGCCATGAGGGCAACTCGCAGCACGGGGTTGTCGAGTAGCTTTGGAAGATCCTTGGCCGCTTCGGTGGCAAGGAATTCATCCTTGGGAGTCAGACGGTTCATTTTCGGAGGTCAGCGATTTGTTGGCGATTTCGGACTTGGTTCGAAGATCGGCAGCGGCGAGTTCCGAGGCGAGCATTGCAGACTTGCGCTGCTGCTCCTGCTGGAATGCCAGTTCCTTGTGCCGGCGGTCCTGCTCGGCCTTGGCTGCGTCGATGGATGCCTTCGTCTGGGCTTGGGTGACGACAGCTTGCGCCTTTGCGGCTTCCTCTTGGGACAACCCAGGCTGTCCGGATTGCGCGGATTGCTCCTGGAGAGCTTCGATCCACTGCTTGATCAGTGCCGCACCATTTTCGAGAGCGGCTTCCATTTCAGCAACGGTGTCCTGCTGTTGAGGGTCCCTCGAAAGTTCGACCGCAAGGGATTCAACGAACCCCATCGTGTTGACGTAGCCCATGACCCGCTCCCGGGACGGAACGACACCGGAGCCTTGGTCAATCCGGAGGGCCCGGTCGAGCATGGAAAGAAGGCTCAACGTGTACCCGAGTAGGTTGATCGACTCAGGGAGCACGATTCGCTGTCCAGACATCAGCGTTCCCCAGGACAAGGAGGCAAGTTGCTGGTACGGCTGACCATCCTCTTCCTCGAGCGGAGCCAGTTCGTCGGCAATGGACGGGTCTCGGACGGTCGACTCGACGTACATCCGAGTCACCAGCTTCTGGCCGGTAGGATTCAGCTTCGGACTGATCGCAAGCAAGCGATCGGCGGTTGCGATGGCGAGCATTTGGTTTCCGTCGCCGACGAGACGGTCCGGGGATGTTTCCCAAGCGTCGAAATTCTGGAACACGTCTGGCGGGACACCTTCGGCGATGCACTCCTGACGGAATCTCTTGCAATCCTCGTTGTCGATCGTGGCGAACCGTCGGGCAATTTCACGGTACTGCCGATTCATCTGCTCGTAGGCGTCCGTCAACATGGCGCCGATAAGGGCGTTGCTCTGGTTGACCTCGGCGATGATCTGGGTTGCCGATGGTGGAGTCGATCCGCGCTGTTGCACGTCCTGGACGTACGTAGCGGAGCTTTCGGCCATGATCTGGCGAAGCTGCTGCATCATCCCGCCGACCAAATTGGGGTCGATGGTGTGACGTTCTTGGGCCGGTACGAAGTCGAGGCCTTGGGGGATGATTCCAAGGTGATGCAGATTCACTGCGTCGATCTTCTCCTGATCGCCGGAAGTGACGTTGCGAAAGTACCAAAGGAGGCTTTCGAACACCCCGTCAGAGTATTTGCACCGGAGCCGGTTCATCAGGTGCGACACTCCGTAGAGGAGATACCCGAGCGATCGGACTGACCACCACTTCGCCGGAGGAACAATCGCACCGTCCGCGAAGAGGACGTGCATGACATTTTGGATGTCCTCGCCGTACGACCGTGATTTTCCGTCGTACAGAAATTGATTGATCTGGTCTTTGTCGCCGGCGATCAGGGCAAACCCAGAGTCTTCGCGGTCGACGAGAATCTTTCTGCGCCACTGGTCGTCCTCGAGGAAGTAGAAGTCGATGCACCTGACGGTCGGTACGGCGTCGCTTCCGTAGTACAGGGCGGATTGCTTGTAGTCCTCCACCAACTTCTCGAAGTCGTAGTTGTCGTAGCTGTACTGGGAGCCTTGAGCGGACGTTTGCCGCTTCAAGAGCATCGGAACAATCTGTGCGATCAGGGCCTTGTTCCAACCTGGGTCCGAACCTGTTTCGGTTTGAACCTTCATCAACTCGGCGGCGTTCAGGTACATTCGGACGCCGAAGTACGTGAGGTTTTCCAACGTCTGAAGCGTGTTGGTCGGAATCAGCATGTCGTCGATTCCGCGGTCCCT
>CAZWFX010000028.1:2178-18340 GCA_964633425.1 uncultured Candidatus Saccharibacteria bacterium
CCATTGAACACGGCGTTGATCCTCGCCCTGTTCCGCGCGCGCACGGCTCCTCCTTCTCGGATGGCTTGCACGACGTTCCAGACCTGATCGGCAGACTTGAAGCTCATGTCGGATCAAACGCTTACCCAAGTGCGGGTGTCAATGTCCCGGGCAATGCAGAAATTCCCTACGATGCAATGAACGATCAGGCCGCATTCCTTGATCGCTTCCATGGTGTCTCCGTGGATCGGGAAAATGTCGTCGAAGAGGAAAGTTCGGATCTTCCCGCTCTGGCGGCAGAACTGGATGTCGCGGACGATTGAATCGAAGTCGTGTTGACCGTCGATGAAAGCAGCATCGCAGGAAGCTGGGATCACAAAGCTTCCCGATGGCTCGTTGATCAACTGGAACCGATCAGGGTAAGCGTCCGAGACTGCCTTGGCATCGTTGGAAACCTGATCCGATCGGCGCGCTTCGCAGGAAGTCACTTTCTCGATGTGAATCCCGAGCATGATCGCCGCGGAGAACCCACGATTGAATCCGATTTCTAGAACGTGGAGCGGTTGTTCCAATCGTCGCCACACATCGAATCCGCCAATGGAATGGGGACCACAACTGTAGGGGACGAGATTCCCTTCCCCGTCCATGAATGGCTCCGACCAAGGGAATCCTTCCGGAGCGTGAGGAACGAGGAGCCTGAAACGCTTGATTTGGTTCGGGTCGACCTTCCTCAGTTGGTCGTAGACGAAACCGATGTCAGGGGACTGGGTCATATCCTCTTTCTCGAAGCCACGCATGTGCCACGGTTGGGTGTTTTCCATCGTACCGGATGAACGGCTCCGGAAAGACAAAGTGTTCGGACCAGTGACGATCGCTTTTGAAGGCTTCGTCAATTCGTTCGTCGTACGTTCCAATGAGCACTTTCTGGAACTCCCTGGACTTCTTCAAGAATGCCTCGGGCTTCCGGAGCGTGCAGTAGTGGAACACTTGGACGTCCGACTGGACGGCGTGCCTCAACACCGGCAACTCGATTGGGAAATCACTGGCGAGACTGAAACCCGAAGGCGCGGCTCGGATGACTCTGTTCCCGCAAAAGTGACCGTGCGGCGTGATTCGGTCCAAGCGGCCCCAGAAATTGAGGCGTTCGCACACCAGCGATTCGCCGTGTTCGGCAGCCTGTCGGATCCGTGGGTAGCTCCAATCTGCCAGGACCTCGTCGCAATCGAGTTGAATTTGAAATTCCCCACGGATGGTTTTCCGGACGTCATCCATCCAGTTGATCATCCAAAGAGCGCCACCAGACGAGATCGAGAAATCGGCCTCCACCCGCTCAACGCGAATCCGGCTGTCGGTCTCAGCAAAGGCACGTAGGAATTCGACGGTTTCATCCGTGGACGTGGCGTACCCAATGACCACCTCGTCGCAGACCCCGAGCATTGATTGAACGCAGGGAACGACACAGTAGTCATTGGCCACCACGTTGCGGGCCATTGTGTATCCAGAGATCACAGTTTTCGCGCGATGAAGAGAACGGTGTAGTCCCCAGGGAAAAGCTCGGTGAGCTTGTCCTGGATGATTTCGAAGCCTCCAAGGCGAGTGATGTACTCGGAGAGCTCCCCGGGCCGGCTTTCGTGCGTGTGGGCGCAGTTCGGAGGCTGTCCATTGCGAATCGCCTCGTTCCAGAGTTCCTTGTCGGGAACCAAGATGACGAGGTAGCCACCCGGTTTGATCACGCGCGCCCATTCAGCAAGCACCGGTTCCCATTCGAAGAAGTCCTCGAGGAGATGGGATGAGTACACGAAATCCAAAACACCGTCTCGGAACCAGTGCAGGTTGCGCGCGTCGCCGGCGAGGTGAATCGAGTGCTCAGGTTGCTGGTTCGATCGGTAGTGAAGGAATTCTCCGGTCGGAAGGTCCATGGACATAGCCCACGGAACAACAGGAGTGCCTCCACTTCCTAGGTCGACTCCGTTTCCGGACAAGTAGGGTTGAGTGAGGTGACGATACTTGGCGCTTTCGCTCATACGGGGTGTTGGTTGAAGTAATTGGACCACTTGCGAGTGAAGATTTTGGCTCCTTCTTGGAGCATTCGGGATTTCATTTCAGACGTGCTCTGCGATTCGTCGTGAATCCCAGAAGCGTGCGGTGTGTACCACACCGTCCAGCCAGCGTTCCTGGCCTTCATGCAGAAATCGGCGTCCTCCCAGTAGCAATCATACTCCTCATCGAATCCGCGGACGTCGAAGAACAACCGACGGTCAACCAAAGCCGCCGCGAATGTGACAGCTTCCATTGCGGTTGGTTCGGTGATGGACGGAATTCGCTTTCGGTGGTCGATATGTCCAAACCCGATGTCGCCACGATTCCGCGTTGTGCCGCCGTGCTGAATGGTCCCGTCGGCGTACCAAAGTTGAGCACCCACAACACCAACACGCTTCCCGGAGCCACGCATCACCTTGGCCATTTCGGCTACCGCCCCGGCGTGCAGGTAACAGTCATCATTGAGGAAAAGGATTTTGGACCCAGTGCAATTGCGCGCTACGCGGTTGCAGTTCTTGCCGTATCCCAAGCGAGTGTGAGGGGCTGGAACGACTCGGATTGGAATTGGGTAGGACGGGATACTGAATCCACCTGCGGCGATCGGGCCTTGATCGACTGCGATGACTACCTCATCCACCTGCGGCACCACACAGTCCAAGGCGCGCTTCAGCCGGTCGATTGATCGGTAGATCGGTATCACCGCGGAGACCGACTCAGAAGCGTAGGCGTTCAACATCCTGCGGGCAGCCGTCGCGATTTTATCCGGGTCAAAAACGGTGCATGGAGGGTCGTCAGCATTCTTCGGGCAAATGGTATGACCGCACTTGGCGCAGTCGATAGATGACGGTTCAACGGTGATGTAATCCGTCAGGTTGGAGACACGCAACCGAGCATCATTGCAGGTCGTGAGGTAAACGACGGGCCGGTTGAATGCCGCCGCCACATGAAGCGGTCCGGTGTCTGGAGTGATGACCAAGTCCGCCTTCGAAATGAATGCCATGAGGTCCCGGAAGGAATTCATCGGCAACTGGATCGTTCCCTCCGGGGCTGTGCCTGGAAAACCCCAGAACACTGGTCCGGGTATCTTCTTGGCAGCTTCCTGAAGATCGCAGTACCGGACCGACCTGTTCTTCCAAGATGCGCTCTTGGGAACCATGATCGTGAATGGGCCTGTGAATCTGGAAAGGTACCCATCCGCCCGTTCGATTTCCTCGGGCGTCAACCGGAGATTCGCAACCCGATTCGCTTTGGTCAGCCGAACCCCGAATCTGGCCAGTTGCACGTTGGCCGAGTCGATCATCATTTCAGCGATGTCTTTCGTCCACCGATTCGGATTCTGCTCGTAGCAGTTATCCAAGTTGACCGTGCATTCCACTCCTTCCGGCAGGAATGCTGAAATGGATCGATGTCCCAAAAGAGCGGACCGGGTAGCGTCGCAGGTTGAAAATCGAACCGTTCCGAACTCCGCCAGCTTGTCGGCAACGATGGATGCCAGAATCACGTCTCCGAACGCTCCGGTGCGACAGATGGAGAACACCCGGGACGATGAAGGCTGAAAATTTGGCATCGGAGGCGGTGGCGGTGAAGCCTTTTTCGCCCTCTCGGTGGGTACCCAACAGTTATCCGGGAAATTGGCTTCAGTCTGGTTCTGAATTGGAACCCAGACCTTCAGCGGAAGGTAGCAACCGCACGACTCGCAGACTTTCAGTTCGTGGTCGCGTGAGGTTCGGAGTTCCAGACCGCTGCGAGCCTCCTCGCCGATGCGTATCCCCTCGGCCAGCTTCGATTCGACCTTCTTGCGCCTGACGTTCTGGGGGCATCGAGCGCAAATTTCGGCGCGTCGTTCTGCGGTGGCTTGGTCTACCGGATGGGCGCCTTCACCGATCCAGCCTGCCAATGCTGCGGCGCCGGCGGCTGTCTGGCGCATACGTTTAACCGCACGATCGACAGCCTCGCTTAGAAGTGACATGGGTCCTGGCCATTACGGGGTTCAGGTCGACAGCGAACGCGGATCCCGCTCCGAGTCGGGCGAGAGTTCGTTGTTCGAGTTCGTTCGCGACCGAATCGTAATCCGTGGCCAGAGGAAGCGAAGGGTTGGCTTTCCGATGCGCGATGATGAGCTTCACCGCGGCCGAAAAACTCACCTCAAGCGGCTTGGCAATCTTCCATCCTGTCTCTGCTTGGAAGAATTGCCACCCTCCTGGCGGGAATACGTTTCGATCGCGAAGCCGGATCATCGGGTAACCGCGTTGGTGCTGGGGACGGTGACGTAGTTGGTGACCACCTGGATGACCGGGGCGGGGCGGACGGCGCCGCCGGAGAAGTAAGCGGCTGCTTTCTCTGCCAGCCGGTCAGCCATGGCGTTGAAATTCTGCTGCATGAGCATGAACATCGACGACATTTGATTGAACTGCTGAGTCGATGCTTCGAGGGCGCCGGCATTGGCGCTGGACTGATACCCCTTGATCACTACGCGGCTACCGTCCGGTGATACGCGCTCCACCTCATCAACCTTCACGTCCTTGTGGGAATCGAGGTCGATGAACTCGCTCTTGGCGGTCTTTTCCAGCCGAGCGTGAGACCGGGTAAGTT
This sequence comes from uncultured Candidatus Saccharibacteria bacterium, assembly GCA_964633425.1. Lineage (GTDB taxonomy): Bacteria > Patescibacteriota > Minisyncoccia > Phycocordibacterales > UBA2100 > UBA10103. The sequence goes on from CAZWFX010000028.1 coordinate 6,790, forward strand.
CTTTCGGACTGGAAGTGCATCCGGCGACGATGAACGGGATGCACAGGACAAGTGTAAGTTGCTTTCGGATCCAGAGGTTTTTCATTTTTTGAGGCAATTTACGTTTCGAGGGAGTAGCTACGCCGGAGTTCCTCCCGCTTTTTTCGTGCGTCGTCAAGCCAGTTGCGCGTCTTCTTGGTCACCACGCCGACCGCCTTCCCGGCCGCGATCGTGAATCCGTTCAGCCTGGCAACCTCGATGGCGGTGGCCAGTGAGTCCCACAAATCGGGGCTTCGACCCATGCGTTCCTTGGTCTTTTCCTTGGGTTCGACGTCCACTTTTCCCGACTTCGTGATGACCCATTCCCGGACCGACCCGTCAGTGACAACGTCTTCGGTGATGCCTCGGAACTGCTTCGACTCAATCGTCAGCCGTGACGCCCACCACAGAGCGGTCACTTTCTTGCCGTACGCCTCGCTTTCCATTTGGGAAGAATCAGCGCGCACCCGCCTTTCGCCGGAAGGCAACCCGCCGAACTCGATGGCGTGGACCTGGGGGGACCATATCCGCGCGAACGCGCTCGCCAAACTGCCGCGGCCGGTGGAATCGAACCCGAACTGTTCAGGTGGGATGCCGTTCAAAATCGCGTAGGCCATGACCCATCGCGCGATTTGGTTCTCGGGAGATTCCTCGTTCTTCCCCTGCTTCACCGGAACGATGTCCTTGTGATACTGCGCGAGGGCCTGTTCGCCAGTGACAAGAATCCCCATCTTGACGTGGTAGAAAGCGCAACGGTCACCACCGACGCCGGAGTACGCAGCATCCAATGCGATGATGTCCTTCAGTGGAGTCGAACCTTCCCACACGGGATCCTCGTACGCCGAGTTTGCCCGGCAGAATTGGGCGGTGATGACCCTCCGCACCCCGCCGTCCTTCGGCATGATGCCGAGATTCATCATCGTGAACTGCAGCGAGTCGCGGCCGTAGTATTCGAGGTCTTCCTGAATCTGCTTCGGGGTGATGATGCCTTCGTAGAGGGCTTGGCCCGGTTGCAGGTGGGAATTCGGTGAATCGGTCCCGCACAACTGCCATGCAATGCCACCCATGCGGGTGCGCCAGCACATGGTCTTCTCCTCTTGGTTGAGACCGTCCCATCCTCCGTTTTCCGGCAAAGGTTCGCAGGCGAGTCCGAGGCAGTCTCCGCGGTCCTTCGGATTGCCCATGATGATGCACTTGAAAGATGGGTTCTTCTTCAGGTTGGAAATCGAGTCGAAGAATCCGCGTTCCATGAGCGACGCTTCGTCAGCAATCAGGATGACCCGTGAGTTCTTCAAACCGACGTAGTTTGAGATTCCAACAAACTCGCCACCCACCTTGCACGCGACACCGATGATCCCGTCGCGGAAGTCAGCCGCTGCGTCCTCGATGTCCTCGTCGGGATCCGGAGCACACAGCATGTATCGGCTTTCGATAATTCTCCCCCAGAGGTACGGACGCCTCTTCTTCGCCTTGTTGAAAAGCTTCTTCGTGGCACCCCACACACGCAGTTGCAGACCTTCGCGGGTGGTGGTGGACATGATGATAGACGTCCCGGTGCGCCAAACCCAGTAGGTGCAGAGCGCGAACGCCGCGGAACAGTAGGTCTTTCCGGATGATGCGGGCCCCATGACTCCGGTTGCCACTTCCTCGGCGTAACTGTTGATCAAAGCGATGGACCAATGGTGCCAATAGAAGTCAGGCCAAAGCGCAGTGATGGCCATTCGGTAGTGGTATGCCAATCCGTTTCCATACCGCTTACCCCCGACGGTGACATATCCGCCGTTACGGATCATGTGGGACTCGATTTGGAACGGGTCCTTGTGCTGCCATTTGAGGGCCGTTAGGTACTTGCTGTCGGGAGGATTTTGGGCATTCATGCGGACAAACGATGGCCACGAATGAACCTCAAACACGAAAAGATGGCTACCTGTCTTTCGAAGGTGGCGTCGACAGTGGCAACCCTGCGTCGCTGCTTTCAGCGTCGGAAGTTGCGTGGGCGGTAAATTCAACCTTCCGTGGTGGGTACGTTCGGCCCCGTCCTGGATTCATCCGGAGGTCACTCACCTTCGCAAACGACTTCGATTCCTCGAACTTCCGGACCCAGCTCTTCCAAGGTGCGGGTACCTACAAGGATTCTGACGGTACGACGTACGTCGTCGCATCCATCGGGGGGCGAGTGTTCACGATCAACATCCTGAACGCTTTCGGAGTCACCGACATTTCGATTCCTGGTGACATCAACGACGTCGACGCCCCGGAGGCATGGATTCAGCAGGCTGAAAACTGGCTCGTCGTCCAGAATTCGATTCGTGCCCCGTTCCTTCACAACGGTTCCACATCGAGGCGATCGAACGTGGAGGACGAGGTTCCAGTGGGTGGACCGATGGCGTACGGCCGCGGGCGTCTCTGGGTTGCACATGGGTCCGAGTACGAAGGCGGCGATCTTGTCGGGGTGGAAACGGATTCGGTCATCAAGTTCACGGAAAACGACTTCATCGCAGAGGGGGGATCATTCTTCGTCGAGTCCGGTCCCATCACCGGGCTGGCATTCACGGCGAACTTGGACACCGCGCTTGGCGAGGGCGATTTGCTTGTTGGGACGGTGACGAATGTTTTCGCGTTCAACGCGCCGTTGGACAGGACGACTTGGAAGAACCTCCAGTATCCGATTCAGCGGTACGCGCTGAAGAACTTCGGGATGGTGAACCATCACTCCATTGCGATCGTCAACGGAGATGCGTTCTTCCGCTCGGTGGACGGTGTTCGGACCATCAAGTTTGCGCGCCGCGACTTCTCGGACGAGTGGACCAACACACCGTTGTCCCTCGAGATGACCCGGGCCTTCAGTTACGACACCGATTCCCTTCTCAACTTCGCGTCCGCGGTTTCCTTCGATGAACGGTTTCTGATGACGACTCAGCCGCAGAAAACTGCCAACGGTGTTTACCATCGGGCCTTGGTGGCTCTGGATTTCAAAGGAATCTCCGGTCTCCGAAAGAAGGTGGTGGCTCCGGCTTGGGAAGGCATTTGGACTGGGCTCCGGATTCTGAGGATCATCACGGCCACAGTCCGCAACGTGGTTCGATGCTTCATCTTCGCACTCGGCGACGACAACGAAATCGAGTTCTGGGAATTGACCAAGGATGCACAGTTCGACCGGGACACGGATGACGTCCGGATCCGGTGGGCGATCGAGACTCGCTCGATGGCGTTCCAGACACCCGACGAACGAAAACGACTTGTTCGTGGCGATTTCTGGTTGTCTGACATGAAGGGAATTTTCCAGACGACAGTGCGATTCCGGTCGGACCTTTCGAACTGGTGGACGAACTGGATCAACAACCTCGATTGTTCCACCTATCGCGATTGCGAACCTGCCGTCGGATGTCAGACGCCGGTGCGTTACGTTGGCCAAGTGCGATCAAGGATTGGTTTGCCCGAGCCTCCAGACATTCCGGATGTCTCATCGGGCAACGGATTCACCCGTTTCGGGGATGATTTCCAAGTCAGATTCGACTTCATTGGGTACGCACAGTTGAAGCGGTTCCGAATCGTCGCGGACCAATTGCCCGAGGAAATCAACGGGAACATGGACGGCCTGGAATGCGTCGACAATGGAGATGGGGATTGCGGAGGGGATTGTCCGGGGATTGCATCCTGTGACCTGAACGACTACGAACACTCAATCACATGACGATCACCCTGACACCTGGAACGCTTCCACCTCCCGCGTGCTACGCGGAAGAGCAGGAGCGTTTTGACGCTTACGTTTCGGCGATCATTGCATCCGTCACTGGCGGGATTCAGTGGGAGGTTGGAAGTTCTGCCCCATCGGACACCACGAAATACTGGTTGGTGACCGACACGAACGGCCGTCCGCTGTACGCTGCCAAGTATTCCACGGCGGACGCTGCTTGGGTGCGGTTTCTGACTGACGTCATTTGGTGCGGCGATGCTACCGGCACACTCGGCAACTATCAGGTGACACCCATTCCGGTATTCACCACGACAGCGTCGGCCTACGCCTACGGTCGGATGTACGCCTTCAAGGTGCCCCACAACAATCCCGGCGCCGCTACGTTGAACGTCAATTCGCTCGGACAGCGGGACATCAAGAAGCTTGTTTCAACGGCCCTTGCCGCCAACGACGTTCTGGTTGGGCAACTTGTCATCGTGGTTTTCGACGGAACCGCGTTTCAGCTCATGGTTCCCGTCGCGAACCGTACTGTCACGGCATCGGACATCACCCCAGGTACCGACGAGCAGACGCTTTCCTCAGTCGGTGGAACGCCGGCGACGAAGTGGCAAACGCGTTATTACGCCACTGCTACCGCGGATATGAAGTCCATTCCGGCGTCGGGTTCAGCAGAGTCTTTCACGCACGGGCTTCAAAAAGACGGGACAGCGGTCATGCCAAAGGAAGCGAATGCGTGGATTCAATGCACGGCCGATGACGCACCAACCGGGTACGTGACTGGTGACCGAATACCGGTATCCGCAGCATACTCTTCCGGCGGAACTGCTTGGTGCACGATGTGGTGGTCAACCACCGTCGTTGGATTCGTGTTTGCCACCGGCGCGTCCGGTCCGAACGTGTCTCACAAGACAACCGGTGCCCCCGTTGGAATAACAACAGCGAACTGGAAATTGGGCGCCTCGGCGTCCTGGTGAACCATGACAAGACTCACACTTGGGAAGCTCAAGCATCGGTCTTCTGGCGTCGCTCAAGCGGTTGGAATACCGGCGTGCGATCCACGCTTCACTGATCTGGCTAACTGGGCTCAGGAAAGCCTCGCGAATGACGGGAAATGGTGGGGCACAATCGTGAAGCTCCGAGTGTGCGTGACGGCCAATTGCATCGTCTGGCCGCGCGAGGTCAAAACGGTCGAAGCGTTCAACCTACTCAGTTACTCGCTTCCCGTCCGGAACAAATGGTTTGAGTTCCAAGAGTACGTTGCGGCACCGAAACTTGCGGATTGCTCCTGCGTTTCCCAGTACCTCATCGACCGGGACATGACGTGCCAGCACACGGACTTCTCGGCGCCGTCGTACATCCGACTGTACCCGCGTTCCAACACTGACGTCGGCAAGCAAATTCTGCTTCAAGGCAAGGACCCCAACGGAGTCACGATCAGGTCTCAGAACGACGATGGTGAATGGATCGACGGCGAGTATGTGACGCTCGGGTACCCCTATTCCACGTCGACGAGCATATTCCTTCAACCCGGACTCGAAGGGGCACAGAAGCCTGTGACCAATGGCGACATCATCGTCATGGCGGTGAACTACGCCACTTCTGAGGAGACCCAGATTGCAATCTGGCAGCCTTCCGAAGAGACCCCCTACTACCGCCGGAGCTACCTCACCAAGTACGCGACGCAGTGTTCTGGCGATTCATCCGATTGCGGCGATGGATGCAGTCTGCCGATGACGAATTGCACCGGGCCGACCGCGGACGTCATCATCCGTCGCGAGTGCCTGCCAGTTTCAGTCGATTCGGACTGGATGTTCCTCGGTGAGCCCAATGCGTACCTCCATGAGATGCGAAGGCGGAAACACATCCTCGCGAACCAGTACGACATGGCGGCGGCGGAACACAAACTGGCCCTCGATGCACTCAATTCTGAACTGAAGGCCTACTCGCCTCCGACGCAGGTGCAGGTAAACGCGGAAGTTTTCGGGTCAGCCAAATTTTCGTCCGTAATTGGAGGGTTCATCTAATGCCACTTGGAACAATCGTCGGCGGAATCATGGGCGGAAACGCCGCCGCCCAAACTCAACGGAAGCTGGACGAAATCGTCGCGCTGCCTGGCGTCGACGTTGGCGCCGCGTACGGGGACAACCTCCGGGCCATCGAGTCGAATCGCGCCGCCGCAGAGACCGGCGCGAACCGTACCAATACCTTCAACCAATCGGAATTGAACCGAATGCTGGAGGGAAGCATCCCAGGCTTCGGATCCATTCAGTCCCGTCGTTCGGCAGCCGCAAATGACATGCTGGCTGGTTCCATTCCTCCGGATGTTGCTCGGGCAATCCGGGCCGCCAGCACCGCGAAATCCATGGAAGGCGGGTACGGCAGTTCGGCGGCCGGTCGGAATTTGGTTGCCCGGGACCTTGGGTTGACGAGTCTGGACCTCATTGGCAGAGGCAACGACATGGCATCGAGCATCATCGGTTCGACTCCCATGGCTCGCCTCTCCGGCGTGAACGATCAGTTGAACATGACCGGGAAAGACATGGTTGCCCTCCGGTCGGGCGAACGGACGCAGAAGATGGGTGCAATGAAAGATCGGGCAATCGCTCCTGGTAAGACGGCTGCCATCGGAATGGCGCTGCAACAGGAAGACGCCCAGATGATGAGCCTCGCTTCGTCGATTGGCGGAGCGGCGGCGGGAGCAGCAATGTAACATGGCCGACATTCCTGGAGTCTGGGATTACATCTACAAGAACCCGCACGACTACGGCGCGAATTTCTCCGCCGGCATGAATGCGGGCGCGAACGCGCGCAAGGCGAAGGACGATCGCGAGGCGGCTGCCGCACGTTTGGCTCAACAGCAGGTGCGTGACGCAGACGACCGGAAGTTTTCCGAGGGGAAATTGACCTTGGAACGCGACAAGTTCAACGCGGACAAGTCCGAGGCCGACCGTCGATTCGCCGACATCGAGAAACGTCGGAACGATGACCTCGTCATCCGATTCGGTCCGGCGATCGTAAAGACTCCGGATGGACAGATTGACGTCCAAGGTTCTGCCATTGAGCAAAACCGCCGAATGGAAGCCGACCGGAAGGCCGAAATGCTTGGTCGCCAGGAGGTCATCACCGGAAAACAAGGAGGTCCTGAATTCGACGATCTCAGGTCCTTCCCCGGATACCTTCGAGGGCAAACCGAAGAGGCCTCCAAGAAACGGACTTCGGATGCCCAAGCGGCCCGCGACAAGGCACGCAACGACACCACACTCGAAGCCGCGCGGATCCGGAGTGGCACCAAAAAGACGCCCGAAAAGGACACCATCGAGCAAATCGACGGAGCGTTTTTCATTCGGCAGGGCGACGGTTCGTTGAAGCCGGTTCCCAAGGATACGGACCGCGCACTTCGGAAGGGACATTCGCCCACCAATGCTGCGCCATCCATTCGTGTCAGTCGCGGGCCTGACGGATCACTTCAAATCCAGCGGTAATGCCCAAGCTCGTTGAAATCGAGGGAGTCGGAAACGTCGAGTTTCCAGACGACGCCACAGAGGCGGAGATCCTTGGACTGGCCGAGAATCTGACGAAGGGCCGAATCGCTTCGGCGGCAAACGCCGTCGCCAGGGAACCGGGTCGGATGACCGGCCAGGCCATTTCTGGGTTGGCGCGTCTCGGTCAAATCTTCGGCGACTCCATGGGTCAAATTGGCGGCGAGTCTGGCATGTCGTATTCCGACCCCACGATTCCGTCCCAAGTGTTGAATCCCGAGGGTCGACCTTACACCCCCGAGGAACTGAATCAGCAACTCAAGAACGACTCGCTGTACCAACTTGGCCAAGATGTCACAAAGGCGTCGGAGCAGAAGTTCCAACCCAATCCCCTGTACGCCGACAAGCTCGAGACCGCAGTCGCTTCGGGCGTCGGTTCAGTGGTCGGTCTCCTTCCGTCTGCCCTTGCCGGTCCGGCCGCGCCGCTGGTTGCCGGAGCAACCTACGGTCTTTCGCAGGGCGAAGACATGGCCCAAGAGGCCGAGGCGATCGTCAACCAACGCATTGCCGTGCTGATGGCGGAAGGAAAGGTTGAGGAAGCCGCCACTTTGGAACGGAAGAAGTTCGGAATCCAGTCGGGTGCAATGCTCGCCGGAACGGCCGTCGGCGCAGTTACGGAAGGTGCTGTCGGTGTTGCCGGCCGCCTCGGCCAGATTGCGACTGGGAAATCCGTTCTGGGACAGACGATCGCTAAGAAGATCGGGGAACGCCCCATCGTCGAGGGTGTCGCCGAAGGTTTGGTGCGCGAGGGTGCCCAAGAGGGACTCGAGCAGATTGGCCAGAACGTCGCGGCCAAAGGGCTGTACGACCCCGACAGGAAAGTTACCGAGGGCGTCGGTATGGCGACGCTCGCCGGTGGTATCGTCGGCGCTGGATTCGGTGGTGCCGCCGGCGCCATGCGGCGGAAGGCTGCCCCGACCGCCGAAGACCGTGCCGTCATGCCGGAGGCTTCCGCCGAGGTGGATTCGTTGATCGACAAGCTCGCAAAGGGACCTGTCGACAAGACTGCCACCGACGACGAGGCGATCAGTCCGCCTTTGACAGCCCCGCCGGAGACCGTTCCGGCAGGTACCACGGAGAAACCGCCCACGCCTGAACCCGCCGCTGTCGTCCAGAAGCAGGTGGAATTGACTGCGGACCCGGAGAGCACCAAGGCGGTCACGGTGGTCACTCCTGGGGAAGTGATGCCGGCCGTTCCTCCCGGGTTGGAGGTCACACCGACGCCCCACGGCGATGCCATTTTCAATCCCGAGAAGATTTCCGAGGAGGAAGTCCAGCAGGCAACGGCGGGTCCGGTGGTCGAACCTGGCCCGCTCGGAATGGGTGCGGCCGTGCCTGAATCGGATGTTGCAGTCACCACCGCGGCACCGGATGGGACGCCCAACGTCATCACCGAGTTGGCCAATCAGGAGACCATCCCGGCGGCGACGCAGGCGCAACAGGACGCTGTACCTGGTGGGACGACGACGGTTGTCCCGGCGCAGGAAGTCATTGATCAGCGCCAAGACGTCCGTGAAACACCCGAGTTTAAGCGATTCGCTGCCAAGTATCGGTCGCTGATGCGGGAGATGTTCAGCTACAAACCGGGTGAAGCTGGAAGCAAGGTATTCGCAGAACGAGCGGCGAAATTGGCGGACGATCATCCTGATTGGGCGGAGATGATCGAGGAGGAGGAAGCCAAGCGAGGCGCCGATGCGTGGAAGAAACCCACATACCCAAGCGATTCTCCCTCGAAAGAGGGGCCGACAAACACGGGCGCTGCGCCCGCCGTGCCTCGTAGTGGCGAGGAGGAACCCACGGCGGGCGCGGCCAAGCCCTACATGGTTGGCGAAGGCGACGTGTTCCGTACCACAACGGGGCGCGAGACTTCGCCAGCTCCTCGCGTCGATGCGACGACCGACAGGAAGATTCAAGGATCGTTGATCAGGCTCCGGGAATGGCTGAAACAGAATGCGATCGACGAAGCGAAAGCTCGGGGTGACAAATTCAACCTGACCCAGTGGGGTGCGCTGAACCCGAACAATTGGTCCCAGTCCGATAGCGATTCGGTGAACCTGTACCTGTTCGGAGACGAGCAAGGTCCAGTTTCTCCGATTCGGAATGAGAAGGCCAAAAAACCGGCCAAGCCACAGACTTCCGACTTCGGCAACACCAACAAGGTGTTCACCAAGGAGGACCACGACGCCGCCCTCGAGGAACTCCGGAAGCTCATGGAAAACATGGGCGCCGGTGTCGACCCCAAGCTGATGATGGTGGCCATTCGGGTTGGTGGGTACTACATCGAAGGTGGAATAAGGGCATTCCCAGAATGGTCGGCGATAATGGTTGAGAAGGCCGGAGAGAAAATCCGGCCCTACCTGAAGTCGATCTATGAGGCGATCCGGAACTGGCCTGGCATTGACAATGCCGGCATGACCGGTACTGAAGAGGAACCGCCTAACCCGAAGCAGCAGCAGGAGGAGCTTGAAGCCACCCTCGTCGAGAAGGGCAGAGCCATCGCGCAGGGAGAAGGCACCCCGGCGGAGAAGTACGCCAAGCTGGTTGAGATGTACCGGAACCAGCCACCGCTCAGTATTCGCACCGGTGAGTCCAAGACGAATCAGGCGTACTCCACGCCGGCACCGCTGGCGTATCTGGCTTCCGTTCTGGCAAAGCTGACGGGCGGCAAGGTCATCCTCGAGAGCACTGCCGGAAACGGGATGCTTCTCATCGGTGCGAATCCGAAAGCCAAGCTCGTCGCGAACGAGATCGACCCCAAGCGTGCGGCGCGGTTCGAACGCATCTTCGGAGTGAAGCCGACGCAACTCGATGCCGCCTCGCGCGAGTTCTTCGACATGGCGACGGCCGAGAACCCGGACCGTGTCATCATCAACCCGCCGTTCGGTCAGCGGCTGGACGAAAGCGGCGACTCCAACGAGCGGTTTCCGATATTCAACCCGGGTACCAGCAAGGATTCGACGACGAGCTTGGACTTGGCGATCGCGCTGAACTCGCTCGAGGCGATGGCGCCGGACGGCAAGGCCGTGCTCATCCTGGGCGCCAAGACTGGTAGCATGGCGGCGAACATCAACCAGCAGGGACGCCTTGCTGGTTACAATCGCCCCGAATACTTGGACCTGTTCAAGCGGTTCAACGTGACCGACTTTTTCACCCTCGAAGGGTCGATGTACCGGAAGATGGGCGCTGGTTGGCCTGTCGACGTGGTGGTCATCGACGGGAAACGGCCGACGCCTGCGACAGCAGCAGGCGGATTCCCGCGGCCGTGGATGATTCCTCCGAGGGTCTACAACAATTGGGAATCACTCGGAGACCTCGTCAATGACACAGGAACAAGCGGCCGACCTTCTGGCCCAACAGATAGCGGAAATGGCGCAAGCGACACTGGCGGACCACCCGGAGCAGGGCTCGGAGGTGGTGGCGTGGCTGGAACGCCTGGCGGCGGGGGAGGCGACATTCGAACCCGAGGACCTGAAACACCCCAGCCGGGTGGCGGACAAGCTCGCAGCGACAAGCCCGTTCCTGACAGCGGACCGGCTTCGGGTCCAGGAGTGGGCGAACCGCCGGGGCCGAGGCCCGGAGTGGGTCCAGGAAGCCGAAAGCCTGTTGCTCAAGGAAAGCTGACGGCGGACTACGTAAGCCGGTCGGGAAACAAGCCGGCTGGGTTGGAGTCGCCAGCGAACATCGCCGACGACCAGCGGCGGGCTTTGGAAGACCTCGAAGCGGAGGAAGGGCAGAGTGTCGACCAATATCTGGCGGACAAGCTGGGCATGTCCGTCGAGGAGTTGTACGGTTCACTCTCCGGACCTCAGATCGACTCCACCGCGCTGGCCATTCGCGACATCGAGCGCGGGTCCGCGTTGATCAACTCCGACCAGACTGGCGTCGGGAAGGGTCGAACCGTTGCCGCCATCATGCGGTACGCGATCCGTCGAGGACTGGTTCCAATCTTCATCACCGCGAAGCTGGAACTCTACTCCGACATGGCCGGCCGCGACGTGCCTGCCCTTGGCGTGAAGGAGTTCGAACCGGTGGTGTCCAACAAGACCATCGAATGGAAGGGCCCGGACGGGCAGATGCGGAAGCAAAGCCTTTCGAAAGACGAACACGCCGAGATTTTCCAACAGATCGCTGAGACAGGGAAACTTCCGGAAGGAAAACATGCCCTGTTCACCTCGATCGACCAACTCAATGCGGACTTCCCTCCCAACTTCTCGGAAGACGCCAAGGAAAAGGCCAAGCGAAAGAAGAAGAAAGAACCTCGCGCACTTGGTCCCGTGATGAAGGCGATTCAGGCCCT
>CAZWFX010000028.1:18440-20008 GCA_964633425.1 uncultured Candidatus Saccharibacteria bacterium
TTCAAGACATCCACCGAGAACGCCGAGCGGGAGGAGTTGGCAGCCGACACCTACACATCGTTCCTGATGGATTTGGAACGGCTGTCGAAGGCGATAGCTGACATGGCAGATCACTGGGCAGACGACGAAAACCAAGTCAGAGCGGATGAGGAAAAGGTGGATGTCGTTTCGACAAACTTCGGATCGCGCCTGTTCCTTCTCTCGTCCCAGTACCTGACCGCTTTGCGTTCGAGGGCGATCGCGTCGGAAGCCATCGCAGCGTTGAAGGTAGGTGAGAAGCCCGTCGTGTCTTTCCACAACACGATGGAAGGTCCCATTTCGGAGCTTCAAGAAATGGGTTTGCCGATGAACTTCAACGGCATCCTGCTTCGTGAGCTTCGGAAGATCATGACGATTACCGTCAAGGATCCATCGAAGCCGAAAGGTGAAAACGTCCAGAAAATTCAACTCGAACCGAAGGACCTTTCGCCGAAAGCGCGGGCGATCTACGACGAGATCGTTGATTCGGTCATGGCGACGGATCTGGGAGACATGGCGATTTCCCCGATGGACTACGTCATGCAGCAGATTCGTGACGCTGGTTTCACGGTTGGCGAAGTCACTGGCCGCACGTTCGAGATGGACGAAACCGGGAAGGCGAAGAGGAAGTCCAAGGCGAAGAAAAACCCGGTAATCGAGGATTTCAATTTTGACCGGGTGAATGCGCTGGTGATGAACGGCGCATCCTCGACGGGGCTTTCCATGCACTCGGCCCCGGGATTCCACCCAGGGCGCCGAGTGATGATCGTGGCGCAGCCGAATCCCGACGTGAACCAGTTCATGCAGACGCTCGGGCGCGTGATGCGGTTCGGCCAAGTAACGCTCCCCCGGTTCGTCATCCTCAAGAGTAGTCTGGCGGCGGAGCAACGGTTCATGACGATGCTGCGCCGGAAAATGGCATCGTTGAACGCCAACACAACGAGCGACACCGAGAGCGACCTGACAGCGGGCAAGCAGTTCGAGGAGGACATCTTCAACCAAGTCGGCGACCAAGTGGTAGGAAACGTGATGTTGGCCAACGTGGACTTGGCCCAAGCTTTCGGGATACCGCTGCCGTTGGGTGAGGATGAGGACAACGGGGAGCCTGGAAGTTACGCTTCGAAGGTGACGGGACGATTCGTGATGCTTCCGAACAAGGATGCCAAGAGACTTTGGGACACCATCACCCGCGCGTACCAAGACACGATTCGGGCGATGGACGACGCTGGCGAGAACCCGCTGAAGGCAACGGTCGAGGACCTTCAGGCGCGGACGCTCGAGACGAGCGAACTCGTTGCCGGGAATGGGAGGACGCCTTTCGACGGTCCCGCGAAGCTGGAACTGGTGGCGGTGAACAACACCAAGAAACCACCCACGTTCGACGAGGCCGAAGCCGAGGCGCTCGAGAATAAGGCGGAGTTGAAGGGTCGCATTCAAGAGTGGATGCAGAAGTCGAGAATCGCCGAGCAGGAGCGCCTTCGGGTTGCTCGATCCAGGGAATCGAGTGACGCTCAGATTGCCTTGATTGAGCAGGCCTTTCGCAAGACTCG
>CAZWFX010000028.1:20108-25708 GCA_964633425.1 uncultured Candidatus Saccharibacteria bacterium
GCCCGGGAGTGGGGGGAAACCGCCGAGGACGCATCGACTCGCCACATCATCACCGGAAACATTCTTCGCGGGTATGGTGAGGCATTCAAACTCACCCCCAACATGGCGAAGCCTCGGGTGGTCATCTACACCACCGAGAACGGGGAACGCACGACGGGCGTACTCATGCCGCCTGGCTGGGAACCGCCTGCCAACGCGAATGCACCGGTGCGCGTGATTGGGACAGTCGACGAGTTTACCGAAGCCTTCCGAGCCAATCGCCGGATGAGCGGCGACGGCGTCGTCGTCCACAATGGCGAGATTCGGGTGAACGCATCGAACCCGTTCAAGCGAATCTGGAACGGGTGGCCGTTCGCGTCTGCCATTCAGAAGGGCGGACAATTCGTGTCACAGATCGCGGACAAAAATCTGGGACCTTTCTTCGACTACCTCCAATCGAAGGGCGTCGTGCTGAACACGGATCCTATCGAGGCAGCCTTGGACAAGGCAATCGCCGCCACCGATCCAAAGGGCAAGGTGTTCGACTTCGTGACTGGCGTTTCGTACGCGGTGGCCAACACGGCGCTGAAGATCGCCAAGGCCATCTACACGAACACGCGCGACTTGGTGGCGGCGGTGAATGCCGCGATGCAGCACATGCGCGACGAGTCTCCGAACGGGTTCGACGAGTCGGCCGCGCGGGCGAAGGTCCAGGACATGCTCCTGACGGGGCAGGACGTCATTCCTCCTGCCGCTGCGGCCGGAGACCGTACCCGGATGAGCCAAGGCCGATTCAAGGGTCCAATCCAAGCGGACTCGGACGCCCAATGGCATCGGCTGGCAACTGAGTGGATTTCCCAATTCGGGAACGACATCCAAACTGCGTTCGAAAAGGCGACTTCTCCGATCGAAGGCATCGACCCGGCTCTGAAACAATACGTTCTTAGCGAGTTGCTTGTCCGGACGGAAGACCTCGTCAAATCGCGAAACCCGGTGGAAATGATGAACGGTCTCCGTCTTCAGGAGGAGATTGCCGGGTACCTCAAAGATTCCGGACAGCAAGAGTTCGGGAAGGTTGGCGCGGCCCGAGCCCTCGCCTTCAAGCGGATCGACTGGATGATGCCGGTGTTGGCGCTGCGTGGATTGGTGAAGTCCGCCCAGGAGCGGTTGCCGTTCCCGGAATTCACGTCAGACGCCGTCCGGAAGTGGTTGCAGGCGGCCGGACGCCGGGCGGTCAACGAGATGCGGAAGTCGATGAAGTCGGCCGACAACGTCGTTTCGCGTGAGCTTCGCCGCGAGGTGCGTGACATGGCGGCCACGTGGCGCGAGATTATCGAGTCTTCAGAAGCGGTTCAAGGCGACTTCCGTCGGGCCCTGTACGCGGCGGTGTTCAACCACCCGAAGCTCCAAGGAATATCGCCCGCCGGCGCCATGGAGGTGGTAAACCTGCTGGCGGACGAGTGGGAACGGCAGCGGCTTCGGATCTTCCGGGAGCACTTCCGGAAGGAGGTGAAGCTTCCCGGGGTCCGGGAGACTGTCATCGACCGCCTCGAGGATGCCATTCCGGACATCGTCAAACAGGCGAACGTCGGGTTGCTGGACAACGCTGCCTTTCGGAACGCGGTGGCGCCGAAGTTCGGTGTCGCCCGGTTCGACGGTGAGACCGCCAAGGCCGTCTACAAGCTGGCGCAGGAGGCCCAGGCGGCCCCGGCCGGAGTGGTCCGCAACCGGTTGCTGTCTCAGATGGTCGACGCCATTCGCCGGTCGGACACCATCCGGGCGTCCGAGGTGTTCCGCGACTACTGGTACGCGGCGATGCTTTCCGGGATCCGGACGCAGGTGGACAACGGACTCTCCATCCTGAACGGCACTCTCACGACCGCGTTGGCATTCGCCAAGAATCCGAAGTCGGCCAAGTTGCTGACGGCCGCGTACGGCCGAGGTCTCGCGGAAGCGGCGGCGGACTTCGTGCCGATCCTGAAGGGCGAGCGGTGGCGCCTCCACAACATCGACACCGAACGGCCGGCGTCGGCCCTCGAATCCTTGTTGAAGTCGCAGAATCTGGCGGCCAAGGCGCTGGGGTCGTTTGCGGTGGTGTCGAGGTTGATCAACGCACTCGACCACCTGAATTCGCTGTCGACCCGGCAGGCGATGATTGCGTGGGCGCTCCACCGGCTGGATCCACAACAGGCTGACGCACTCCTGTCGGTATCTCCACAGGACATTGCGGACGCCCGGGAGCGTGCAATTCAGGAGGGTACACCGAAGTCACTGCTTCGGAACCGGGTTCGCGAGATCCTCGAGGAGCGGATTCCCACGGAGGTCATCATTTCCGCCACCGATCTTGGTCGTCAGGCGTCATTCCAGAACGTACCGACTGGCATTCTCGGTCACTTCTACCAGTTCCTGCGGAAGCTGGACGACGTGCCTTACTTGGGTGGATTCACCCGAATCATTTCTGGGACGGCGTTCGCGCGGTACGCGATCAACTACACGAACGACATCCTGAACTACCTCCCGCCGGTTGGCCTGACTCGCTGGTACCTGTCGTCGCCGACCGTCGCGAAAATGGAAATGACGCCCGAAAGCCGGGACCTGATCCTGGCCAAGTCGGCGTTCGGTACGTTGCTGGCAGCGGCCGCCGCGGCGGCATTCCTCGGGGATGACGACGACGACGAGAAGAAGCGGGCCATCGACATCACCGGGTCTTTTCGTTCCCTGCCTACCTCGAAGCGCAACCAGTTGCTGGCCGAGGGTCGGCAGCCGTACTCGATTCGTGTGGGGGACACGTACGTCTCATACCGTCAGCTTCCGATCGCGGGCATCCTCGGTACTGTTGGCGAGATGCGCGATCGCCAGTTGTTCGACCGGGATCGGTGGAAGGAGGACTCCGTGGCGGCACAGTTGGCCAATGGCGCCGTCGCCGGAATGTTCATCGTCCGCGATTCGTCGTCGCTGACGGGGCTCATGGACCTGCTTGGATTCGCGAACGCCTACAAGTTCGACTCCGAGGAGATCCTTCAGAAGAGCATCCCTCGGTACGTGGCGCGGCTGGCTGGGTCCCTGATCCCCAACGTCGCCAAGGAACTGGACGCCTGGACTGACCCATCGCTGTACCGGCCGAATGGCGGGTGGGAGTATTTCATGTCGAACGTGCCTTGGGTGCGGCGCGACGTGGGAGGAGGGCCCGCCCGCAACGTCTTCGGCGATCCGGTGAAGGTGGAGAAACTTCCGTGGTCCCGGTGGGTTCGTACCCGCGAGGATGCTCCGGAGTGGGAGACTGTGGGCACACTGGCGTCCCGAGGGGTGTTCCTCCCGATGCCCGGTGAGTTCAAGGTGGACAACCCGGACGGCACCCGCCGCAATGCGACGCCCGAGGAGATGAACCGGTACCAGCGGGAGGTCGGAAAAGAGTACCGCGCCTACATCAAAGACGAAGGCGCGGATCTGTTGGCCCTTCCACCGGACGAGGCCCGGGAGAAGATCGACGAGGACACGAAGGCAATCAGGCAGGAGATTCGGGAGAATCTTTGATTTCGCCGTCCTCGATGATGACGGAACACTCCGACCCGGCGCCGACGCGCTCGATCCACACTTGGGCGCCAGCCTCCTCGGCCATCTCCTGAATCATGTTCAGGCTGTCTAAGTCCAACAGGGACCCGTCCCGGATGAGCATGACCGGCATACCAGGAGACGCAGCAATCGCCATCGCGATGCCGATCCGGATGTTTTCGGCAGACGAGCACTGATCGAGCGGTATTCCGTTGAACGTCGGCATTCCATCCTCGGAAAGTCCGAGTCCCTTGACGGGGAACTTGGCGGCCGCGATGGCTTCGGTGCGGGCTTTGGCGAGGTCGTCGAGGTCATTCTGAACCTTGTCGATGGCTTCGTTGGTCTGCCGCAGTTGTTGCAGCATGGCGCGGTTCATTTCCAACTGAGCCACCTTGTTGTTGTGCTGCCCGATGACGGCGATCTGGGATTGGAAATCCCGGATTTTGGCGATGATGTCGTCGTCCTTCGGCAACGCCTCAATCTCCGTCAGCTCCTTGTTCACCTTCTCGAATTCCGCCTCGGCTTCCGACAGCCGAAGTCGAAGACGCGCGATTTCTTCGACCAACGCATCGCACTTGTTGGCAAGTGGCTTGTACCTTGCGCGGGCATTCTGGCGAAGCGTTAGAAGCGCCTCCAAGTTGCCCTTCTGACTGAGAAGGGATGTATCGTCCTTCCTCGCCGGAATCTCCTGATCCTCGATGCCGACAGCACGGAAACCTTCGGCCTTCGCCTTCAGTTCCGTCCGCTTGGCTGTCAGGACTGCCTTCTGCTGATCGAACCGGCCAAGATTCAGGCCCGCCAGTTCAACGAGCTTGGCAGCCTGCTTCCGACGTCCTTCCGCGTTGGATCCAAGCCGGACGAACTCGAGCGGGTCGAAGGCGATCGAAGTACAGAGCTTGTCCAGGACCGCTTGCGGCGACGGCATCTTGACGCCGTCCTTGCCCTTGACCTCGAGCGTCGTTCCGCCCGCGGCGGTGAACCGGCGTTCAATGACAAGCTCCTCAGTCTCCAACACGATCTTCGCGTTTCGTGCGCCCCGCCGTACCGGTTCAGCCGGGATCCGGGTGGCTCCCCCGAGGGCCATGGCGATGGAGTCGATCAGACTGGTTTTGCCCTGGCCGTTGCGCCCTCCGACGATGACGGTCGGTTGGCCAGATGCGTCGATTGAAACGGCGCGAAGCCGCTTCACGTTTTCTGCGGTGAGTTGAACGATGGTCATGGTAGGTACCCCCAACAAACGGGGACTTTGGTTGGATAGAATTCCATGGGCGCCCCGCCGGCCCACGATTCTGGTAAATTGCCGTATGTGGTCGAAATGAGCGATGCCGTCGAGTCGCCGATGAGTGCGGCAACCTGATCATCCGTCAGCCCCCGCGATCGCATGACTGTCACGAAGTAGGCCCGGAGCCCGTGGCCGGTGATCGTCGGGATGCCGAGGCGTTCGCAGACGACGTGTAGACGTCCGGTCACTGCGAATCGCGTCAGGTGGCTTTTCAAGTCCCGCCCTGGGAACCACCAAGGGGTGTCGATGTCCTTGATCCACCGGGCATGGCAATCGAGTGCAGCCCGGAGTTGCGGATGGATCTTCACGTACGGGAATTTCCCGGCCTTCGCCCGCCGGACAAAGAGGTAGTCCCCCTCAATCCATCCTGGGTCCGCTTTGCTTTTGGCATCCCGACGGAGTTGCAGAGCCTCGGAAACCCGGAGGCCGGTGAACGCCAATATGATCGCCAGCCAGCCAGTGGACTCGCTAAGAGGATGCTGGAACAGTTCACCGACCACCGAATGGAGGGCATCGGAGTTCGGCGGCATGACCTCCCGTGAATGCCGGACCCGCTGCTTCCGTTCGGCGCGGGGCCGGTGGATGATCGGATTGTCCGTGACGTAACCGGACCGGACTCCCCAGTTGAAGGCGTTCGACAGAGCTTGCATCTCCCGGTCAGCGGCGCGCGGCTTGTCTCGGGCGCGGAGGTGCATGAGAACGTCCGTGTTGGTGATCGACGACACTTTCCGGGGCCCGAACTGGGCGGCGATGCGCTTGAGATCCGCGGCCTCCTCCCGCTTGGACA
>CAZWFX010000029.1:0-6765 GCA_964633425.1 uncultured Candidatus Saccharibacteria bacterium
AACTGATCGTCCATATTCTCGATCAACTGTTCTATGGTTTCACGCGGAAGCTCGCAAACGCAGCGCTCCGCTTCGTCGCGGATGTCGCGATACTTCAGCGGATTGGGCGTTCCGAATGCAGAGTAGTCGCGCCCGCGGGATAGGCGCTGAAAGGAGCGCCACAGCCCGGAGAGCGCCGGAAGAAGATAGCAGCCGTCTAAGACTACCTGCGGCGTGCGCGCTCGCCACGTGGCGGCGCCTGCGAAGAACCCGATGTGCTGCCGCCACGAACCGTTGAGGAATTCGAGGCGGGCGGTAAGTTTCCCAAAGCTAGCGCCTCTTTTTCGGCGGTGCTCGGAGGCTCGAAGTTCTTGGCATCCGCGGAGAACTTCATAAGCTCGTGGTATATTTCCGGGAACGCAGCGAGCACCTCGGCGGCGCGCTCCGGGGAGAACACGAGGTCCACGTCGAATTCATTCGTGACGCCGTCCCACCCCGCTATGCAGCCCTCCGCAAAGGCTTCGCGGGACATGATCTCTTCGTGCTCGGTGTCCGCTTTTGTGCGCTCGTATCCTGGCTCGAGCCGCGCCTTGATGCGCTCCGCGTTCTCAGGCTTTGCAGCGATACGCGCGACGGCACGGTGATAGTGCGACGCCCACATGCCGAAACGCCGCACGTAGAAGGTCCATTCCGGGAAGGACGGCACCGTAAACGGAACGCCATCCTTCTCTCTCTTCGCACGATCCCAATAATTCACGAAACACCCCGAGTGACCTTGATGACCTGGCCGCTCAGAGTAGAGTAATCCTGCAGCGCCCGGAAATTCATCGACGCCATGACGTCACCGGTAGCGGACTTCGCGTCTGCGGTCGGGGCTTCAAGGATCAGGTTCGGGATTTCGAACTTCACCTTTGAGCCCGCGGTACGACCCACCACGGCCGTCAGGCCGGTCGCGGTGCCGCTCTGGGCAGCGTCCAGCACGTTGTAGGCCGTGCTGTCCACGTATAGTTCCACCTTGCCTGTCACCTCGATCTGCCCCGTGCCGATGCCCACCGGTGTGAGGGAGCCGAGCGCCATCTGAGACGTCAGAGTGTTGCGGATAGTCAGCTCCAGACTGGCGATCTGATCGAAGGTGAGGCCCGCAAGCGCGAGCTGACCGACATCCGCGCCGACCATCACGGGGTTCGTGTTGCCAGCGGCATAGGTTGCGCCGGAGAGCGCCGCGTTCTTGAAGTCCGCGCCCATCGCCATGAACGACATGCTGCCCGTCACGCGCTCGCCAGGCTTCATGCTCAGCGTCAGCTCGGAGACATACGCGCCGGTCAGACGCTTGTAGACGTCCGTCGCGCCGTCTTCGAATTTTGTCTCCAGCGTCAGGGATTGCTTGGTCGTGCCGTCCGTGAGCACGTTCGTTGCCCATGCGCCGAACAGTGCAGTCGCAAGGAAGTCATCGAGCGTTCCGTAGGTGAACTCGAAGTCAAAGCCGCCGCTGCCGGACTGGCTGTCGAGTGCGAAGGTCTTCTGCCCGCGCTTCCCGTTCAGCTCAGAGCCATACGAGAACTTGCGATCCACGGCGAGACTTTCGCCGGTAGCGCGGATGATCGTGAAGCCCGGAGACGTCGGCGTGGTGTTTTCAGTAACCTCGACGATGTACGCGAGCTGTGAAAGTGAGGCGACTGCTTTAGACATGACGGCACTCCGGGTTCGGGAATTGGGTTGACGTTACGCCGTTAATCCGTTCGCGGCGGGCAACATGACGGCCGGCGGCTCTTTGGCCTCCGTGATCGCTTCGAGAACCTGCAGCAGCTCGGCGCTGGCGATGCGCCACTTCTGTGCCTTGACGACTTCCACGAGCTTCGCGTGGTCCGCATCTTCGAGCAGCAGGTTTGAGTCCTTGGTCGCATCGAGCGCGTCAAGAATGCGAACGCGCTTGCGCAGCTCTTCGAGATCAACGCCGCCTTCGCTGAACTTCAAAGAGCCCTTGATCAGCTCCGCAGACTTCAGCCCGCCGGGGACGCTATCGCCCGCCTCGAAAGAAAACAGCTTCACCAGTTTCATCTGTTCCTCACTTTTTCTAGCCGTTGCCATCGGCGCTCCACTCCGCACTTGCGATACTGAGTGCAACACCTAGTCCAAACGCTACGAACACTGCGCTCCAGAAGACGGGATCAGTCAAATAGGAGCGCATCGAGGTTATGTGCTCACCATCACCTTGTAGGGAGTGCCGGTGCTGTCATAGAGCGTGATGTACCCGGTGCAGGTCGGCGGTGTCGCCACGTAGACCGCGTCCGTTGTGATCTTTCCCTGAATGACCGCGAACGCACTATCGTCCGCTAGGCGGGCCTGCAGCGTGGCGCTGGAGCGCTTCAGAGCCGGATAACTTGAACTCGTGCCGCCGAATTGAAGACGGTCAAACGCAGACCCAGCGTTGTTGAATAAGGTGAATATCCCGTCTGCCGGAGAGCTGAGAAATGATCTGCCCTGAGTGACGAAGTTTGACCCTGCTGCAACAGTTACATTCCCGCCGATATAGGCGCCACCGCCAAGGTACAATGATTTCGGTCTATTTGCTCCGTTCGCGCCAATGTCATACACGTTATCTGTGACCGCGAGCAGATGACCGGTGGCGCCCGCCACCTTCCACACGTTCGACCAGCTATTCTGCGTAGTTCCAGAACTGCCCGGTAGCGCGACCGCAAGGACAATATCCCCACCAACGCCTGTGCCCGTTCCTGCGCTGCCTTGGATCGTCGCGTTCGCACCAGCCGTGTTGCTCGTGCCTGCGACAACTGACTGAAAGCGGATCGTCTGCGCTACAGGGGATGCTGCGTCTGCTGCGCCGTGCTGGAGAGTGGCGGCGGCGGCACGCATGAGAAAAATATCCTGAGTGCCAGAAGCTGGATTTGCAAACGTCAAAGATGGTTGAGTGCCGCCGCTCGTGCCACCATTTAAGCTTGCACCAAATAACCCGTCTGCGTACGCAACAAATTGACTTTGAGACCCACCACCTCTGTTGAGACCAATAAGCCCACCTGCCCAGATGCCAACCTGATTCGCGCTAGACGTTGGGGAGGAATTTACTACCTTTGTGCCGTCTGCAAATAGTAAGTACCCTTGCTGCGTAACATTGCCGGATTTGTCAGCTTTCCATTTGCTTGTGCTACCATACTGCAAATCCAACAGCAGCGAAGCTGCGTTGCTCGGTCCCGTGTCCCCTGTGAGATTGAACTCCAGGAACGTATAGGTCCCCGTGCCCGTGGCGTCCTGCGTGATCGAAAGGCCGGTGCCGTTGACCGTGCCGAGCGCAAGGGTCTGCGCGCCCGTGAAACCGTATCCGGTGAAGGTTGTCGGCGTGCTCGTGATGCTGCCCCAAGCCACGCTGCTTGCCGTAGCGAGGGAGCCAAGGCCGAGATTGCTGCGCGCCGTCGCAGCGCTTCCGAGATCAGACAGGTTGTTCGATGGTAGCAAGAACGCAGAGGTGTTCTGCGTCGCAGCGGTGCCGAGCCCAAGGTTCGTGCGGGCCGCTCCTGCGTTCGCAACGTCACTCAGATTGTTAGACGCGGTGAGCTTTCCGGCGACGGTCGTCGCCAATGCGGCAGCGGTGCTCTCGTCCGCTGCGATGGCCGCTGCGATCTCCGCGAGCGTGTCGAGTGTGCCTGGCGCAGAGTTGATCAGCGCCGCAATGGCAGAGTCCACATACGCGGTGTTCGCAGCGCGCGTGCTGTTGTTTCCGGCCGTCTGGTTCGGAACGGTCACGACGCCAGTCAGCGTCGGATTTGCAAGAGGCGCCTTCGCCGCAAGCAACGTATCCGTCTGTGCGATCGTGTAGGCATCGGAGATGCCGTATCCCGCAAGCGTCGTCGGCGTGCCGATGATGGCTCCCCACGTGAGAGACAGGCCGCTGATATCTGCCGCCGCGGGCTGGGCGAACACCGGGTTTCCCGACGTATCGATGCCGGTCATGAACTGGTGCGTCGGCGCGCTCGCGGACTTCACGCCGCCTAGCGCGCTCACGCCTGGTGCAGGGAGATTAGCGGCGGGGACTGCGCCGAGCGCCGCATAGACTGCCGCGGCGTTCGCCGTCATCTTCGCGAGCGTGTACGCCCATACGAGTGTTGGCTTTGCGTTCAGAGGACGTGATGCCGCGACGCCACCGGGCGCCACGAATATATAATCCGCATCCGTGAGGGGGCCGGTGTACTCGAAGCCCGAATTTTGCATATCGTATGGCATGACTAATTACCCCACGTGATGTCTACGCCGCCCCACTGAATAGAGACGTTGCCCCATTCAATCGCGGTACCGATGACTGCCTCTGCGGCCTGCGAGCGATCAGCCCACCAATCGATGCGTACCGGAACGGCATACATGCGGCCGAAATTCGTGCTCACCATTTGGCCGACGTCTACGACCTTTCGCGTAACGATCACGCCGTCAATCGTATCGACGCCGAACAGCGCACGGATCTGCTCCGCATAGCTCTCCGCTGCTCCGGGTAGCGTGCCGCGAGGAACCATCACCCAGACTTCAAGTTCCCCGTAGTCGCGACGGGACGCATTGCCGCCGATCTCTATCGGCCGCTCATCGTGGATGCGCACTTCTGAATAGACGTATCCGTTCGGCGCGTTCTTTAATGACGGCGTGCGAGGATCGTTCGGGTAGTAGATCGGAAGCGCATCGAACTCTTGGAGCTTCGTGCGCAGCCGTCCATAGGTTGTGGCGAAGTCGCTCATCGGATACTTGCCCCGATGTTCACGTTCTTGAAGCGCGCGATTGCGCGGCGAACAGCCGGGAAGAACACACCGCCCGGAGCCTGCCAGCTATGCCCGCCGATCTCTATCTTGCGGCTGTACGGAACGCTGTTCGAAATGACAACGCTGTCTCCGAGCTTGAACACGCGCATGAGCGCTGCGACGCGGTTCGCCGTCTGAGACTGCGCGATTGTACGCGGCGGCAGGGGGCGGGGACCTTTGCCTGGCGGGTAGTGATAGCTTGGGTCCGCGGGCTCGGAGGACGTGTCCGCTTCGTTGAGCGCAATGCGCATCGATGCGACGTAGCGGCCCGACGCGACAGGAGAACCTGCGCCCTCTTCGCGCACGTTCTTCGTCAGCTCGGACATGAGGTATTGCGACGCGCTCGTAATGCCCAGCGTAGTCTGCGCAACGACCTTCTGCGCCGCTTTTCGCGCGCCGGCATCGAACTGATCGGTGCTCATGCCCATCACAGCCTCGCCATCAGCTTGTAGACGCGAGTCGTGTTGTTCTCTGAAGGTTGATGGATTTCAACTATCTGCAGCCAGTCAGCATCGCCGGCTTCCGTATAGGTACCGGCCGCGACCATGTCGCCGATCTTCGGAGTAACGCTGAAGCTTGCAGGGTCCGCCGTTATCTCCCAATCGCCTTGCTGCAAGCCACCGTTGGCGATCTCATCTGGCGTGGCTTCGCGGCCCTGCGCCGTGAACTGCGAGAATGTCTCTGTGAGCGCACCGGCCGTCCAATCGTTGGCGCCCGCTGCGTAGTCCTGCGTCCGATAGGTCCACGTAGACCCGAAGCGAGAGAGCATGCGCGTCACTGTGTCTGCGAGGCTCATGCGAAGAACCTCCGCGCGTACGGCCCGACCAGGGCCGCCACGTTCAGAGGAAGACGCACGCCGCCAGGGCCGGCCTCGCTCTCCGCGACGCTATCCGAATACGCGACGCTGCCGACGTCCGTAAGCGCTTCCTGCTTGATGCCGGAGACGCGCGTGCGGCCCTTGAAGATGTCGCGCACATATTCCTTTGTGGCCTCTACGATCGGCTCCGGGATCGCCGCGA
Source organism: uncultured Candidatus Saccharibacteria bacterium (assembly GCA_964633425.1). Classification (GTDB taxonomy): domain Bacteria; phylum Patescibacteriota; class Minisyncoccia; order Phycocordibacterales; family UBA2100; genus UBA10103. The sequence goes on from CAZWFX010000029.1 coordinate 5,792, forward strand.
AGCCTGTCGTGTAGACAACGATGATCTTCGTGCCTGCGATGTAGGCGCCGTCTACGCGGCGAAGGAAACCCGCAGCCTTGCCGACGAAATAATCCCCAGTGCTCTGCGCCACGTCGTCGATCGCCACGCTGGTGAGCGCAATGACCGGAGCGTGCGAAAGGACAAGGTTAGCCGTGTCGTCGTCTTGTAGATAGATCGTCTCGGTGACGGTGCGCGTGGCCAGGAGCGCGGCGCACCACGCTTCGATGTTCTGGCATGCCGCATTCAGCATGCTCGTCAGGAGCGTATCGGACGCGGTTCCCGTGACGTCTAGAAAGGACTTCACGTCAGAGAGCGACACGAACGCATTACTGTTCGCGACACTGACGAGATCCTTGTCTAACGCGACGTCACGGAGACCGTACATAACTCACACCTTCAAACCCTCGAAGCCCGGAAGATCGCCTTCCGTGTCCTCGATTTCCTGCTCATCGAGAGCGGCCTTCGCCTCATCCCGACGAAGTTTCTCCGCGTGCTTCTCTGCGGCCTCAGTGTATGGGATCGCAGTTTTCAGCGCGAACATGCGTTGCGCCTGATCGGGCTTGAGGCCGCGGACTTCTCCCCGACGCAGGCCTAGGCCCGCCTCGGAGACATTCATGATCGCAAGGATGTCACCTTGCGGACTGATCTTGGCGCCGCCGAACTCTCGCGAGTAGGTGGCTTTCGCTTCACGTGCCATGTGGCTCCTTACTGCTGCGGCGCGGGCACGTACGCTTCGGCGTAGCCAGCGGCGATGAGCGCCGTGGCTTCCTCTTGCGTGTAGCCGCGCAGCTCGCCGGCCCAAGCCTGCAGGTACGGATTGTCCTTGACGAAACGAACAGGGACTAGCACCGGCTTGTCGGGATCGGCTACGGGGGTTGCGGGTTCAGACATAGAAACTCTCCGAAGATGATCGGAGCGGGACGCAAAACCTGCCCGCTCCGTACGCTACTAGG
>CAZWFX010000029.1:6865-25661 GCA_964633425.1 uncultured Candidatus Saccharibacteria bacterium
CTCCGAAGATGATCGGAGCGGGACGCAAAACCTGCCCGCTCCGTACGCTACTAGGTCCGTACGCTACTAGGCCGAGTACGCGGCCAACAAAGTGCCTAGGCGATTACGGGCTGCCGTTAGGCTCCGAACCGGCACTGATCGATCATCGCCGCGGCCTTGTCGTACCGCATGCCGAAGTTGTGCGAGGCGATGCCGCGAATGACCGTCTCATCGCGCGAGAACGCGGAGAGATTGGTGCTGTTCACGTAGGTCGCTTCCGTGCTCGCCTGCAGACGGAGCTGGCGAGTGATGCCGAACATCACGTGGCCGAAGTACACGAGATAGATCTCGGTGCAATCCGAGTTCGTGCCGTCCGACAGGTTGTTCGGAACCTGCTCCGTGCGCGTTACGGGGATGCCGTCATACCAGGTCGGCGCGTCCGTGTTCTGCAGGCCGGGGAAGATCGGCAGATTGTACGTGTTGCGCATGAACTGCAGGTAGGTGAACACCCGGTTGCTCATGATCCACCGCGGACGAAGCATCGGAATGTTCGTCGATCGGATGGCCGACATGAGCGGCCGGATCGTGCCGTCAAGCTCCGCGATCGTCGGCTTCGTCGCGTCCGTGTAGGACGTGCCGAGCCAGGTGGCTGCGTGCTTGAGCTGCCCGGAGTTCACGAGCGTCGCGATACCGGAGGGGTTTGCGCCCGAGCCGGTGCCGCGAAGACCGGCGCTGTCGATACCGATCGTCATCGCCTGCGCGAGGTTCTGACCGAGGATCGCCGCCACGTTCAGAGGCGAGACTTCGAGCAGGTAGTTGCTCATCGCCGTGATCGCCTTCAGGTGCTTGGCGGTCATGGTGACGCTGCGCGACGTCGCCTCGGTATAGCCAGCGTCCGCGACTTCCGTCGCGTAGGTGCCCGCCGCCGATGCGTTGCCGCCGGGGATCTTGATCGAGCCGTACGGCATATCGACGATCATCGGCTGCGAGCTGATGAAGGCAGAGGCGTTGTACAGGAAATCGATAAAGTCCGTGCTGAGCGGGGTGAAGATGGCGTTATCGCCGCCGCTGCCCGTGGTCCAGCTCTTGTCCTGCGCGTTCAGCGCCTTCTGCCGGCGGAACCCGTCTGCAAGCTGCGTGAGGCCGATTGCGTCGAGATGCTGTTCGCAGCTCTTCGAAGGCGACTCTTTGTGCTTCGCCGTGGCCCAAGCTGCGAGCCCGACCAGCTCAAAGCCGGTGAGTTCCTTCTTCGTCTCGGCGAACAGCTTGTGGCCGAGCACCGGAGCGGAGTCCGTGATCTTGTCCACGATGCCGGTCGCGTCCTTTGCCTTGGCGGGCGCGGGGATCGTTACGGCCGCGACGCGCGCCGCAGCGTCCTCGATCTTCTGCAGGCGCGTGATGTCGCCGAAGATCTTCTCGACGGACGCAGCGGCGTCGTCGATCTCTTTGGCTTCCGCCTCGGTCGGATCGCGGTTCTCCGTTGCGCAGAGCGTCAGAAGCTCTTTCTGACGGGCGACAAGCGCCTCTGCCTTCTCTTTCAACTGCTTGACGGTCTGCATGGTCACATCTCCAGGTTACGCGTTAGGCCAGCCGCAGTTGGGCGGCTTGGGTTACGGCGCGGGCTTTCATCCGGCCAAGGCTCGGCGCGGGTGCGCCCTTCTCTGCAGAAACGCTGTCCGCGATCACTGCACGAAGCTCATCAAATGCTTTGAGGGAAATCCCGAGCCCCTTTGCGCCGGAATAGCTCAGCGCGACTGCATCGGGATTGCAGGGAACAGTGACCGCAGAGAACTCCAGAAGCTCCTGCTCCTTGAAGTCGATGCCGTTCGTCTCTTCGTTGAAGACGTATTTTATCGGCATGAAGCCGACGCTGCCGCCCGGCATGTAGCCGCCCAGCACGAGACGGAACACGGTGTCCGCCACGGGATACTCGTCCGCGGTGGCGAACTGATAGGCGCCAACGAGCTTGTTGCCCTGAACGCTCACGTCAACTGCGCGCCCGATCGGCAAAGAGCGCTTGTCGTGGTTCAGCAGGAGTACGGGGTTCTTGCGGTAGTTCTCGAGACGCCATCCGGTAGGATCGATCGTGTCATTCATACGGTCCGCTGTGCCGGTGCTGAGCACATAGCGGACGACACGCGAGCCAACGTCAGCTTGCAGAAGCTTTGACGTGAACTGTTCGAATGATCCTACGGCACGAGTCATCGCGCGGCTGCCTCTGTGAGGCCCGCGCGGCTTCGATGTGTTTTCCTGGGGTAGGCCGCGACGTTTTCGTCTGCGTTGAGCTGACGTGTAGACGCAAAGTTCGCGTGCGTCAACGGGGTCGCGAAGGAAAATTTTAGACTACGTGTTGCCCCATCGATCGCTTGAGTTGCGCAACGACGACTTCACGCTGAGCAGAGAAGATCGTCGCAGCTTTCTTTCCGACTGCGCGCATCATAGCGCTTCGCTGATCTTCGTGCCAACGCGCGAACGGCGCCTTGCCAAGCGCCTTGCGTTCTGCGTCGCTCACGGCTTCACCTGGCAGCACCGGGCGGATACCGCAGCGGCAATTGATATCCTCGGAGGGCTCACCAAAACCGCCAGGATACTGCGCCTTGCCGTTCTCGGTCTCGTAGTAGTCACCGACGCGCCGCACCTTGCCGTCTAGATCGGCATGGCTCTTGCGAACCTTCTGATCGTGGTTCGTCACCCATTGCGTTTCCTCGAAGCCAGCTTGCTTCGTCGCCGCAAGCGTGCCGTAGCCGGACAGCGCCGTGGCTTCCGTATCGCCGATCATCGGCGCGCGGTAATCCGCAGCCTGCTTGAACACGTCATCCACGCGGGCGATCAGTGCGTCTAGGCCCTCGTCGATCGCCGCGCCGTCCACGAGCGCGGCTTTCAGCGCAGCGGACGTCGTGCTGTCGATCTCATCCACGAGATCGGAGCCGCGGCTGGACAGCCAATCGAACACGTCGGCATTGACGTTGAACCGCACGTCGCGCCCGAGTTCGTCGATCAACTCTTGGCCGTAGCCCTTCAGCAAGCGTTCAAAGAGATCCTGAAAGAGCTTCGCGGCCTGCGCCGTGACGATCGGATCTGAAAGCGCGTTGCTTACAGCGACGATCTGATCGGGCGAGAGCGATTTCGTAGCCGTCTCGGGTGCAGCAGATACCAATACGGGCGCTGCTTGAACGGCTTCGACCGCGGGCGATACGTCCGCAGCGGACAGCACCGCGGGCCCGCCAAGGGATTTTGCACCCGTATCTGTTTCCTTAGGTGCATTTTCATCCTTCGTCGGTTTGTTCGGATCGCCCCCGCCTACGGGCGGGATGCCCAGAGGCGGTATCGTACTCGGATCTACGGGATCGAACACATCAGCGTGCTTGCCGCCAAGCGCCTGATAGCCCGCCAGCTCGCGGATCTCGTCATCCGAGAACGCAGCGGGCCGTACGTTGATGACTTCGAGCGTCTTCTGCACGTCCTCATCAATCGGGTTCTCGTAGCAGAGCGCTCCGTCCTCAAGGCCGAACTCTTCGGCCAGGAAGGGCTCAATGTGGTCGTGCAGCAGTTCCAAGCGCGGGCGAATGACGTGCTTGGAGAACAGATAATCCGCACTGTCGATCGTCGCGCGATTGGAGCTGTCGAGACGCCCCATGATCTCCGGCGGGATACCCCAGAACTCAGAGATCAGAGAGCGCTGCTGCTCACGGATGTCCTTCATCTGATTGTCGCGCAGGCCGTTTGATACCTGCTGCACGGTAAGCGGCGCAGAGGACCAGAAGCCGCGGCCGGACTTCTTCGGTCCGCCGTAGTCATTCGCCCACGCTTGCTTGGCGCGCGCAACGTCGCGCTCGCTCATCGGCGCTTCCTTGGTGCCGCTCACGATGAAATCTGGGCGCGCGTTGTTCTGGAAGAACTTGTTGAGGAACGTCGCGGCGGAATGATCCGTGTCAAGCTCCAAGATCGCGGCGTGCGTATTGCCGACGCCGCGCCCGTATGGGTCGATCGGGTTCACCTCGCGGAAGTGAACGACCTGGTTCGGCTCGATATCGTAGACAACGCCCATGCGCGGCTGAACGCGGAAGTTCGGCTGCATCGCGTTCGGCAAGTCCAGCACCCAATGCGGCGGGATCGGAACGTACTCAACGGGCAAGCCGGACGTATCGCGCCCGATGATCCAGAAGGCTTCGCCGGTCAAGTCCAGATACGTGTTCGTCAGCGCCAAGGCGCGCTTTCCGCGCAGCTTCCTCGAGCCGGCGCGCAGAAAGTCCAACGCGGGATGATCGTCAATCTCCGTCTCGTCCGTTTCGTCCTCGATGAACCAGCGCTTCTGCCCGACGTTGTGGCTGATCTTGTGCAAGATCGCGCGCACCCACAGGTTCTCGTTGTAGAGCTTCAGGAGCGTCAGGCTGTCCGCATTCGGGGGAATGAAATACGGATTGGTCGCGACGTACTCTGCGAACGCGAGCGTGCCAGGCTTCTGCCGAGAAACGAGATTGCCGATGAAAGCGATAGGGCTGGCGGCGCGTGTCACAGCACCACGAAGAGCATCAAGCGGACGCATAGCTGGAGCCTCGGGCCTGTTCGCGTTACCAGAATGCGTGGCGGACTGTACGGCCCATCAGCTCGCCGATCGCATAGACAAGAGCGTCCAATCTATCAGGCGATCCGTCAGCCGACGAACCGACGAACTCACACATCTGCTTCTCGAGCTTCGGAAAGCGCCCGACGTGACGCACCTTCCCGAGCTGGCGACCCTCGAGATTGATGCGCGGCTCGTAGACCGCCGCGACCGGCTCGGCGCGCAGGTACTTGCCGCGCTTGGCGTGCACGCCGACGAACCGGAAGAACGAACCTTCCGCATAGCCCCGCAAGTTCTGCTCTACGAGATCGCCACCCTGGTTCGTCTCCGAGACGATGCAATCGCACTCTTCGCGCTCGTAGAGCGCCAATGCGATGCGCGCCCATTCACGAGGCGTGTAGCGGCCGGACACGTCGTGCAGGACGTAGAATATACCGTCATCCCCGAGCCCCGCGCAGATAATTCCGGTCTCGTCGCTCTCGCTCTCAGACGTGACGGCCGGATCGATCGCAACAACCTTGCATAGGAACGTCACGCCGTCCGGTACGTCGTCGATCGTGATCTCTGCGAGTTGGTCATACTTCCAAAGCGCATGCTCGGAGCTATCAAGGATCTGCCCATAAAGTTCCTGCGCGCCGCGCCGCGTGCCGTCGTAGATGCGCCGAAACGTCTCGATCGCGGAGCCCGCTAGGTTCTTGGCGTTGTCGAAGGTGGGCCGCTGCGTGTTCCTGGTTAGCGGGTCTTTGACTAGTTTGCGCAGAAACTCGATAGGGCGCGGCGTCGTAGTGATGATCTTGCGTGGATGCTTTCCGAGACGAAGCCCGAACTCTAAGTTACTCCACGTCTCTTCAAGTCGGTGCGCCTCTGCCTGACCACCGGGACGCTTGGCGTTCGATGCGCCCCACGTCGCCAGTTCATCGCACCAAGCGCCATGGAACTGCGGGCCGCGAAGGCGATCGGGTTTCTCGGCACTGAAGCCCGATATGAGCGAGCCGTTGATCAGCTCGATTTCGAGATCCGTAGACGAATAGTTAACGACAAAAGGGCGAGGGATCTTCTCCAGCAGCCCGCTTTCGCCTTCGAAACACGTGCGGCGCACATCCGACTGTGTCGGCGCGACTACCGCCCACCGCGTCTTGGGCTGGGAGACTGCGAAATAGCCAATGTGCTCGCCTCCGGTGCGCGTCTTGCCCCATCCGCGACCAGAAAGGATTACCCAATTATCCCAATCCCCCGGCGGCAAGAGCTGTTCAGGACGCGCCTCGGTTAGCCACCGCATGCGCCACGCCAGTAGCTGGCGACCTAAATCGTCCGTACTCTCTGAGAGCTTCCGAAGCCCGTCACCTGACGAGAAATCACTTACCAGCGCCATGATCTGCAAGCGCAGCTTTTGACGCTTCGAAAGCGGCTAGCGCCGCCACGATAGTGTCCGCGTTCACAACGGCGGTGGTGTCAACGCCGTCCTCTTTGCGCCACTCGCGCTCAACCTTGGCGCGGCGCATGCCATCATCGTATTCATAGGGCCGGCGAGACTTGAGCAAGAAGATCAGCAGCGTGTCGGAATAGTTGATCTCCCTCCCGATCGGCGTGCCCTTGTAGAAGATCGTCTTTTCGACACCTTCGACGGCCCGCCGACGCGCTTCGCGAATTAGCAGGTCCGTCCCTTCGTCTTCTGCGGCGGCCCACGCCTTCGCGAACTTCGGATCTGTCCTGCGATGCTTGTACGCTTCGGTTCGCCCCCACGCGGAGGATTTGAGCGCGGCAGACACCGTATCGCCAGCGGCAAGGGCTTCTAGGAACGCCGCTTGCCTTTTCGTCGTGCGCTCTGTTCGTCTACGTCCGGCCATAGTTGCATTTACGCTTTACGTTACGCGCCGGTCAAATAGCGGCTTCGAGTTGAGCGGAGTTCTTGCGCGCCGGACGCTTCGCATCGCGTGCGGCTTTCCGCTTGCGCTTCTGCACGTCAGCGACGACGTCGGGGTGATACTTCGGGGGCCGACCATAGCCGCGATATTCGAAGGTGCGCCCGGTTTCTGCGCATTTCAGCGTTACGGGGGCTTTGGCTTTCTTTGCCACGTGAATTATTTTCTCCGTCAAGCGTTTCGGAGAAAATAATTCACGATTTGGTGCTGTGCAAATTCACGCACTACCACCAGCCGAGAAACGTCCCCATGCGATCGAGACGCGCCCAGCGCTCGGTGCGCTTGCCGTCCTCGTCGTCAGTGCGCGCCATCGGGGAGCTGCAAAGATCCTGGATAGCCTGGAAGTCCACGCCTTGCTGCGCGGCCCATTCCGCCAGCTCGCGCTTGCGCCTCGAGATAGCTGATCTGTCCAGATGGATCGAGCGCGCCCTTTCGACGTAGCCGCGGATGTCCGGGTCGATTTCCGGTTCGCGCTCATCGACCTTGAAGCCGAACATGCGCGCTGCGACTGAAATCTCCCGCATCAGCGCCTTGCGCTTTTCGTCCGGCAAGCGATCGACCTTCGCCGCGAACCGGATCGTACCCGTAGCGTGGCCGGCAGATTTCGCATCCTGCAGAACGTCCCGCATGCGAGCGGATATCTGCCGGCGATCTGCCAGGATCTTCACGTATCGGTTGAAAGCGATCGTTGTGTCAGTGGCGAGATCGGGCGCGGGCGATCCGTTGGACGGCCAAACATCGTGGATGGGCGACGCTTTTTGTAGCATGGCTGCTTTTGGATCTCCGACCAGCGCAAATTCGAAAGGCGATTGTTTGTCCTATTCCCGTCCGCCCAATCGACAAAGAAACCATCCGGGCGCGGAGACACGAAAGTTTCTAACACTAATTCAGCTACGGCTACAAACTCGCGATCTATTCGCACCATCCGCTGCCAGTGTGGTCCCCGCCAGAATTCAGGTTTCATTGCCCTTGGTGTGTTGACGAACCTAGCTACGTTTCCCCGCGTCGAAACGAATACGTTCGCAAACTTCGTAGCGCCCCATTTCTCTTCCTGTTTCTTCGCCATGACGAGAAACATTTAGCACACAAATTCGAAACGGGTCAACGGGCGTTTCGATCGCGAAAACATTTTATAGGCCACCGCCTATTCTAATGTTGCATAGACTCTTTGCGCCGTCTGCGCAGCGGTCGGGAATAGGAGGAAGGCGCCCCCAAAGGCGCCCTTCCGACTTATTCTGAAAGAATGACTGGGGACAGTCTCCCCTAAGTGTTTGATTTCATTGGAATCCCCGGTTAGGACCTATCTCGGGACGCCGATGAACTGGGGATTTAGCTAAGTCTTTGATTTCATTGCAATCCCGAGATTATCCCCAGTTCATCCCGAGTTCGGGGCGGAACTCGGGATGAACTGGGGACACGTTTTTACCACATCGAGAATCGGCCCGCGGCAGCCCTCGGTATCCAAGCCGCAAGCATGCAAAAACGCTGAACTGTCCAGTAGAATTGACTAGACCTTGGCTGTAAAGTACCCGCGTAACGCAAGCGCGTACTGTGCTGTGGACAATCGAGCGAACGCTGTTTCGTGACAGAAGTGCGACGTTTACGCTCAGCCTCATTGCGATAATCGATGAGGGTCGTTGACATGCTCGATATGGTTTCCAAGGACGTCATGGACCTAGCCTCGTGTTCCCAGGTGGCATCCCTTGCCGCGCAGATCGCGCGCCAGAGGGCGGCGGCCGGATCGTTGTCGCGCGAGATCGGCGACGATGCGCTTTCCCTCTTCCTCGCATGTCGCGATCGCAGGTTCGCGGATGCTCGTGCGGTGGCTGATCGCTACGGGGCGGTGTTGATCATACGGCCACGGCCCGCCCTACGGTTCCGCTCCGGGTTGCATTACCGCACGAAGGGCAACGCTTTTCTCGTCCTAGAAAGGACCAAAATGGGCCTGAAGTAGCGGAAAATTAACATCTGCGATCCAATATGGGTCCACAAGGCGCACGGTGCGCCAAGGACCAGAGAGGACGCAAAATGGAACAGGCTGCCCCCAAGATCACGGAACGTTTCACTGAAACAATGGAACGTTCCGAAACAATCGAAGGGAACAGTGGAACAAACGAAGTGGTCACCTCCTACCGGGTGAAGCGCGTCGTCAACGTTCCGGTGACTTTCGACACGCTGGTGCTCGCTTCGTGCCCGGCCGAAGCCGTCGAGAAGGCCAAAAGCCTGCCCATCACGCGGAGCCCTAAGGCAATTCGCCATTGGGACTTGGCGGACAATCCGGCGCTCGTGAGCGTCGAGAACGTGGCGACCGGCGAACTCGATGATCTGTCCGGCCTCGAAACTTCCCGTCTTTGGGATGTGGAGCGGTCGTAAAATGGAACGCTCACGAAACGATGCGGAACAAACGTCTGTTCCCAAGCCGATGAAACGTTCTCGACGCATGTGGGGATTGTTTCGCATAGAGCGCGGTGGCGAATACGTCCTCGAGGCTGACCCGGTAGAGTGCGCACAGACAGTCATATGGCTTCATTCGCACTACACTGCGCGCCGAGACGGCAAGACCTACGTGTGCGCTCCAGTTGACGTGCCGGTTCACTGAGCGCGCGATTTTGACGAGGCGCCGATGCGCACGCATTGTGATCCTTGTCGAATTCGCTCGCGCGTCTTCGATGGGTTTTCCTCCCTAGACTCCCCGCAGCGTTTCGCGCGCTGCGGGGCTTTTAGTATCTGGCGCACATCCAAATGATGGGCGATGCAGATAAAACCTTTACGTCCTTCAGGACTTCTCCCCCGATCAACGCCAGCTCGTGGCGCCCGCGCATCGAAGCGGGGCTGATCGTTCCTATGACCCTGCCGTCCGGCGTCTCACAGTGCGCCAGGCGAGAGATCGCCGCCGGCTGCAGGCTGTCTGTCGGCTCGAAATACCAAAGCCAAGCGCGCCACGGGCCGGCAGTTGAGAGCACCGCCACGGTGTCGTCGGGTGCGTCTGTCGGATACAGCGCGGAGACGTTGCGCGGCGCTCCAGTTCGCACGTGGCCTTCTGCGCTCACCGTGCCGACGATCTTGCACGGCCGGGGCGCGACCCTGAAGCCGATACGGGAGAGCAGGACGTCTGCAGGGATGCGCAGCCCGTTTGCGATCTTCGCGACGTCTTGTGCGTCCCATTCCTTCCGATGGAATAGCCGTGTCCAATATCTATCGTTCCACTCAACGGAACCTAGAAACTGTGCGCGTGTGAGACCGAGCGCGTCTATGTGGCCTTCAAGCCAGATCTTCTCACGCTCTCCTGCTTTTGTGCGCCGGACGGTCTTCGACTTATTGTCCGCAGCCATGGAAATTCCCCCGCAGTCATTCAAACCTGTCGCGATACTCGCGTGCGATCCGGGCGCCAAGGGTGCGATTGCCCTTTGCTGTGGAAACACGCTTCGCGTCTTCGAGATGCCGATGCGTTTAGAGCGCCGCGGGGACTCAAAGAAACCTACAACAGACCTCACCGCCCTTCGGGACTTATTCGAAATGATAAGCGACGTCTATACAATCAAGCGCGCTTACGTTGAGAAAGTGTGGGGGGTGCGGGGGCAGGGCGCGTCTGCCGGCGCGGCGCTCGGCCACCAGCGCTGTGCGCTAGAAGCCGCGTGTGTCTGGTCAGGCATTCCTTACGACCTGGTGAGCCCGCAGCGGTGGAAGGGAGACCTGCGCCTTTTCGGTAAGGACAAAGCCGCAGCGCTCGAAGCCGCCCGCGCCGCGTTCCCTCTGCACGCGGAGCTTTTCAAGCCCTTGCGCAAGATGCGAGACAAAGAGCAAGCGATCGGAAACGCGGACGCCGCTCTGATTGCGCATTGGGCGCGGGCACATTCTGAGCACGCCCGTGCAGCTCACCACTGAACAGCTATTCGGAGCCGCCTGGCTCGCGGAACGCCGCGTCGCGATGCTCGCGGATCGCGTGGGGTTCGGGAAGACGGCGCAACTTGTGCGTGCCTGCGACACGGTGGCAGCGGATAGGGTGACACTGATCTGCCCGCCGATCTTGCGCACGAATGAAGTCCGGCAGTTCAAACAGTGGTCAATTTTCGGGTATCCCGCCACGGTCCTCCGTACAGCGAAAGACGAGATCCCGGCGCGCGGGCTCGTCGTCGTGTCTTATGACCTGGCGCGCATGCCGAACGTCGCCCGCCGGCTGACGAAGCGGGGCTGCGACGTCCTGATCCTCGACGAAGCGCATCGGGTGAAGACGCCGCGCAGCAAGACGACCCGCAGCATATTCAACAAAGCGGGCATCGCGTCCACGGCTGCGCGCATCTGGTTCGCCACCGGGGAGCCCACCCCAAACAACGCTGGGGAATTCTACGTCTTCGCGAAGGTCTGCGGTGCTTGGACCGGAACCTACGATGAGTTCGTGCAGCACTTCTGCCTGACCGTAGACACGGATTTCGGCCTGAAGATCCTGGGAACCCGGACGGAGCGGCGGGAAGAGCTGAAGGCGCTGCTAGCACCGCACATGCTGCAACGAGATGGGATAGACCCGGAGCGCGCGGCGCTCACCGTGGATGAAATAGATGTGGACGCAGAGGTGCCGCGCATGACGATTGCGGATCTGATGGCGCTCGACCGCGTCGTGAAGGCCATACAATCCGGCGATCTGTCATTCTTGGAAGATCCGTTCATCGCCACCATGCGTCGGCTCGCCGGCACCGCAAAGGCTGCGGCTGTTGCGGAATTGGTGAAGGGGGGCGCCGCGCAGACGATCGTCTTTTGTCAGCACACAGACGTTATCGATAGCATTGCAGCGGAGACGAACGGCGCGATCATAGATGGGCGGACGCCGGGTGCGCAGCGGCAGCGCATCCTTGATGAATTCCAAAGTGGACGCGTCCGCGTGCTCGTGGCGCACATGCGCGCCGCCGGGGAGGGCCTGACGCTCACGGCCGCCACCCGCGTGATCATCGCGGAGCCGGATTGGTCGCCGGCGCAGAACACTCAGGCGATCGCGCGCGCCTGGCGCCGCGGCCAGACGCAACCTGTATACGCCTCATTCATCTATTTGAGAGGCACAATTGACGATGCAATTCGAGGCAGTTTGGCGCGAAAGACGCAGGACATAATGAATTTGCGAATACAACCCGCTGAAGCGCAATAAATTTCTGTACTTTTCTCTTTTCGAATAACCCAAAACGGGCTATATCTCTTCTCAACGGGTTGCGGAACCTAATGAGGGGGATTCAATGAACACAAAAAGTGATCTTTCTGTCTGTGAACTCGCAGATAGCATCGTCCGCCAGGTGAAGCGCTGCCAGGAAGCAGCTCGGCGCGGAAACTTGGTGATAATCCGATCTGCAATGGTCTCGATAGATTTTAGCATTTCGCTCGCACACCGAGACGGGAAGTCCGAACAGCTCGCGGCGTTGCTGCGCGCACGTCAACACTGATCGCGTACCACAACCCACGAAGGACCGCAGCAAATGAACGCCTTTTCTATCCCGACAGAGTTCACGATCAACGTGAAGCTGGATTTCTCCGCCTTTGCGCCGGCTCTTGTGCAGGCGGTAGTCGCGCTGCAGAAGCTTTCGGCGCCTGACCTCTCGACTGCGGGGAGCGCTACCGAAACGGCTCCCCCCGCAACGGCCGTCACTCAGGAGCCGGCCCCCTCTGCTCCTGAGACCTCGCAGGCAACAGACAGCGCCCCTGTCCCGCCGGCGAACCTTCGGTCTCCCCGCAGTCGAGCCCGTCGCGAGAAGCCCGCAGAGGCGATCCCTTCCGTGCAGCCCATCGAGGGCAAGCACGAACAAGTCGAAGGCGTCGTGCTTGATCCTTCGGGGCCTTTGGTCCGCGTCGTTCCCGTTGCAGACTTCAAGCCTGCGCCCGCGCCGATGAGCGTTCCCGGCTTCGATGATCCTGCTCCGGCGCCATCCAGCGGCGCGCTGGACTTGATGCCTGCCACGGAGGAAGAGGTTCGCGCGCTGAAGACGAAGGTGCTGGAGCTGATGCCGATCATCGGCGATGAGCGCTACAGCAAGCTCCGCGTCGAACTCGCCGGTACACTCAAGGCGCAAGGCTATGCGCCGGAGTTGGACGGGCACGGGCGCGTCACCTTCAAGACGCTCACGCGCGGCATGGTGCGGATAGTTGAGGCACGCTTCGCGGAAGTGAAGCGTGGCGTATAGTGCCGGTGCTTTAACTCGAATAGGACACCCGCCATGACGATCTTCATTTCTACGCTAGCCATCTCTTGCGCGGTTGTCTGCATCGTTTCCACCGCGATGTTCGCAGTGCGGGTGCGCGATTGGAGAAGCGAAGCTCCAGCGCTCCTGTACCTAGCGGTCATATCGGCTGCAACGGGCGTCGGTGCCCTTGGGTTCCTGTGGGTTATTACGTACGGGGGAGCCCCGTGAGCTTCTACGTATTCGAACTGCCGGATCTCTCGCGGGTCCGGCGCCCCGCAACGGACTTCTCCGGCCTGAAAGCAGCACGCCTCTACGCAGAACGCATGGACTGGCGGCTGTTGTTCAAGCTCTCAGTTGGATCGAAGCAATGACCGCTCATCATCCGTCAGGCCCTTCGAAGTGGTACATGCGCGCCGCCTGCGAAGGCTCTGCGCAGATGGAAGCCGGATTGCCGGACAGCGAGAGTGCTGCGGCTTGGGAAGGCACGTGCGCACATGCGGTGCTCGAACGCTGCATAAATGAATTCGAGTTCGACGCTTCGATCTTCCTCGATTTGCCCATGGAAGCGAAGGGCAAGACGTTCACGGTTACGCGCAAAATGGTAGCCGGAGTGAACGTCGCGCTCTCGTGGTTCTCCGGCCTGTTGAGCGGTAAGCCGGAAGGCGAGTTCGTATGGATGGCAGAGCGGGAGTTAGATCTCTCGTGCTTCGAGCCGGGCATGATCGGCACGGCGGACCTGTCTGTCCTGCACCTCCCCGCGCGCCATCTGTACGTCGGCGACTACAAGAACGGCTTCACGCCGACGCCGGGCGCACTGAAGTGGCAAGCTCGTGGATATGCCCGCGGCGCCCTGGAGCTGTTCGACTGCAAGATTGAGACGGTCACGGTCGCCATCATTCAGCCGAATGACTTTGAGAACGGGCCGATAAAAGAGGAGACTTTTCACGCGCTGGACCTCTACGACTTCACTGAGGAAGCACGGGAGATGCTGGCGAAGACCAAAGTGCCGAACGCGCCGCGCACGCCCGGAGATCACTGCCGGTTCTGCAAGGGCGCGAACACTCTGAAGTGCCCAGAGTTCGCAGACGGCGCCGTGGCCGCGTGCCGCAACAAGTTCGATCTGATTGAGCCGCCATCGAACATGGATAGCGTAGAGCTGGGCCGGCGGCTCAAAGAGCTGACGTGGATAAAGCTCTACTGCACGAAGCTTGAAGCGCTCGCAAACGCGGAGGCATTCAAGGGAAATCTGCCGAAGGGCTTCAATTGGTATTGGGGCCGCGGAACTCGGAAGTGGCGCGGGTCGGATGACGACGTCGTGCACCGCGGAGCGGAGATTGGCCACGATCTGACGGACATTGTCGTTACGAGCGTTGCCCAAGCGGAGAAGCGCATAGGCAAGAAAGTCTTCGCAGAGAAGTTCGCCGATTTGATTGAAACTTCACGATCCCCGAAACTCGAAAGGGAGGAAGCCGGAAAGACACCGATCACACTCGACGAACTGCACTCCCGCAACAGAGCCGATGCTTTCTCACTGATAACCGCGCACAGCGCCACTGAACCGGAGAACTGAACCATGGACTCGACTAGCCTTCGCTTTTACCTGAAGCGGCATCCCTTTAAGATCATCGCGCCGACCAAAGCCGGCGAGCAGCCGACCGAGTTTCGGACGTGTCCTGTGCGCCTCTCCTTCGCGTTCCTCGACACGCCGAAAGAGCGCAACGGAAAGCAGTCCTACGAGACGTGCCTCATCGTGCCGAGCGAGGCCGACCTCACGATCCCCAAGCAGATGTTGCTGAATGCGGCCAGTGCGAAGTTCGGCGCGAGCTGGGCGTCTATGGGTCTCAAGTCCCCCGTGAAGGACCAGGCGAAGCTCGCGGGTAAGTACTCCGGCTTCGAGAACGTCGCGGGCGCGAAGTACTTCCAGTCCGGTTCGAAGTTTCAACCGAAGGTGCGGGATCGCAATCGCCAGCTGATCGGCGTCGATCAGGTCTATTCTGGCTGCTGGGTTATCGCGCTGCTTCGCACGTACGCCTATGACAGCCAGGGGAACAAGGGCGTCGGCTTCGGCCTCGTGGAGCTGCAGAAGCTCGCGGATGACGAGCGCTTCGAGAACAGCGATCGCAGCGGCTCCTTCGATGACATCGCGTCTCACGATGGATCGTCTGCGCCCCCGCCGGCTTCTACCGGACCCGCGCAGGCCCCAGCGCAAGTTCCGGGCTTCTGAGCAGACGTCGACCTAGCTGAACCTGAAACAGGCGCCGCGCTCTTAGCGGATCGCGGCGCCATTTCTTTGCCTGGAGCGGGCTATGAGCACTCTCGAGATCGCAGCGCGGGGTAAAGTCGGAGACCGAGTGATTGTCCTGCTTGCGGACGACGAAAATGGCAAACTTACAATCCGCGTCACAAAAGCTGGCATGATTTGCGACCTTGTCCTTTCCTTCGAGGAAATCGAAGCTCTCAAGGACCTGCTCTGGTGTGCAGGACTATGAGCCGCATTCTCTTCATAGACGACGAGAGCGCGAGCGCCTGCGACTTGAAGCGGAGTGGCGCGGAGAAATATTTCGAACACCCGAGTACGCGTGTCCTCATGAAGTGTTTCGCTTTCGACGACGAGCCAGTGTCCGGCTTCTACATCGTGAACGGAGAGCCTGTTGGGGACGTCGCGGGTGCAGAGCGCGTGATGCGTCACGAGCGCGACGGTGGCACCGTGGTGGCGCATCACGCGGCCTTTGAGATAGCCGCGCAGCGTCGATTGCATCGCGACTATCCGAAGATCTGGTCCGAACTCACCCTGGATCAATCATTTTGCACGATGGCGATGTGCCGCGCGATGGGCCTGCCGGGCTCACTCGGAGAGGCCGCGAAGGCTCTGCGCCTGCCCGTGGAGAAGGACGCGGACGGCCACAAGCTTATGCTGAAACTCTGCAAGCCGCGGAAGCCCCGGCGCGGGGAGGATCAGAATTCGCTGCTTTGGGACCACCACACCCCGGAAGCGATGGCGCGGCTGCTCGAATACTGTAAGCGGGACATTGAGCCGGAGCGCGCGATCTGGAACCTGTTGCCGAAGCTCTCTGAGCGTGAACGCGCCTATTGGATACTGGACCGCAAGATCAATGACCGCGGCATCCGCGTGGATCTCCCTGGCGTCATCGCCGCCGCGAACGCATGTGACGTCGCGAAGGAAGAGCTGAACGCAGAGCTGTCAGAGATGACCGGCGGAGAGATCCCGACAGCTTCGAGCGTCGCGAAGATCATGGCGTACTTCGCGAAGTACAGCGACATACAACTCCCCGACACGCGCAAGGCGACGATTGAAGCGAAGCTGAAAATAGCGGCGCCGGAAAGCACGACGCATCGCATCCTGGAGATCCGCCAGGAAGCCAGCAAGAGCAGCACTGCGAAGCTTGACGCCGCGATCGCTGGCGCGTGCGCAGACGGGCGGTTGCGCGGGCTCATCGAATACCACGGGGCCGGCACCGGCCGTGCAGCGGGTCGCCGCTTTCAGCCGCAGAACATGATGCGGCCTCCGAAGGGCTTCAACGTCAACGATGCGCTCGAAACGATTGATTGGCTGAAAATGGGACCGGCCGGCGCGG
This sequence comes from uncultured Candidatus Saccharibacteria bacterium, assembly GCA_964633425.1. Taxonomy (GTDB): domain Bacteria; phylum Patescibacteriota; class Minisyncoccia; order Phycocordibacterales; family UBA2100; genus UBA10103. Next base: position 23,088 of record CAZWFX010000029.1, read on the forward strand.
AGGTTGTGAAAGCGCAATACGGCTCTGTGATCTCTGCGGTCGCGTACGCCATGCGCTCTTTTCTGATCGCGGCGCCCGGTAAGGTCTTCGTCGCGGCGGACTACTCGAATATTGAAGGCCGCGTGCTTGCCTGGCTCGCCGGCGAAGAATGGAAGCTGAAGGCATTCCGCGAATTCGATGCCGGTACCGGCCACGATCTCTACAAGCTGGCGTACTCAAAGGCGTTCGGTGTGCCGCCCGAAGCCGTTGATGACGTCATGCGTCAGATCGGGAAGGTGATGGAACTGGCGCTTGGGTACCAAGGCGCACATGGCGCCTTCATTTCGATGCTGAAGAACTACGGGATCGATCTTGAGTTGATCGCCCGCGTCGTGAAGGCCGCGACGCCGCCGAACGTATGGGCGGACGCGATAGACTTCTACTGGCGCGGCGCGCAGGAGAGCGCAGAAGAGATCATCGCCGCGCGTCGGGTCTATACGCAGCTCGATCCGCTGGACAATGAGCCTGACTTCTTCGACGTGATGCGAGAGGTTGCGCGCGGCAAGCGCTACGATCTTGAGGCGGAGCAATGGGCCGCCATTCGCATCATCGTCGATGGTTGGCGTTCGGCGCACCCGAACGTAACTGGTCTATGGCGTGGCATAGAGGCCGGAGCGATCGAGGCCGTAGAGATACCCGGTCGCGTCGTGACGGTCGGAAGGCTTGCGTACTGCAAGACCGGAGACTTCCTGATGTGCCGCCTGCCGAGCGGCCGGAAGATGGCGTACCCGTATGCGCGCATGGAAATGGTGCGCTCGAAATGGGACGATGAGCGGCTAGACAAGAAACTCGTCTTTGAGGGTGTGGACGGGAAAACAAAGCGCTGGGGGAAGGAATACTTCTATGGTGGCATGGGCGCAGAGCAGGCGACGCAGGCCGCTGCGCGCGACTTGCTTGTAGACTCGCAATTCCGACTTGAAGCGGCGGATCTCCCTATCGTTCTGCACATTCATGACGAGAACGTTTGCGAAGTTGTGAACCGTACCGGGGTAGCGGATCTTGTTGGGCGTCTCATGATCGCTAGCGAGCCGTGGGCTACCGGCTTACCGGTAGCAGTAGGGAAGCCTCACGTCTCGCCGTTCTTCTGGAAAGGATAGACACTTTGCTGACGCGCCCCCTCTATGCGCCCTCCGCGTCGGGGAGTGCGCGTAGACCCGAGACAAACCGCAGCGATGCCTAGTTTCGTTGCGAGCCGGGATCGCTACCCGGCAGGGCGCGTCAGCAAAGTGCCGATAGGCGGATGTCTAGAAGGAGCAATGCAATGATCAACGTCGCGCTCGATCTCGCTCGCCAGGGGTTCCGCGTCTTCCCGTTGCTGGTGAACGGGAAGAAGCCTTGGCGCAAGGGATGGCAGGCGTGGGCGACGTCTGATCCGATGGACCTCGTGGACCGCTGGCCGCCGGGAGAGCACAACGTCGGGATCGTCACGGGCTATGGGTTCATCGTCGTAGACGTGGACGTGAAGAATGACGGGATTGCTGCGTTCGAAGAGCTGAAGGTGCAGCACGGCTTCGCGGAGAGTAGTTACGTCGTGCGCACGCCATCTGGGGGATTGCACCACTACTACCGCGTGCCGCCCGCTACGTTCATCGGGAACAGCACGAAGCTCGGCGGAAAAGGCATAGACATACGTGGCGTCGGGGGACTGGTTGCGGGGCCAGGGAGCAGGATCAATGGTCGGCCTTATGAGCGCATTAGATAGCTTACCTGAAGCTCCGGCCGCGTTGCTCGCAGTCGCGCGCGAGTGGACGGAGCGTGAGCGGGAAGCCGGTCAATGGGTTGTTGACCGGGATACGCCATGGGCACTTGAGCGCGGCGTTCGCTACATCAAAGAGGAAGCGCCGCGAGACGTCGTGGACGGTGCGCGCAATGATACTCTCTACGAAGTCGCGGCGCGGCTCATGGACTTCGGGTTGAGCGTCGAGGCCGTGAAGGAATTGCTCGAAGGGTGGAATGAGGAACACTGCCACCCAGAGATAGGGCTCAAAGAATTCGAGACGACAATTCACAGCGCCGCTACGTCTCGCAAAAAGCCTATTGGCTGCGCGCACCCCGACGCAAAGGCGAGAGACTTTGACGTCATCACGCCCGCGCCGGCTCCGGGTGCTTCAGATCTCCTGGAGTTCGAGGCGGATACAGACGAAGCCGCGCTGATCGAAGAGAGCACGAACTACGTGGTCGATGAGATCATCTATCGGGGGGACACCTCCGCTTGCTACGGACCTTCCACGGCAGGTAAGACGTTTGTTATCCTGGACCTTAGTTACCACATCGCGCTGGGGAAGGAATGGCACGGCCTGAAGGTGAAACAAGGCGCTGTGCTCTACGTCACGCTTGAGGGCCTGCGCGGCTTCCGGTATCGCATGAAGGCCGCGAAGCGTGTCCACGGAGCACCCGAAAAGAACTTCGCGATCCTTCGACCACGCATCACTCTCACCGCAGACGAAGCGGGGCAACAAGGCGTCGCACAGATCGTCCAAGCCGCAGAGACCTTGCAGAAGGAAAGCGGCAATCAGTGCGTGATGATCGTGCTGG
>CAZWFX010000030.1:0-25649 GCA_964633425.1 uncultured Candidatus Saccharibacteria bacterium
CTTTACCGCTGCTGTCGACGCGTCAATCGAGATCGTGGATGACCATCCAGAGATACAAGGACGGCCTCACTTGGCTCGACACTTTACATGCTGACTTGGAAGGAGAGGGTTACGCCGTCGGGGCGGTCGATTCCTGCTCTGCGGGCGGCGGCGCATGGCCTGCACCCTGCGCGGCGGCGAGGCAGTAGCATTCGCCCGGCGGGCGGCAAGGGCCGAACCCGCACCCGATGTCAATCGCGCTTGGCATCCGAGTCGACCTCAAGCCCGGCCGCGCGAAACCGGATCGTTGCAAACGCGACAATTTGCAGCGCGCGCGGCGCCAGATAGCCGGAGGCAACTCCAACCGAAACCACGACCTCGGACGGCGCCTCCGCGAACGCCGGCCAGACGTAGAGCGCGATTACGGCCATTGCCGTTGTTGCGACAAACAAACCGATGTGAATTGCCGCCTCGCGCGCAGTCCATTTGCCGTTTACCAAATAACGGCCGATCGTGCCGGCGAGGGCGCCGCCGGCCGCCGCTTCCCAGGTCATGCTCATTCGATGGCCTCAACGGTCGGCGATGGCGGGATCGCCGCTTCCGACTCCCCGCGCGAATGGCCAAGCAGCAGGAACGCGACGACGATATAGACAAGCGCGGCGACCAGCAGCAGATCGATTGCCGCGATGATTTTCTCCCGGATGCCGGGCCGGCGTCGCGTCGTATCGGTCATGGCTTCCACCCGCACAGCGCGGCCCCTTTTTGATTGTGAGCGAGAATAGACTCGACCTCGCGATCAGATAGCGCGGCGACGGTTGCCGGCGAAAGGCGGATCGCCCGCGCAACGTCGCAGAAATCGCCGGCCGGTGCGGTCTGACACCCGGCGACGGCCAGGCCGAAAATCAGGATCAGCGCGCGCGCCATTTGGACAACTCCCGTCGGTTGGCGTCGGCGTCATTGCCGGCGACGGCTTCCTCGATCCGGCGCGCCTCGGTCGCCGCTTCGAGTCGTTTGGCCGCGTCCGCCGCGCGCTGCGCGGCCTTGGCCTTTTGCCAGACGCCAAAGACGGCCGCTAAGGCGGCGCCGGCGGCGACCAGCCACGGCAGCAGCTTGGCGACGAGTGATGCGAATAGCGCGCTCATGTCGTGGCCCTCCTCGATTTCGGCGCCTGGCGCGCGTCGCGTAGCGCCTGTTCCTGTTCCTCGGCCTGCCGGCGCCGGTCATAAGCCCGCGTCGTCAAGCCGTCGATGGCGCCGGTAAGCGCGCTCAACAGGATTCCGGCGAGGATCACCGCGAACGCCAGCGGCACCAGTTGGCCGAATACGAAATCAGCGAGCGCGCTCATTGGTCACGCCTTGACGTTCGGGACAGCCCAGACGAGCGCCGCCGCCACCAGGTTGACGAGCGTCGCGGCCGTGGTCTCGTCAAGACCAAGGTCGATTCCGTACTTGGCGCGGACGAACTGCACACCGGCCATGACGAGGGCAACCCAGAATTTGTTGTACTGCATGTCAGTTCGCTCCAGAAAGCATGAACCGGATCATTGCGACGGCCTGCTGATAATCGAACAGGTTGGTCCCCACAGGAGTCCGCACGAATTCATAGGCAGTCTTGGGGTTTCCAATTTTCTCAAACGATATACCGCCGTCGGGGCTGAAGTTTTCCGGCAACGGCCAACGGAGAAATCGTTCTGCCATCTGCTTTATTTGCTCTTCGCTCATCTCAGTTCGCTCCTGCGCAGCGCCCGGCATAGCCGAGCCAGTCGATGATAAATTGCGGCGCCAGGCAGGCGCCGGACCAGAACAGCCCGGCGACGAGCGCAATCAGCGCAGCGGCAAAACCGGCGGCGATGCCCCGCGCGGGCGCAGGCGCGGCCGCTGGCGCGTTTTCCGGCGTGGCCGCTATCGGCGCCTCGGCGGGCGCCTCGCGCTTGCTGGCGGTCAATTCTGGCGCGGGAATTGGCATTGGCGCGGCCGGCGGCGGCGGCAATTCCCGGGCGGTGCCGGCCGGCGGCATGGTATCGGCGCGCATTCGCCATTTGGCATACGCAGTCGCAAGCCGCGTGTCGTATTTGTTGCGCGCGTAGCCCGGCCCATTGTAGCGCCGCGCGAACGCGGCCCAATCGCCGCGCTTGGCCGCGTTGACGATGCCGGCCGCCTTGATAAACGCGACCATTGCTGCAAGGTGCGCCTCCTCGTCGGCGGCGAACGCCTCAACCATGGCGCGGGCGGACGGATAGCCGGCCATCCTGTAATTCTCGCCCATGATCTGGCCGAGGCCCCACGATGCCGACTCAATCGCGGCCGTTTCGTCAATCGCCATCGCCGCAATCAGGCGCGGATACGAGTCGTCCGGGTATGGTTTCGCGCCCCAATTTGCATAGGCCAGCCCCTCGCGCATGGCCCGCGTGCGCTTGTCGGTCGGGTAGTATCGCACCTTGCCCTTGACGTTTTCCGCCCGCGAAAGCCGGCGCCAAAACACGTGCGGTTCGAATAGCATTTTGACGCGGCCCGCCTTGTCAAAGCCCTGGCCGGCCGCCTCTATCTCCATAATGGCGCGAACGTGGTCCTCCGACAGGCCAACCGCGCGGCCAATTACGCCGGCATCCCATGCGTCGAGTCGCCGCGCCGCCCCTTTGTAAAACACCGCCATGCCACGCCCTCCCTTAAACGCGGCCGCGCCGCGCCGCTGTCCAGATTGCCACAGCCACCGCCATGACGCGAACCCGCCAGGCCGGCACCGCCGCAGCGACGAGCGCGTCGCGGAAGGCGATCGCGGCGACGATCGGCGAGAAATTCGGCAGCGACAAGAGATAGTCATGCACAATGGCCGCCCTCGCATAACGCGCGTCGGCCGGGTTGGCCAGCGGCCGCAGGATCGGCGGAATAGTAGCGAGATCGCTGGTAAAGCCACCGGGCACGCGGACCCAAGCGCCGGAGCCTTTACTGCCAATCTCGAACCATAGCGGCGCGGCCAGCGACCAGCGGCCGGAAATCGGGTCCGGTATCAGCGGCAACGCCTGTGAGAACCGATAGCCCGCCGGCGCGCCCATGGGATCAGCCTGGAATGACGAGGCCGAGCGACGCGGCCGCCTGCTGCGCCTCGATTCGCGCGTCCGTCAAAATGTCCTCGAATTCGGCGGGCGACGCAGCGTCGATCCTGGCCGCCGCCTTGCGGCGGATGCCGGAAACCGCCGCGACGACGGCGCGAAACAGATCGGCGCGGCCGATGATCTTTGCGCACAGCGCGCCGACTTCCTCGCCGGTAAAATTCGCCTCGGTCCCGACCAGCGTCAATTGATCGGCCGTTGCCTCGCCGGCGAGGATCGCGCGAGCGGCGGCTTCCTTGGCCGGCCAGGCGATTTTCTCGTCGGCCGGAACCGGGCCGGTGATCGCCGCCGTTGCCGCCGTCGCCCATGCGACGAGCGCCGGTTTGGCCGCGTCGGAATTCGGGAACCGCAGCGGCGCATCAATCAGCACGTCGACCCACTTCGGGCGGCCGTCGACCATTTCGACGGTTGCCGCCGATGCCACCGCGATTTTGCCGGACGGGACCGGGTCGGCCGGCTCGATTTCGGCGAGGCGGTAGCCGTCGCCCGAGTCCCACCCGCCCATGGCCGGCGAGACGCGGCGGCCGTCCGGCAAATCGCACCATCCCCCGATGCCGACAACGCGCAGGATATTTTCACCGAGCATCAACGCCAGCATTTTCACACCCTCAAATCGCGCCAGTAGGTCCGATAGAATTTGCGTGTTGCCGGCATCCCGGCCGGCTCGATGTCGACCCATTCGGACGGCGTCGGCGGCAGCGGCGCGGGCACAAATCCGACATGGCCGAAATACTGCGATTCCGGCCGCCAATCCAGCGGCGCGGCCGGGTGTCCTGGCGGCCGCATCAGAACGTCGAACAGCCACACGTCGCCGCCGAGCGCGCGAATGGCGGCCTCGCTGGCGGCGATCAGGCGCCGGCCGATGTCCTGCCCGCGCGCCTCCGGTTCGACAATCAGCCAGTTGGCCCACCAGGTCCGGGCGAGCGTTGTCCCGGCGCGCGCGAGGAACCGCGTCAAATCATCGGTGATCGGCAGCGGCACCGCGCCGCGCCAGTTGGACATTTCGGCGGCGATCGGGCGGTCGCCGTCGAACGCCATCGCGACGACGCATCCGCGGTGCGGGAGATAGCTGCGAATGATCCGTTCGGTTTCGGCCGCGTCACCCTCGTAGAGGTAGGGCCAGCGCCGCTTCGCCGCGAGGTTGTTTTCGACGAGCCATGGCGCCCATTTGACGAGCTCCGCTGCGGTGAGAATGCGGATGGTCGGCATCATCATGTCCAACTGATTGCGATTTGGCCGCGATAGCCGTCGCCGCCCTTGGTGCGACCCGTCCCGCCGGCGCCGATCACAAGCGCGAGCACGTCGCCAGGCGTCGGCGCGCCGGCCGTGCCGCGCTGATAGGATTTGTTGAGGATGCCGCCCTGCCCGCCGCCGCCGCCAGAGCCGGCGTAATAATAGCCGGTTCCGGAGCTGATCGCGTAATAGGCGTTGCCCTCGCCGCCGCCGCCCATGCCGACATTGGTTGCTGCGGCACCGGCGACGCCGTCGTTGACTGTGTTCGCCGGCGCGCTATCAACGCCGCCAGCGCCATTGCCAGACGATCCGCCGCCGGCCCCACCGGTCGCACTGATGCTGGCCGTGCCGGAGCCGTTGCCACCCGCCGACCCGGTTGTGTTGGTATCGCCGCCCGTCGCCGTCCCGCCGGCCCCGCCTATGCCAGGCCCGGCGTAAGTGCCACCGGCCCCGCCGTTTGCCGTCAGGCCGAGCGAAACGATGGTTGTCGCGCCGCCTGACCCGCCGGTCTGGTTCGACCCGCTATTGTAGGCCCCGCCCTCGCCGCCGGCGCCGTAGAGCGTGAAGGTAATCGTGTTGTATTCCGGCACCGTGAAATTACCGGAGGCGGTCACTGTCTGCGATCCAGCGACGACGACGCGCGGCGGGATAACGGGCATGAACCCCGGCAGCACCAGCCGATGGCGCGCAATGATCAGCGGCCGTCGATCGGCGACGATCAGGCGGCGCAGCGCCGGCGCGGCGATCGGCGACTTGCGGGCGGCGATCATACCATCCGCCTCGTCTGGATATGCGTGCGCGAATTGCACTTGGTGATCCAGCACCAGAACACATGCCCGTTCGTGGTGTCGAAGGCGTCGCCGTCCGTTTTAGTGAAGCCAGACAGCGTCACCGCGCCGGCGGAGGCGTTATTCACGATTTCGACGAGGACCGAATAATGCCCTGCAAGCGTCGGCGCGGCGAGCGTGAACGCCCCGCCATTGGTCACGCCGCGCCAATTGCCGGTTGTCGGGTCCGGTGTATAGGTGCCGCTCGACTTGGTGCCGTCCGATTGGAATGGGCCGACAAAGCCGCCGGTAAGCGTCGACCCGGCAAGCGCCACCTTGCCGGCAAGCGCGCTCGTCATGGTCGCGGCAAAATTGGCATCGTTGCCGAGCGCCGTCGCCAACTCCACCAGGGTGTTGAGCGCCGCCGGCGCCGAATTGACAAGCGCGGCGGTCGCGGCGGCGATCGCCGCGTCGGTTTCGGCGGTCGAATAGACCGCCAGCGCCGCGCGCATGGCCGCGTAGTTGGCGGCGGCCACCAGCGCCTTGCCATCCGCCGAGAAGGGAAACGGCAAGCGCGCCTCGGCCAGCGTGCCGGTGGTCAACGCTGAGGCCGAAAACGGCGCGACAAGCGCCATGGCGGCGATGAACGCCGCATTGCCCGCCAGCGCGGCGGCGATGGCGTCGTCGTTGTCTGCGATCGCCGCCGGAAACCCGGCCGCGATCGATCGCGTCAGCGCCTCGCGCAGAAACAGCGGTGAGTCGTCCGGCAGGTCGGAAAGATCGACGCCGGCAATCGTCAGTAGCCCGCGCAGATTGGCAATCAGCGCGTTCCAGTCGGCGGCGCCGATGCGCGTCGTCGATTGCCAGTTTGTGCCCTGGCGCGCCCACGACATGCCGTCTGCGTGCACGTCCTCATAATCGGACGGCGGGACCAGCGCTTTGACCGGGCCGGAAATGCCAAACGGATCAGCCATTGAGCGGCCCTCCTATCACGCCAGCGACGCCGGCGACCATTGTTTCAGGCGGCCGGTGGCGCCGGAGACGCGCACCTTACCGGACCAGGTGCCGGCCATCAATTCGGCCTTGTAGGGACCGACAAAGCTGGCGGTCACGTCGCCATGAATGCCGGCCGTGCCGAACGAAAGCGGCGACGTAAGGCGGTAGAAATGGCCCGTCGAATGATTGTAAGCGAAGCCGATCCGCAGATAGGCGGTCCCGCCGCCGTTCAGTTGCGACGGCGCGGTTATGGCGCCGATCGTCTGCCAAACCGAGTCAATCTCGGCCTGCGCGTAGGCGGAGCCCATCGACGTTTCGCACTCGATCACAAACCGATCGGTGAGCGCGATTGCCGCCGGCGACGCGAACGTGTAGGTGCCAAGCGAGGTCGACAGCGACGTTTCGGTGATCGTGTCCGCCTGCACGACAGACGCCGCGAGCAGCGACGCCAGCGCGGAAATCGTGACCTTGCGATGATTGGTGCCGTTCCAGATCGCAACGAGGTGCGCGACGTTCGGCGATGCCTCGGTCGTCAGGCCGGCGAAATTCAGCGCCAGCGTGCGATCGGCCGACAGATCGCCGCCGCCCTGTAGGCCCTCGCCGGAATTGATAAGGCGACCTGGCAGAACGCCGCCGCCGCCACCGCCACCGCCGGCCGCGACCATCGCGGCAATCGCGTCGTAAAGTTGGAGCACGTCGTCCGGCGTCAGGCCGGCGCGCGTGATAACGTCGACGACCTCGCCTAGTAGCCAGTTGAACGCGGCGGCGGGCACGATCGAGCCGGAAATGCCGGCGGAGGCGTTTTCGTCGATGTAAGGATCAGTGTCAGCGACGGCGTCGCGCGGCGGAATGTATTTCATCGGGTTAGCCTCCTGAATAGTCGAAAACGACGCGTGTCCACGCGGGTTTCAGATGCTCGAAAATGCATTCCAGCGTCGTGTTTCGCACGATTTCGCCGAGGCGGGTAGCGCCCGCCCGCGCGGCGCCGGCGCGGAACGGCAATATTGCCGACCCGGCGGGCCGCACAATCCAGACAAATTCGGACGGCACCGCGCCGCCGTTGACGCGCTCGCCCGCGCCGCAGCGCGAGGCGCCGGCGCGGAACGGAAGCGGCTCGGTAATCGTAATGGTGAAATTCCAGCACGCCGCCAGGTCGATGAAATCCTGCGGCGTGATTGTGCCGGTCGACCGGACCTTTGCCAGCAGCGCGCGCAGGCGGACTTCTGCGGACGGGTCGAACCCGACGCACGGCCCCGGCAGGCCATATTCCGCTTCCCAATCCGCCAGGCCGGTTGCCAGCGTCGACGCGGTCGACTCGGCGAGGACCGACCAGACGCGCGCATAGAGCGTTGCGAGGCCGGCCGCGATGCCGCGCACAAATCGGCCCATAATCGACGAAAAATCAAACGCCGCGCCGTCCGGCGTGCGCCAGGCAAAGCCGCGCGGCAGCAGGTCGGCCAGCGGCGGCGCCAGATCGTCGGTTGTCGGCGCGGAAAGCGCGTCCTCCTGGCGCGGGAATGGCGGCCACGTCGAGTCGGGCCGCAGATGCGCCAGCGCGGTTGACGACTCGCCAATCTCCGGCGCCAGCGGGTTAGCCATAGAACACCTGCCCGAGCACCGGCATTTCGCCGGCAGCAAACACCAGGTCGAATTGCGGCGACGAAAGGTAGTGTTGGTCCTCGCCGATCGCCTGCGAGATTGCCTCGCTGATCCAGGAGCGCGAGAACAGGAGCGGCGCCGACGCGACGCCGGGCCGCGCGCGGGCGGCGAACATCGCGCGGAGCGACGCCTCGATCGCCGATCGCGTCGCCAGCGTGTCGGTGGTCAGCCCCGATATGAACACATCGACAGGCGCGGCGACAGGCGCGGCGACGACAAGGCGCGCGCGGATCAATCGGCGCGTGTCGATCCAGTCTTGAACGGCGGCAACGTCCGCGTCGGTCGGGATGCCGTCCGGCCGCCCGTCGAACAGAAACCACACGCCGACCGTGCCGGGACCATGTGACCATGCATAGGCCCAAGCGGCCGAAACGCCCGGATAAGCGCGCGCGATCTGCTCATAATCGCTCGTCGCCCCGCCCTGCGGCGGCCGGCGCTTTCGATCGAGCACGCGGGCGCGCAGGCTGTCATCGGACTCGGTGTCCGCCCCGCCGCCGAGCCCGTCCTCGCCGACGGTGGCAACCGCCGATAGCGTCGGCGCCGCCGCCGCGTCCGCGAACGCCAATTCTTCGCCCGCGCCGCGATTGGTCGCCGCGCCGGTTGCCTCGGCGACGACGTAGAAGCGCACCGCGCCATCGGCACCCGAAAGCGCGTCCGCCGCCGCGATATAACGGGCGGTGCCGGAAATCCACGCCAGCCCGGCCGGATAGATCGTATCGGCCGTGCCCTCCGCATCGATATAACCGCTCGCCGCCGCCGGCGCCTTCCGCGCCAGGCCGAATTCATACGCGTGCCGCTCCAACTGGCGCGCGTCGGCGGTCGACGCGAACAATTGGCGATAGGCCCATTCCAACCGCAACTCGACCTGGCGGGTTGCCATCGCGAACACCTTGGACAGAATCGCCATGTTGTTCGGCCAGATCGTCGCGTCGGCCTCCGGCATTTCCCGGCGCAAATCAGCGCGAATCGCCCTCGAAATCGCGTCCAGCGTGCGGGCGGTGATTCCTGTTAGCGTCATGGCCATAGCACCCTGAATTTCTGCGCGACGACGACGGCGCCGTCGCGATCGGTCAATGTGACGGACAGGACCAGCGCGTTATGCGCCGGGTCGGCCACGGCCGAGGCGGTGGCCTTTGCCGCCGCGCCTTGGCGGATCAACGGCGCCAGCGCCTCCACTGCATAATCTTCCGCCAGTCGCGGCACAATGGCGTCGTCAACCGTCCGGCGCCGCAGCAGCCACAAGCGCGAGCCGATGGGCGCCTCGTCGTCGGCCATGTCGAACGAGTCGCCCGGCCAGCCCCGGTTGATGTCGCCGTCGCGCAACTCGTCCGGCCGCACGCGCGCGTCTGTGCCGAGGCAGATCAGCACGGCGGTTTCGAGCGCGGACCGCGCGCGCAGCCCGCCGCGATTGGCGACCTCGCCGGGCAGCGCGGCGGCGAAATCGCCGAGAACGCCATCGAAAACGATGTCCGGCGCGATCGACGGCAGCGGCGATTTATCGAGCGGAACAATGCGCATTAGGCCCCTCCGTCGCCGTCGCCATCGGTCACCGATCCGGTGGCGTGCAGATTGCCGGTGATATGGACGTTTCCTTTGATTTGCACGTCCATCGAGAATTCCCAGCCAGTCGACGTCAGTTTCACAACATTGCCGGTTGCGTCATACATCGCCGCTTCGCCAGGCTCTAGTTGCGGTATTTTTGCATCGTCCGAACCTAGCGAGAAAAACAATTCCGACCGATTGCCGTGCGCGGCATAAATGTGCCCGACCGCGCCGGCATGCGGCCGGGAATGGAACCCGTGCGACTCGCGCAGCGGAACATCTTCAAACCGCTCGCCTTTCAGCCCTTTGACGGTGACCAGAAGCCGCCCGTTTTCATAGCGGCTCGACTCGACCTGGAACCGCGTCGACTGATTGCGATAGCTCATGCGCCCCACCCTACCGACCCGGCCCCGGCCGGCGTCGCCCAAACGTCGGCCGATTTGCCGCCGGCGCCGGAACCATTCAGCGCGCGCGGGTCGACGAGCGCCAGCGACGCGGTCGTCCCGCCGTCCATGGACTGCGACAGCGTCACGCTATTGATTGCCATGTCCTGCTCGATCGAGAGGCGCGGCGCGATCACGGCGACGAGGAAATGCTGTTCCCAAATCCGGCCGCCGCTATCGCGCCAGCCGACCAGCGTCAAATTCGCCTGGCGCGAATAGCCGGCCGCGCGCTTTATGTGCCGCTCCGCCCGCGTTTTCAGCTTGCCGGACGTGGCCTCGCTTTCAAGAATTTGGATCAGCGGCCGGCGGCGCCGCACTTGATCGTCGATCGCCCGGCCCTCCGGCCGCAGCGCCAGCGCGGTTTGCCCGCGCGTCGATTGTCCGCGCACGAGCACCGGCGAAAACCGCTGATCTTCTGATACCGTCGCCGATCCGCTGATAATGTTGCCGCCCTCGCCATGCGCGATGCGCCCGGCGTGCCGCCCGCGCGGCTTTTTCGCAATGCGCAGTTTGCCGGCCGGCGTGTCGTAGATCAGCGCATCGTGAGCCCGCGCTAGCGGTGCCAGCGTGTCGAAAAGCGATTGGCCGGTTTGCAGATAGGTGCGCGGCTCGACCGGGAACGACTCGTCGCACTCGATGCCGACGCCGCAGGAGTCGAACTCGCGCGCGATGTCGTCCAGTGTTTTGTCGCGCAAAAATCCGGTGGGATGGTCCACGGACGCCTCTACCGCATCGACCGCGCGGGAGACAATTTCCAATTCCACGCTGTGATCGGAGGAGTCTAGCTGCATCGTGACTGTCCGAACGTAGCCGGTCAAAATCAACGTGCCGCTGGCCGTGATCGTGCATGGTTCGCCCGGCCGAAACGGCACGGCGCCGGCGAAATCCGACACCGTCAATTTGGCCGTGCGCGCGGCTTGGTCCGCCGCGTAGGTGATAGACACGTCCTCCCATCCGGCGAACGAGCCGCCGCCGATCGTCACCGCGACGGTTTCCAGCGGATCACGCATCGGGCGCCACCGCCTCAAAGCGGAGCGGCAGAAACACCGCGTTGCCGCCCGGGTTGCGGTCGACAATCTCAGCATCACGCGTCGCGTCGCCGTAAAGCGCATACGCGGCAACGATGGCCGAGACTGGCGCGCCGGTTTCGACGGCGACAAGCGGCGCCCGGTTGGTCGCGCCGTTTGACAGCAGCAACGCGGCCTCGCCCGTCATCTGCGCGACCCAGGCGGCGGAATCGTCGCCGAGGAACGTCGCCGCGTCGTCAAGCGCAGGTCCGGCGAGCGCCGCCATGGCGCGCCGCGCCAGCGCGGCATCGGCTTGCGTCCGATAGTCGTCGCCGGCAACCGCCATGGCATAGGCGCCAATCATCGCGCCGTTTATCGCCGCGCCGGTTGCCGAGGCCGGCCGCGCGGCCAGCGCGATCGAGATTTCCGCGCGCAGCGAAGGCGGATCGGCGACGACCGCGACTTGCCGCCATGCTTCGACCAGCGCGGCCGCAAACGGCGCCGGGTTGGCGATGGCCGACGCCCCGGCCACAGCGAGGGCCGCCAGCGCGCTTTCTGCGTCCGCCGCCAGCGAGGGCGCAGGCGCCGCCAGCGACGCTATCAGGCGGGCACCGCCGGAGGCGGCGCGGGCATCCGCCGTGTCGCCCGTCGCCCTGGCGTCGATCTGGCCGCGATAGACGCGCGCAAGCGCCGCGCCGATGGCCGCCGCGCCGGCGGAAAGAATGGCGCCGATCGCGCCCGCGCCGGCTATGCCCGAAAACGGCGCCGACCCTACGCCGGCCTCAATAAACGCGATGTCAAACGCGACGTAGCCGGCGGCGTCCTTTGACCGCGACCGCGACCAGGCTTCAACGCGCGCGACGACGGCGCCTTGCATCGGCAATACGAGAGTCGCCGGCCCCTTGGCGGCGAGCGCGGCGGCGAGCGCGGCGGCCCGCCCGTCGAAATCGTCGCCGGCAACATAGGCGGTGACCGGAAACCGATGCTCCGCCTTGCCCATGTCCTCGATAACCGGCGTTTCGCCATAGGCAATCGGGTGGATCGATAGGCGCCGCCCTCCGCCCATGTCCTCGGTGATGACCGAGAACGGCACGCCCCGAAACGAGGCCGGCCGGAATGCCCGCAGCATGTTGCGCATTAGCGTCGCCCTCCGCCCTCAACCGCCGGCCCGGATCGGCCGACATCGGCGCGGATTGCCGCGCCGCGCACCGCCGATGAAATCCGCGAGGCAATGCCGTTTGCCGCGCCCGCGATCGCCGCCGCCGCATCCGCGCCGGCCCGCCGGATGGCGTCCGCCGCCTCCTCGATATGCTGGCCGGCCTCGCCGCCGCCCGCTTTCAGGCTTTCGCCCGCCTGCTGCCCGCCTGCTGTGATCGCCTGCGCGGCTTTGTCGGCTTCGTTCGCCCAACCGAGCGAGTCCATTTTCTCAATCCGCGCAGCGCGCTTTTCCTCGCGCGACATCGGCACCGCCTGGCGCTCGATGATTTCCACGCGATTTCCCGCAAACGGCCCGCCGCCGCGACGCCCGCCGCGCTGCGGCCTTGCGGTCGGAATTGGCAGCGCCCCGGTTGACGGCGCGGCCTCCCCGCGCCCGGCCGCCATCGCGCCATAGGCGGCGATCGACGCGCGATCGGCCGGCGACCTGTATCCACCTTGCCAGGCGAGCCCGGCCATATCCTGATCGCTGGCGCCGGTATTCCAGATTGTGGCGTCCCAAAAGCCGCGCCCGGCCTTGCGGTGCGCCTGCGTTATCGCCGCCTCGCGCTGGATGCGCTCCGACGCCGCGTCCATCACCGAGCCGGCGCCCATGTCGACGAGGCCGGCGCCGGCGGCCGCCCATAGCCTGCCCCAAGCGTTCGACAGTTTGTCCACCTTGGATTGTGTGTCTTGCAGCACGGTATTCAGATCGCGCAACACGGTCCCATCGGCCGAATTCGCGGCCTTAACAAACCGTTCCATCGCGTCCGCGCCGGAGATCAGCGCGCGCATGCCTTGCAACATCTGCATGTCGGTGAAAAGCTGCGGCAGCTTGGACATATCGCCCTTGAGCGCGCGCTGCGACAAATCGACGTAGAATTCCAGCAGGTCGCGGCCTTCCTCGCGCGCCGCCTGCATTTCCTTGCGCAGGTCGATGCCGAATTTCGCGAAATTCGCCGCCGTCGCCGATGCTTCCATCTTTTGAAATACGTTCATCAGCGCGGTGGCGGCCTCGGCAGACGATCCGGTTTGCATCCGCACGGTCTGCGCGGCCGCCGACAATTTGGTCAGCGCATCAACGCCAGTATAGCCGAGCGCGGCGAACGCCGGCGCCAGCGACGGCAATTCGGCCGCCATGTCGCGGACCTCGAATTTCCCCTCCTTGCCAAGTTTCGTCAGCACATCGAAAGCGCGCGTCATTTGGTCGGCGCCGACGCCGAACGACGTGGCCATCGCATCGGCCGAGGTCGCAACGTCGCGGACCTCGGCGCCGCTCGCCTGCGCGGTCGCAAGGATGGATGGCAGGAACGCCAGCGCCGATTGCAAATCGCGGCCGGAGGCGACAAGCGACTCCATGCCGTCGGTCACCTGCGCCATGGGAACCGCATATTGAGCGGCCATCGATTGCAGCGAGGACAGCGCAGCGCGCGTGTCGCCGGCCGACGCATCGGCCGTAACGCCTATGCGGTTGATTTGGCGTTCCAGTGCCGCGTAATCGCGCACCGCGCGCTGCGCGCCATAGGCCAATGCGGCGGGCGCGAGATAGGTAGCAACCGCCCCGCCGAGGCGCGAGGCGCCGGCGGCCAGCATGCCTTGCGAGCGGTTGAGAGCTTTCGCCTTGCGGTCGACCGCGTTCAACTGCTGGCCGAGGGCGGCAAACGCGGCCATCGAGCCCAGTTTGGCGGATAGGCGCAGGACGGCTTCAACGGTCCGACTCATTCGTGGCGCCTCCATCGCATCGCCCGGTCATGCCAGGCGACAATGTCCGATAGCGGCATATCACCGACCTCGCGGGCCGAAAAGCCGAGCGCGAAAACTAGGTCGTCGGCGGCCCGTCCGGCGCCCGCGCCTCGGCGAAAAAATCGAGGATCGCCCGCCGCACCTTGAGCGCGTCAATCAGCGCCAGCAGATCGAGGCGAAGCGCGTCGCCCTCGATCAGCCGCTCCGCATAGCGCCTGATCTTGTCGGTGTCCTCGACCAGCACCGCCGCCTTGTCGACGCCGGCAATCGGTTGCCACTCCTGCACCTCGCCAATCGCCATATAGTCGGCGAAACGCGGCTCGCGCAGCGTGATCGCTTCAAATGATTTCCCGCCGGCCTCATACCGGCGGGATAGCGTAATGGTCGTGCCGCCGCTCGCCATCGTCAGGCCCGCCGGTAGGACGAGCCGACAATGCGCAGGCCGGTAACCTCGCCGGTCAACTGATTGGTCTGCGGCCGGCCGGCCAAGAACGCGTCATTGACGAGGTGGATTCGGCCGTTGGTTTCCTCGACGATCGAGACGTTTCGGCGCGGGCCGTTGAAAAACTCGACCACGTCAACCGCTTTGTCAGCGATCGCGATTTCCACCTCCGGCGCGGTCGGCGTGATGATCCGATCGACCGATCCGTCCTGATCGGTCACCGCCTCCGCCGATCGGTCGGTCGGCTGGATATTGAGAGTCCCGCGCAGCGATACGCTTGCGCCCAGGCTGTCCTTGATGCGGATGACGCCGCCGAAATCGGAGCCGGCCATGCTGTTGCCTCCTTTTGCGCCCGCCTTTTAGCGGAACTGCGAGTAAATCTTGGCGTTGGTGGCGATCACGTCGAGAGGGTTGACCGCATCGAGCGACGCCATGACGTTGACGCGGTTCGGGTTGTCGGCGTCGCGCGTGACCGTGCAGCGGTCGATGAACCCGACATAATCTTCGAACACGCCACGGCGGACCAGATCGAGATAGGCGTGCGCGAAAGTCGCCTTGATGTCGAGCGGCGTCGAGATCGAGTCCAGATTGGCCGGGTTGTCGTCGGCGATAGCTTTCTGGCCATGCTCGATCGTCACGCGCTGGCGCAGGTAGCGCAGCCCGTAGATGATCTGGCCGATTTTCTGGATGTCCCGAAACGTCGTGTCGGTGACGCCGGCCGTCGTGCGCTGCATGGTGATGATTTTGTCGATCACCACGTTACCGCCGCCGTCGACGGACCAGGTTGACAGGCCGGATTTCAGAAACGCGTCGCGGGTGGCATAGGCGATCCATTTGGCGCGATCACGCGGCGCCAGGATGCCGGCGACCGCGAGGCCGGTCTGGTTGCGCGAGACGTTGCCATTCGCGCCGTCCGCCAGCCATACGGCCGAGCGGGCGACGATGGCGGCGGCCCACAGATAGGACGCCTGATAGTGCCCGTCGCCGGTCACCAGCGGCACACAGGACAGGTGCCGCGTGTCCTTGGCGAGGCCGTGCGTCGTCAGATTGCCGACCGTGTCGACCTTCGCATAAAACGCATGGCCATAAATCTGCCGGTTCCACGCCCACCGGCCGGACACGTCCGACAGCAGGGTTTCGAGCCGGCCCAGGTTGGTATCGTCGGCGAACGCGGTGACGATCCAGTCAAACGCATCATCGCCCATTGCGGCGAGGCCGGTCGACAGGTCCGGCGAACCGCTGCCCGCCGTGGTCGTCGCCACCGCCACCGCGCCATAGAGCGCATTGGCGCCGCCCATCTGCGGCACGTAAATATCGATTTCGGCGCCGTGCGCGCCGCCGTGCCGATTGGTGACGGTCACGACCTCGGCCGCCACCGTGGCGGTGACCGGCAGCGACGCCTCGGTCAACGGGTTGTAATAGGCGTTGATCGCGGCAGCAATCGCCGCCGCCGCGTCCTCGTCCGTGGCGCCGGCCGACAGCGTCACCGAAACTGGCTCGCCGTTGATCCAGATGACGCCCTGGCCGCCGTCCTCGGCGGGCGCGGAAAACGTCAGCGTGCGCACGTTGGCCGTGCCGGCGGCGGTCGGCGACATGATCCAGATTTCCAGCGCCGGCGCGTTCTGCCGGGCGATGCGCACCATGTCGTCGAGCATCGAGCCGGCGCCGGCGAGCGCGCGCGCCTCATACGGCGTCGGGCACGGCGTCGGCGTGTTGTCGACCAGCGATGCGCCGGTGTTCTTGTAGCCGATCAGCAGCAGGCGCGACGGGTTTTCGAACTGGCCGCCGCTGGAAATCTCAAACGTGACGATCGGCGCGACGAGATTGCCGGGGATGTAGTTGAAGGACATCGCATTAACCTTTCTGCGGCCGGCCCTTGCCGGCGGCCTGTTCGGGTTTCGGGCGGTCGGTTTCGGCGATCGAACCCTCGGCGATCAGCGCGGCCCAAAAGGGCATTTCGGCGTCGATCACCATGCCGGCAGCCGGAAACATGCGCGAGTCGCCGGGCAGCGGAATCCGCAATTCGGCGCGGGTCAGTTTGGCGTATATGCGTTTCACTGGTCCAAATCCTCCTCGATGGCGACCGGGTCGCCGTCCGGCGGCGGCGCGTCCGCATCGTAAATCGCGACGGACTGCAACGGCACGACGACGATTGCGGCGAACATCTCGCCGAGCGCCGTCAACTTGGCCTTTGCATACGACCCGGCGGGCAGCGCGTCACGCAGTTTTTTCAGCGGTTCCGGCAGATCGCCAGCGACGATATATCCGTCATCTTCGACGGCGCACGTCAGGCGGATGACGACGCGCTGATAATCCAGCCCCAAATCGGGCACCGACATCGTTTCTTCGTCGATCCGGTCAATGCCCTTGATTACAGATCGGAACAGCGCGCCGGCCGGGTCAAATTCGAGAATGCGCCGGACCTGCGCGACGAGCGCGGCAAGCGCCAGGCGCGCGGTTGCATCCGTCGCAGCCATCGGCGCGGTGATCGGCGGGCCGCCGCCTTCCTCGTCGTCGACAATCACCGACAGATCGCAAACAATTTCCAGCACCACCCGGCCGTTGTTGTCGGCGTAGCGCTCGCCCCGCCGATCAACCGTCGCCTCGCGCGTATAGACGGCGACGGTCGGCACGTAGCGCAATTCTTCGTCGATGTCGTTTATCGAGGCGGCGATTGAGTCGAACACGTTTTCCCCGGCCAGCGTCGGCAGCGTTTCCGCGCCCGTTGGCCGCAGGCATTCGACGATTGCGAGGCGAGCCGCTTCGCCGGCGAGCATGTCAGCGCGCCCTGTTCAAATAGGCGACAAAGCGCCCGTTGCCGTGCTGCGCGACGGCGGCGACCTGCCAGACGGCGCCGGCGATTTCGATTAGATCATCACGGCGCAGAGCCCATTGCATGGCGCTATCGGGCGCCGTCAACACCGCCGCGTAGGTCACGCCAGCGGTTGGCCGGATGGCCGGATCGGCAACGCCGCCGGGCTGCGGCGGCGGCGCCAGGCTCAGCGAACAGGAGAACGTGAACGGCTCGCGCTTGTCGTCGTCGATCGTCGCGGCGTTCACGTTGCCGGATCGTTTGCGGCCGCGCGCCGTCGCCGTCACGTCGTCAAACGTCGATGCGACGATCTGGTCCAGTGTGGCAGCGGCGGCGGCCCAAATCATTTCACGCCTCGTCAGTCTGATCGCCCGTCGCTTCGCCGCCGGCCGCGTCCGTTTCGATGTCCGGCCGTGATGCCTGCACCGCGTCGGCGGCAGCGCCGCCCTTTGCCGGGCGGCCGCGCTTGCGCGGCGCCTTGTCGCCGTCAACCGCATCGTCGACAATCTGGCCGAGGCCGAGCGCCTGGACGTGCTGCGCATAGGCGGTGGCAAGCATCACCGGCACGCCGGCCGGGCAGAACTCGCGGCCGGCTTTGCCGCCCATGATATGCGCAGCGTCGACCAGAAAGCCGGAGCGCGGAACGAATTGCGAATAGGTCATTTGGTGCCCTTTCTGAAAGGATTTCCGGCCCGCGATTTAGCGTCGCGGGCCGGCGTTGCTCGTCAACTATCAGGTCAGCGTCAGCCGGCGAAGCGCGCCGGGCTGCGTGCACAGCGAAATCGCATTCATCTGGACTTCCAGCGACACGCCTTTGCCGTTCGGCAGCACGTTCGGCCTCACGTAGAGCGGCAGGCCCTTGGTGTTGACCGTCTCGATGTAGTCCGCCGGCGCGAACCGCGTCAGGTAGAGGTCGGGCACGCCCTCGACGGCGACGTAAGCGTCGGTCGCCGCGATATAGGCGGCGCCGAGGTCGGTCGTCGCCTTGCCGCCCGTCTTGTAGCGCTCCCAGGTCACGTCGCCGAACTGGAAAACGTCCGGAATGCCGTCGCGCAACATCTTGGCCTCGGCGGTGCCGAGGAACGTATCGCGCACGGCGGGATGGCCCCACAACGCGGCGTGGAAATCGCGGCCGGTGAAAACGCGCAGGCCGGTGTAGGCCGAGTCGAGCGCGTCCTCGATCGCGTATTTCACGGACTGGACGAGGCTCCCGACCTTGGTCGAGTCCGAGTCCAATTCAAGCGAGATCGCGGCCGGCGCGGAAATGCCGAACGCGGTATAGAGATTGACCTGGACGGCGCCGGACTTGGAAACCACGATCCCTTTCAGCGCCCCGACGCGCTGGTGCTCAAGCGTCACCTGGAGATCGCGCCCGTGCTTGGCCGCCTTGGCATCGACGCGGTCCTGAACGACTTCGAGGTCGGACTCGGAACCGAACGCGCGGACGTTCTGAACCTCGTCGGCCGAAACCATGTCGTCGCGCTGGTAATGCGGGACGGCGATCGGGATGACGCGGCGATCCTCGAACGTCGTCGACTCGCCCGGACCGCCGCGCGGCGTCGGCTCGACCAGCGCGAGATGGCCGTTGCGCTCGTCGATCGAAACGATTGTGGTCGTCACGCCATCTTCGGCGAAAATGCCGGTGCGGCCGATCTGGCCGGGCACGTAGGTCGCCCTGTTTACACGCCCCGTGAGGGACTGCATCGAGAACGCATCGCTGTTGAAAACATCAAGGCCGGGCATGGTGTTGTCTCCTGTTCAGGTGCCGGAGCACACGCCCGGCCATTGCGTTAGCCCGCCGATCAGCGGGCGATGATGCCGACCGCCGCCAACTGCGTGATGGCGGCCGCTTCCTTGGTGCCGTCGTCGATCGTCGCGCCGAAAACAAGCAGATCGGCATTGACCTCCGCCACGCGCGTGATCGCGACGCCGGCCGCATCGCCGGCGCTGGCGTCGACCGCATAGGCGAGGACCGCGACGGCGGTCTGACCGCCATCGGAACCGCTCGCCGTCGCCGCCTTGAATTTGCCGCTGGCGGTGACCTTGCCGAGCACCGTTCCGGCGGCCAGATTCTGGCCGGAAAGCACCGTAATCGCATCGCGCGAATAGTTGCCGTTGGCCTCAGACAGGATGAATTCGAGCGGGCGGGCCGCCATCGTCTGCGTGTCCATGGTCCGTTCCTTTCCGTTGCGCGGCGCTGCCGCTTACTGGTTGCGCTGCCGCGCGGCGTAGATCGCCTTTGCGGACAGGTCGTTGTCGGCGGCGCGCCCCGGCGCGGCGCCAAACGCCGCAGCGCCGAGCGCGTCGCGCTGCTCGATGCCGGGCGCCATCGAGGCGGCCGGCTTGGCCGCGTGCTTGGCGACGGTTTCCGCCGGCATTTCCGGCGCATCGGTCGCGAGCGCCATTGCGGCCGCCATCGCGGCGGCGTTGCCGGCGATGCCCTCGGCCGTCATGATCGCGGACAAGCGCGCGCGTTCGGCAGCGGCTCCGGCCTGGCGGCCGCGCTCCTCGCCGATCCGCTCGCCCTCGGCCAGGCCCTCGGCCCGCCCTTCCGCCCTCGCGGCGAGGATCGTCGCGCCGGCGTCCTGCATCGTCGTTTCGGTGTCCATCGTGACTCTCCTGCTTTGCTTCTGGCCTTTCGCCAGGGATGCCAATGCGGTTTCCAGCGTGCCGACGCGATCGGCAAGGCCGGCGGCAACCGCCGCTTTACCGACAAACGCCCTCGCCTCCGTCGCCCGCGCCGCCGCTTCCGTCAAGCGCGGCCCGCGCCCCTTGGCGACGCCGCGCACAAACGCAGCATAGGCGGCGTCGACTTCGGCTTGTAAATCCGCGCGCACCGCGTCCGAAAGCGGCTCGAACGGGTTGCCGTCGACCTTGTGCGCGCCGGCGAAAATCAGCGTCGGCGTGATGCCCGCCGCGTCGACGGCGCGGGAATAGTCGGCGTGCAGCATCACGACGCCAATCGAGCCGGCAAGGCCGGTTTCCGTCGTGATGATTTCGTGCGCGGCGGACGCGATCCAGTAGCCGGCGGAGCACGCCATGCCGGCGACAAGCGCGGCGGTCGGCTTTTTGCGCCCGGCGGCGGCCAGCGCCGCCGCCGTCTCGGCGCAACCGATCACTTCACCTCCCGGCGTCTCCATATCGAGGAGGATCGCGCGAACGTTGGCCGCGTCGGCGGCCGCATTGATTTGGTGAATGATACCCTCATACGACACAAGCCCTGAGTTGGCGCCGATCCAGGCGCCGCGATTCACGAGCGTGCCCACAATCGAAATGATGGCGACGCCATCCGCGACGCGATACGGCAGATATTTGGCCACGCGGCCGCTTGCGTCGCGCTCGACGGGGTCGCCTACAAACCGCGACGCCTCGATTGCGCCGGCATCGGCCAGGCCGATCCGCCCGCCGAGAACGCCGGCGATGACCTCGGCCTTTGCCGGCGTCAGAAGCAGCGGGCGATTTAGCGCCCGGTCGGCGATCAGGTTGAGCATACGCGGCATTAGCGACTCCATCCCGAGCCGATCGCCCGGCGCTTTCGTGTTCCGCTTCGCGCGGATTCGCACATTGCCGCGTAATCGGCAATGGCTTTGTCAAGCGTCGCAAGATTGGTCGGCGTGAAAACGACCTGCCTTTGCGTCGCCGGATCGCGGATCATCGTTTCCGCGACCGACTCGCCAGCGACCACGCGCAGGCGGATGGCGCGCAGCGCGGACGCTACCGCGCACGGGTCGTCGGCGTCGATCGTCTGCCCGCCGATCGTGATGTCGGTCATAGGTTGCCCTCCGGCTCCGGCTCGTCCGACGCCAGCAAATCGATGTCGCTGCCGCCGTTGGTGATGCCGCCGTGAATTCCCAACCGCTCGCGATCGGCGGCCTCCTCGGCGCGCTGCTCGTAAACGTCCTGATAATCCACGCCCAAATCGGCGCAGATCATTTGATCCGACATCACGCCCATTTCGCGATAGATTTTGTGCGCCGCCGCCGCCTTTGTCTCGTCCGCGACCGGCTTCGCTGGCCCGCGCCACTGAGCGCGCGTGAGAGCTTGGCGGTTGGCCAGGAACGCATCCAGCCCGCCCGGCAGCGGCGTGCCGCCCGCCTCGATGTCATCCTCTAACCATGCGGCGAAGGCCGCTTGCGAAAACGGCGCCGCAATATGGCGCCGCCGATAGAGCGTCAGCGGCCACGATTTGGAAGTAGACAATTTCATCGACGCGTAGGACTCGCCGCGATGATCGCCAGATACATCCGCGAAGGCGGCGCCGGCGCAACGCGCGATTTCGCGCAGCAGGAAATTTGCGATCGGCTCGAACGCGTCGGACGGCGTCGAGGACGTATGCAGTTTCAGCGACTCGCCGGACATCAGGTGCGGAATTTTGCCGTGCTGCCCGAGATCGATCTTGACCGATTTCGCCCACCCGATTTTTTCGGCCATGTAATTCTGAAACAGGTTCGCCGAGCCATCGAGCGGCGGCGCCGTCTCGTCCTGCGTGCGCAGCGCGTCGAACACGTCGCCGGTCGGATAGTCCGACTCGATCGTTGCGGCGAAAATGGCGTGGATCATCTTCGCGGTGATCGATGCCGCCATCAACTGATCGTAGTTGCGCAGCGTGCGGAGGATCGGCGCGAAAACCGATATGCCGCGCAGCGCGCCAATCTGGCCGTCAAATACATGCAGCAGCACCGGCCGGCCGTAAGCGTCGCGCGCCGGCATCGCCGTTTTGACCGGCATTTGAGTGCGGCGGTCGCGGTAGTTGAGCACATAGCCCACGCTGGCGCCGTGCTGGTCGAGGATCACGCCATGTTCGATCGACTCGGCCGGCCGCGTGTCGGTTGGCACCCACCAGGCCGGCAGTTGCCGCAATTTCGTTCGATGCGTCGTTCCCGGCCGGCGGAGTGTCACGAATTGCGTAAAATGCTCGCCAGTGGCGAACCAGTGCCGGATCGCGGCGCCCTGCATCTGCGCGAGCGTCTGCCGCGCGCCGGCGTCGCATTCGGCCGGCGTCTCGGCCCAATCCTGAAAGCGGCGCTCGACACGCCGCGCCCACTGTGACGTTGTGGACGCGTCCCATCCGAACACGGATGCATCGGGCACGTAATTGATCGCCAGGCCCGCGCCGATCATCTGGCCTACCATTGTATCGACTAGGCCATTGATCCAGCCGGAATTTTGGATGGCCTCGACCGCGCGGGATACGACGGCGACCCACGATTGCCGGATGTCGTCGCCCGCATCGCGCAGGGATGTCGGGCCGAGCATCAACGCGCTTTCGGCGGCGGAGCCGATCGGGCCGCGCAGATAGGCCGCCGCCGGCGCCGGCTTTGACTGGGCATTCGTCGTCGTCATGCGTCACCTGTTCAATTCGGCGGCTTGCTCCGCAAGCGTCTTGCGGCGGACTGCGACGCCGGCCGCCGCCGGCTCCTTCGCGACGAAACGATGCGCACCAATATGCCATCCGGCGGCCTGTTGCATAGCCTCAACGTCCATATAATGGTTTTCGCGCGATCGCCGGACCCATATAGGCCGCCCGCCGGGCCGCCGAATGCGCGCCTCGGACACTAACTGCTGCAAATAGTAGTCCGGCGTGTCGACCGGCAGGAGAAATGCGCCCGGTTGATCGACCGGCCATCGCATTTTTTCGTGTAGCGCGCGCTTGAAATAGTCGGTGTCCAGGTGCAGCAACTCGATGCCGGCCTTTTCGACGCGGCCGCGCCAATTTACGACCGCTTCGATTTTTGATGGCAGAATCGGCCGGCCGGCCAGGCTGGCCCGGCCCTTGGTCGGCCGCGCGACCATGCGGTGCAGCGAACACCAAGAATACACGCGATTTTCGGGAACCGCAGTCGGCTTGCCTGGCCGGAAGCCCGAGTCAATAAGCGCCAGGCGGATTGCGTGGCCTGCGTAGCCGGCCCGGAGGATCGCCGATAACTCCTCCCATGGCGCTTCCGAAACCGTGTCGCCCCATAATTCGCCGATTTGGAGCAAGCATGACGTGCCCGCCGGGCCCCACCCGCGCAGGCCGTAAACGAGGCGGTTAGCCTGCACGTCGCACGCCAGCGTCACCGCTTGAACCCATTCCGGGCATTCGCCGAGTAAATAGGGTTGATCCTGCGCTTTCAGCCCTTCGAGCGTCCGCCACTCCGGCACGTCGCCGCCGCCCGGCGCGAACAATTCGCCGAACCCGCCATTGACGACCGCCTGAATCTTCTCTTGGCTGTGTTGGCGCACCGCCTCGACATAGGCGGCGGCGCGGTCGCCGAACGTGACAAACGGCGAGGCGAGGCCGGAAACCCAGTAAGAGATCGTCAGCGCCTCCGGCTCAGGCCCGATGATAACGCCGCCCGGCGCCACGCGCTGGCCCGGCGCGACATAGACGCCGGCGGCGTTCATTTCGGCTTTCGACTCTTCGTAGATTTCGCACCCGCAGCGCGGGCAGATCAAATGCGCCGTGGCGCGCGCGCGGCCCGCGTCCGATGGCCGCTCGCGGCCGTCCGGCCCGACCTCTTTTGCCCAAAACAAATTCCGATGGCGCGGGATGAAATATTCGCCGCAATGCGGGCACGGCCATGCCCAATGATGCCGCGTGCCCGCCTGCCATAGCCGCCAGATCGCGGATTCGACCTCCTGCGGATCAATCTCCGCCCAAAACTCCAATTGCGACTCGTCGTCCATGACGACCTCCGATGCGCCGAGCGACGGCGTCGACGTTTTAAAGTGGCAGAAATCCGGGAAGGTGTCGCCGCGCTGATCGACCAGGCCGACCGGGTCGCCCGCGCCTTTGACGTTGCGCAACATCTCGTCGACTTCGTCGGTTATCGCCAGGCCGATCGGGTCGGATTTCAGCGCGGCCGACGATCCGCCGAACGCCAGGCGGAGCGGCACGCCGGCTATCTTTTTGCGCGTCAATGCCGTCTGGCGGTTGAGCAGCAGCTTGCGGCGCAGCGCTGGCGTGTCGCGTAGGAAATCGTCAAATCGCGGCGCGATCTGCTCGCGGACAAACGAGCGCGTCGGGCCGACATACAGCGTCGGCACCGGCGCCGTGTCGAACCGCTCGCCCACAATGTCGAGAATCGAGTCGGTTTTGCCCATCTGCGCGCCGCAGACGAGAACGACCGAACGATATAGCCGCGAGTGCACCGCGCGCACCGGCGCGATGACATACGGCGTTATCGACGGGTCGCGCGGCCCGGGATGGCTGGCCGTCTCCGGGTAAACGCGATTGCGGCGCGCCCATTCGTCAGGCGTCGTCCTCGGCCGAGGCAGAATCGACCGGCTTGCCCGTTCGTAAAGCGGCGCCGATTTCGGCGAACCGGGCGGCAAGCTGGCCGCGCGTTTGGTCAACGATCTGCTCAAGCCGCGCCCTTTCCCGCTGGTCCCGCGTGATCCGCGCGGGCAGCGCCGAAACCGCCGCCAGGAAGGCGCCGGCGATTTCCTCAACGGAATACATCGCTTCCGCCATCGGGATCAAATCGCGGCTTTTCACCGCCATACGCATTTCGATTTCCGCCGCCCGCGCGTCGCGAACGCGCGAGTCGGCCGCCGACTTGGTCCGCCTCGCCGTCTCGTCTTTCAGCGCTTTGATGTAGCCTTGAACCAGCGCGACCAGCGGCCAGCGGCCCGGCCCGGCGCGCTTGATCCACCCATCCTTGGCCAAATATTGAATTGTGCGCGGCGTGACCATCAGCAGCGCCGCCGCCGTCGTCGTATCGAGATAATTTGCGGTGTCTTTTTCCGCCATTTGCCGCCATTTCCTATTGCGCCGGCCGCCTATTTCCTATTTTGTATTACGCATCGGAGGCGGCGATGCAATCGAAATTGGATAAACTGCGGAATGCATGGGCGGCGGGCGATAAGGCCGGCGCGCTGCGGATTGCGTCGCGGTTTTCAGACCGCAGCGAGGCCACGATGGCTTTCAAGCGCGGATGGGATGCCCGGTCAAACCCGGACTTTTATCGCCAGATCGGCCGCGATCCGGTTGCGCTTGAAAACGCCGCCTATGCGGCGATGGCTGCTAAATTTCACCTTTAATCGGCTTCTGCGCCTGCCTCGCTTATGGCGCCGAACTGCGGATCACCGAGGGCAGCGACCGCCTTGCGCCAATCGCCTTTGACGAAGACAAGCACATTTTGATGTGTTTTCCCGAGCTTGCGGCCCGCCTCAAATTGCCGCTTGACGCGGATCGCCAGCGATCCGGCCGCCGTCACCAGAATTGCCTCGTTGTATAAACGCAAGCCGGCGGCCTCAAATGCCGCAATGGTTTCGCTGACAAAATTTCGATAGCATCCTGCGCGGTCGCGAACATCACCAACCACAAAGCAAGCAAACCGATTTTCTGCGAGGCGGCTTGCGGCCGCTTCTATGATTTTCCCATAAGCAATGCAAAAGGCGGAATATTCCATTGTCGACAAATCGCGCGGATCGTCCGAATAGACCTCCAAATCGGCATAAGGCGGGCAAGAAAATATGAAATCGGCGCGATAATTATCGGGCAATAGTCTTTCGGCGTTTACCGAGTCACCTTCAATCCATTTGACATCGCCGCTTGTGCCGATGGCCGTCGCCTGAATGCGATTAGCCTCAACCTGTTCGCCTCGCAATTCGATTCCGGTGTAATTGCGGCCCAAATACGCGGCAACAATGCCGCGCACCGAGCCGCCGGCAAATGGGTCGAGGACATTGCCGGCATCCGGGCAGAACCAGCGATAAGCGATTTCGCACAAGACCGG
>CAZWFX010000031.1:0-24395 GCA_964633425.1 uncultured Candidatus Saccharibacteria bacterium
CAGCCGGGCGGGCGATTGCAACCCGGCTTGAAGCCCAGTCCCGCGGCATGGGCATGGCCATCCGGAATGCAAACGATGCAGTTTCGTTTGTCCAGACGGCAGAAGGCGGTGTGGCAAAGATCAACGAAGCGCTGCAGCGCATGCGCGAACTCGCCGTACAGGCCGCCAACGGCACCTATACCGCCAGCGACCGTGAAAATCTCAACGCCGAGTTTCAGCAGCTCAGCTCGGAAGTAGCGCGCGTTGCATCGCAAACAGAATTCAACGGCCTGCAGATGTTCAACGGGTCTGGAACACAAACATTCCAGGTGGGCGCCAATGTCGGACAAACAATCGACATTCAAATCGGCAACTTTACTGCCGCATCGATTGCCCAGACTGGCTCCAATATTTGCAACGTCGCCAATGCCAACGATGTTCTGACTGCCATTGATGCAGCCATGAACACCGTCAATACGCAACGTGCAAACCTGGGTGGAGCGCAAAGTCGTCTCGACGCCGTGGTTTCCCAGTTGCAGGTCTCCAGGGAAAATCAGGAAGCATCGCGCAGCCGGATCATGGATGCCGACTATGCCGAGGAAACCGCTCGCCTGACCCGTGCGCAAATTCTCCAGCAAGCAGGCACAGCCATGCTGGCACAAGCCAACTCGGTCCCCAACAACGTTCTGTCCCTGCTCCGCCAGTAAGCCTTGATTGAGTAGTAACATGCTCTCAAGTTGGCGGACTTGAATCCGTTATAACTGGGGAGACCTTGAGCAGCCCGCGGAATCGGCCTTTACACAGGTGTTCCGTGACTGCTCCAGGAAAGCTTCGATCAACAAGACTGTGAGTGACATTTCGTGTTTGGCTTTGGACAACGTAGCGCTGGCGCCTATTCTCAGGTTGGACTGGAAACATCCGTCCAGACAGCGGATCCGTACAAACTGATCCTGCTGCTGTTTGAAGGCGCCAGAGATGCAATCCTGCTTGCACGCTCCGCGATGGAGAACAAGCAAATCGAGGCACGAGGCAGTGCGATTTCGAAAGCCATCGACATCATCACCAATGGGCTGAAAGCCAGCCTGGATCTTGAGCAAGGCGGCGATCTGGCTGACCAGCTGGCCAGCCTGTATGAATACATGACCGTTCGGCTACTACACGCCAACATGAAAAACGACAAGTCAATTCTAGACGAAGTCCTTGAATTGCTTGAAGAAATCCATTCTGCCTGGCGGCAAATCCCGGCCGAAGAACGTCATTTGCCAGGCTAAGCAACCGTGGCAGAAAAATCGCTTCTCGCTTTTTTCGAAAAGCTGCAGGAAATCTCGCAGACGATGCTTGCAACCCGGGAAGATGGCAACTGGGACCAGCTCGAACTGCTGATTGCAGCACGCAGCGAGATGATCAGGAATCATCAGGACGGCAACTACCCGGCACCATCCCCCGTGGACCGGCAAAAAATTCGGGTTATCTGCGAAAACATTCAGCGCTCGGACAAAGGAATTCTGGAAGACGCCACCGAATGGCGGGACCAGATTCGTCAATTCATATTAAAGTAGTTACCCGCCTCTCACTCACGGCCGACCAGGTCACTACACGATGATCCCCGCCGATCTAGCCAGTCGCCTGCGGCAAGTTACCCAAGACCTTCCTGCGCCGGTACAGCCCGCACCAGCCGCCCAAAAAGTAGCCGACGTCCTCAGTGAGTTTTCTGTCGGACAACGGATCATGGCTGACATCCAAAGCCTGCTACCGAACGGGACTTACCGGGCTGTGATCGCCCAGCGCGACCTGACACTGGCCCTGCCATTTTCGGCCAAAGCGGGTGACACGATTGAGCTCGAAGTCGTAGAAAACGACGGCAAACTCACCCTGGCGGTGGTGGGCAATAAAACAGCGAGCGAGGCAGGCGGCAAGGGTAATGATTCGGTTTCAACCAGTCTGAGCAAGACTGGCAATTTGATTGGCGAACTGCTCGGCAAAGTGGAACAGCAAGGCGGGCAGGCCAAACCTGCCGCCCTGAATGCCAATCAACCACTGGTCACCCACTTCTCAGGACAAGCCAGCGAGCTTCTTCCCGCACTCAAGGAGTCGCTGAGCAAAAGCGGCATGTTCTACGAGGCGCACCAGGCGCAATGGCTCGAAGGCAAGCTGAGCACAGCCAATCTGCTACAAGAACCCCAAGGGAAACTTTCAACCCTGATTCCGGCACCGACCAATGCCGCCCCCTCTTCCGTCCATGCTGACTCGGCAGATATTGCCGCTCACGTCCATTTGTCGGAAGGGGCCCTGCAAAAAACGCAGGCTGAATCACCGCCCGCCAATCCATCTCAAGCAGAAGCCGCGGCAAAAACGGCAGTCACCAGCAACACCGAGCCAAAGACCGCCAGCACGGTACAACCCACCGAGCAACCGATCAACCAGCGCACAACGGCCATCCACCCAGAGCTTACCCCCATCGTCCAGCAGCAGCTGAATGCCCTCGCCACCCAAACCTATGTCTGGCAGGGACAAGTCTGGCCGGGGCAACCGATGCACTGGGAAATCACCGAAGACGACGGTCGACCGCGCTCAGAGATCGATGAAACCCCAGCCCGCTGGCAAACCCGGCTCAAACTTGACCTACCGAACCTGGGCGGCATAGAAGCACGCTTGCGCCTGGGGAACACAGGAAGCCTTGAGCTAACGCTCACCACAGATAACGACTCGAGCGAAGCCACGCTTCGTGCTGCCGCCAAGCAACTCGGCAACGCCTTGGAAGCATCCGGGCTACAACTCAACAAATTTGCGGTCACCCATGGCGAAATCACACCTTGAGCATGTACGCGAGGCGATTGCCCTCGCCTACGGCCAGGCCGATGCCGCCCCTCGCGTTGTCGCCAAGGGGCGCGGTCTGGTTGCCGAACAGATTATTGCCAAGGCTCGGGAATCCGGGGTATATGTACATGAATCCCCGGAGATGGTCGCATTATTGACTCAGGTTGATATTGACCAATCGATTCCCGCCGAACTTTACCTTGCCGTTGCCGAACTTCTTGCCTGGCTTTATCGCCTTGAAAACAAAGATAACCCATGACTATTGATCAGGATTCCAGCGCCCCCATTTTTGAAATTGACCGGCCCGAAACCTACGGCCAATTTCTCTTGACCCGGCCGGTGGAAATCACCTCCTACCTGCGATCGCTTGAGAAACAACATGCCATCATCACCATCTACGTCGATGGCGGCCGAAAATTTTTCATCAGCACCATTCTCGCGGTCGACGAAGCAACAGGCCATACTTTCCTGGATTTGGCCAACTCCGATGAAATTCGACGTCTGACAGAGCGCTCTCCGGAACTAACGCTGACTGCGATTCTGGACAAGGTCACGATCCAGCTGCGCGTAACCAATCAATACGCCGGCAACATCAACGGACGTGACGCGCTGGTGATTCCGCTCCCGGCAACCATGCTGCGCCTGCAGCGTCGCGAATATTTCCGGCTTGAAACACCTCACGCCCTGCCGCTGCATTGCAAACTGGCCAGGCTGCGCGAAGACAACACCACCGAAGTATTCAACCTGCCCCTGCTCGACATCAGTGGTGGCGGCATCAGCCTGATGGGCAAAATCGAGCAGAGCGACGCATTCTCGCCGGGCAGCATTTTTCCGGATTGTCGCCTTGAAATTCCGGGAGACGGATTCATTGCCGTGAATTTGTGCGTCCGCAAGGTCAGCCAGCAAGAAACACGCGGCGGACTGCCTTACTTGCGAATTGGCTGCGAATTTACCAGTTTGCCGGGTACCCGCCTGGCGCAGATTCAGCGCTACATCACGCGCATGGAGCGCGAAAGAAAAGCCCGGGAATCCGGGCTATCCTGAAAAACATGCAGGCTCAGACCTGCATGTTCATTACGTCCTGGTAGGCACTGACCAGCTTGTTCCGTACCTGCACCATTTCCTGAAAAGAAACACTGGCCGTCTGCAACGCAATCATGACTTCGTGAAGATTCTGGTTGGTGTCGCCGGCGGCAAGTTTTTCCGCCATCTGATCAGCCTGAGTTTGTGTCTGGCTAACCTTGTCGATGGAATTTTGCAGCACGGAAGCAAAACTGGACGTACCGGTGGCTGCCGTCGTTTCCGCCGGTTTGCCCGTAGCCTGTGATGCGGTTGTCCGCAACACATTCAACATTTGTTCGATACCTTGCGTGTCCATAAGACGCTCCTTTAATCCCGGTCAATTCAAAGCAAACATCAGGCCAGGAAGCCGTCAATCCTTGAAAAAACCTTCATCCCGGTACTGCTGCAACTTGTAGCGCAAGGTCCTTTCGGAAATCCCCAAGCGCTCGATGGTCAATTTGCGGGAACCACCTACTTCAGCCAGCGTCCGAAGAATATGTTCACGCTCCAAGTCACGCATATTATCGACTCTTTTTTCCGCATCCTGAATAGCTGAATCGGGTGGTGCAGAAGAAAAATCCGGCGTGACAAGCACAGCCGCCACCGGCTGCTGCAGCTCGGCAGAGGGGCGAGGAGCAAGCCGCAAGTGCTCCGGCAAAATTTCCTTGCCCGGCGCCATGATCAAAGCACGTTGAATAACGTTTTCCAACTCCCGGACATTGCCGGGCCAGGCGTGGGCCTGCAAGGAAAGCTCGGCCGCCGCGGAGAGAGAGACGCCAACCCGGCCAAGACGACCGCCGTGCTCAACGACGAAACTGCGGGCAATCGGTACGATATCTTCGCGACGCTCGCGCAAGGCAGGAATCTGGACTGGAAAAACACTCAGCCGATAATACAGATCCTCACGAAAAACGCCTTTTGCAACAGCCTCGGCCATATCCCGGTTCGATGTCGCAACAATCCGGATATTCAAGGCAACCGGCTTTTTCCCGCCAACCCGCTCGACTTCTCGCTCCTGCAGCACGCGCAACAGC
The DNA here is from genome assembly GCA_964633425.1 of uncultured Candidatus Saccharibacteria bacterium. GTDB lineage: Bacteria > Patescibacteriota > Minisyncoccia > Phycocordibacterales > UBA2100 > UBA10103. Next base: position 4,893 of record CAZWFX010000031.1, read on the forward strand.
TTGGCCTGCAAGCCCATCGGCATTTCAGTCACCTCATCGAGCAGCAAGGTACCGTCCTGCGCCTGTTCGAACTTGCCGGCCTGTGCCTGCTGCGCCCCTGTGAAAGCGCCCTTTTCGTAACCGAAAAGCGTAGCCTCCAGAAGACTGTCAGGAATCGCGGCACAGTTGATCGCGACGAAAGGCCCGGCGTGTCGCGCAGACTGCCGATGAATGAAGCGCGCCACAACCTCCTTGCCAACCCCCGATTCCCCGGTCAACAGCACCGTGGCATCCGTTTGAGCGACCCGCTGAGCCATGGTGAAAAGCTCCCGGCTGGCCGGGTCGACCGCGACAACCCCGGCAGACTGCCCGGTATCCGGCAACTCGTATTTCTTGATGTGAGCCAGCAAAGCCTGCGGTTCGAAAGGCTTGAGCAGGAAGTCACAGGCACCGGAGCGCATCGCATCGACCGCCTTTTCAACCTCGGCGTAGGCCGTCATCAAGACAACCGGCAAATGCGGCAAGCGCGCCCGGATCTCCTTGAGCAGCGCAATGCCGTCCATCGGCATCATCCGGACATCACTGACAACAATCGACACGGCCTTCTCAGCCAACACCTTGAGCGCTTCCGCTCCGCCCTCTACGGCAATATAGGAACGTCCGGCCAGTTCCAGCGTATCGCCAATGGCCTCACGCAAACTGGGGTCATCCTCAACGACCAAAATGGGGAATTGATGCTCACTCATCAGTATTTTTTTCCATATCCGCCGAAATCAGCGGCAAACTCATTACGAACTCCGCCCCGCACCCCGGTTCGGAAAACAATTCAATCGCACCACCGTGCGCCCGCGCCACGCCCAGCGCAATGGCCAGACCCAAGCCCGTCCCCTGCCCTTTGGTCGTAAAAAACGGCTCAAAGATGCGCGCCTGGGTTTCCTTGGAGATACCAGGCCCGGAATCGCGCACGGAAAGAGTCAGCACATCGCCGCGCCGAATGCCCGAAAGGCAAATCTTGCCGCCCACCGGGGTCGCCTGCATGGCATTTTCGAGCAAGTTCACCAATGCGCCGAACAAGGCTTTTCGCCCGCCAACGATTATCGCCTGTTCGCACTCGTCGACCGTGACAAACTCAAGCTGGTGCTCGCGCATCAAGGGCTCCACTGTTTGCGCAGCCTCCAGCAACAAATCTCCGGCCGGGATCACATCACGCCCGATACTTTCGCCGCGGGCAAAAAGGAGCACATCCTGAATCAAGCGTTCGAGGCGCCGCAGTTGCCCCGTCGCCTTCTCCGAGAAACGCGACCGCGCCTCATCACTGACGCCGGGCTGCCCCAGATTCGAGGTATATAGCAAGGCAGCAGCCAGCGGCGTGCGCAACTGGTGGGCCAAAGAGGCGGCCATCTCGCCCATGGCCGCCAAGCGCTGATTCCGCTCCAGCTCGGTTTTGATCCGATGCGCCGCCGTCACATCATGAATCAGCAGGATTTTGCCACCGGCGGAAGGTAGCGCACTTTCAGCGACAGAAAGCCGGGAATCCCCGGACAGCCACTCGCCAACCGTCATCGTCGGCTCCAGGTGCTGACGCGCCACGTCCCCCCAATGCTGCCCCATCACCGATGCGCCAAAAAGCCCCATCGCCACCGGGTTGACCGCAGCAACCGTTGCACTGGCATCAAGCAGGACTACGCCGGCAGGCAAGGCATCGAGCAGCGATGACAAGCGCTCCGACAAAGCTTCTTTTTCCTGGTACTGACGCCGCAATTCGCCATTGGCCACGGCCAACTCTTCCGTCAGAGAGGCAACTCGCGTCTGCAAGGCCTCGTAAGCCTGCGTCAGCTCGGCAGAAACCTGATTGAAAACGGCAAAGGCACGTTGCAGCTCCTCTGCCTTGGCGTCTGCAACAAGACTGGCTGGAGCACTCTGCGGAATGGTCATTGAAAAAAGGGGGTCGTTTAGGCGTTGATAATAGTAGAATATTATTCAGGCAATTGCCTCAATATCCTCTAAAACCGTTGTGGCACAGTTGTTTTGAATTTTCTGAGTACTGATATAAGGGTGCATATACTTCACTTAGAAAATGACGAAATGGCTGGATTTGGGCAAGTTTAACCCAGCCGGCGTCAAGTTTTGGCGGCCCGTTCGGCTCCGGCTCAAGTGCAGCCTCGCAGCTACCTTACCAGTCGAAATTCCCAGTCAAATGCTCAGCCCCCCCCATTCGCACACAACCCCACTGCAGCCACGAATACGCGTAGCCCACCCCAATTCTTTAGTTGCCCTTTAGCCTCCACATCAGCGAGTTCTGATGGCTTCCACGCAACGGGACGACGTGCTGGACCACCACATCCGAGCGGCCAAATACACTCCTGCAGCACCAGGCCAATGCCACCAATTGCTTCCTTTCGTAACAGTTGCTGCACCACCAGATGACGCCTAATGTCCGCCCTCCAAATTCAATAAAATGGGCATTACCACCTTCCGTTTGCATGGGAAGCAGTTTGTGGTTAGACTTTAAAGGTGCCCGTCCGGCCGAGTTGCGAGCGACTCAAACAAGACTGCTGTATCCATCCTGTAGCACCTGAAATACCAAGCCTTGCGTTACTCAATCGCGCGGTCATGGTAATCGCTCGAATGTCCGTGCATTTTTGTGAGATAACAAAACGGCTACTATTTCCGATATTGCTTACGCCGTCCGTACGGCCTCTCTACCCTCCGCCCACCCCATTAAGCTGAGCCATGCCCAGCAGTTGGTTGCCGCGGCCTTGGGGTACAAGTCCTTGGCAGCTTTTCAGGCGTCCCCGCTAGAGGCACCTTCGCTGGCCGAAGCGGCGCACTTCGTTTTGGACGGGGGCCTTCTTGCAGACCGCGCCCGGGAGCTCGGCTTGCCGCACCAACTACCCCAGTTGGCAGTGCTGCTCAAACAGGCTTTCGATGTACGCCTCCCCAGTGCGCAACTGCACCAATCAGAAGAGGGCTTACACGATTACGTCACCAGCCTTGTTGATGATGTCGTGCTGAATGATGACGAAGTTGCGAGCGAGATGGCTTCAACCAATGGTGACGGCATCGAGGAGATTTACATTCCTATCGACGACATCGACATGGATGACCTCCCACCATTTGGGCAGCCCATGGAGTTGGAACTCGAGGGGCACATCGCCATGGGAATCGACACGGAGCGTCCGTATTCCGGCCACAAAATTGAGGTTGAGGTCCGCCTGGTTCTGGAACGCACCGGCAAAGTCAGTATTGCAGAACCGATTTGCGAGGTCCTCAATGCTCAGCTGGATTGGAGTTGGGGCGCCGATGAAGACGAACCCCCGAAGGTTTCGTTGGCTAAGGCGCTCGCTGATGAAACCGGCCTGACTGTGCCAGAGGCTGAGGAATTGGTCGATGCCGAGCCTATTGCCAACGAAAGTAACGACGGCATGGTCTACGGATATGTATTTGACTTCAGTGGCTTCGCTTCGCCAGCTACAGCGGCCAAGCTGCAATCCAAATACGGTTCGTTGCAGGTCGAAGTATTTCCGTCCTTCTTCGACCGGGTCGCTCACTCGGACTTCTAATTGCCCTCCCCTGCAGGCTTGACCGTACGCCTGCAGGGAACGCCAAGCGACAATTAACGAACACCCATCATTACACATAGTGTAATGATGGGTGTTGACACATCAAAGGCAGCGCACTAGACTTTGCATATGAAAGTTGAGTTTGATGACGACGACCTTGACCGCCTAGAGACCGATGCCCAGTTCACCGCGGGGTACTCGCAGGAGGTCGTAAGTGCCTTCCGAAAACGGATGCAGCAGATTCGCGCCTTCAGGGATGAGCGCGACTTTCAGGCTGTGAGGTCGTTAAATTTTGAAAAACTCAAGGGAAATAGAGAAGGGCAACATTCAATACGCCTGAATTTGAAGTGGCGGCTAATCCTGGAAGTCAGAGGTGGCCACCCCTGCAAAGTCATCGGAATCATTGAAATTGTCGACTATCACTAAAAATTGGAGAGACCATGACCGCACGCACGCCTGCTGAAGTCTTCCCGCCGGGAGAATTCCTTCGGGAGGAACTGGAAGCGCGAGATTGGAGCCAGCAAGAGCTGGCGGATATTATTGACCGGCCGCCACGCCTAATTAGCGAGCTCATTGCCGGAAAGCGCGCCATTACGCCTGAAACCGCCAAAGGCCTAGCTGAAGCCTTTGGGACGTCCCCCGATTATTGGATGAACTTGGAGAGTCAATACCAGCTCTCCAAAGTGAAAATCCCCAATGACAACGTTGCTCGTAAGGCAGCGCTGTACGACAAGTTCCCGGTGCGGGAAATGCTTCGTCGCGGCTGGGTGCGCGCAAGCGAGAATATCGATGTCTTGGAGCAGCGCTTTTGCGCCTTCTTTTCCATCCCAGATATGACCGCAGTGCCTGAGCTTTGCCATAACGCGAAAAAGACCCATGCCACTCTGGATGTCACCCCTGTGCAGTTGGCTTGGTTATTCCGCGTAAAGGCCATGGCGAGCCAGCAGGTGGTGCCGGCCTACTCGAAAGCAAAGCTTTTAGCGACACTAGACAAGCTTAAGGAGCTCATCCTATCGCCTGAGGAGGTCCGCCATGTTCCTCGCCTCCTCGCAGAAGCCGGAGTTCGACTTGTGCTGGTGGAACCAATGGCTGGCTCTAAATTGGATGGTGCCTGCTTCTGGCTTGATGCCAACAAGCCAGTTATCGGAATGACATTGCGCTTCGACCGGATTGACAACTTCTGGTTTGTTCTACGACACGAACTTGAGCATGTGCTGCGCGAGGATGGAAAATCAAACAGCCAGGCTGTCATTGATTCCGACGTTGGCGACGAAAAGGCGGAGCTGCCTGAGTGTGAGCGTCTGGCCAATGCTGCGGGAGCTGAGTTCTGCGTGCCTTCGGCCGAACTTGAGAACTTCATCGCTCGTGTGCAGCCGTATTTCTCAGAGGAAAAAGTTCTTCGATTTGCACAGCGCATCAATGTGCATCCGGGATTAGTGGTCGGGCAGCTACAGCGCAAACTGGGCCGTCATGACTTCTTGCGTAAACACCAGGTCAAGGTGCGAGCGTCGGTACTACCGTCGGCAGATGTCGATGGTTGGGGGTCGTTCTCCGAGTAATCACAAAGTTACGTTAGGAACTGCAATGTCAGCATATGCAAATCAAGTGAAGTCCTATATCGAGCGCTATCAGGCTGAAGTCGGTGGCGACGGCCTACTCGACCCGCATGCGGTGGCGGAGTGGGCGTACCATAACGGTTTACATAAGCCAAGCTTACGGACTGTGGTTGATGCTATTGCATCGGACATCTCGCAGTTCTTTCGAGAAGAGTTTCGCACCAACGTAGATGGCCAGCGCTATCGGGCAAAGCATGCCGTACGATTTAAGAGGGGCGACAAGACGATGTCTCTCTGGGCTGACATGGATGATGACAATGCCCCCCGTGAGCATTTCATAAAGTCCTTTGCGCAGCGCCGCCAGCAAATCGTTGGCGACTGTTTCCAGTTAAAAACTGATGTCGACGTCTACAACGGCAAAAATGCGGCTCAGCAGCCTATCCAGTTACCACTCGACTTCACATTGGACGTCGAAGAGTTGCAGTTGCCGCTCAAGAGCAAGAAGGCGGCCTAATGCCAGCTGATTTGGGAACTGAACGATGCAGTCTGTATTTGCCCTAGCAGAGAAACTGAAGCCCCGGCTTGCCAATGACTTTCAGCGCAGGCTCTTGACCGCCACAATACAGAGCGTCCAGGATGCGTCGAATCCACTTAGGCTGAACAACTTTTCCTCTTCATTTCGGGAGCTATTTCGGCACGTTCTGGTTTCGCTGGCCCCCGACCATCAAGTAACCGCGAGTTCGTGGTTCGTGCCAGATGAGAAGAACGGTGGGCGAGTAACCCGAGCACAAAAGGTTAACTTCGTGGTTCATGGTGGCCTCGACCCGGCCTACGTTGAAGAAGAACTAGGCATCGATATTGATGCCGAACGCAAAGCGCTGCTTAAAACCATTGACCAACTCAATAAGTTTACACATGTGAACGAAGACTCGTTCGACTCAAGCTCGGAGGATGTTGGGCAGAATGCATTTGCGGCATGTGACGCGCTTCAGTCCTTCCTAGACTGCGCCGATGAGGCGCGCAATCTCCTCTGCAGCAAGGTCGAGGAGCAAGTACGTGACGAAGTCGTTAGCGAGGCCATCAGCGAGACCATCCTTTCCCTAGATGAGATTGCCACTCATCACTGCATCGACGAGGTGGACGTCCATCAAATAGAAGTTGTTTCGATAAACCATGCAGAGATTCAATTCATTGCATACGGTTCAGTTGGAGTCCAACTTCAATGGGGCTCGAATAGCGATGTTCGCAGGGGGGACGGCGCAGTCATCCAAGACTCCTACCCGTTGACTTGCAAGTTCATCAGCCAGGTCGATAGCCCAGAAGAGCTTGAGGTTGTAGAGGATTCACTGTGCGTCGACACCAGTTCCTGGTGGAACGGCTACTACGAAGAAGAAGAAGAAGAAGAAGAGCCATCATGAGCATCGCTGCTTCAACTTAATGCTGCAATCTGCTCCCGTTCCTGTACGCCTGTTTTCATATTCTGTTTTGGCGCGCTTAGCTCATACGGGGATGCACTCCTCTTTCCCGCCCAATCAGGCTATACCCTGCCACCACATGCATGACACGGTAGAAATCTGTCAGGGCAGACACCATCTACTGTATAATTAGACAGTACTGCATGAACATCATAAAGTTCTAAATGACACATCTGCCAAGGGAGTCATCACATGTCAGCTTCTGGCCAGCACATCGGATACATCCGCGTCAGCACAGTGGAACAAAACACCGCCCGCCAACTAGACGGTGTTCATCTCAACAAAACATTCACCGACAGAGTTAGCGGCAAGTCGACTGACCGCCCTCAACTACAGGCCTGCCTCGATTACGCTCGTGAAGGAGACACCCTGCACGTGCACTCCATGGACCGCTTGGCACGCAACCTTGATGACCTTCGCAGTTTGGTCAGGCAATTGACGGGTAAACGGGTGGCTGTCCAGTTTCACAAAGAGAACCTGACCTTCACGGGTGAAGACAGTCCAATGGCCAATCTTCTGCTATCAACTCTAGGAGCATTCAGCCAATTCGAACGGGAATTACTCCGTGAGCGCCAGCGGGAGGGTGTCGCCATCGCTAAAGCTGCAGGCAAATATCGCGGCGGAAAACCAAAACTGAAATCTGACCAGGTCGAGGCCATGAAAGCTAGGGTCGCAACTGGTGTGCCAAAAGCTGCCGTCGCCAGGGAGTTCGGCATCAGCCGGGAAACGTTGTACTCGTACCTTGCCGCCCCGAAAGCCGCATGCCAGCCATGAACCACGCCCGCCTGCGAGTTCACTACTCCTCCAACCTCTTCACTACCTTGTCAGATTTTGCCGGTAGCTTGAATCAGGCTGACTACAAGCAAGCGGCCTAGGTGCACTGCGTTGCTCTCGGCAACTGCATACCCGGTGAATCAATGCGCCCCCTGTTCGTCCGAAATGTTATCAGCGTGCTTTCTGGCCTGTCACAACACATAACTTACACAGAGCCCTTTTCTTGGTCAGCGTGATTTTGTGTGATGTAGCCTAAATTCGCACACTGGGTGGCCCCCTAGGCTGGTGCGGCAATAGCGGCCCGCATACGCTAGCAGCGCATCTGATGCGGCAGGGCCAAGCACTTTTTCCAAGTTCCCTCCAGCAGAGCTATCGCTCGGAAACAACCGCACTACGAACGGTAATGTTGGGGGCTCCCACGATTCGTGTCGATACAAAGAGATGCCTTTGGGGGTCAGCCAACCCTGCAGCTTGTCATCATCGGCTAGTCGCTCGGGGTGCAGCGCAATATCTACTAGCTGCTCTCGCACTGTTGTTGGAGCCCCTCGAAAGGTGTAGCGCCGGTTCAGCGCAGGCTGCAGCGCTGGTGCGTCTAACCAGCTATTGGTTGCAGGGTTATAGCCCGAAAACTCTGGTAATTCGTCACTGATGCACTCGACTCCAACGTTGGTACCTTCGCCCAGCAACGGCTTTGCATGTAGGCTATAGATTCGGTGTAGGCTCCGCGTGAGGTGTGCCGTATAGACGGTTCCATCTAGTTCGCTGGTGAGCGTCAGCACGGGCCAGCCCGAATCGGTACTCCAGCCCAGCTTGGTGTCAAGGCTGGTGGGCGTTTCTTTTTCAAGCGCAAGACCAAGCACTGCGGCGTGCTGACACGCAAGTGCGGACAGGGAATCGGGGGTACGTGCGTTGGCGGCTGCCGCTAGTTTGCGGCTGACTAGCTGTGTGTAGCAGATTTGAATCGTTTCCATACTGTCACTTTAGCAGAATGGCTAATGGGCTGACGTTAGCAGAGGCTGGCAGACTGGATTGGCAGTCACGTTCGGGCCTTCGAGTTCTTCGGCCGTTCTTGTTCCCAACAATCACCGGAGCAGCGTCAACAAGGCCTGCACCCACGACCCGCAGCTTAACCCGACCTAGCGTGACCTACGCGGCCGTCAGTTCCTGATGACCAGCCGACATCCGCAAAAGGCGTTGCTGTTTGGCAATGAGCACTTCGATGACTTCACCCCAGATGGTAGCCACCTTGGCAAGCTTCACAATCCTGGCTTTATGAAGGTCGAAGTCCTCGACAATCACACCCCTCCCCTGGCGACGTAGGTAAAAATAGTTCTTGGTAGTTGAGGTCCCGTATTTGGTGACCGTTGCCCAGCGCTGCTGAACGATGACCGCACTACCGGTTGGCGTGCAGTCATAAATATCGTAGTTCATGGCTTCGCCATGGCGACGACGGTCAAACTGAGCGTAGGGCGTTGCAATTTTCTGCTTGGCAATCGCCAAGCCCAGCAAGTCCTTGCCGCGCGGATGCGGGTTCTGCATTTCGCCGTACAAACCACGACGCAGTTCACCCACCATCTTGTTGATTTTCAGTTCAGTCACTTGTTGCTCCTTTAAATGGATTTATCAGCAGCACACCGTTTCCAGCGCACCATCTAAAACCAGTTTATTGAGCTCGCGACATTCCTGAAATTTTTGGCGGCTGATTTCCCGGGTGTTTAATTAATTATTTTTCAAATACTTAGAACCGAACCTTGGAGCCACAAATAACCATACCAGGCCAGCAGCGCAGCTTCACAGAGGTCATGCCGAGGAGGACAACCTTCCAACTCGAATAGGCGCATTGCGGCGTCAATGCTTGTCCGTTTTTCACTGGTCACACCCAGCGCTCGCTTCCACTGCGAAGCCGTTGGCTGCAGCAACGTCCGAACACCGGCGCAACGGGCCAGCGCTACAGCGGCACCGCTGCTCTCAGCAAGGGTAATCAGGGATTGAGCGGGAATACCAGGGTAGGCCAGTGGGCGCTCGACAACCACAATGGACGCACCTGCAAACAGGTTGTGCAAATCAGAGGGTGTGGAGGGGTCATCGCTGAACGCGTCCTCCATCCCTACCAGGCGGCCGGTATCGGCCTCCACAACAGCGACCGCTCCCCTACGCCCGGGGTCTACGCCGATAACGAAATCTCGTGCCATACCTCGCTCCTAAACGAGGTATAGCTATGCACACCAAGATTTAAGACATCTATGGCGAACAAAACACTCGGGCATAGTTTTTCGGGCCGTCACCGCCAATCAATGGCCAACGAGGACGCTTTTGCGGAGTAAGCGGAATGATAGGCAAGGCCTCCCAGTTGGAGGCCATTACCGCAATCTTACTTTCAGGCACGCCGTGAATGTTCGGCCACCTCTCCTTCATTTCCACAACGCGGTAAGGGAAGCCCAAATCGACATATCGCTGCAGTTCCCACATCTTCATAAATGTGTTCGACACAACGACGTTTTTCCCTTCCTTAAGCGCCTGGTAAGCCCACACGAGACAACGCTCATGGGCCTGCTTCACGCTGCTCGGGTCGTAGTAGAACTCCCCGTCGACCATGAAATACATATCGGCCTCGAAGTGCGCATAGCCTGCCATGCTCTTGGCAAAGGTTGACTTGCCGCTACCTGGAAGACCACGGACTAGGACGATTTCAGGCCTTATTTTTTGATTCATACATCTCTCCATATCAAGTTTTGAGGCGGTGCCAATAGATGGCTCCAGCTCAAACCAGTTTATGGAGGACAAAGAAATTCACCAATTTTTGGCGGGTCGCTTTCTGCTTATTTTTGAACGCCTTAAAAGCTTTACGAGAGCCGGCTCCCGCTGCATGTACGAATAGTGGTCAAACTCAGTAAACCCACGAATCCGCAGCGGCAAGCTGGCATCCGCCGGGGCTAAATCGATGGCCCCTAGCAACGCCTTCGGGTCGTCAATCACATGCCACGTGGCCCTTCACTTTGTGAGCGCAGACATGACCAGCGCCCCGTCGTGCTTGCTGATGCTTGCATACAGGAAAACGATACGGACGAGGAAAGCAAGTGACTCTTTGTCCCGGCTTTATGCAAATAAAAACAGCCCCGAAGGGCTGTGACCGCTATGGTGCGGCAACCTACTGAGCCGCCCGGAGGGCGGATAACTGCTCTTACTTGTCTGCGAACCATTCCGAGGAAAGGCTGCCGGTACTGCTTTTGAAAGCCGCCCAGAGGGCGGATAACTGCTCTTACTGTTTGCTAACCGTTCCGAGGAAAGGCCGCTGGTACTACTTTTGGAAGCCGCCCAGAGGGCGGGTAACCGTTCCTACTGTTTGCCAGCCGTTCCGAGGAAAGGCCGCCGGTACTGCTTTTGAAAGCCGCCCGGAGGGCAGGTCCTTCTTCTGTATTGCGTGAAGCACTTGCCACTGAAATCAGTATAGAGGTAAAAAAATTGGTTGCCTATTTTTGGCCGAACGCTCTTTTACCCACACTTTTGTCTCATCTAGCGCCGCCCCTCCTCTACTGCTACTAGGCTACGCAATGCCGCGCCCCCCTATTCCAAAGGCTGCCATGGCTTCATCGCCAACTCAAACGAGACATGCCGTGGTCACCAGGCTGGCCTCGGAAAAACGATTCAATCAGCTAACTGCCCTGCCAGCTGTTTATCTCGTCGCATGACTGAGTACAAGTTGCTCTCCCGAAACGCTCCAATCTGAAGCGGCAGGGCAACCTCCACCGAAGTCAGAATCACCGAACTCAGCAACGACTCCGGGTCATCAATCTGATGCCTCGTTTGCCGCAGCTTTTCGGTGGCAGACCTGACCAGTGCGGACTCGTGCTTGCTATCGCTGGAATAGAGAAAAATCAGCCGGTCCAGGTAGTAGGGCTTGTCCGGCAACAACGGCTGACCGAGGGACCAGGCCATGTTCATCAGCTTTTCACGCTGCGCCGGGCTTTTGTAGGTTGACTCGACCTCCAGCCAATCGACGTTGTAGTGGGTCACCAGCCCATCTTCGTCACGCACTTCATATAGCACCAGTCCATCAGGCAGCTTTCCCCAATGCTTATTCAGCGCTGCTTTGGAAATTGGACCTCGCTGTGAATTGATAGCGAACTCCGACAATACTTCATGTCCGGCCACGATTTGCTCAACCATCCAGGCGGTTCCCAAGGTGCGGTGATACATACACCGCCCTTGGATACCCGTGATTCGAGAGCCTTCGAAGACCTTCTCTTCGAGCATCCGGCCAATCTCTGCGGCTCCTCGCTTTGCCAGGACGTAGGAATAGCTGCCAATAGAGTTCAATCTGCGATGTAAATAGCCCTCTTCAACCAAGCCCTTCAAAAAACGTGAGGCCGCCGCAGCTCGCGACTCATCGGAGGAGGCCGACCAATTCAAACGAGCTATTTCAGCATGGCGCATGTGGCCGAAGTGATGGATGGCCAGCAATACTCGCTGAACGTTCTGCAGTCGTTGCGCTTGGGGGTTGGATAAATGCTGATGAAGGAGCTTCATATTCCACCGTATAGCGACCCCACTGTTATTTTCGGAATCATTTTCTGGAGAGCCTGAGTCGTTAACTTATGACCGATAGAAGCCCACGCGCTATAGTTCTGCCTTTCGAGAATCGACCCGAAACCAACGCTGTCAGTTGCTCTAACCAGAAAAAGAACAATGAACCACCAAGCCCTCTCCTCCTTCATCTGGTCCGTTGCCGACCTCCTACGCGGCGACTACAAGCAATCCGAATACGGCAAGGTCATCCTACCTTTCACTATCCTGCGGCGCCTCGATTGTGTTCTGGAGAGCAGTAAGCCAGCGGTCCTGACCGAGTTCGCATCTAAAACTGCTGCCGGCCTCAACCCAGACCCGTTCCTTCTGCGCAAGGCGGGCCAGAGCTTCTACAACACCTCGCCACTCGACCTGAGCAAGTTGCTGGGCGACCAGGACCACATCCGGGAAAACCTCTACGCCTACATCCAGGGCTTTTCACCAGCCGCCCGCGACATCTTCGAGCGCTTCGATTTCTACACCCAGGTCGAACGCTTGGCCAAGGCTGGCCTGCTCTATCTGGTAACCGAGAAGTTCGCCAACATTGACCTGCACCCCGACACCGTGGACAACGCTCAGATGGGCCTGGTCTTCGAGGAGCTGATTCGCAAGTTTGCAGAAATCTCGAATGAAACTGCTGGAGAGCATTTCACCCCGCGCGAAGTCATCCGCTTGATGGTCAATCTTCTGTTCATCGAGGACGACGACGTGCTGACGCCCGGCAATGCCGTTGTTCGCACCATTTATGACCCGACAGCGGGGACTGGAGGCATGTTGTCGGTTGCTGGCGAATACCTGCTCGAACACAACCCTGATGCTCGCCTAACTATGTTCGGCCAAGAACTCAACGACGAGTCCTACGCCATCTGTAAGGCCGACATGCTCATCAAGGGGCAGGATGTCGGCAACATCGTCGTCGGCAATACGCTTTCGGAAGATGGCCACGGCAATCGCAAGTTCGACTATATGCTCTCCAACCCGCCCTTCGGCGTGGAATGGAAGAAGGTCGAAAAGGAAGTACGCAAGGAAGCAGCCGACAAAGGCTTCGATGGGCGCTTTGGTCCCGGCCTGCCGCGGGTCTCCGATGGCTCCATGTTGTTTCTACTGCACCTCATCAGCAAGATGCGCCCGGCTGTCGACGGCGGCAGCCGTATCGGTATCGTTCTCAACGGCTCGCCTCTGTTCACCGGTGGCGCCGGCAGCGGTGAAAGTGAAATCCGCCGCTATGTGCTGGAAAACGACCTGGTCGAAGCCATCATCGGCCTGCCGACCGACATGTTCTACAACACCGGCATCAGCACTTACGTCTGGATTCTTTCGAACAAGAAGCCGGCCGACCGTAAAGGCTGGGTGCAGCTCATCGACGCCAGCAGTTTTTGGCAGAAGATGCGCAAGAATCTGGGCAGCAAGCGCAAGGAAATGTCTGACGAGCACATCGCCGACATCACCCGACTTTTTGGTGACTTTGCCGAAGCTGAGCAAGCCACCGTGCTCGACGCCGCTGGCAAGGAAGTCAGCCGTCAGCTGCAATTGCCCGGTACCAGCCGACCAACCGCACCCGAAGGCGGCAAGGTCAAGGTCGTGCCGATTTCTCGCATCTTCAAGAACGAGGAATTCGGCTACACCACGCTCACCGTTGAACGCCCGCTACGCGATGCAGACGGCAAGGTCATCCTCGGCGAGAAGGGCAAGCAGAAAGGCAAGCCGCAAGCCGATAGTGCCCTGCGCGATACCGAGAACGTGCCGCTCAGCGAAGACATCGCCGCCTACTTCAAGCGTGAAGTCCTGCCGCATGCCCCGGATGCCTGGATAGACTATGACAAATCCAAGGTTGGCTATGAAATCCCGTTCAACCGGCATTTCTATGTCTTTGAGCCGCCGCGCAGCCTGCACGAAATTGATGAAGAGCTGAAAGGCGTCACAGCCAACATCATGCGCATGCTGGAAGGGCTGGCAGAATGATGCGAGCCTTGATTATCCAAATATGGCTTGAGTTTTCTTATCAGGAAACCGATAATGGGGGCAACAACACCCGCCAAGGCTATGCGCGAAAGCGTATCCTCAAACCGGCGGGTTCCTCGTTTACGGGGCGCGAAAAATGAAGAGCGCCTTTACCAAACCCGCAACCACCTACGCCGAACAAGTCGCCAAGCTCCAACAGCGCGGCATGCTCGTCACTGACCCGGACAAAGCGGCGTTTTACCTACAACATCTCAACTATTATCGCCTTGCGGCGTACTGGCTCCCCTTCGAGGCCGACCACGGCACTCACACATTTCAACCAGGGAGCCAATTTGACGATGTTCTAAACCTTTACATTTTCGACCGCGAATTGCGTCTGTTGGTGCTGGACGCCATTGAACGCATCGAGGTCTCGGTCCGCAGCCAGTGGGCCTACCAGATGGCGCACCTCCATGGGCCGCATGCACACCTTGACCCCGCGCTGGCGAGGGATTGGACAAACTGGGTCAGCGACAGCCATCAATTGATGGGTGAAGTGGAACGCTCAAAGGAAAATTTCATTGAGCACCTGACACAAACCTATAGCGATGCCCTGCCGCCACTTTGGGCTGTGTGCGAAATCATGTCGCTCGGGCTGCTTTCACGCCAGTACAAAAACCTCAAGCCCATGGCGACGCGGAGGGCCATTGCCAGCCAGTACAGCCTTGACCAGCAGGTTTTTGAATCCTGGCTGCACCATCTGACCTTCGTCCGCAATGTCTGCGCCCACCATAACCGACTGTGGAACCGCGAATTCACAATTACCCCACAACATCCGCGCAGCAAGCCACGCAGCCTGCGTAGCCAATTCGTTGGTGGCTCGCGCAAGCTCTATAACACCTTGGTCATCCTCACGCATTTTATGGACACCATCGCGCCCGGCCATCACTGGCGGCAGCGCCTGAAAACACTACTCACACAGCACACCATTCCCGTTCAGGCGATGGACTTCCCGGCCGATTGGGAACAACGAGCGATTTGGCAGGAAGCAGCATAATGAGCTTGCAAAGATACCCAGAGTGCAAGGACAGCGAGGTTGCCTGGTTAGGGAAAGTGCCGTCACATTGGCAGGCTCATCGCCTGAAAAACTTGTTTGAAATTCGTAAACGCATCGTGGGAGAAGAAGGTCATCAGGTCTTATCCATAACGCAGCGAGGCATAAAGGTTAAAGACATTGAGAGCAATGACGGCCAGCTCTCAATGGACTACACAAAGTACCAAATCGTGCATCCAGGTGACTTTGCCATGAATCACATGGACTTGCTGACCGGATTCGTTGACATCTCACCGTACGCTGGCGTGACCAGCCCTGACTATCGGGTATTCGCTCTGCGAGACGGCGTGCTTTGCGAGCCGAGATACTTCCTCTACCTGTTTCAGAACGCTTACCGGCAGAAAATCTTCTACGCCTTTGGCCAAGGGGCATCTGAATTCGGCCGTTGGCGCTTCCCAACCGACCAATTCAACGACTTTCGCTTTCCGTTCCCGCCACCCGGTGAGCAGACCCTCATCGCCACATTCCTCGACCGCGAGACCGGGAAAATCGACGCCTTGATTGCAGAGCAGGAAAAGCTTATAGCCCTGCTGGCCGAAAAGCGCCAAGCAACCATTTCCCACGCCGTCACCAAAGGCCTGAATCCTGATGCGCCGATGAAGGATTCCGGGGTGGAGGGTCTAGGAGAAGTACCAGCCCACTGGAACATCATCTCGCTGGCTCGTCTGGCCTCCGAAAAGTGCGACGGGCCTTTTGGCTCAGGCATCAAATCCGAACACTACAAAGATGATGGCGCCTTGGTTGTTCGTTTACAAAACATTCGAGCCGAAGGTTTTTTTGATGGGGAACCGGCTTATCTTGACCTTGAATATTTCCAAAACGAGCTTCTCCGACATGCGGTACTTCCTGGAGACATCCTTATTGCGGGATTGGGGGACGACCGCAATTTGGTAGGTCGTGCCTGTGTTGCTCCCGACAATCTCGGCCCTGCGTTGGTCAAAGCCGATTGCTTCCGCTTTCGGTTAATTGCCAGCCTCGCGTTAGCAGATTTCATTGCTACGCAATTGAGCGCTACTGCAATTTGTGACAGCGGCCGATTGGCGACAGGCTCAACGAGGTCACGTATCCCATTGAGCATTATGGCTTCACGGAAAATGGCCATTCCACAGATGAAAGAGCAGGCAGACATCGTCAATTTCATAAAAAAAGAAAATGCCAAGTTGGATGCCTTGACCGCCGAAGCTACCCGCGGCATTGCCCTCCTCAAAGAACGCCGCTCCGCCCTGATTTCCGCCGCCGTCACCGGCAAAATCGACGTTCGCCATCTTGCCGAAGCCGAGGCCGCCTGATGTCCAACCTGCACCAGGAACACCAATTCGAAGCGGCCATCTGCCAGCATCTCGGCGCAAACGGCTGGCTCTACACCGAAGGCGATGCCGCCCTCTACGACCGGCAGAACGCATTGTTCCTGCCCGACCTGCTGGCCTGGGTTGAGGCGACCCAGCCAGCAAGCTGGCAGGCCCTGAGCAAGACCCACGGCACCAGCCTCCCCAAGGTTCTGGCCGAGCGGATACGCAAATGCCTGGGCGAGCAAGGCACACTGGAAGTGCTGCGCCGGGGCGTCGAGATGGTCGGCCTCAAGAAGCCGCTGTCGCTGGTGCAATTCAAGCCGGCGCTGGGCATCAACCCGGCCATCCAGCAGGCCTACGCTGCCAACCGCCTGCGCGTCGTGCGCCAGGTCCATCACTCGCTGAACAACGCCAAGGATGCGCTTGACCTCGTGCTGTTCGTGAATGGCATTGCGGTGGCCACCGCCGAACTAAAGTCCGATTTCACGCAGAGCGTCGGCGATGCCGTCGACCAGTACCGCTTCGACCGCAACCCGGCCCCCAAAGGCGGGCTCGTCGAGCCGCTGCTGGCCTTCCCCGGAGGTGCGCTGGTGCATTTCGCGGTCAGCCAGTCCGAAGTGATGATGACCACTCGCCTAGCCGGCACGGCGACTCGTTTCCTGCCTTTCAATCGCGGCAATGAAGGTGGCGCCGGCAATGCGCCCAATCCGTTCGGCTTTGCCACCTCCTACCTATGGGAGGAAGTCTGGCAGCGTGACAGTTGGCTAGAAATCCTCGGCCGCTATCTCATCGGCAAGCGCGACGACAAGAAGCAGCTGACCAGCGTCATCTTTCCTCGCTACCACCAACTCGACGCCACCCGTAAATTGGTGGCCGACGTGCTGGAGCACGGTGCCGGCCAACGTTATCTAATTCAGCATTCGGCCGGCTCCGGCAAGACCAACTCGATTGCCTGGACATCACATTTTCTGGCCGACCTGCACAGCGCCGCGAACCAGAAGATTTTCGACAGCGTGCTGGTGGTCTCCGACCGCAATGTGCTCGATGCCCAGTTGCAGGAGGCGATTTTCGACTTCCAGCGCACGACCGGCGTAGTCGCCACCATCGACGATGAGCATGGCAGCAAGAGCGCGCAGTTGTCGCAGGCCTTGAAGGACGGCAAGAAAATCATCGTATGCACTATCCAGACTTTCCCGTTCGCCTTGAAGGCAGTGCAGGAGTTATCAGCCACCGAAGGCAAGTGCTTCGCGGTCATCGCCGACGAGGCGCACAGCTCGCAAACCGGCGAGGCAGCCGCCAAGCTCAAGCAGTTACTCTCCGCCGAAGAAATGGCCGAGATGCAGGATGGCGGCGAAATCGACACCGAAACCCTGTTGGCCTTGCAAATGTCGACCAAGGCGGCGCAGGAGAAGGGGCTGACCTATATCGCCTTTACCGCGACGCCCAAGCAGAAGACCCTCGAACTGTTCGGCCGCAAGGATGCCTACGGCCTGCCGCAGGCCTTCCATGTCTATTCGATGCGCCAAGCTATCGAGGAGGAATTCATCCTCGACGTGCTGAAGAACTACACGACCTACAAGCTCGCCTTCAAACTGGCCAACAACGGCCAGGAGTACGACGAGACCCAGGTCACCAAGAGCGAAGCGCTCAAGGGCATCATGCAGTGGGTCCGTCTGCATCCGTACAACATCAGCCAGAAGGTCCAGACCGTCGTCGAGCACTTTCGTGAGAACGTGCAGCCGCTGCTTAACGGCAAGGCCAAAGCTATGGTCGTGGTCAGCAGCCGCAAGGAAGCAGTACGCTGGCAGAAGGCCATTACGGCCTACATCACCAAGCAGAACTACAAGCTTGGTGTCCTGGCGGCCTTCTCCGGCGAAATCAACGACCCGGAGAGCTACCCGGAGCCAGTTAGCGAGCAGAGCAAGCTGCTCAATCCCGGCCTCAAGGGCGATATCCGTGAGGCCTTCAAAGCGCCCGAGTATCACCTGCTGCTGGTGGCCAACAAATTCCAGACCGGTTTCGACCAGCCGCTGCTCTGCGGCATGTATGTGGATAAATGCCTGGGTGGCATTCAGGCAGTGCAGACGCTATCGCGCCTCAACCGTGCACACCCCGGCAAGGACACGACCTACATCCTCGATTTCGTGAACGACGCCGAGGATGTGCTGGCCGCCTTCAAGACCTATTACGAAACCGCGCAACTGGAGGCCACGACTGACCCGCACCTGGTCTTCGACCTGCGGGCCAAGCTGGATGCCACGGGATACTACGACACTTTCGAGGTCGACCGTGTGGCACAGGTCGAAATGGACCCCAAGGGCACCCAGGCGCAACTGAGCCAGGCGCTGGCGCCGGTCGCCGACCGTCTGCTGAAACGCTACAAGGCTGCCCAGAACGACAAGGCCATTGCCGAAGCTAACAAGGACGAGACCGCTATCCAAGCAGCCAAGGATGCGATGTCGGTCCTCTTACTTTTCAAGGGCGACATGGGCGCCTTCAACCGCCTGTACGCCTTCCTGTCTCAGATATTCGACTACGGCAATACAGACATCGAAAAGCGCTTTATCTTCTACAAGCGCCTGATACCGCTCCTCGACTTCGGCCGCGAGCGCGAAACCGTCGACCTGTCCAAAGTTGTACTGACGCACCACACACTTCGCAACAAGGGCCAACAGGCGCTGAACCTGAAAGAAGGGGAAAACCCAAAGCTGGAACCGATGACGGAAACGGGCAGCGGGTCAGTCCAAGAGAAAGAAAAGGCGCTGCTCACCGAAATCATCCAGAAGGTGAATGGCCTCTTCGAAGGCGAGCTTTCCGACAACGACCAGTTGGTCTATGTAAATGGTGTCATCAAAGGCAAGCTGCTGGAAAATGACACCTTGGTTCAGCAGGCTGCAAACAACAGCAAGGAACAATTCGCCAACTCGCCCGACCTGTCGCAAGCGCTTATGCACGCCATCATGGATGCGCTGGATGCGCACACGACGATGAGCACCCAAGCGCTGGGCTCGGAGAAAGTCCGCGAGGGATTGAAGGACACCTTGCTGGGGCCGGCGATGTTGTACGAAGCCCTACGCGCTCGCGCTGGTCATCGGCCTGCGGCACCGTAGTTTTTGGATAGGGGTTCTGGGTAGAAGACCGCGGCCATTCAGTTGCGAGCGGTTTTCTATATAGCTCATCTTTCCTTTTGATGACCCGACGTCCCCCCGGAATTGAGTAGCACGTGACTTTGGAGTCCAATCCCACCAT
>CAZWFX010000032.1:0-21180 GCA_964633425.1 uncultured Candidatus Saccharibacteria bacterium
CCGCCGTCGCCTGCGCGTCGCCCTGCGCGGCGAGGTCGCCGTAGATGGTGAGGAACCCGTGCGAAAACTCGTGCAGCGCGGTGCTTACGTCGGCCTTCTCGTACAGCAGGGCCGTCATCTTTGAGGCGTCGAATTGGCCGCGCGCCGAACGCATGCCAGTGGTTGGTTCGCCTTCGCCCTTCTGCACCAGCAGCGGATACCGCGCCTGGAACTCCTCCGGCAGCATGCCCCGCCGCGCCGCCTGCGTGACGACGAAGTCGCGGTAGAACTGCGCAGCCGCCCGCGATTCCTTCGCCGGCAGCGTCTTCGTCGCCTGGATCTGCTGGTAGATGGACTCCTCCACGCGGCCGGCGCTCTCGGCCAGCTCGGTGTCCGCCGCCATGGCCGCCTGCGCTTCCTTGCGGGCCTGCTCCGATAGCTCGGGGCGTTCCGCGAGCACGGCCTTGGCCTCGGCCGGCGAATAGCCGTCGGGGTCGAAGCGGACATGTGGCTGCAGCGCCTTGCCGATATCCGTTCGGCCGAGCTTGCTGATGAAGTCGCCAGTAGGCAGCACCACGTCGCCGCCGCGCTCCTGGGCGTTCCGCACCTGCTGCAAGACGCCGGGCATCAACTTCTCCACAGACTCGCTCGCCGTCATCCGGCCAGTATCCTGCGCCCCGGCGTCGTCGGCTGCGGCGAGCGCCTGTGCGAACTGCTGCCCGTCGATGAACACCTCGGGGGCCTGCGCCTTCTCGGCCGCCTTGTTGACGAATGCCGCCCGCTCGTCTGCGTTCCGCGTCGCCAGCTTGGAGTCCTGCTCCACTTCGGCCAGTTGCGTCAGCACCCGTTCGGTGTGCTGCGCATCGGCCGCCCGCTGCATGTTGACGGCGAAATGCCCGCCCGCGCCTGCCGCTCCGATGACGACCATGCCCTTGAGCGTCTGCAGGAACACGTCGCCGGCTTGCCCGAGGTTGAACGTCTCCTCGCCTGGCTTGGCGAGGCTGTCCTTGCCGAGCATGCCGACGATCTCCTGCAGCGCCTCGGTCGACGATTCTCCGACAACCGAACCAAGGTAGTCCCGCGCCAGTTGCGTGAAAGCCCGCTGCCGCGTCTCCGCGGTCACGGAGCGCGCGAACAACTTGGGCAGGACATCCGCGGCCAACTCCTTGAACGGCTTGGCCGCCGTGCGCAAGCCGACGAACTCGAGCGCGGCGACCGCGCTGCCGTAGGTCATCGCCACCTGCCGCGCCTCGGCCGGCGTGTGCCCGGACTGCACGAGGTCCGCGTAGATGTTGCCAGCCTCAAGCCGCCAGCTCTGCGCGTACAGGGCCGCGGGAACCGTCGCCGGAGCCGCCGGCCCGCTGGCAAGCCCGACGGCAATGCCGGTGAGGGCGGAATCGGCCATGGAGCCGACCAGGTTGATGGCCGATCCCAGGAACCCGGCGTCTCGCTCGGCATACGCCGCAGCCCGCTCCTGGGCGATTCGATACTCCCGTGCCTCCAACGGCGTCAGGCCGCGACCTTCCAGCAGCGCCTTGGTGCCGATGGTGCCCATGCGCGAGGAGTCGCGGGCGGTTCCCCAACTCTGCCGCACCCAGTCCCACGTTCCTTCGGTGGTCTGCAGGTTGCCCATGTCGTCCCGCGTCATGGACAGGAAGCGCGTGTCCTGCAACTTCTCGGACAGCAGCGGGAACTGTTCCCGGAACGCCTTGCTCGTAGCCTCGCGGCGCAGCGCCATCGTGCGGGCAGCCTCCATGTCCTGCAGGACGATGTCGGGAGTGCTGTCCACCTTCGGCGCCAGTTGCTCGGCTTCTGCGAACTGGTCGGGGTTGATACCCTTGGCGTTGTCGATGGCGTAGCGCACCGCGGCGGCGCGACGTTCGATGATCCCCTGCGCAGTGGCCGAGAGCGGCGGGATGTCGGCGCCGGTCATCGCTGGCCCGCCGCGGACGGCACCGCTGCCTGCTTGCCGCGCGCCTCGGTCGGGATGTCGTTGTCCGTGCGGTAGGCGTACTGCCCGCGCCAGAACTGGCCGATGCGGTCCCACATCTCGTCACGGTCGATGCCGTACGCATCGGCGAGACTCCATCCGTACGCGTCCATGGCCAACTCCTGGAACTTCCGCTCGGGGCTTCGGTGGTCGGGCACGCGGTCCTGCGTCGGCCGCCCCCACAGGTCGAACGTGTTGATGACGCGCGTGTCGCTGCGCATCTCGCGCTGGAACGCCGGGTCGTTGAGGAAGCCGACCAGCCGCTCGCGCATCAGGTTGAACCCGCGCTCGTTCGCGTCGGTGAGCACCTTCCGCTGTGCCTTGTTCTCCTCGGCTACCATCTCGGCAGCACGGTTGTACACGTCCTCCTCGGTGAACGTCGCCCCGGCCCCAAGCTCCTGCTGCAGCGCCGCGCTGGCGGCAGCCAGCCGATCCGGCGTGGCGAGCCGCGTGTCGAAGTAGGCGTCTCCCACCTGCTTGGCGACCTCGGGCCGGAGCGGCACTCGGCCGCCCTGGAACTGCTCACCCGTCAGGATGGCGAGATGCTGCGGCTTGCCGTTCACCTCGGGGCGCACCCGGCCGGGCGCCATGAGACTGTCGGCCGCTTCCTTGATGAGTTTGCTGTTGGCCTCGTCGAGCCCGTCCTTGCGGGCGCGCGTGTTGGCCTCCTCCCGCAGCGCCCGCAGCCAGTTGTCGAACTGCACCGGCTCGACCCGACGGTCCTTGCCCTTCGGATCCCAGTCGTCGGGCACCTCGGGCAGACGCCGGAAGTGGTACAGGGCCTCCTCGTCGAACTTGAGTTTGATGGCGTCCTTGCGCGCGGCCTCGGCGTCCTGCTGCCGCTTCCGGCCGGCCGCCACCTGCGCCCTCTCCCACTTTGCCGCCATGATGTCCAATGCCTCGTCGTCCATCTCCGTGAAGAAGTGGTCGAACAGGTCCGCCTTGCTGTTGAACTTCAGCAACTCGTCGTCGGTGATGGTGACGCGGGTTCGGAAGCCGTAGAGGCTCGTCGTGCGCGTGCCGCCGCTCCTGGCGATGGCGTCGAGCTTCCACTGCTGTCCCGTCTCCTCCAGCTTCGTGCGCATCGCGGGGGTCAGCTCGTTGCCGGCCGACATCCATTCTTGCGCCTCGCGCAGCGCCTCCTGCTTCACCCGCAGCGTCTCCGCATTCCGAACCGATGCCTCGTGCTCCAGCCGAGCAACAGCCCGGTCCCGCACCTCGATCGGCAGCGGGTTCTCGTCGCTCTTGGCCAACTGATCCAGGATGCCGATCTGCTTGAGCAGGTTGGGCTCCATCTGCGACACCGTCTGCGCCGCAAGGAACGACTGCTGGTCGACCGTGGCGTTCTTGACGAGGGACAGCAGCTTGCGCCGCATCGTCGGGTCGATGCCGGCCCCTTCCTTTTCCAGCAACTCCGACGCCCGCGTGACCTCACCCTGCCCGACGAGTTGCTGCACTACCTCGCCGTGCAACACGCCCAGCGCGTTCTTGTGCGCCAGCGTCCTCTCGTCCTCGCTGAGCCCCTTGGCGTCGCTCAGGCGGTCCACCACGTCCAGAAACGCCGCCTTGTGCTTCTCGAAGTCGGCGGCGCCGTAGTGGTCGATGGCGTCGCCCTTGAGGATCTCCCCGCGGCCTTCCAGGCTGCCGATGCTGTACGCCCGCGTCTGCGTCGCCTGATGCACGTCGGCCTTGAACTGCGCGTCCCGCAGGCGCTGGGCCGACATGCGCCGGAACGCCTCGCGCTGCGTGTCGCTGTCGAACGTGGTGCCGATGCGCTGCAGCTCCTTGTCGACCTCGAGGAACTTGTCCTTCCGGGCGGTGCCGAGCGCGGCCCGGCCCTGCAGGGTCATGTAGCCACCCTCGGGCGAATACAGCGCCTTCTCGATGGCCTCGGCGGCGAGCGCGTCGCCCTCCTGGATCTTGGCGTCGTCGTACTCCTCCTGAAGCTTCTGGAATACCGACATTCCGGCCGCCCCGGCGATGGCGGTGCCGCGGCCGAGACGGGCCAACTGCTCGCCGGTCTGGTCCTGGAACGGCGTCGGTGCGGGGGCCGCGAGCGGCTGCGTCCCGCCCGCCTGCGGCGTGATGGAGGGGATGATGGGCATGGCTCAGTACCGACGGCGACTGCGCGCGCCGAAGTAGTCCGCCGCCAACGGGGCCGCGCCGAGCAGCGTCGTGTGCCCCTGCAGCAGAGGGTTGATGGTGCCGGCTGTCGCCCGCAGGTTCGAGGCAGACACCCCCGCCATCGTGCCCTCGGTCCGGGCGTTGACGCCGCGCAGACGGGCGTTTCCGGCCTCGCGCACGCTGTTCGCCCGCAGCGTCATGATGTCGATATCGCGCGCCAGCGAAACGGACGCCTGCACCTCGGCGGCGTTGCCCTCGCCGAGCGTGACGCCGCGCGCCGCCGTCGACGCCCGCAGCGAAGCCTTCTCCTGGGCGTAACGCATGCCGATGAGCCCGATCTGCTCGTTGCCGGCCTTGAGGATGGCCTGGGCGTCGTTCTCGGCGGCCCTGGCGTTGATCTGGCTCATCTGCTCCTGAAACTCCAGGGCGGACGCCTGCGACCGCAACTGGTGCTTCTGCGCGTTGGCAGAGGCATAGGCGCCGATGGCCGCCGTGACCGCGCCGCCGATGGCAGTGATGGCCGAGACGTTCTGCAGCGCCTGGTTCCAGTTGGTTCCGGCAGCCGGCGGCGCGGACGCCTGCGGCGAGATGCCGATGCCCATGCCGGGGACGCCTACCCCCATGCCGACGACAGCCCGCGGCTGTGGCACCCAACTGACCGTCGGCGGGAAAAACGGTGTCAACGGCATCAGCCACCTCCGAGCGCGACTTCGGTGGTCACGCACAAGACCGTCAGCGGCAGCGGGTTGCTCTGCCGGATGTAGACCTGCCCGCTCTGCGTCCAGGCCGGCGACAGGAACACGCGGCTTTCGTCGTTCGTCGCTGCCGGGGCCGGCACCATCTGCGACAGGCTCGGCCCGATCTCGTAGGCCCCCGCGTCCTGCACCCTGGGCCAGACGTGGTTGATGTTCTTGACCCGTCCCTGCGCCGCGGCGTCGATCTGCGCCGCCAGCGGCAACGTGCGCAGCAGGGACGTGTAGCCGAGGCCGATGACGACCTTCTGCCCGACAGGCAGCGGCGTCGACAGCGTGATCTGCCCGGAAGCGACGACCTTGGTGGCCTGCACGACTCCGTTCTGGATCACCTGCACCGTCATGCCCTCGAGGTGCGACAGGCCGGTGATCGTCGAGACCGTCCCGGCCGTGCCGTTGGTGTAGGTAAGCCCGCTGTCGACGAAGAACGCATCAGCCGCGGTAGCGTAGCGCACCGGCTGCATCTGTTCGACGTAGCGCACGACGCCCGCGCCGGGCAGGGTGCGCTTGACGGCGACATAGGGAACGTCCTCGTCGTTCTCTGTCAGCGTGCAGATGGACTCGAAACTGCCCTGCGTCGTGTGCCGGTGCCATGCGCCAAGCTGCTCCTCGGGCACGTAGGTCATCCCAAGCAGGGCGCCGCTGGACGACGTGAACCAGACGATCGGCGTCGGCGCCTTGGCCAAGTCGGCATCCGCGATGGTGTAGCCGTCGAACAGGCTGCTGCACCGGATCGACAGGTCACCCGTGAGGAACCCGCCGACCTCGGAGGAGTAGCCCATCTCGCGCACCCGGCCGCCGCGAGCAGCGCAGAACACGAGGCTGTTGTTCACCACGACGGGCCGCACCGTGCTGCTGCCGACGTAGCTATGCGCTCGGGCCGAAACGCTCGTCGGCGTCAGGGCATCGCTGTTGACCGGGGTGATGCGGTATTCGGCGTCGGACGTGAGCACGACGAGTTGCTGCAGCGGCACGATGTGCCGGATGACTTCGGCGACTCGGCTCGCCAACTGAAACCGGATGCGGTCGTCGTCCTGCACCGGCAGGTGGTAGGAGAAGTCCGTCTCGGTCCCGGATCGCGTGCCCAGGATAAGCCGCGGGTTTGCCGTGCCGCCGCCAAAGTAGCGGCGCTGCTCGAAGTGGGCCACGGCGGCCGGGTAGGCCGTCTGCAGCGTCGTGTCCCGGATCGGGGGGGTGCGGCCATTGTCCGGGCCGATGTTCTCGTCCAGGAAGGCGTAGTCCGTCGGGCTGTTCAGATCGAGGGCGCTAACCTCCCCGACAAACCCGAACTGGCCTGCCTGCCGCTTGTAGACCCGGTA
Organism: uncultured Candidatus Saccharibacteria bacterium; assembly: GCA_964633425.1. Lineage (GTDB taxonomy): Bacteria > Patescibacteriota > Minisyncoccia > Phycocordibacterales > UBA2100 > UBA10103. The sequence continues at coordinate 6,165 of CAZWFX010000032.1, forward strand.
GCGCTGGGCTCCCGTGACCGGGGACCACAGCACCTTGTTGCTGGCGCCGGGCGTCGACAGGTTGTTGAGCAGCGTCGCGACGTTGCTGACCTCGGTTTCCACGTCCTCGGAATCGACGGCGGTCACCACGTACTGATTCGTCAGGTCGGCGGACAGGGACGACGGGCGCATGACGACGTTCGTCGCCGAGCCGATTGCCGCCACCGCGTCCGCGCCGTCCGCCTTGCGCAGCGTCACCCGCGTGTCGCTGACCCGCGTGTCGATGCTGTAGAAGCCTGCCGGGTTGCCTGCGAACGCCGTCTGGCTCCCCACCGGGGCCAACTCGACGTAGACCGTCTCGTTGAGCCCGAGGCCGTGCTTGCTGCCGGTGACCGTGGTCGAGAACTCGCACGGAGCCGTCGCCACCACGGAGACCATCTTGACGTTCAGCCCGTAGGTGAGCTGCGAACTGCCGATGACAGGGGTGGCGATCGCTGCCCCGAGACCAAGCGGGCCGAACGACCACTGCGTAGCTCCGTAGCGCCGCAACTCGCTGGCAGGATGTGCCGGGTGCGACAGCGTCGTGATGTCGAAACTGCCGTCGTAGGTCACGTCGAACAGTTCGGACTCCAGGTAGTCGTTCGGGATCTCGTACTCACCCGTTGCCGGCTGGCGGTGCCACAGGGGCGCTTGCTGCACCGTGTAGGTGCCAGACGTTCCTGCCGTCGTGAACGACAACGCGCCCGCCGTTCCCGTCGCCGCCCCCGCGAACGTCGCGGAGATGCGGAAGCTGTTGGCCCCAAGGCCCGTGTTGGACACGTAGTAGACCGTGCCCTCGGACAGCCCGTTCGGCATGGCATCGTTCGCCGAAGTGAACACGACAGCCTGCCCCGTGGCGAACCCGTGACTGGTGAGGTTCACCGTGTCGGTGCTCCAGGTGATCGCCGGCGTACTGGTCGTGCCGTCCGCAGGGATCTCGTGGATGCCCTCGGCGCCGATCATCTTGAGCACGTAGTTGTTGCCGAGGTAGGCGCGGATGACGCCTGGCTGCAGAGCCGGGTAGACGCGGGCGTTGGTGAGCGTCGTCGTCGTCAGCGTGATCTTCTCGCCCCGCAGCGCCTTGGCCTCCGTGGTGGCCAAGTCGAACTCGCTCGCGCTGGCCCGCTGGATGATGTAGTAGCGCGTGAGCACCGCGATCGGCGTCGGCAGGGCACCCGTGGTGTTCCAGGCAAGGTAGACGGCGTCGCCCGTGGTGAAGCCGTGGGGCGACGACAGCACGAACTGTCCCGACCCGCCGATGCTGGCGAGGTTCTGCGGATCCTTGAAGGTGGCCGGAGATCCCTGCAGGATCGTGCCGCCGTTCTGGTGGAACCGGAAGTAGCCCTCACCCATCTCGACGGCGATCGACTCGGTGGCCGAGAACCGGAACGGCAGCATGCGGAACCGCTTGTCCGTATACTTCGCTGCCCGCACGAACTTGGTCCCCGGACGACGACGCGCGGCTCCTGCCGGAACGCAGATGAAGTTGTCCAACGTCTCAGCTCCGTTCTGATGCCTCGGGTCGTCGAACCGCCCGAACATCTCGGGGCTCAGGATGCCGCCGGCAAAGGACCGCTGGAACGTCCGCACGTTCGTCATCGGTCTGCCAGCCAGTCGGGAACGTGTTCGGGCTGCACGTCGCGCTGGTTCGCGTCCGTCGTGCTCGCGGCCCCCATGTAGTAGGCGGCGACCTGCATCAGCCTCTTGGACTCAGCAGCGCCCACGTCACCCTTGAGCACCGGGCCGGCGAGCATGGACGCCAACTGGTAGCTCACGGCAAGCCGGAACTGCGGCGGATACTGCGTCGTGTCCGCGACACGCGCCACGTAGCGCAGCACCGCGTTCTCCGTGTTCGACAGGATGACCCGCGTGCCGTCCTGCATATGCTCGATGTCGAACCGCTGCGGCGTGCGCATCGACACGATGGGCGCGACGTAGCTGTAGGCACCGGAGATGTCCCCCGGCTGCGTGTAGTCGTCGGTGCTGTTCGGCGGCTGCACCGCGACGGCCCGCAGCGCGTCGGCAGGCAACTGGTATGCGTAGCGCCACTGCGTGAGCCCCGTGTAGGTGACGGCCGCCAGCGACTTGCGGCGCATGGCGAACGACCACTGGCGGGCCACGAACACCGTCTCCAACGCCTGCTGGTAGTACTGGGCGCACAGGGCCGCCTGCGCGCTGGCGTCGGGCGGGTCGATGCTGGTGACGACCGGCGACTGGCCGATGTGCGACAAGGCAAGGTTGCAGATGTCGACGGCGCCGGTATCCGTCGTCGTCTTGTAGATCCGCCGCCATGCGTCGAACACCCGCTCACCGAGCATGTCGGCGCCATATCCGGTGTAGTGCGCAGGGTCGCTGGACTTACGGGGCAGGTCGGCAACGCTGAAGGTCTCCGCGAACCGATCCTCCTCGCATGCTTGCCGGATTCCCTGGTTGATATTGTCGGCGTAGGGCCATTCGTAGCCTGGGAGGGCATCGCTGCCGGCAATCTCGGGGTGGATGAACGGGATCTTCTCGACAGGGCCCGTCCAGATCCCCATGGCCTTGAGGTCTCGTCGCAGCGCCCGCTTCAGGGATCGTACGTTGTTGAGGTACCGAGATGCCTGGTTGCTGTCCGTTGCGTCGGTCTCGCCTTGCGGGTAGGAGACTCCGATCAGTTCGAGCGTGTCGCCGTCAGCTTCCGTAAGAGCCTTTGCTCGAGCCAACTCCTCCAGCATTCTGGCGTAGCAGTTTGACGGCCTGCCAGGAGACCAGTCGGATTGCTGCGACACGTCCCACCAGCCGGCGCGATCGCCGGTCACTCCTTCTCGGTGAGCGATCGATGTGCCGCCGAACTCCGACGACAGCATGTAGATGGTTTCGCCCAGGAACTCCTGAAGGCGCAGGCCGAGTGTGACGTGGTAGCTGATCGTCGTTGGCGGATTGCCGGACGGCGTTCCAGGGAGGTCCACGGGAATCGGGACATGCCAATGCGTCGGCTGCCGGAACCCCGGCGGGAACGGGTTGCGCTTCGCGTCCGTGTAGTCCGCCAGGTACGGCGTGTACGGCAGGAAGTAGCTGGCCAGCCGGAACGGCACGTCACCAGGAAACCGGATCTCGAACGTGTCCGAGCTGCCGATCGCGCTACTGAACGCGGAGTCAAGGACTGCGGATCTCGTGCTGTTGGTCCACGACTGGATGATCCGGCTTTGCCCCGCGTTGGCACCGGAGACGCACACAAGCCGCAGACCAAGCAGGTTGCCGTCCCACAAAGAACCGAACCCCAGCGGCAGAACGACGGTGGTTGTCCCCGTCAGTCCTGCCATCTGGTAGGTGAACTCCTCGCGATCGATCGGCGCCGGGCTGAAAGCAGGCGTTACCGTGATGGTTGCCCCGCCTGCACCTGGCGTGACTGCCGTGATCGTGTGCGACGTGCCGGTTTTCTTGCGCACCAACACCATCCCGATCGCTGCCGCCTCGAACGTCTGTTCTACCAGCAGAACGGTCGTGGTGTGGGCTCCAACACGCAGCCCTCCCTCGTTGGGAAACGTCCGATAGCCCGTCGCGTACGGACTGTAAAACACGAGGTAGCGCAGGTCGCTGATGGCAACCCCGCTCATGTCGAGCGTGCCGTAGCCTGGGAAACCTCCCGGCATGGCAAAGGTGTCCGAGTAGCTTCCTGTCGAGATGCTACTCGCGCTGTCCAGGCTCCAGTCGAAGGCGTGCCGCGCGGCCCATGTGGCGTAGTCCGCCGATGGGCCTGCGTTGCTCTGTCCGAAGGTCAGCCAGAACTTGCGGGCTGCCACGTCACTCGATTCGGCTGTAGGGGTAGAGCCGCCGCTTGGCGTAGCTGTGCGGGACGATGTGGGTCGTCAGCTTGCCGGCCGTCATCGTTCCGTCGACCGTGTAGACGGCCGTCAGGTAGAGGTAGCCGGGCTGCGCCGGTGGAAGGCCGATTGCGGCGAACCCGCCGGCGGCCTGCATCAGGTCCATCTTCGACTGCATGGACGGAGCGATCGGGACCATGATGTCCGCGCCGGCCACGAGGAAGTTGGACGCCACCAGCAGTAACTCGGACGTGCCGAGCACCTGCACGATGGTCGTGGCCACCGAGGTCGCCGGGTCGGGGTTCCAGTGAGCCAGAACCCCGATGGTGAGCGACGTTCCGCCTGCGAACGTCTGGTCGACGTGGCACGACAGCATGAACGTGTCGCCGCCGCTCAGGTCGTGGGACGACTTGAGCGGGTAGCTGTTCGTGCTGTAGGCCGTGGTCGTGATGACCTGCTGATCCGACAGGCGCGTGTTGGCGTCGTATCGCATGTCACTGCACCACGATGGCGCTGGGGTAGTACTTGTTCCGGCTGGTCGCCTGGATGTCCAAGAACGTCGTCGCCGTCGCACCGGCGAGGTTGCTGCCAGCCACGATGTAGTAGGCAGAGATGTAGCGGAACTTGCCCAATGCCCCTGCGGCCTCGCCCAGCAGCACCGGGGTTCGGATGGCCGTCTGACCCGACACCTGCGGGATGCAGATTGTTGCCTCCTTGATCGTGTTCCAGTTCCCGATCGACACGGCGCCGGTGGTTTCCAGCGTGATCGAGTATTGCGTGATGTTCACCGTGGCGTCGTCTGCGTCCGGGTCGATGTCGGCGGTGCCGGCAATCGCTAGAGCCTCCGTGCTCGACAACTGGAACGTGTTGGCTGTCGGGTTGGTGACGTAGTAGATCGTGCCATTGGTGAGGCCACCGCCGCCGTAATTCTGGAACGACACGTCGCTGCCGACCGCCAGCCCATGGTTGGCGAGCGTAACCGTGTTGCCGCTGTTCTGGACGGTACACGCCGTGCCGTCCTGGAGCACCAGGGGCCGCAGTCCTGCCCGGATCTGCACGTCCACGGATGTCGCCGTAGCAAGCGTCCCCTTCCACTGCGTCCGGAAGTAGAGCGGCTGTCCGGCCCACATGTCTCGATACACCTTCGTGTCGATGTTGTTGGTCGAGTAGGCCGTCGCGGTGACGGTCTGCCCCGACGACAGCAAGAGGTTGTTGTCGATCATTGGTGGTCCTCCCGGATCAGTTGAGGTTGGTCTCGCCCACCAGGACCGACAGCGGGCCGGAGGTCGCGACGGTGGAACCGATCGGGATGGCGTCGCACAGGCGGATCGGGACGCTCATGAACCGCATCGTGTTGTCGATGGTGCCGTACTGCGTCAGGCCGTTGTCGATCGTCAGTTGCGCAACCGACTTCTCCATGGCGAGCCGCTGCAGGCCGCTGAACACCGTCCGGTTCATGTAGAACGCCGGCCGGCACATGCTCATGCTCGGGATGCGGCTGATGGCCTGCGCCATCGTGTGGATGATGTTCGTGAAGGCCGTCGGGGCCTGCACGCCGCTCAGCGCGCCGAGCACGCTCGCGTCGATGCTGTGGATGCGCACCAGGTAGCGCCAGTCCGGCAGGGCGAACCCGACCTTCCACTGGTACCAATCGATGTAGGCCCGCATGTGCGTGCCGTCCGACTTGTAGACCCAGTCGATGTTGTGGTCCTCGCGCGCCAGGCCGGCCTGCGAGCCCTTCGGGAAGATGTTGTGCGCCGTCTCGTCGCCCCAGCCGACCAGGTAGATGCTGGTCACGTCGGTCTGTAGAGCGGCGGCTCCGCCGTCGATCAGGTTGGCCGCGTTCGCCGCGGTCTTGCTGTTGATGCGGACCTTCCAGCCGTTGTAGCCCTTGGGCAACGTGGCGGTGTCGCCGTAGAGCTGGAGCTTGACGCGCGTCTGCGACATCGACTCCAGGGCCATCTTGCTCTGCTGCATGCGGAACGCGGCCGTGTTGCCGTTCAGCATCGCGAGGTCGCGGTCGATCGCGGACCGGCGCTCGATGATCGCCAGGCCCTCGTCGAACTGCGCCGTGGTGGCCGCGCTGTCCGGGATGCCCTCGTTGTAGGCACGAAGGCTGTCGTCACCGAGGCTCGTGGTGACGGTCACGCGGTGGCCGGTCGGCAGGTTGCCCTGCACGTAGACGGCTTCGCGCTCGATCTCGTTCTTCTGCGAGAGCAGGTTCGCGACGACGGCGACATCGCCGTCCGGGTCGACGGACTTGCCCCAGTCCAACAGGGTGAGATTGGTGGTGGGAAGGGTTGCCATAGCTCAGATCACGAATCGTTGGGGAACAGCTTTCGTGCCTGGGAAGCGGGGTCGTTGAGATCGACAGCCCCACCGCGACGCGCGGCGCCCTGCACGAAGGCATCACTGCGGAGGTCACGGCCGAGCTTGGCGAACCCACGGACCACGTCCGCTCGGTTGCCCCCGCCCGACCGCACCAGCCATTCGCGGAACGAGTCCCCGAAGTAGTGGGCCAACGCCTCATTGCCGAGCTCGACACTCTCCTTCAGCTTCGGGCCGCCGAACTCCTTGTCCTTGATCGCCTCTTGGCGCCAAGTCTCGAACGTCTCGGTGGCCTTTGCCTGGAGCTGCTTCGCCGTCTGCTCCCGGATGACCGGCAGCATCTTCGACAGCAGCGACTGCGCCTTGCTCTTGGGCAACTCGAGTTCGCGCGCCAGGTCGCGGTAGGCGGCCAGGGTTTCCCCCGTCGCCTCCTCGCCCTCGGGCACCTCGAACTCGAAGTCCTCGGCGATGGTCTCGTCGACCTCGGCCTCGGGCTTCTTGTCGTCCTTCGCAGGCTCCTCGGTGTCGACCTCGGCCTTGTCGGCTGGCTCGCTACCCAGAAGGGTTGCGTCCTCGTCAGGCTGGTCTGCCGTCGCCTTCTCCGTACCTGCGCCGAGCAGGGCCGTGTCGGGTTCCGGCGTCTGACCTTGTGCAGCAGACGTGACGTTCGCTTTGGTGATCGTTTCAGTCGCCATCGGCTTGCTCTCGGTCGTTGCGCTCTTGCAGAGCCTCCTGGTCCATCTGGATCAGGCGCTCCGGGCACACCGACTGGATGAGGCCGAGCAGGTCGATCGCGACCAGTCGGCGTCCCTCGTTGCGCTGCATCTCCACCCCGTTGTTGGTGGCGTTGGCGCTGTAGAGGAAGTTGCTCTCGAACAGGTGCCGGACGAACCGGCGCCCCCAGTCCTGTGCCATGAGCCGGGCAACATCCCGAGCGCGGCGATCGCGCAGCAGCTCACGCCGCTGCTCGGTCACCAACTCCGCATCCTCGACAAGATCGAGGTCGGTCGGGTCGAGTACCTGGCCCATCGACCCGGACGCTATGGGCGCAGCGCCAGTGCTTGCCCCCCGCGACTCCCCGCTAGAACGGGTTGTAGTCCATGCTTCGATCGGCAGTCTCGAACGGCGGGCGGTAGGGCTGAGCCCGCTGCCGCATGACCGGCGCCGCGAACGTCAGCGCGAGCGCGTCGGCAAGGTCCGGTGACCGGCCGATACGACGCTTCAGCAAGTCCTTCGGCTCGAGCAGCAGCTTGTCGCCCGAGAAGCCATAGAGCGGCGCCGTCAACTCCTGCACCAACTCCGGGATGTTCGGCAACGCCCCCAACTCCTTCACCCATTGGGCCATCTCGCACCACATCTCGGTGCGCTTGTTGGCATAGCGGTACTTGTCCACCGGCGAGCCGGCGAACTGCACGGACACCGGCGCGAACCCGAGTCCGCGGAGCGCGTCGATCCAGCCGGCGCCGAATCCGCCCGTGCCGTCCACGAAGATGGCGTCCGCCTGCCAGTCGCGCGACTTCCGCCCGACGGCGCCCGCCCCCTGGATGCTGTCGACGTTGCGCAGCAGTTGCGGCGGATAGGCGATGATGCCCTGCCGCGGGAAGATGACGCTGCGATCGTCGCCCTCGCGGGCCACGTCAACGCCCAGGACACGCCCAGCGTGCTCAAACTGCTCCGGCCGCGGCGCCCTGGCCATGGCGTTCCGCACGTCGTCAGGGCCGAGCAGGGCGTTCAGGCTGGCCGGCGGGAACTCGCCCAGGATGTAGGACTTGACCCAGGGGTTGTCCCTGCCGTGCGCGGCAATCTGCTCCCTGGCCCATTCGACGCTGATGCGCGGGCTGCGCTTGGGGTCGTCAGGGTCACCAGTGATGCGGATGACGTGCCACAGGTGCGCCAACTCGTTGGCGGCGGCGTAGAGCATCCCCTCCAGGCTGATGGGGTTGCCGGCCTGCACGATCTTGCCGAAATCGGGGCCGGTCGACAGCGCCTGGTCGGCGGCGTTCAGCACCGTCTTTGGGATGGCGCCCGATTCGTCGATGAAGGCGGCGACGAACTTGCCGTGTAGCCCGGACAGCGTCTTGCCCTGCTCCTCGGGAGATGCCGTCTTGGGCCAGGAGCGGGCGCCGAGGAACCATGTCGAAGGGTATGCCTTGGAGAACACCTTCTCGGCCGTCCACACAAACTCGGCCGTCAGGAACGGCGACCGCTGCCGCCACTTTGCCATCTCGGACCACAGGTTGGCCGACAGGTTCTCCGCGGTGATGGAGCAGGCGAAGCCCTTGGGGTGCTCCCCAGGCGCCCCGTAGCATGCGAGGAAGTTCCAGGCCATCCAGGCGACGACGGCCGACTTACCGGGGCCGGCGCACGCCTGCATGCTGATGCGCGGGATGGTCGGGTCGGCCCAGGACCGCAGCGCGTCGACCTGCCATTCGTCCGGGGTAACGCCGAACTCGGCCTGGACAAAGACAACGGGGTCGCGCCGGTAGAGCCGGATGCGCTCCTCGGGGAGCATCATCGGGACGCGCGGCGGCGCTGCACCTCGCTGGCCGTCATCGGGGCCGCGTCAATCACTTTGGCGATGCCTTCGTCGACGGTCGGCGCCAGATCCGGGAACGCTCGGAACCATGCCGCGTAGTCGGGAAGGTCGTGGGCTAGGCAAACTCCCAGCACCGACAGGGCATCGACCGGGTGCGGCACCACATGCCTGGAAGCTTCCATCTCCGGCCTGTACAGGGACTTTTTGTTGATGCAAGAAGCGGAATGGAAGTCGTCGCCGACGAACCATACCACATCGACAACGTCTCCGTTCTCGGCGTTCACCGTCATCAGCGGACCACCGCCCCGGAAGCGGACAACGTCTCCACTCTTGATGTCGCTCACGATTCACCTTCCTTGTTACGTTCCCAGCTTGCGCCCAGGATCTCCTCGAGCGACCGGCCGATGATCAGCTTGTCGGCGTCCTTGTCGCACATGCGGTCGAACAACAGCTTGATCGCCTGCACGTCGCCCTGCAGCGCCTTGACCACGAGCATGTCGTAGACCTGCACGATGGTCTGCTCGTACGTCTCGCCGCGGTTCTCCTGGATCAGCCGGCGGAAGTCGAGCCCTCGAGGTCGCCCCGGCCCTGGCTGCTTGTGCCCAGGAAGCCAACGGCCGGCTTCGTCGCGGTCGCCGGTCGGGTTACTGGTTGAGTCCGTCATCGTGCTGGTTTCGTCGTCGAACGTAGGTGAGCCGGCGCGTGCCCCGTAGCCAGTCCCGCACCGTCGATGCCGGCAGGCGGAAGTGACGGGCGATCGTGCGCCAGCCCTTGCGCGTCTCGTTGTGCATCATGCACACGGCACGCACCAGTTCCGGTGCATGGTATGTCCGTCCGTCCGCCGTCTTGGCCTCGGGTTCGTGCAACGCGCCGCAGTGTATGAGATCCATGGCAGAGCGCAAACCGGGCTAGCCTCCCTTCGTCTCCCTGAGCTTGCTGACGACGTAGCCGAGCGCCGCGGCGATGACCGGCCAGGCACCTCGAGCGAACGCCATGGCGCCCACCGCCACCCAGCCGGCGTAGCTGCCCAGCCGCTCCATGTCCGTCGGCTTCGACTTTGCGATGTCCTCGGACGTGCGGTCTAGCCGACGACGGAACTCCTCCCGCTGCTCCTTGGTCCACCCCTCCCGCTCGTTGCGAAGGAACTGCACCCGTAGGTCGGCCGCCTGTTCGCGCACCGCTTGCCATTCGGACGGCGACACGCAGCCAGCCAGGGGCAGCGCCGCCGCCAGCGCGAGGTTCCGAACACGGCCCCTCACTAGTCCTTCCGGTGCTTGTACGTCTCCCACGCCATGATGAGCAGCCACGTCAGCGACGACGGGTCTCCGGTCGCCAGCGCGACGGCCTCGACTTCCTCGATCGTGATGACCTTGTCGCCGTTGGCGTCGATGAGCGGGAACATGTCCGGCGCGTACTTCGCCAGCGCCAGCGTCCCCTCGGTGCGCACCGCGGCGTCGCCGATGGCCCGCAGGTAGCGCAGGGCCGTCTGGCCGCTGCTGCCGGGATCGTTCGGCTGGCCCGGCGTCGGGGCGATGCAGGAGGCGAGAAGGACGGGGAGTAGGGCGTGTGGCTTCATGGGTTCATTTCCTCTGCATCCCGGCCTCCAGCCGGCTGATGCGCTCGGCCAGCTTGCCGTTGGATTCCTTGATGGCGTCCAGCTTGAGGCTGACGCTGTTGATCTCGGCCCGCAGCCAGTCGGGGCCGGACATCGCCGCGATGACCCGGCGGTCCATCTCGGCCATCCGCTCCTGGATCTGCGTCGCGGTGAGGCGGTTCGACTCGATGCTCTGCAGGCGCATCTCGTGATCCCACGCCGTCGCCCCGACCTTGGCAACGAGCATGAGGGTAAGCCCCACCACGATCTTGGTGATGATGTCCCACACCTTGTCGAACCGTGTGCGCTCCAGTTTGGCCAGGATCTCGCCTTCGATCCGAGCCAGTTGCGTCGCAACGATTTGCTGCTCGATCGGATCACTCATAGAACGTAGTCACCTTAGCGGTTACGGCAGGGCCGGGATTTCGCGGTAGAGCAGCACGCTGCCGGCGCGCATGTGGACCTGGGAAGCGGCGACCTCGCTGGCAAGCGTGACCTGGACGTTGCCCGACACCGACGAGCCCGCGATGACGATGCCGGTGATGCGGGCCATGTAGCTATCGGTGGTCGTTGGGACGCCGGAACTCGCAGCGTTCTGTGCGCTGCCGAGGGCGCCCTGGTTCCGGAACTCGATCGACGTGTTGCTGTTGGGGGCCGTGATCTCGTAGGCGCCGTCCGTCAGCCCGGTCGGCATCGACACGCCCGGCCTCGGCCCCGTGGTGGCCACGTCCGCGCGCAGCATGAGGTAGGCCTCGAACACGTAGGACTTGCTCGCCTTAGGCGTGAACAGCAAGCCGGTGACCGACGTGTTGCTGGTGCTCGTCGTCGAGAACGTCGACGACAGCGAGACGGCCGTCCATGCACTCGTTGGCTTCGCATCGATCGTGGCGTACACCTCTGCCACCAAGGTGTCGACGTTGTCGTTGATAGACACGACCGTCGCGTCAAGTTCGACCTGTCGCACCAGTTCGTTGGTGCCGCCGGCAGCGGCAACGGCGCTGGTTGGGGCCAGGGTCGTGAACGCCCCGGCCGCGACCTTGGCGTACTGCGGGTGATCGTCGTCCGGCAAGCCAGTCAGCGCACCGTGATCGGTGACGCCTCCCCCGGTCGGCGGGAACTCGACGCCTAGAGCCTCGAGCGCGTGCCGCAGCACCGGGCCGCGGAGCGGGATGTGCTCCGGGCTATCGCGGTTCTCCCCTGCATGGCTTCGGTCGGGCATGGATCACAGGGCGGAGAACACGGAGCTGTTGAGGTCGGCCAAGGCGTTGCCGCCTTCGGTCGGGGATGCCGCCAGGTTGCGCGCAGCGACGGACGCCTCCTGCATCGCGGCGACCTGCTCCTTGGCGGCGAGCGCCTTCTCGCGGGCCTCGCGCATCTGCCGCAGGTCGGCGCTGTCGCGGATGACCTCCGGCGGCACGCTGAGCCGGTCGCCGTAGCGGTCGATGATCGCGTCCACGTCGAGCTTGTCGCGGGCGGCGTCGTCCAGACCGACCAGTTGCCCGGTCAACCCGATCAGCTTCTCCATGCCGTAGATGTCCGCCGACCGCTGCGCCTGCGCCAGCGACGAGACAAACTCGATGTTCCACTCGGCCCCGACCAAGTCGCCAGGCGGCGGCGGCGTGCGGCCGGCCATCGTCATGTAGTCGAAGCCCAACTCCACCAGCGGGCGCAGCAACTCGTCCTGCAGGTTCTCCTGGGCCGGGCCGAGCAGGTGCAGCCGTTCGCTGTTGCGCTCGTCGATCTCGGCCTTGGTCCGCTGCGTCGTGTCGGACAGGCTGTTGATGAGGTAGAACAGGTTCGCGAACGTGGTCTCGCGGATGCGTTCGCGCATGCCCTCCATCAACTCGCCCAGCTCGGCCAGTTGCTGCTGGACCTCCCACATCGACCGCGTGCCGCCCTGCTGGCCTTGCTGGTCGACGAAGTTCTTGCCGCCGGGCAGCAGGTCCACGTCCTTGTTCTGCAGCGCCGTCGGGATCTGCAGCGGCGGGCGGATCTTGTAGTCGATTGCCTGCGACATGCGCTTGTAGGCGTGCTGCAGGCCCTTCGCGTCGCCCAGGGCGGCGATGCCCGGCGACACGCGGCAGTAGGCTTCCCCCGGCTCGACCTCCCAGCGGGGCGCCAGGACCGGGAACTTGTCGAACCCTCTCTCCCGCAGGATCCCGCGGGCGTCCTGGTCGCGCTCGAAGTAGACCGACCGGAACGGCTTGGCGGTCGACCGCGGACTGCCGATGTCCTGGTCCTGCAGCGCGCGGGGCTCGATCGCATGCACGACCGTCACGGACTGGTCGAATCGCTTGGCCCGCCACCATGACTGCGTCTGCTTGCTGCAGTACTCGAGCCCGAACTCCTCCACCATCTGGCGGACGGACATGTCGACCTCGCGAAACATGGTGTCGACGCGGTGCTCGTTGTTCACGTCCAGGCAGAAGCTGCCGATCGGGACGAGGTGCAACTGCATGATCCTCTCGGGGTGCGGCGTCAGCACGGCGACCGCGGTGCCGTAGACCAGGAGCTGCAGGTACATCTGGTGCACGCCCCGGTAGACCTGGGCCGAGATGAAGGCTTCGCGCTGGGCCTCGGTAGTGGCGTCCAGCCAGGTGCTCACGTCGTGCCGGCTGCGCAGCTCCTGCTGGCGGATGGAGAGCCGGTGCCACTGCCGGGACGGGGACGACACGCCGGCCATGAGCCCTGCCGCAGTGTGGCGGATGGCGATGGCGCCCGTGTTGTCGAAGATGTGCTTGTCCTCGCGCTTGGGCGTGCGCCCTCGAGGGCCGGACGGGAGCACTGCCGAGGAGCCGGCGAAGCGACCGCTGTGCGGCATGAAGAAGTGCCCGACCTCCTGCCAGATGGGTAGCATCGGCTGCCGAACTGCGATGAGGCTTTCGAGCCGGCGCAGCAGCGTCTGGTGCTGCTCGGCGGGCGTCATCGTGCGGTAGGGCTCGACTGCCAGCATGTGGGGACTCAGGAGCCGAGTAGGGTCGCACGGCCCAGGGACGCCTTGCCGGCGCCGCCCTGGGTCAGAAGGGTGCTCTGCGGGCCGCGCATGCGGTCGGTCTGCTCGGCGGTGAGCAGGTCACCGGCGACGGGCTGCTTGCGGGTGGCGGACCGCTGGGCCTCTTCGTTCTGCCGGAGCTGCGCGGCGGCACCGGCGGCGGCGTCCTTCTGCGCCTTGTCTTGCACGCGGGACTGCTTGCGTGCGTTGTTGGCGCTGGTCTGCGCCTGCGCGACGCCGGTGGCGGCGGTGCCGGCGGCGGCGGCGGCGGAAACGATGGCGGCGACAGCAACGGCGTCCAGTCCGAATACCATGGATTACAACTCCTTGCGGTAGGTGATCTCGTCGGGCTCGTAGCCCAAGCCCTCGAGCACGGACGCCATGCGCGACCCGGCCTTGGCGGTCCAGACGATGTGCGCACAGCCATTGCCCTTGGCTTCGCGCTCGGTCTCGCGCAGCAGTTGCAGCCCGAGACCCTGCATGCGTGCGACGGGGTCGACGTAGACGGCGGTGCACCTGGCCGCGAGCGTGAGCCCGTGGTGCAGGGGCGCGGCGACGACGCAAGCCGTGTAGCCGAGCATGCGCCCGCCCTCGAACACGCCGAGGCACTGCATCATCCCGGCGGCCTCCAGACGTTCGTACGACTCCCACTGCGGGGCGAGGTCTACGTCGGGGTCCGTCTCGGCGTGATGCGCTGCGATGAGGTCAGGGCGTGCCCGGATGTCCGAGACACGGCACGGCGCGATGACCGGGGCAGCAGGCATCCCCGCACGCTATGCAGCCCGTGCGCTTGCTTGCCCCCCGACGGATTCAGCCGGTAAGGATGCGGGGTCGCGAGATTTCCCGGATTCCTGTCCCCGCGTCACCCGTAGGGACAAGCCGGGACAACGTGAGTGCTGCCGGCCACGAACGATCTGGTACCACTACGCCTCCTCCGAGCCGGCATCCGGTACGCCGGTCATCGTTGAGGGTGCGGGTTGTGCTGTCGCGCCATTCTACCGGGGTTTGGTTTCGGCGTTCGTAGGTCAGCCACTTCATGACGGTCTTGAAGGGCAGTTGGAACTGTCGTGCGAGGCGGCGGTAGCCGAGGCCGTGGTGTTCGTGGAGGTCGCGGATCGTGACGACGACGGCATCAGGGACCGTGTAGTTCGGATTTGCCGGGCCGATGCGTGCTGGCATTCCGGGCCTTGTGGCCTGTGTGAGCCGGGACCCCTACGGGTGGGGTAGCGGTGCTTGCGGGTACGGCGGTTACGCTACTGCGTGCCGGCGGGCGGTGCAAGCGGGGGCAGGCTGTCGAGGATCGCCTGCAGCCTTGCCCACTGGGTGGACTCCATCGCGGCGACGGTGATTTCCTGGAGGCCGTGTTCGTTGGCGGCGAGGACGCGGACGGTGCCGACGATTCCTTGGCGAGCCTGCTCGAGAATGCGGAAGATGGCGTGGATGGCGTCGGAGTCGATGCTTTCCATGCTACCGCCACTGATCGAGCCAGTGGTCCACCACGCGCATCTCGGTCGCGCTCGTGACAACGCACAGCCACACCCAGCCTTCGCCGTTACGCAACAGGAACGCCCTCACCTTCGCCCCCTGAGCCTCGGCCGTACGCCTGGCCATAGCAGGCCCTGCGCTTCCACTCTGGCCACGATGCCACTTCCAGCGACGCCAGCTTCGCCAGCGACCACCTACTCCGAAAACCTGGGTAGTTCTTGGACATGTGAGCGTCCAACAAGCAGGCTTTCGCCCGTTCG
>CAZWFX010000033.1:0-3720 GCA_964633425.1 uncultured Candidatus Saccharibacteria bacterium
GCTACCGCCGTTGTGCGCGCGGAATCCGTGAACAGCGTCGCCGCGTCCGAAAAGTCATACCACGCGACAAGGCCGCTGATGTTTGCGGGCGTGAATGGCGCGCTTCCCCCCGCCAGTATCGCCGCGCGTCGTGCGCGCGAAAACGACAACATGGCGGTTATTCCTCCACTCCGAACAGTGTGCCGGTGATGGTGGCCGCCGCGCTGCTCGTGGCCTTGATGACATTGTTGGCGGCCGCGCCCACATAGCCCGCGCCCAGGTCGAAATAATACGGCGTGTCGGCGGCGAGTTTCGGCGTGCGGAAAATGGTTGTGCCCGCGCCATTGTCCTCGAACAGGACGCTGCACGCCGCGCTGACGCTGATGGTCCCGCCGAGCAAGCGAATCTTTTTGCCGCTGGTCGGTGTGGCGACGGTTGCAATTGTGGTGATGGTGACGGCGCTCAGGTCATAGCGTTTGTCGGGATAGAAAACGGATTGGATGCGCCCGTTGCTAATTTGCATTCCGATAAGACTCATTTTGCACCTCGGCGGTTTTTCATTTTGCGTGCCGGTTCCGCGCTGACGGTCTGCGCGTTGGCGGGTTCGACGCTTTCGACGGTTGCGCTTGCTGGCGTTTCGCTTGCAACTGTTTCGCTTTCGAGCGTTTCAATTTCGAGCAGGGCAGAATTTTTGATTTCGTCCGTGAGTTCGTGCGGGTGCAGCTGCGTCGGAACGTCTTTGTGAAAACGTCGCCCGCCCACCTGCGCGATTTGCCACGGATAATCGGCGCGTACGCGCACCAGAATCTGTTGCATGATTTTTTATCCTCTCTGGCGGCGCGCGTTATTTGCCGCAAACGACATAATCCACCGCGACAGCCGTGGTCGCCGCCTGCGGTGTGACCGTGCCGGAAAGAATGTTTTGATACAGTCCGATGGTAATGACGCCGCCCGCGTTGATGTGATAGTCGCGCCAATACGTATTACCGGGTGAGGCCGCAATGCTGTGCTGCACAAAGACCGGCGTGGTAATGCCCGCGGCGGTGAGTGTGGCAGGGATTGCGGTCGCCGAGCCGGTGATGGTCTGCGAGCCGTTCGTGCAATAGTAGCCGTTGGTTGTGCCGCTCACGGTCAGGTTGCCGCCGACGGCAAGGTTCGACGTGAGAGACAGCGCGTCCAAATTCGACGGTGTGGTGATGGGCGTCGGGACCATGTTTTGTGCGCGCGGCGCGCCGGGGCGTTGGATGTTTTCGGCGTTGAGGGGCGCAAAGGCCGCGACCAACACCATCACAATGAGCGCAACGGCAAGCGCCGCAAAAAGGAATTTTTTGTTTTGGGTCATGATTTTGTTCTCCGCAAAAATTTTGTATCGTCGCCTCACGCGTGAGGGACCGGCGACGACGAGAGATTTTTTATGCTCTCTCTCTGTCCCTCGACGCGTCTAACTATTTCCCTGAGTCGCCAAGCGCCAATCTCCGTAAAAAACGTTGTAGCGCGCGTAAAACTTGAAGTAATAACGCCCGCCATCGGCTGCGCCCGGGTCAAACCACGAATCTTGGAGATTGGGCTGCTCGCGCATGGCCACAATCAACGGTTTCGTGGGTTCCGCTTCGTCAACCAAGAACCACGCGGTCGAATCCAGTTGCGGAGAAACAATGTAATTGAAACGCCCGCTGAACGGATTGGCTTCGCGATTCGCGGTGTCATAGGCGGTGGGATTGTTGCAGATTTGCGCGGCCGTGTATTCGAGCGCGGGCGGCACGACCAGCAAGTTCGGCGAATAGTTGACGTATTCGCCCTGGTCGTCCACATACAACTGCGCGGCAACGTTCACGGTCGTGAAATTGTCCAACGAAAGCGCGGACGTGTTGGCATTGGATTGCGCGGTCGAATAGTGCGCGCCCTTGTCGGCGTGGTCGGTATCAAAGAAATACTGACCGTCATAGCACAGGCCGTACGTGCTGCCGTCGCCGCCGTTCAGGGTTTGGAACACGCGATTGTTCAGGTGCTTTTGAAAATTCGTGCCCGCGCTGCGGACGCGATTTTCGAGCGTGCCGGTTTGGTCGTCCATGACCGCGTTGTAGGAAATCCACGTGATGATTTCCCAGTCCAACGGTTTGATGGTCAACGTTTTTTCGACGAAATCCTGTGCGACGCCGCCGCCCTTGCTTTGGGTCGGCATGGGTGCGCCGCCGAGGTCAACCAAATCAATGGACTTGGCGTCCATGTTGATGGTGTTGGCAATGCGCGTCCACGGCATTTCGGGCATTTTGAGCGAGGTCAAAAAGCCGCTGCGCGCCGCGACGAGCAAATGAGTAGGTACATTACCAGAGTTCATTTTGTCTCACCTCCAAAGTGAGATGGAACGTTAAAGGGTTGCCCCTTTAACCGGATTACGGAACGTTCAGATTGAGCGGCGAAACCAAGCGCACGTACGCATAACCGTCGCGCACGCGGTGCAGTTTGCCGATTTCGGGATACGCGCCATTCGAGCCGGAAAGCGTGCCGGTGTCGCTCATGTACACCGTGTCGCCCATGTTGGCGTCGGTAAAGACAGCCGATTTGAAACCGACAATCGTCGGCTGCACATACAACACGACCATGCTCGCGGCGTCCGTTTCCGAATCGCCCGAGGTCGTGACGTGTTTTTCTGCGGCGATGCCGACAAAAACGTCGTCATCCACGCAGGTGATGCTGGCGGCGGTGTGAACATTCACCGTGTCAACGCTTTGGTCAATGATGACCGGCGCGCCGCGATAAATGGTGGATGTGCCGCTGGAATCCACATGAAACTGTTCGGTGTATGCCTCGCCCAAAATTCGGATCGGGGCATCCGCAGTCAAATTCGCCATGTTAATTCACCTCCAAGTGATGTGGCGGGCAATGCGTTTGCATTGCCTATTTTTCAAAACCTTTCAAATCGTATTGGTCGGCGGTGCCGAGTTCGGGATTGAGCGCGAACCATTCCGCGACCGTGCCCTGCTTTTCGAGCCACGCGCCAAGCGCGCGCTGTGCGAAAGCGGGCAGTTGGACCAACGTTGCGCCGTTCGCTTGCGTGCCGTGTTCGCCCAAGTCCACAAGCCCTTTGGCTTGAATCTCTTGGAGCAATGCGCCCACGATGGCGCGGTCTTCGTCCGTCAGTTTGCCGAGCAAAATTTCGAGGTCGGCGGGTTTGTGCCACAACGCGCGCGGGCCTGCCGTGAGCGTGTTGGCGAGTTCGCGGATTTCGTTCGCGCGTTTTTGTTCGGCGAGCACGCGGGCGCGTTCGTCGGCGCGCGCGGCGGCCAGCTGTGCTTCCCATTCCGCTTGCTGTGCAACGAGTTTGGCGCGTTCTTCGTCGCGTACGGCGGCGAGTTTGGCTTCCATTTCTTCAGGGGTCATAAAGGTGTCACCTCCTTCCGTTTTGGTTTCTGCGGCGAGTTCCGTCGCGCGCGGTGTCAGATATGCCGACAGCGAGCCAATCGGCTGCTGTCCCGAAACGGCGGGGCGATTGACAAAACCGCCGCCGATGATTTGTTTTGCAACCAAGTCCAAGTTGCCCGAAAAATATTTATACAATTTGTCGGCGAGGGCTTGCGTGCCGAGCGTGGTCAATTCGATTTCGGCGCACGCCCATTTCACGCCGTTCACAATTTCGGTGTAGAAATTCGTGTACCACGCGGCCGCCGGCGCGCCCGGATCATACGGGTGTCCGATTTCGACGGGAATCTGCGCGTCCTGCAGCGCGGCGTTGCTGTTGGC
>CAZWFX010000033.1:3820-19801 GCA_964633425.1 uncultured Candidatus Saccharibacteria bacterium
GGTGTCCGATTTCGACGGGAATCTGCGCGTCCTGCAGCGCGGCGTTGCTGTTGGCCACGTACGCGTCAAGATCGGTGTCTTGAATCAACACGTCGAGGCCGTGCATATCCACAAACGCGCCCGAACGCAAAACCTGAATCTTGACCGTTTGCCCGTCCGCGAGTTGTGCGAGGGCAACGAGTTCGCCGCGCTGTTGTGCCGCTTGCGGGTCCGCCGCTTCGCGTTCGATTTCGGTTTCGCGTTCGGTTTCGATTGCGTCTGCGTGCGCGTTTTCGTTGGTGTGTTCCATTTCCATTTTGGTCTCCTATACCTTGCGCCATTTGCCGTCAATGAATAATTCGAGATAGCAGCGGCAGTTGCCCCAGCACGAACGCAGGGGCGAATTGAAAAAATAACCGGGCACGCTTTGCGCGGTCTGTTCGAGCATTGCGGTATAACTGTCGTATTCGCCTTCGTAGGCAATGCACGCATCGCACGAATGGTCATCATGCACGCGCACCCAGCGGCATTTGTAAATTACATCGTCGCCCGTTTGCGCTTGCGCGGCATAATCGCCAATGAGCCGCTGTATCACGGCCCAGTAATCGCCCGCATAAATGCCCACGCGCGAAACCAGCGATTGCGCGACGCCGTTCAGGTCTGCGCCCTCGGCAATGCCGCGCAAAAGTTTTTGCTCAATATCGGGCACGAGGCGCGTGTCAATGTTGCTGTTGGTTTCGGTGATGGCGTCGGCGATCATGCGCCACGCGTCGGCGGAGGGAACATACGCGTCGGTCATTGCCCCCACCGCCTCTGGGAGCGTGCTCTGCGCTATATCCTGTAACGCGCGACGCAACTCGGGCATCGCTTCGGTTACAATCTGCCGCGCCTGTTCCAAGTCCGTGACGCCTTTGAGCCGTTTTAGCAGGCCGCGCGTCCATTGGTCGTACGCATCCATCAAGTCGGCCTGATACGCATTAGTTGCGCGTTCATAGCGCGAGGCCCCGGACGCGAGATAGAGCGCGTCAAGTTTGGCTTTAAGAGCGTGAATCAATTTGCTCATATAGTTTATGTGTCAATACAACACCAAAAAGCGCCGAGATAGAACCCGCAATAAACGCGATAATTAATGACACGGGGAACGAGACAGACAAAATCATTGGAAGCATAATTAGTAACATTATCATTCCAACCACCCCACCGATCGCAGTTAAAGCGTATTTATTCATTCTGTTTTCATATAATGAAAATCAACAGATACCTGAACATCAATCCCGCACGAATCTAACGCGGCCAAACAAATAGCTTTCATTGCATCCGACGCAATCCCACAAAATCTATTTGAGTTTGTTACCGAATTCCACCCCATTACAGTCCATGCAGTTTTATCCGGAGTTGGCGATGTAATAGAAACAATTAAGCCGCGCGTGCGAAACAGTTCCACAATCTTCCATGCGGCAGCGATGTCATCCGCGTACGGCAACACACACCTGTTTTGTGATTGTTCTGCTGCCGTTCCGCAATACGCACAACGATATATAATTCCAACGTCAAAAATGTCTTCGTAGTAAAATTCATGCTCGCGCGCTGGCAACCTAAAAAATTGGTCTGCAATCAATGTGTTTAATAACATTGTGAATTTATCCACGCATCACCTCACGCAGCGCGCGGCGAAACTCGCGCTCGGCTTGCAGCAAGGCCGCACCGTTGGGACCGCGTCCGAGCGGCGCGCTGTTGCCGTCGCCTGTGCCGGATGGCGCGGGCGGCACATCACCGGCATTGTCACCGCTCACCACATCCGAGGCGGGCGCGGCATCGCTGAACGTTTGTTCTGATTGCGTGTCCGCTTCGGGCAAATCGGCCATGCGCCGCAGTGCCGCTTCGAGCGCGGGGTCGGGTTGGATAAATGCTTGCAAACTCGACAGGTATGCCGACAGCGCGGGCAAGTTTGGCTTTTGCACGCTCGAATGTTTGATGCGCGGGAAATCGGTCATGCCGGGGAACGGATTAAACGCAAAGAGGCGCGGGACGGCGTAGCGGTTCAAGACGCCCTGCTTGTCCGGGTGCGCAATCTTGTCGAGCCAACCGTCCACCGCCATTAAAAACAATTCGGATTTGTCCTGCCCGAGCGCATAACTGCCGCCGCTTGACACGGTGCCGAGCGCAAGAAAATCGGCGAGCACCACCATCAGCATCCAGATGCGATACTGCTTGATGGTTTCCAAAAGCGTTGACGCGTTCGAGTTGCTGGTCGTTTCCAAGCGAAACTTGATACCGGCGGGCACGCCCACATACGCGCGTTCGTCCACGCGCAGACCGCGCCCGATTTCGCGCACGAGCGCGAGGTCGTTTTCGGACGGCGTATAATTTTCGGCGTACTCGAAAACGGGCAAGCCCACGAACGAACGTTCAAACCCGATGCCGTTTATGATTTGCAAATTCTTGACAAAGTGCCACGGTTCGTAAATGGGTTCGAGAATCGAAAAGCCTTCGGGGTTGCCCATATCGCGCTGTGCAATAAAGTGCAAGGATTTTTCGACGGGCATGTAGCGCCGCTTGCCGTCGGCTTGCGACACTTGCCACAGGCCCTGCACGCCGCCGCTTTCGTCAAAGTCCCAAGACGAAAACGAGGATTGACGCCGCGGCGCGAATTTGCGCCAGCCGATGGCGTTGTCGTCATATTTGCTTTCGGCGTCACCGCGCGCGCCCTTGCGCCGCTTGTACACAATTTCCGACCATGCCCAGCCGAACGGAATCGCAGACAGCATGTCCTCGACCGCGTCCTCAATCGTGATGCTCATGTCGCCGAGACATTGGGTCAAAAAATCGGCGGCGCGTTGGTCGGCGTCGGTTGTGCCTGCGGGTTCGACGGTCCACGTGGCGGTGCGCGACAATAACTTGATGGCGTTGATAAGAGACGCAATCGTGGGGTCGCGGCGCAGCATTTCGCTGTATTTGGCGTACGCGTAGGGATATCGCAGTTCGGGCAGGTAGGTTTCACTCACCTGTCCGAAAAACCGCGATAACCCGCTGTCGCCGAGTTCGTCGGTTGGTTTGGCGCGGCGCGCCGCTTGAATCATTTGGTCAGTCATTTATAATCGCCACCGTGAGCCGCCCTCATCGCGCCCGCCGCCTACGTTCCAGCGGTTTCGTTCGGTCGCGTTTTCGTTTCCGCTCTGCGTGAGAGCCACCGCAGGCTTGAGCAACAATTCCGTCACGAGCCACACGAGCGCATCCAATCGGTTGGGCGAAGGTGCGCCGGTGTTGGGTTCCCAGGTGCAAAGTTCATTTTCGAGCGTCGTAAAATGTCCGACGTGATGCACTTTGCTTTCGCCGTATAAACTGCTGATAGGTTCCGCGCGCGCTTGCTTGCCGTGTGAGGCCGTAATGATTTTGACATTGACGTGCGGGTCGGCGGTCTTGATGGTGCTTTCGACCATTGCGCCGCCGTAATTGCCTTCGGCGACCATGATGTGCGCGCCGAGGCGGTTGTATGCGCCCGCCGCGCGTTTCGCCCATGCGTTCGGGGCGTCGAGCAGCGAATCATCCGCCAAAACAAACGCGTGCAGTTCCGGCTTGCCTTTGCAATTGCACAATCCCACCCCGCCCGAAATAATGCCGCACTCGTTGCCCGTTCCTTTATTGCCTGACGGGTCAACGGCGACCGCAATGCGGGTCAACTGCGGCACGTGCGCGACGCGGGTCGCGTCCAAGATTTCGCGCTGCCACAAGGCGCCGTCAGAATCTTTCACCTCATGCTGCGCCTCGCGCAAAAAAGAGCGCAGGCCCCACGTGCGAATTTGTCCCTGACACACCGCGAGCGTTTGCCCGTCCCATGTCGGCGTGCCGCTGACAATGACGGCCTCGCCGTTGTGCATCTCGATCACCAACTCGTTCACGGCGGGAATCGGCCCACTGACGGTTCGGTCGCTCAAAAAATCCGCGCGCCCGTCGGCAAGGCGGGCAAAGATGGAATTGGCATGTACGACGTTTTGCACAGCTAGCACGGCGTTATCGGTTGCGCCCGCAGGCAGAATGGTATTTGTGAGCGTGTCAATTTTTTTCTGCGTTTGCGCCGGTGAATCGTGCCGTTCGTCAATGTCGTCAATGACCATCATGTCGGGACGGTCCTGTTCGACCTTGATGCCGCGTGCCGCCGTGTCCAGTCCGAGCGCGTCAATGGTCGTGCCGTTCGCCGCGCGTAACCGGTTGCGCCTCCAGCCTTTGCTGCTGCCGTATCGGTTGACCGCGCGTTCGATGCCTGCCTCTTCCAAGAGCGCCGCAATCGTGGCGACGTGCTTGTCGGCAAGGTCTTGCGTGGCCGACAGATAGAGCACATAGCGCCGCGTTTGACGCATGACCACCGCCGCCGCCGCCATTTCCGCGCTGGATGATTTCGCGCCGCCGCGCGCCCAAATGGCCACGAACGGCGCAGGGCGTACGCCCTTGACCAACCGCCACACCCAGTCCCACAAGGCGACGTGATGTGCCGCAAAGCCCGCGCTCGTGTGATGCGGAAAATGTTTTTTTAGAAACGTGCGCCAATCCAAGTCCAAATCAAGCGGCTTGATTTCACTTTGCCGCGCCGCCCGGCGTTGTGCCCGCGCGTCCGCCAGCAGTTTCGCCGTTTGCATTTCGGCGTAGGCCTGCGGCGATAAATATTTCGCCAGCGAGTTCGTCCCCGAGTGCATGTGTCACCTGTTCCGGTGTAATCAAATCGTCGCGCAAAGCGTCAATGATTTCGTCGCGCCATGTGCGGATGCGCTCGCCCTCGGTCGCGCTGCGTATCTCGCGCATCGCGGACACATCGCCGCCGAGCGCCGCGACCAGTGCCGCGTTGGCAATCAGTTCCGCGTTCGTGCGTCCCTGCGGGTCCGATTCATTCACGCGCGCAAGCATCGCCTTGTAACTGTCGCCCAAAAGTTTCGGACGCCCCGAGGGGTTTGGCGACGGGTCACCCGCGCGCCACGGCGGTTTCAGATTTGCCAGCGACGCGGGATTTTTGCCCCGCTGGTCGCCCGCGCGTTTCGGTGTTCGCACCGAGGTTTTCTTGCTTGCCATGTTTCGATACTACAGTTTCGCTCAATCGTTTCGGCGCGAGTCCTAACAAACTCATGCGCTCCAATGTGACCGCGCAGTATTTCGGTTCAATCTCCATACCGCGCCCGATGCGTCCTGTTTGCTCGCACGCGACAAGCGTCGTGCCACTGCCGCAATAAAAATCTGCTATAACATCTCCGCTTTGCGTGTAATCATTCACACATGCCACAATCAAATTCAACGGTTTTTGCGTTGGATGAAATCTATCTTTTTCTTTTCCAATCAAGCCGTTATAAGTGATTTCGTATTTTTTAACAGATTTTCTGTCAAAGGATGTCCACGCCAATTCACAATCGCCAAACGTTGGCATAGTGTTGTTTTTGTCCCAAACAATCCAATGCGTTGATTGTGGCAAAATGTCTGCAAAAAAATTACCGCCCCATATAATCGAATTTACAGAATGCAATAAAAGAAAATCAAATTTCTCTTTGCTCGGACGTTCGCTGTCCCAATCATCTTTATACTGTCTGCGCGCAATCGGCGGACCAAAGCCCCCAAAGCCCCCAAAGCCCTTGTCGCGCTTCACCCCATACGGCGGGTCGTGTATGCCAAGCGCGGCGCGTTCTGTCAAAAGTTTTTCAACGTCCGTCGCAATTGCGTTATCGCCGCAAACTAAAATATGCCGCCCAATCTCCCACACATCCCCGCGCTGCACTTGCCATTTCTTTTGCAGTTCCGCCGCTTTGTCAACGAGTTCGCCCGCGTCCGCCGCTTCGCTTAGCGCGCTCCCCGCGTTCAGAATCGCATCGAGCGCCGCCTGTTCTCCCGCCGCGAGTCGCGCCAACGCTTCGCCTTCCGCTTGCATCACCTCGCGCACGATGGCGGCGAGTTGGTCCGTGTCCGGGTCGGCGTGCTTGCCAAGTTCGTTGTCTGCCGCGAGATACGCCAACACGCGCGTCTCGCTCCACGAATGCGGAATCACATCCGCGCGCAGTTCGGTGTAACCTTCCGCCTGCGCCGCCTGTGCGATGCCGTGACCGGCGACGATGGTGTAGCGTTTGCCTTGCGGCTGCACGACGATACTGCGCACCTGTCCGAATTGTTTCAGCGACTCGCGCAAATCCGCGAGTTGTGCATCCGAGTGCCGGTTATAATTTTTCCGGTGCGCGTCCAATAGCGCCAATGGGATGACTTTATTCTCGACGGTTGCGTTAGAGTGTTTCGCCATAAAACAAAAAGCCGCCTGCCGCGCACAAGGCGCAGACAAGCGGCGAAAAAAATCGCACAAGTATTTGGTTGAATCGAACCGGCTATACCGCTTAGGGCGGCGTCAACGTGATCGCCATCTGAATCGGTATCACGTTCGTGTGAATCTGCCCGCCGTGTCGCGATTGGATAATCAATTTCCCCTCGCGCAAAATGGCGAACGGACGCCCGCAGCACGCACAGCGCAATTCAATAAAGTCCGGCGGTTGAGTCTGCGGCGGTACATCCCCCGCCGCAAGACTCGAACAACCGTTCTGTTGTATTGTAACAGATGCGGCCTCGCGCGTCAATAGGGCGTTTGAAATCATGTGCGGAATGCGCCCGTCATGGCGTACAAGCCGCTGCCCGACACAATGACGGCCAGCGACTGCAAAAACACGAGCGCGTCCGGTGACAACGCCGGGGCAATCCACAGATTAAACGCGAGCACGCACCCGCCGACAATGATATAGGCAATGGCCGCCGCGCGGTCTTGCAAATCAATGGCGCCGCCCGAAAAATTCTTGAGCAAAGATTTGATGCCTTCGGTGACAAGTACCACCAAGAGCAGCTGCAGCGCAATCGGAAAAACACTGTCAGTCACCGGCGGCACATTCTGCGCGGACGGTCCCGCTGCAAAGGCGGGCACGGCGGCCCCGCCCCACACGGCCAAGACCAACGCCAACAAAATCAAAGCCCCGGTCACAAAAGAACGTCGCTGCATGGGAATAACCTCGCGCCGCCCGTCGCGCGTCATTGTTTCAAAATGGCCCGCGCGGTCGTCATGTTCAATGAGCATAGAACAATCGTTCGCATGATTGTGCATTGCCGCCATTTTACCACCGCGCCGCGCAGATTGCAAGACCTTTTTGTAAAATTATCCAAAATAAGGATAAAAAACTATTGACACAGTATTTTATATCGGTTATAATGCTTGCATAACGGGCGCAATTCAGCCCGGCAAACAAAAGCCCCGCCCGCTGTTTCAGCAGCGGCGAGGCACGGAACCAAACGATTACAGCGTCAGGTTCGGAAATAGTATAGCACACATTTTCCCCCCGACGCCTCCCAAATCAACGGAGGTTTTTTATGTCAGTTTTCCCGTATGCGGCTCCTTATACGTCCGGTTGTGGTTTTCAAGTCGGCGTGATTCTCGAAGACGGTCGCCCCTTTATTGTCGGCTCGTTCACGTGCTACGAACTCGGCCTCAAGTATGCCAGCGAATACGCGCTCGATTTGATGCGCGTGCCGCACGCCCGGGCGAATCGCCCGCTCAAGCTGCACGAGGTGCGCAAATTGAGCGATACCGAATTGACGGTGCGTATGCGTTTCCTGCGCGGTCCGTGGGCTGACCACATGACCCGCGCGCAAAACCACGCACAAGCCGCTTTGATTACGCGTGTACGCCGCGAACGCCACCCCCACCCCGCCGACCTGCGCGGCAATTATGACCCCGAGGCGGCACAATGAGCGCCTACAACTACCGGACGCGCTACAACCCCGTTATTTTCATCCTGCCGCCTTCGGCATACCGCGGCCAGCGCGTAAAGATTCTGCGCAGCAAATGCGCGCAAGCCGTCAACGCCGTCGGCACGGTCACGATCCACAACACCGAACGCGGCACATTGCAAGTGATGTTGGATGATGGTCAAACAATTTGGACGCACGTTTCAAACGTCGAAATCGTGAAAGGTGAAACCGATGGAACGCTATAACAATAAACGCATGTTGTTTCGCAAGGGCGGAAAATTCTACAAACCGACGCCGCAAGATTTGGGCATTGGCGTTTGTCCGAACTGTCAACACTTGACCCTGCGACATTATGACGGCGACCCGCGCGAACCGTTTCCTGACCCGCGCAAATTCCGTCAGCGTTGTTTCACGTGCGAACCATTGACCGATGCGGAACGCGCTCTGCAAGCCGAAATTGACGCCGCCAAACCCAAACCGCAGAGCATGATTGAATTTTTCAAATTGACTGAAAGCGAGAACAAATAAAATGCCACGCCTTACCGATTATGACCGCCGCGCCAAAGTGAGCAATATCCAAACCAAAACCACGTTGACCGTTTCGCAGTTTGGCACGGTCCGCGAACCGAACCCGGACAAGATTCAAATCGTTGCCGGGGACAGACTCGACGGCAATGATTACATCATGGTGCCGTATCTGTGGTTTCGTGAGTGGGGCAGCCGCCGGTGCTTGCGCCTGAACGCCACCAACATCGCATTTTTGACCGAACGCGGTTACACGGACGTGCAAACGCTCATCGGCTGCACGATTACGCTCGAAGTGGTCGAAAAGGTCAATTACGGCAAACGTCAGCCGATGGTCTTGATTACGTCCATTAAACCGCCGCAAGGCAAAGCGGACCCGACGCCGTACCGCACCGAACGCCTCGGGCAACTCAAAACCCTGCGCGAGCAGCTTGCCGAATTGCTGCACGCGAACGGGCAAACGCTCGAACCCATTGCCGCATCTGTCATTTCCAAAATGACCACCGACGAAATCGAAACCTTGATTCAAACGACCGAGGAACAAATCGCCGCATGGCGACCGCAATAACCACAAACCAATCTGCTGCGTCACGCCGCAAACGTGGCGCAGCAGGTGACACTAAAATGCCTGACAAAATCGAAATTCTCAAACGTACATTTGACGCAAAACAAATTGAACAAATCACCGCTGACCTCACCAAACAATACGGCGAATACGGTCGCCGTTATACAACAGAGCAAGTAAGCAACGCTTTGTGGAAATCGCTGCAAACTCTTGTTGACATGTATATGTTTGATTTGGAACTCATCAGCGTAACAGACCACGATTTTGAAACCAACCTGGGCGAACCGGAATTTTGGAATGACCCGAACGTGGAACCGTGCGCCGTCTGCGACCATCCGCGCGGCGAGCACACGCCGGACGGTTGCGAATTTTTCTATGGTGAGGCTCCGCCGTATAACACTTGTCAGTGCACCACATTCACGCCCAAACTTGAAAACGGAATTGACCCCGAAACATTGGAACGCGCTAAAACCATCTATCGCGCGCACGAGGGCAACCTGTCGCTGTACGACTGCATTATGATTGCAATTTGAAAAGCACAGATATGAAAACAAACTCTAAACGAAAAATTCTTGCCGCCGATTTATTCTGCGGCGCGGGCGGCAATGTCTATCTGCTCGATATTCGTTTTCGGATGCTCACGCCCGGAGAACTTGCCGCGGCAATGAGTTTCCCGCAAGATTACAAATTTGCAGGAAACCGTGAAAAGGTCGTCAAACAAATCGGCAACGCCGTCGCCGTGAATGTGGCAAAAGCGTTATGCAAAGCGTTATTGCAATAGGAGCAACCATGACCCAACCAACCCAAACCCTCGCGGCGACACTGGCCGCAAACGTGGCGGCGGTGCGCCGGGCGCGCGGCCTGTCACAGCGCGGCCTCGCTCGCGCGGCGGGCACGTCACAAATGACCGTGCTTGCCATCGAAAACGGAACCTGCAATGTGCGGCTGTCCACTCTGACGCGCATTGCCCATGTCTTGCAGACCGACCCCGCCGCGCTGTTGGCGGATAAAGGAAAATAATATCATGAAGCATTCCAGACGTTTTTCGGCTACCTCTACCACCACCGTGCGCGATTTGCAGCGCGTCATGATGCAAATCAATGCCACCTCGCTCAAAATCAATCAAGACGTTATGACGGGCGTGGTCGAAGTCATTTTTGACCGCAACGGGCGCCGCTACAAACTCACCGCCGACACGTGGAAAGACTCGCTTGACAATTTGCGCGCCATCGGCTTGACCATCACGTATTTGTATCGCGCGATTGAATCGTACGGCGTCAAAATCGAACAAACCCGCTTTGATGAAATTTTCGAGCGCATGTTTGGCGGCTTTATTGCTACGCCCGATGACAGCGTGCTCATGCTGTCCAGCGGCGCGGCGGATTGGTGGACCGTGCTCGGCGTCGAACCAAACGCCACCGCTGCCGCAATTAAAAACGCGTTTCGCGCACTGGCGAAAACGCATCACCCGGACGCAGGCGGCGACCCCGCCGATTTCAAACGCTTACGCGCCGCATACGATGCGGGCATGGCGCAAGCAAACAAATAACCTGAAAACGTTCCAATCGCGGAACGTACAACCCAAACCCAAAGGAGTATTATGTATCAGCGTTTAGTAATTGTCGGCAATCTCGGACGTGACCCCGAATTGCGTTATTCACCGCAAGGGACCGCCGTCACCCAAATGTCCGTTGCCACGTCGCGCAAATGGACGGACGCGGCGGGAACGCTCAAAGAGGAAACGGCATGGTTCCGTGTTTCGGTATGGGGCAAGCAAGCGGAAACGTGCAACCAATACCTCGCCAAAGGCTCGCGCGTGTTGGTCGAAGGCGAATTGGTCGTTGACGAAAAAACGGGCGGCCCGCGCGTCTATACGCGCAAGGACGGGACCACCGGCGCAGCGTTTGAAATGCGCGGCTCGGTGGTGCGTTTCCTGTCGCGCGCAAATGAAAGCGGGCAGGGCGGCGGCGGCGATCTCGTGCCGCACGCGCAAAACAATACGCTCGAACCCGGCGACCGCGAACTGGGCGGAATGACCGAAGACGAACTGCCGTTTTAGGTTTGACCCCCGCACCCCACAAAAAAAACCGCCGCGCGTACATTCACACGCGGCGGTTTTTTGCGTCATTGCAATTTTGCTTAATTCCGACCTGTGTCGGCGGAAACAGTCGGAACCACATCCGATTCACGAGGCAGGGAAACGTTAAATTTCAAAATTGCGCCCGCACGCGCTGCAGCAATACGACCGGCATACCGCCGCAGCGCGTCGGTGCGGCAAAAAACAATCAAGCGGCTTTTGTTTTCCCCCGGGATGTCGAGGGCCGTGCTTTTTTTGGTGCGTCCGCGCGGTATTCCGCAGGCGCTTCGTTCAAAGAACGCGGGACAGGTTCCAGCAGCGTTTCAAACGGCACACCCAACGCGTTGGCAAATTCCGTCAACATGACGACAGTCAAATCCACGCCGCCCTTTTCGACGCGTGAAATGCTGTTTTGATTCAGCTTGACCGCTTTGCCCAATTCTGCCTGTGTCATCCCCAAACGCACGCGCGCCGATGCAATCTGACGCCCGATGCTGTACAACATTTGCCGCCGTTCTGCCGTCAGCTCTCGCGGCAATTTCGGCATATTTAATTTTGCTCCTTTCCGTAAAATTTGTTGAAAACTCGCGCCAAAACCTATTGACTTGTCCGTATAATCGGTTATAATATCAATTGCGCGGATATAGTGAGTGCGCAACAGGATATGTAACCATGACCAAAAACCCAAACACAACCATCCAAATCAGCGCCGCCGCCAGTGCGGTGCTTGAAGCCTACGCCGCCAAATTCCATCAAGACACCGGCGGCATCCTCACCAAGACGCAAATGGGCAACACGGCACTCGTGAAAACCCATTTCGCCAAACTGCCAAAAGACCAACAAACCCGACTGCTCGCCGAATATCCCGAGCTGCAAAATTTCATTTGAGACGTGCGGCCCGCCCGCACCTTACATCAAGGAGTGACCGAAATGTTCCATACATCCGTGGGACTCATTTTTCTATCGCTGGTCGCCGCATGGCTTGCCATCCTCATTGGCGCCGCCGTGTGGTTTGTGCAGGCGGTCGGGCTTTATCGCTCTATCGCCATTGCGTTTGTGGTCATTGCTACACTGTTTTCAATTGCGCTCGTGCGCGAATTGCGAATGCGCGGCGAGGAAAAAAAGCAGCAATGACCACTCTACGCGTTTTGTTGGCGGCAGCGGACAATTTTTTCCGCTGCCATTGGTGCAATACCCCGTTTTTGACGCAACTCGGACGTGACGCGCACGAGGAACGCTGCGCGCACAATCCCGCAAACAAGAAATGAGTCGTCAACTCACCCTGGACGACGCCGCGCGTTTTGCCATGCAGAACTCGCGGCGGTTCGACAACCGGAACAGCGTACGCGCCGCGCAGGACGCGTTCAAAACGTCCGCAGGCACGCGCCGCCTTGCCCTGCTCACGCACGCCGCGCACCCGGACGGCCTCACGGATTTTGAACTGGCGGACCTGACCGGCATTGCGCAAACGAGCATCGGCAAACGGCGCGGCGATCTGGTTGCCGCCGGTTACATTGTCAACGCCGAAACCGCCCGCCCCGCGCCTTCGGGCAGTCGTGCGACCGTGTGGCGTATCACTGCGGCGGGAATGCAAGAGGCGCAGCGGATAAAAAACGCCTAGATTGATTATCGCATATTGCGCGCGTCATTTCAATGACTCGCATGTTCTAATTCGATTGGAGCACCATGTCAGCATCCACCATGATTAAACGCTGCCCGCGTTGTCACAAGCTTGTTGCGGCGAACGTCAAGCACGCGTGCAAGTAGGTCAATATGTCAGACATTGAAATCGTGCATCAGCACACCCGAGGATTTTCCGAAACAGGGCAGGTCTCCGAACGGTCGGAATCATTTATTAAAATCCTCACCTCATTCCGTCGCGGGACTTTGCGCCATCTAAAAGGCGCGCCGCTGTCGGTGTACATGTGCATTGCGCTGCATGAGGCAGACGAACAACCAGGCTGCTCATTGACCGAAATGGAACGGGAAACAGGATATACACGCCCTACAGTTTGCGCGGCCGTGCAGTTTTTATCTGACGGCGCATCGCGTTTCATCGAAGAGGCAGGTCTCGAATCGGATGGAACCAAACGCTACCGTGTAACCCGTTTTGCCTGGTTTGGTCAAAAACCCAAGCCGCAGGAAGCAAATCCGGACCCGCAGACAGCTAGTAAAAAAATTTTACCGCCTCGAGCTAGTAAAAACTTTTTACTAGCTCATGATGATATGAATGATGTACAAAATGAAAAACATTTTGAAACATCATGCATTCATGACGTTTCCGCAACAAAAAAGATTTTGAGCGCCGCCAACATTCAGGGCAAAAACCTCGATTTGTTGGCCGCGCGCGTTTCGCCCGAAACGGCGCAATTGTGGGCGGAGTGGCTTGAAAATGTGGACCGCACCGCGTGGAAACGCCCCGAGGGCTTTTTGTTTAATCAGTTGACCGCCGACCCGTGCAAACGTCCGCCGTACGCCAAACCCGCAAACGTCGCGCCGGAACAAACCGCATCCAAACGCCCCATTATTCGCGGAAAACTCGCCGCCATGTTTGAAAGCGAGGACGAAGCATGACCGATTACGTCGCCAAAAACGAAACATTCAAGGCGAATCACCCAAAGCCGCCGGTCTTGCCGCTGACGCAATTTTATTTTGACGACGGCACGCCCGCCTACGAATATTTCAAAACCCCGCCCGCCGTCGGCGCGCCGCTCAAATGCGCGCTGCGAATGGCGATGATCAACACCACCACCGGCGAACGCGCCGTGATGGTACGGCTTACCGAAAAACAAATCGAATTGATGCAGCACGCGACACAGGTGACAGCATGAAAACCGAAACTCTCGATTGCGGCAGACTCGGAAACCGCGCGGCGTACGTCATTTATTCCACCGACCGCCTCACCGATACCATGCTCGCCAAAATCTTGCATAAACCGCACGTCTGCGCCAAATGCAAAACCAACCCGGTCCGCAGGCCGCAGTATCACTGCCGCAATTGTCGCACACAAAAAGGCAAAAAGAAATGACAAATCAGACTTTGCTCGCTTCGTTTGCACCACCCATTCGCCACCCTGCACGCTACAGCGCGGCATTGCTGCCTGTCATGGCGCAATACCTCAAGCCCGGAATGCGCGTGTTGGACCCATTCGGCGGAGTGGGCACGATTCACCGCATGGCATACACCGGCGCAACGTTTTTCACCGGCGAAATAGAGTATCGCGTCTGCGAACACAGTGCGGGAAGCCGTCGCGTCTGCGCCGACGCGCAATCTATGCCGTTCGCGTCCGAAACATTTGACGCAATTTGCACATCGCCGACCTATGGCAACCGTATGGCCGATACATATGTTGACGAATCCGAGCGCAACACATACACCGCCGCATTCGGTTTTGCTTTGCACCCCGCCAACGCCGGCGCGATGCAGTGGGGCAAGGCGTACCGCGAACTGCACCGGCTTGTATATGCCGAGGCGCGCCGCGTGCTCAAATCGGGCGGAGTAATCATTGTAAACGTATCAGACCACATTCGCGACGGCAAACAAATTCCGGTTGCCACATGGCACAACATCACGCTGCGCGAACTGGATTTTGAAATTGTGGCGACACATTCCATTCACACGCCGCGCAACCGCAAAGGGCAAAACGGCGCGGCGCGTGTGGGCGTGGAATACGTTTTTGCCTTTATCAAACCATGACCGCCGATTTTACCGCCCGCGTCATGTCTGCGGCGCAATTTCTCAAAGCGAACGGTTACGAGGACATTGCCGCGTTTTTGGTCAAAAGCGAACTTGACGCCCGCCGCGCCAAACGCCCCAGACGCAAACGCAAACAGACGCTCTATACACCGAACGGGAAAAAAATCGAATTGTATCAGACGACGGTCAAAGCATTGGAGGCTGACGAATGAAATCCGAGGAACGCAGCTGCACGCACAAAATCCAATACACTCGCGCCGCCGCTGTCAAACGCACGCCCAAATCATTCGCAACGCCAAACGCCGCGCCGCGCGTCCGCCCTGTCACTGCGGCGCCCCGCGCTTTCTGGACATGAGCGTGTGCCAAACGCACGCCCGCGAAATCTGGCGCGCACAGTGGGCGGCGCGGCACGCCAAAACGAACTGACATGGATGATTTGATTTACGCCGCCGCCATTCTCGACGCCAAAGCCTGTATTGCGTCGTACGCCATTGCCGCCGCGCCCGGCACACGCGTCGAGATTGTGGTGACGACCAAATACAAAACCATTGCGCACAAACTGCGCGACGTGTTTGCCGTCGGCACTGTCCGCAAATCCGGCGCCGTCTCGTATCGCTGGAAATGTTACAACGCCGACGCCATGCACGTCCTGTCAACGGCCCTGCCGTACATGCACGCCCAGCGCGATACTGCGCTGCTGCTGGTTGATTTCAAAAAATTCAAAACACGAAAGAGGAAATACACATGACCGAACAACGCGCCCCTTATGATATTGCGCCGTTGACTGATGATGAATTTAACCAAATCTTTGGCAGCGGTAAAGATGCCGCACCGCTGACGAAAAATGATTTTGCAGGCATCCTCGGCGACGTGCCGAATCTGCCGGCCGGTTGGAACTATCATGAACGAGGCGAACGTGCGCCGTCGGCTGACCGTGTGGCGGCCATGCGTTACAAAATTGACAACCAACGCGCGACGCTCGCGCAGATGCAGTTGCAGTATGACAAAATGAAATCGAATGCGGAAAAACTGGCGCGCGAAACAGCGCAACTGCGCGCCCGCATTGCGGAGTTGGAGAGCGAGCGCGATGCGTTACGTCTTTCGCTGAACACGACCAACGTCATTGTAAATGACCAAATTGGGAAAATTGCCGATTTGATTAAAGAGCGCGACGCGGCAGAAGCAAAGGCCACAGAACAAAGTGAGTATATCCAATCTCACGGCTTGACAGAGTTTGAAATGGCGAGACTGCGCGCGCGTATCGCGGAACTGGAACGCGAGCGTGACGAAGCGATTGCGGAACTCGACCATGCCAAACAAGCCGTGTCCGACCTTTTGAAATGGGCAACGGGTTGGAGTTTTCCAATTCAACAAATTTCTCGAT
>CAZWFX010000034.1:0-4428 GCA_964633425.1 uncultured Candidatus Saccharibacteria bacterium
TATCCGGGTAGTCTGGTTCGTGCTGGTGGAGCATAGCCTGCGCCCCTGCTATCTCGCAGAACCAGGCGCGTAGCTTTCCCCTGAACACCCCTATCATGGCTGACCAGTGCTTGTTAATGTCGCAGTCTGAGATGAGGGACCAGATACGTTCGGTATCGGGAACCTTACCCCCACCTTCACATTCACTACATCGTTGCCATTGGGTTCCGTCTTCAGGATCAGATAGGTAGCGCTCCCCATTGGGCCTATCGTAGAACCCGCCATTACCACCACACTCATTACAAATTGTAGTTACTACGTCCTTCATTGCTACGTAGGGAGGGGAGTGCCTGGAGTCTTCGTGCAATCCTACCGGGTGACACTCTGGCCAGCCTTCTTTGAACAGACTGTAGGCAACCTTGTCCAAGTGAACGTTGAGGTTGGAGACGGACGGGTCAAAAGTCTCGCGCATCACCATTGCGTTTGCGGCAGTGATTGGGTTGTTGCACCACAGCCCCCTTTGGTTGTAGGGGACGTGCTTGCGCATTATGGCGCACAATTCCTTGAACTCGGGGTGAACGGCCGGATTTCCTCCGAACACCCCAACCACTCCGAAGTAGCCTTTGAGAGACAAGACGGCCTGCTCAAACTGCTCGACGCTTATAAACGACTGTACCCCCTCTTTAGCCTGCGCCGAGTGGGACAGGTTGCTCCCCTGCGTGCAGCCGAAGCAGGACTTGTCACAGTGGCGCGTCACCCATATTTGAATGACGCCTTCTCTGTACTTGCCTTTGCGCCTGGTGCCCGGTGCGACCATGCGGGAGATGGCTTCTTGCTCGTTCACGTCATTCCCCTCGTTGGTGAAAAACTGTCATTGAGAAAAAAAAAATTATTCCTTAATCACGTACCCACTCCAGGGCAAGCCGCCCTCTTCTACGATCAAGTACAAGTCCAGCGCTTCGGCGGTGGCGAACTCGTACAGGGCCGGGAAGATGTAGCGCCCCCAACTCGGGTCAGGACCTGGGCAAACTACGTCGTGGATGGCCAGCACGCCCCCAACCTTAAGTTTAGGATACCACCTCTTCAAGTCCTGTTCCGGGTGTGGCGGTTCGTGGTTGCCGTCCACGTAGACGAAATCCAGTGACTCGTCAGTAAACAGCCTACAGGCGCGTATGGAAGTCATGGCCTGGTAGTAGACCCTTTCGCCGTACTTGTCGAGCAATATCCTGGCCGCCTTGAAGTCACCCATCCTCGTCTCGGAACCGCCAAGGTGTTCCTTCAGGATTTTCTCCTGCAATGCGTAGCCTTCAAGGTTGTCCCTCCACGGGTCTACGCAGTGCAGCGCCCCCTTCCAGTCGTGCAGCAGGGCGTTGGCAAACTCGCCCCTGTGCGTCCCAACTTCAACCCCGACTCCCACCAAGTAGCGTTCGTTGAGAAATTCCCCAAACCTGTTCCTACTCGACAGCGGGGAAACCATTATGGCCATTGCTTTAACACCCCTTTACTTCCTAGTAGTCGCTGTAGCGGCTGGCGTGTTCAGAAATTAGGTTTGACAGACTTGCGCCTATGTTCCTATAGTCGTAGTAGGCTACGGCCTTGAGTGCGTACCTCGTCTGCAACACCCTGTCGTAAGTGTCAACGGCCTGTTTTATTACGCCCTTGAGTTCTTCTACGGTAACGTCCGGGCGCACCCTTATCAAATTACCGTCGATCTCCGGCATTACCTCGTCAACGGGCAAGTCCGTTATCACCTTGCAGCCGCAGGCGGTAGACTCAATGATCTTCCTTAGCGCGTAGCCGTACTTGCTAGCCGTGCAAATGGACACTTCAAAAGAACACAGCATCTTCAGGTAGTCGGGCGTGTGGCAGCGTTCCTTCTGGTAGCCGGGATGGCGCATGTAGCCCACGTTCCTGAGCGTGCCGTCATTTATTGCCTGAATTATCCTTTGGCGCAGTGGGTATGCCCCTGACACGGCACCGGAAACCACACACCCCAACCTCTTTTCTGGGGGGAAGGATGATGGGTGGTTAGTGTAGGCGCCGTGAGTTACAGTATTAAGCTCTGGCATTAGGCTGCCAGTTACCGACAACTCCTTAACGTCTACGCAACTCAGTAGAGTCTTCCTCCACTCTTTAGGCAGTGCGTAGAAGTCTAGTGTGTGGTAAGTCCTTATCAAGTCCCTCTCACGCAGATAGGGCGCCACGTGTTTGACTATTCTCGGGTGGTAGTAGCACACCCAGGCGTGTACACCGGCCTGGTTTGCAAGGTTGGTATGCAGGTCGTGGTTTGACTGCGCGTCCTTTACCACCCCCACCTTGAACAAGTAGTTGCCCAGCCTTGAGCGGTTGAGGTATTCCAGTTCGGAAAAGCTCATGTCCGGGTTCTGACCCCTCCCGGCCGTAAGCCCCAGCCACTCCCTAGGGTCTTGAATCACCACCAACTCGGGCCGGTACTCTTCCACCAACTCCCTGACGTTGCGCCTTGACTCCGAGTAGCCGTAGCCGCACAGCTTGTAGCCCGAGTGTTCAAGGGCGTTGAACAACTGGGCCGCCTCGTCGGTGGTGTGCTTCTCGTTGGCAGAAGTGGTAAGGGCTATGTTGGTATGCGGCACTACGGGTTCGGCGGCGTCCCCAACTGTGCCGGCACTCTCAGTACCACCTGCCTTGTAGGCGCCTAACTTACCCACTACGGCCTTGTAGGGGTTATTCAGTGCCCTGACTTCTTCCCCCCAGAAAATAGGTCTTGGCAACTCTTTGCACCCGAGCATTGATGGCATTCGGCTGACGTTGCCAAGGCGCCTAATCACGTCACTAATCGTGTATTCAGACATTGGCTAACTGCGCCCCCTGTCTATTGAGTTGCGCTTGTAGACCGCTTCCGTAACCGTTGGGTCAACGCCGTTGTGTTTGACTTTGTTAATGCAGTGTATCAACGTACTCAGGTCTTTGGGCAGGCAAGTACCTCCGAATCCGTACTTGCCGTCAGGCCCTGGAACTTGCGTGTGGCTTTCTCCCACTCTCCCGCCCGTCAACATGATCGCCCTAACCGTGTCGAAGTTAACGTCGTCGCCTTTGCAATACTGCTGGATTTCGTTGAAGTAGGCCACCTTGGTAGCGTAGTAGCCGTTGGTAGCCAACTTGGCCGCCTCACTGTCGCGGCTGTAGCAGACTATGCACGGAACGTCTGGGTGGCGCATCCGGTAAAAGTCTTCAAGGGCTATGGGGAATCTCAACGCCAGCGAAACCTTAGGGACACCAACCACGGTTCTCGTAGGGTTACTCGCGTCGTGCAGCGCGGTGCGGGCGGTTAGGAATTCGGGGCTGTGGACTACGTTTGGCAGGCAGTAGGCCAGTGCCAGTGAGTACGTAAACCCCACGGGAACCGTTGACTTTATGACGAAGTTGGCCGACAACTTCTTGCTGTCGAAATCTCGGGCCACCAACTCAAAGAATTCAGTTATTGCCCTTGTGGTGCAGCCAGATGAATCATACTCGTCTAGCGGGGTTGGCAGGCATACGAAAATCAGGTCGCAACCCAGCACGTCAACTAATTTATGAGTGCAGCGTTCAGGCACAACGTCGTAGACGCGCACCTCGTCAACGAACTCGCAATGCGCCTGTGCCGTGGCCCTGCCCACCACTCCGGCCCCAACAATCCCTATTTTGTACTCGTTTAGTTTCATATGAACTTAGTGTCCGTAAACTTCTTGGTGAACTTGTTCTTCTTGCGCTCGTTTTCGTATTCCAGTGCGTCCAGCCTGTCCTTGTTGGCGGCTATCAGCACCCTGAGTAGTTTCTCCGAATCGTCCAGCCTAACGTCGTCGGGGTGGAATATGGAGTAGCCGTTCAAGTACCTCCAGCGCATTATGGCCACCTTCTTCTTACTGCCAGGAAGGTGGTGGGTGGGCAGGTGCGGGACTGCCCTGTCGAAGTCGTCCCTTATCACCCTGCCGCACTTACTCTTCTTGTTGAATTGTCTTTCCTTCATCTGTTCCCTTGTGCCAAGTTTCAGAGTAGTATTTGTACCCCCCTTTCTAGCATCACATTGTACCACATGTTTGTACAGTAGTGGGAATATTAGTCTGGTATCAGGTCTGTTTTGGTGGGACGGTACTTGCAAATGGCGTTAGATATTCTTGGTATCGCGTTCTCGTCAAGGTACTTGTGGTGCAGGTCTATTCCGAAGCCGCACCTTTTGTGCTTGATGCATACTTCTATGGTGGTGCCAGAGCCGATGAACGGGTCCAGTACCGTGCATGGGATTACGTCGGCGTCACAAGGACATTGCGGTTTCCAATTCTTAGACTTACTAAGTCTCACCCACGGCTTGCCGCAGTTGGAGCAACAGCCCTTGGCGCTAGTCCCGGCCCGTATGAATGGGTCTATCAGCATTGGCGGGAAAGTGGCGTAGTGCGCCCCCGGATACCCCTTGGTGGTGGCGTCAACTCC
>CAZWFX010000034.1:4528-12480 GCA_964633425.1 uncultured Candidatus Saccharibacteria bacterium
GGCATCGCGCTGTTGTGCGTCAGCACGCCGGACGCCAGGGCGAACAGGTGCGGCTCGTCCTCGACTTCAATGTCCCAATAGCAGCGCGCCCGGCTCTTGCCGATAGCGACGATTTCACACTCGGGGCGCGGGTCGAAGCCGCCCGGCACGGACACGCGGCCGTCACGACTGAACCGTATCTCTCCCCTCCACGTCGGGTGCGACTTGCCGCCCTTGGCTGCCGTCGCCCTGCCCCTCCGCAGCCGGCAGGAAATGCCGAGCCGGGCGCAGAGCGTGCGCAGGTCGCGGGCCAGGTTGTCGTTGGCGCAGAAGCCGAGCCGCCAGCGGTCGTTGCCCCGGTCGTAGTGCCCGTCCCCCTCCAGGTAGCCCAGCAGCAGGGCGCGTAGGAAGGCGTCGGAGCGCTGCCAGCACTTCGGCGTGAGGCACTTCGTCTTCGCGTTGTCGCCGTAGACGTAGGCGTCGAGGACGCCTTGCAGGACGCGGCTCGCAATCTCGACGCGTTGGGCCTGCCCCACGGCTTTGCTGATTCGCGCCGAGCCGTCGAACTGCTCGGCCAACTGCCGCAGCCTGACGAGCCGGCTCGCCGCCTCCTTGGCGTGCCCGCAGACGTGTATCGTCCTGTCGTCGCGGCAGCCTTCGGCGAGGTAGATGCCGCACAGCCAGCCGATTTCCTCGTCGGGCAGGTGGGCCGGTCGGTTCGGCACCTCCGGCTCCGGCAGCTTCGCGGAGGCGATCACGTCGCCCGCCTTCAACTCGTCGGCGCGGACAACCCGGCCGTCCGCCAGCGGCCAGCGGTGGTCTGCCGTGCAGCCGACGCGCTCGCCCGTCCGCAGTTCGATTTCCAGATACCCTTGCCGCTTTGCGCCCTTGGCCGGCTTCGTCTGGCAGAATCCCTTAACCTGCGTCCAGCGGCTACCGTTCCACAGTTGCACCGTCTCCGGCTTCAGTCGCGCAAGGTCCTTGAGCATCACGGGCATCTCGCCCTTTTGCGTGCGGGCATACAGCCACGTCCCGCCCGACAAGCACCGCTTAACCCACGGAATGTCACTACGAAGTATCCACCCGTCCGACTGGAGAGCCAAGGCCACTCGCCAGGGAATTCCTAAAAGGTTTCCCTTTTGTACCCCAGTAGCCCCGGGATTACTTACGCCGTGGTTTGCCCTGCGGCAGTTTATTTGTTCTGCGGCTTTCTTGTCCAGAGTCTTACTAGACTTGCCGTTTCGGTTCTCTCCCGAAGAAGCGTATGTGTCCCCCAAGTTGAGCCACAGCGTACCGTCCTCACGCAGTACGCGCCTAACTAACCTGAAAACTTCGACCATGTTGGCCACGTATTCTTCAGGCGTCCTTTCAGAGCCTAGTTCCTTGTCGCTCCCAGTCTTGTAGTCGCGCAGTGCCCAGTACGGGGGCGAAGTCACCACGCAATGTACTGATTGTCTAGGCATTGCCCTGAGAACTTCTCTAACGTCGCCGTGGTACAAAACGGCAGTCTTGTCGTCGGTGGTAGCCCAGTACGGTTCTAGTGCAGACGGTGAAGGCATTGAACACCTCTAATTGTTGGTTGGCTAGTCCTTCTTCGTGGCACCCAATAGCCTCATGGCGTCGGCCACTTCCTTGTACAGTTGACTCATGTGCTTGGTGAGCCGGTAGCGAACTTCCGAGTAGCCCTGTACGCTGAAAGACTCCAGCACGTCAATTCCGCACAGGAAGCGCAGGAACCCGTCCAGAGTCTTTCCCGAGTCGTTGAGTGTTAGGGCAATGGCCTTCTGGTTCATGCCCTTGGCCGGGCCGTGCTTATACAGTTGGCGGGCGATGTTCAGGGACTTCCCCCGTGCCGTGTCCTGGGCCACCTTGATTACCCAGCGCATAACCTCGTCGTCAACGGAATCCTTGTTCATGACGGCGGCAAGGCAAAAGGCCAATTTGCCCAACTGAGACACCAGGCGCGTACTCATCTCGCGCTGGTACTCCTCGTCCTGCTTGATGCTGGGCCGTGCCCGCATGTGGGCGACGAACGTGCCTATGACGGTTATCAGTTCGGCGTTGCGGTCTGACATTTCCACACCGTCAATCAGCTTTGTGGCGTTGGCACGTAGGTATTCCAAGTAGCCGCCAGTTAAAGCCTGAAACTTCGCCATCTCCCCGTCCGAGTGGTGGGTCTGCCCCTTGTGCTTGCCCATGACTCGGCGCAACTGGTTGATCTTGATGCGGTTGACTTCTCGCTCAAGGTCGGTGTCTATCTTGTCCATGATGATGCAGTTGAGAAACCGCTCGCCCAATTCGGTATTGTCCAGTGCCCGCAAAGAGGCCGTTCCGCACAGAATCCAGGTCAGCTTCAAGCCCTGGTAGGTTCTTGAAGTGGCGTTGCGGTACGCGGTTGAGCTAACCTTGTCGTAAATGTCACGCGCTTCCGACAATATTTGCGACAGGTTTCCTGCCTGTAGCAGCGTGTCACCGTCCTTGGTGATAAGTGTCTTGTTCCTCAACTGGTGCAACAGTGAGTTGTCCTCCTTGCCCTCCTTGTCGGTCTTGTAGCCCGAGTGGAAGCCTCTGATTACCGAGATCATCTTCGTGTGTTTGGTCGCCGTGGCAAGGGCTTCGCACAGCGTACTCTTGGCGCTGGACGGCGGCCCCATGATCTTTACCCACAACTGATCTTCCGGTTGCTCCACGGACATTGCACTAGATAGCATAACGGCCAAGGCGCGTTCAAGGCCGGGCGTAGACTTCAAAGCCCTACGCATCTGGTCGATGAGAGTTGCCCACTTGTCGCAGAACTTTGTCTGCACCGCCACCGAACCGCTCTTGCCGGGGTCAAGCGGGTTTACCCAATCCGGCGGTATGGGGTGGAAGCGTTCGACTATGCCCTGTAGGGAGTCCCCTTTGCGTTTGGGGTCTTTGTTCAGTTCGTCTCTAACGTCCCAACCGTCCTTTTTCGACTGGTCGTAGCCTTCAGGCCCCCAGCGCAAATACTCCACCTTCTCCGGCTTCTCGGCCGAACGGCTCAATACCTTGACCACGTTCTTCATGCCGGCCAATCCAGGCCCCGGCATCTTGACTACCAGTTCTTTGCCCCCAGTGGTCTTGCCGTTACTATCGGGCTTGCCGTTTTTAGAATGGCCGTTGAGTTCCTGATTAACGGGTGGCAACTTGGCCTTGGTTTCTCTCGGGTGGTCGGAGTCAAATGCAAGGCGCACCACCTTGCCCTCAAGCAACTTGGCCCAGCGCTCCTTGAATACTGAAGCCCCCGGTACGGCAATGACGCCGGAGTTCTTAAGTAGTGAAGCCTGCTTGTTGGCGGTGGGCATGTACTTCTTGCCGCCGTCCTTGTAGACCTGCATCGTCTCCCACAGGGCCATGCCGTCTGACGGGCCTTCGCAGACGTAGATTATCCTCTCTTCCCCCGTCAACAGGTTGGCCCCGTGTACAGCGTGTTCCAAGGCTTGTCCTGGGTTGTTGCCAGGCCCGGGGGTACACATCCAGCGCATCTTCCCGGTGGCAGAGTCCTTAACGTAGCGATACAGTTGCGTGAGATTCTTTTCCGTGCCGTAGCCCGGCATTAGCCACTCGCCGGTTACTACCGACTTGCAAGCGCCCCATGCAACCAACGTTTCTGGTAAGACTTGCAACTGAGACGAGAACGACTTGAGTTCCCTCATTCCGGTGGCGGCGGAACTGGCTTCCCACAACTTCTTCAAAAACGTGTACACGTTGCCCTTGGACGAACAGGATTTGCAATCCCACTGTGCCGTCTCCGGGTTGGCGTGGAACTTTGGCTTTGAACAGAATGGGCATTCGCCTAGCCCCTGATTTACGTTGTCCCTGATTTCAATGCCGTGGAAGGCGTAAGGCTTCAGTCCGATGGGAAGGTCGCTAACGCGCGGCATTATTAGTCGTCCCTTAACAGTTTGGTGTCTGGCGTAAGTGCAGGAAAACTAGACGAATGCCCAAACCAAGTTATTCTCCCAGCTTGGCTTCGTAAGGCTGGAGGCGCATTCCGTATACCTCCATTATACCGTCAACTTCCCGCTCCTTGGCGTCCGAGAAGAAGTGACGGTAGCGGTCCTTGAGTAGCAGGTACACCTTCTCAAACACCTTGCGAATCTCCCACTCAGAGTGCCTGCTAGTCCTCACCATAATCGTGTGCCGCAAGGTACGCAGGTTCATGGTGAAGGCTATTTCGTTGCTCTGGCCGTTGGGAAGAATCCTCCTCAAAGCAGAGGTTAACTTCTTCTTCTTATCGAAGTCCTGCATCTCGTCAAGCTTCAACTTCTTAACCATTTGGTTGTACAGGTCTTGAACTTGCTTAACCGCCTGCTCCACTTGAAACCTCACCGGCTCAAGGATCGGGTCGAATACCAAGTTCACCTCGTCACCCCTGACGTAGCGGCCGGAAGTTTGCGAGTAAGCGGCGCCAACCCTGTGTCTGACGAGTTCGTGCGTAAACACCCGAGACACGTTCATGGCGACGAAGTTGAAACTTACGTGTTCAAAGACGCTGCCGTGGGCGCTGTAGATGATAGAACGCAGGTTGTCCGGTATGTCGCGTACACGGGACAGGTTCTTGTTCTTGCCAAGCGTTAGGCTGGCATAGCAGAGTTTGGCAAACAGTGAACACAGTATCTCGGCGTCCGTCAAACCTGCGGCACCGGCCTCGTTCATTGAGTAGGTGAAATCCCCGTTGCCCGAAGCCTCAAGGTAGTCGCTTACCCCCTCGGCGTCGATTACCGTCTCGCCAACGAAAAACACCTGCGGCTGCACCAGGCTCCCCATTACTCGTCTCCCTTTTCATTCAACGCCTCGATAGTCTTCAACGCGCACTCTTCCTTGATTACGGCTTCCAAGAGAATCAGGTAGTTTACCGAATCACCCAACTTCTCGTCGATCAGGCTGATGACCTTTGCGTAGTTGCCGTACTTCAAGTGGTCAACCAAGTCGAACAGTGAAGTAAGGTGTTTGGCCATGAACCCTACGCACACTTCTGCCGGTGTTCTCCCCACTATGCCGGAAGCGCGTTTGAAGTTGTGTAGCCTATCTGAGCTACTGGCGTACTCCTTGCCTTTTTGAACCAGAACCTCCCTGATTGAGT
The DNA here is from genome assembly GCA_964633425.1 of uncultured Candidatus Saccharibacteria bacterium. GTDB lineage: Bacteria > Patescibacteriota > Minisyncoccia > Phycocordibacterales > UBA2100 > UBA10103. Next base: position 9,615 of record CAZWFX010000034.1, read on the forward strand.
GAATCCGTTCTTCAACCAACTTGTTGAATTCTTCGGCGGTCATTACGTATTAACTCCGTGTTGAACTACGACTCGTCAAATAGACTGTCCTTCTGCCCAGTTGTCAACGTGGTATTCGCAACTGGTCGGGGTTGGTACGCCAATACCCTTTCCTCCCAACTCCATCAACTCCTGAATCTTCCTGATGCGCCACAGGTTAGACCGCCTGAACAGTCCGGTGTCGTCCTTGGGGTGGACGTTGGACCTTGGGAAGTCCAGTACGATCTCGTCGTGTACCTGCATGATGAGCCAACCGTCAAAGCCCATGTTGCGCCACTCTAGTAGTTGCTCGTCAACGCGAATCATGGCCATCATGATCCACCAGCAAGCCGTGCCCTGAATGTGGTAGTTGAGCGGCACCGTGGGTAGGATCTTGCCGTTTTCAAGGCGCGTACACAGGAGTGGGTAGCCCCTTGTCGGGTCAATCATCCTGTCAGGTATCGTCTCGACGTAGCCGTGCTTGTTAGCGTAACGAATCCAATACTGGTTGAGTTCTTCCTGTTTCTTGAACCGGCTCTTGATCTTGGCTTGTGCGCCAGGCATGTGATAAGCCTTGTCTGCCGTTCCGGTTCCGTCCTCCTTGTCGATGGCGCCGTACTGCACGGCGAAGTTGCCGTTTTTAACCCAAGAGTACAAGGTGTTCTTGTACTTCTTCTTGAAGATTCTGCCGTCAACTTCCCCCTTGTCGTTTACGCACTCCTCAAACTTCTCGGGGTGCAGAATGTGGCTAATAAGCAGGTGGTTGCTGCCGAAGTATGGGGCGGCGTCAGGCCGTTCAAACAGGTCTATGAACGCCTCTTCTCCACACTCGTAGGCCGGTATGCGCAGTTCAAGGTTCTTGGCGTCAAGACTCCACCACTCCCGGCCCGGAGCCGGTCCAAACGGGTAGCGCAAAGAGTCGAACTTGTTGTCCTCGTCCCCTCTCTTGATGTTCTGTTCATTGGGGTTGTTACTGCTCCAGCGCAGCGTGTTGGTTCCGGTCGGGTTAAGGTTTGGGTGAATTACTGCCCAATTGTAATCTGATGACCCGTCTTCACCTTTTACCGGAATGGCGAAGCGCTTATAGCCGTTAAGGTAGCTAATGTCCGTGTCGCACTTGCGCTTTTTGGCCAGCGAGTGTATGAATGCCCCCTGTTTGCTACGCTTATCCAGCGTAGACAGGTACTTGCCCATCACCTCCTTGTCAAGACTTGGGGCGCCTGTCTTTTCCGAACGCTTAACGGCCGATAGGTTCAGGTAGTTTGAATGCTCGTTTCCGAAACAGAACTCCACCAGACTCTTGTTGTTGCCGCCTTTGGGCAGAGTCAACTTGCAGCCGTAAGTCTTGGCAATACCTACGCAAGTGGCCTCTCTGTTGGCCGCCTCTTCAATACGCATCCTCTCCAGCTTCTCGCCCTTGTCGAGCCAGTAGGTAAGCCCCCTGTCTTCCATGCCCTGTGCGATTGGGATTACCTTCAGCCGCTCTTTATAAATGCGCATCAGGCCCCGTCTATTAATCTCCCTCTCCATTACCGGCCACACGCTCACGGTGGCTGCACTGTCAACGTTGGCGTACTCTTCCAGTGCGTGCCAGAAGTCGTGTTCTTCTGGGTATTCTTCCTCGTTTCCGTTTTTACACTCGTAGACGGCCACCATTCTCGGCAGCCACAGGTCAAACTTCCACTTCGATTCCTTGGCACTAGGCATGTCGCTAAGGCCGTCCTGGGCCACTTTCCACTTCGGGTAGTTGCGCTTAACCACCCGGCGGGCTTCTACGCAGCAGTCCCTTAGCGTAGTCTCCAGTTTCTCCATGCTTACGCGCTTGCGGCCCACCTTTATGTCGCCAAGGTAGCGCGCGGTAACGTCGGTCAGGTTGTGGGGCTTGTTCGATTCCAAAAGGTGTGAGGCTAGCAGCGTGTCCCTTACTTTTTTCCAGTCCCAATGCTCGACCAACCTAGGGTCAAGGTTCTTCATCGCCGTGTAGTCGAACTTGGCGTTGTGGAGTACGAGTACGTCGGCCTTTCTGATTAGCTCCGCTATCTCCAAAACGTCGTCGCCTACTACCTTGATCTTGCGGGTAATGGGGTTAACGTCCCACTCCCAGTACCGTTGCCTGCCGTCGTTGTCGCAGGTGGTTACGAAGAATGGCGCCGCCCCGTGGTAAAGATCAAGCCCCGTAGTCTCTGTGTCCAGTGCGAGAATCTTTACCATTCTTACAACCTCCGTACTCGCTCGCCTGCAACCCCGGTGCCGCAACAAGGGTAACACTGGCCACCCTTACTGCTCTTGCCAGTTCCCCCGCAGGGGATGCACTTGCCGTTGTCACTTTTGACTTTCTCTGACTTGGCCCTAATGCGCCTGAGAAGGTCTATGGTGCGTTCGTTCAATTGCCTCTTAGTGGGCTTGCCAGGTTCAGGCATTATGACTCTCCCCCCAAGTCAATCCAAAGGTTTTCATAAGAGTTGTCAACGTAATCCTCTACCATCAAAATGTCAAAACACTTCTTGCAGATGCCGTGAGACACCTTCGCACAGCCTACCGTGATTCTCAACAGGCTCAAACACCAGGAGCATATTTGAACCATTACAACCCCCATTCTGTTATTAATACTCTAGGGTAAACAATAGGCGGCCGGAAAACACACTAGTTCGACTGGCTTTCTGGTAAACAACGCCTGTTTGTAAGCCAATCACGTTGGATGCGCTTTCCGACCGCCTAGTGGGACTGGTGGGAATTGAACCCACGACCAACGGCTTATAAGGCCGGCGCTCTAACCACTGAGCTACAGTCCCGAGTGCCACTGATTGTTTATACAAGCCAGTGGCCAACTTGTCACCACGGTACGGCG
>CAZWFX010000034.1:12580-19277 GCA_964633425.1 uncultured Candidatus Saccharibacteria bacterium
AGTGCCACTGATTGTTTATACAAGCCAGTGGCCAACTTGTCACCACGGTACGGCGGCGAAAGGGTAAACCGCCGCCGTGGCCATCTCAACTAGGACTAGTGTTAGTCCTTCTCGATCAGCTTGGCCCACTCGACGCTCTTGTACTCCTTGCCGCTATTCAGGTTCTTCAAGTCCACCTTCTTGTTCTTCTGGTAGACCTTCGTAACCTCCACGTCAACGGCCTTATTCAAGGGCTTTTGGTCCTTGCCCAAGGGCTTGTACTCGAAAATCTGGCCGACTTCCGGGTCAACCGACTGCTCCTCACCTTCGTCCTCTTCCTCTTCATCTTCCTCGTCCTTCGGCGCGGAAGCCTCGTTAATCATGTCAACAACGTCATTCCAGGTGTCGGCGTTCTTGACCTTCTTGGCGTCTACTCCTGCCTTCTTGGCGAAGGCGCTGAGTTTGTCCTGCGCTTCCTTGTCGCCGTTTTCAGCACGCTCCCCGAGAGAAGCCAAATCGTCGTCGTCTCGATAGCCTTCGTCAGAATCCGAATCGCCTTCATCGTCAGAACTTCCAGACGCCCCCGCTTCCGTGTCGTCATCGGTGCCCCCTTCAGACTCGTCGGTGGGGATGTAGTTTGCCACAACCCCCTCCCATGTGTGATTCACCTTGGGGTCGGGGTATTCCGGGGTTGCTTTGCCCTGCCAGGTGCGGAACTGGAAATAGGGTTTGGCCTGATTCAAGGCGGCCATGTACGTCTCAAGGTCGCCGGCCTTGTTCATTTTGGAGGTGTCGATGCCCAAGAGGCGCAGCGTGTTGAGGACGAAGTTAATGTGGTCTTCGACCGTCTTACGCGCCCCCTTGGAATTCGGGGTCGGACACAGCATCTCGATTACCGAAGTGCGCTTGCCCGCCGTGCGGTGGTTGTTGCCTTCCTTGTCGGTGAAGTTAACCGGCTCAACCACGATGCCGTAGGCGCTGAAGAAATACTCCCCGGCGTTGTTCTTGCCCTCCTTCACAACGTCAAACTTCACTTCCTTAAGTTGAGCAATCCCGTTAACTCCAGGGGGCAAGTCCCCGAAGTTGCTATACGTCGTCTCGTCGTCCTTGTGCTTGATAACTGCATTCTCGAAACCCTTGTACTTCTGAGCCAGAACCGAGATAACGCTCTTGCCGGCCATGTGTGATTCACCTTTCGGTTTCTGCCTTTTACGGCTACTGCAAACTTGGAAGAGACACTATACCTTTTCTAAGTCCTTTTGTCAACCACTTTTGCGTCTGATCCAACGCTCAAGGCTTGACAACTTTGGTGGCCATGCCGCCACTTCCCCTAATCAGTTTAACGATTTTGTCGTAGCTTGGGTCTACTATCACGTCTGGCATTTCACTGCCGTCGGTGCGCTTTGGCATCCTGAATTTGGTGGTGATAATGTCGTCCGCACCGACCCGCAGACAATACTGAACTCCCTTGCCTCTGGCCACGGTTTCCACCACCTGCGCGTTTTTACCCTCCCCCACCGTGGTCTTGGTTACTACCATTTTGGCCCGTATGAACGAGTACACGATGTAGTCAACGGCGGTATTTAGCCAACCCGTCAAGCTGGGAGTTAATCCGGCACCTATGGTTGGCATTATCAGCGTGTTGGCCAGACCAGACTCTTCTTGATTAAAAACGCGCTCCTGTGCCACAACCACCACGTTGCAGTTGAGCGAAAGCAGTTGCTTCAACAGTTCTTTGGTTTGGGCGGTACACTGCTGGTACTCCTGCTGTGAGGCAAGGCCCCACTTCTTCTGCTCTGGTATCTCCTTTCCGGTTATCTCGGACAGTATCTTGTCCTGCAACCCGGTGGCGTGGTCGAGAACGATGGTCTTGTACGTGTCCACTATCTCTGGGCTGTTGCAAATCTCGGCAATTTCAGAAGAGTTCTGCACCACTGCCGTGAAGACCGTCTTCCTGTACTCTGGCGTGTCGATGCTGCGCAACTCTCCCGGCTTCTTGCCGCCGCTACATACCAGGGCCAATATTGGCTTCGGAAACGTGGCCCACGTCGTAGTCTTGCCGGTGCCGCTCCTTCCATAAAGCAACACCTTTAGCCCGTCGTCCTCGTTGAAGCCAACCTGTTTTATACGCGACAGTATGCTCGGGCCGGCACCCGACGCTTTTCTACCGGGTTGCCCATTCTTTCCCTGTTTTACCACTTCAGGCATTACCGTTTTTCTCCTCTTCTTTCACCTTGCGGTAAATCTCCTCACGCCAGACTTTCTTGTCGGTCGGCGCCGTTATCCCAAGGCGCACTTTGTTGCCTGCCAATTCAACCACCTTGATTTCAACGTCGTCCCCCACCATGATCTTTTCGCCCAAGAACCTTGTTAGTACCAGCATCGTCAATCCTTTGGTTAGCGCCGAAGTCGTATTAACAGTCAACTATTATACCAGTTCTGAGAACAAGTTGTCAACCCTGGTAAGCCCAACCTTGTTGCCGGTTTGGACGTAATCGTCCAGGTCTGTAGAACCACCCTCGTCCAACATGTTGCGCACCCCGAACGGGTGTTGCCAGTGCAAACAATTGTGGTTTTTACTCATAGCCCCGTAAGGGTCAAACGGGTCCGCCTTTATCCACTCCCACCAGTCGCACAACTGCTCAAGTAGCGGGTTTAGACACCGAGTCTTGAAGTTCTCAATGTCGGCCTGAGACACTTCCACGTTGAAGCGCATGAAGTACGTTTCAGGCTCGTTCTCGATGTACTCTCTTAATCGACAGTAATACTCTTCGGCAGTCTCGGCGGGGTGGTTCTTGGTAGCCTTCTTCTGCTTGATAGTACCCTTGCCGCCACTTAGAGGGCGGCGAATGACGTTGTAGCGCACCCCCTTAATTGGCAGCTTACTGGTCAAACCATCTGGGCTAATAAACTTAGACAAACTGCCGTCCGACTGCTTTGCTTCTATGGCAACAACGTACATCATGGTTTGCAAGTCGAACTTAAGTTGGCGCTTAAGTTGCTCCTCCCTAACGTCCCCCTTGGTCTTATTCTCCTGAACCCATATGCCGTTGTTGCGAGTATCCTTCTTGGAATAAACCAAGTCAACGCTGTCCCACTTACCCCTGAGTATGACGGTGCGGCCGGTCGGCAGGTGGTAAGGTACGCTGAATACCTGTTCTTGCAGCAGCGGCTTACGCGCCAACACGTCCTTGTGCTTAGACCAGTATTCTACGTAGGCCGGGAACTGCATTAAACAGACATTGTGCCAGTGGTTAACCTCCTTACGCTGTGCCGGGTACTGCTTCATTAACTCCAGGCAGTAGTTGCGCAACTTCACCTTCCACGAATCTGCACCGCCAATGGGCTTAGTTGATTTGGCGTGGGCCTCTTCGCACACGTGCCACATTTGGCCGTACTCGATCCGGTGGTTAAACGACTTGGCCGGTCGCAACCCCTCCACCACGTAGCAGCGAAACCTTTCCCGGCACTGGATGAACCGTGACAACAGGCTGAAGGTTATGCCGTCAACTTCAGGCCCCTTCCACAGCGCCTCCCGCTTCTTTGAAACGTCAACCCCGTGCTTTTTCAGGTAGTCGCCTATCGGTAGTGCCGCCATCTTTCACCCCTTTTGTAAACAACACGGACGTTAGCCTATGTCAACTTCGTTGTTGGTTTCAAGTAGCTTGTAGCCGGCCAGTAACACGGTCTTTAACGTGTTCTTGTCGATGTTGCCCGTCCAGTGGGCCAATCCAGGCGCGTTGAGGATGCAGGCTATGAACACCGGCTTTTCAACTCCCCTTGACTCGAAATACTCGTAGAGGGCTTTTTGCATTCCGTCTAGTAGTTCTTTCCACTCGGCGTGGTTAAGGTCTTGGAACTCTCTTGTCATTTTCCCTTTTCCTTTCGCCAATACTTAAAATGTAAACCACCTGCCCGTACTCAAGCCCACACCTGTCGGCAACTTTTTGCCTAGCCGTAGGCGCGTGGCCGTTGAAGACACTCTCAAACCAAAACAGGTACTTGACCTTTTTGACAAAGACTTCCGTGTACTTAAACGGCTGCCCCTTCCACAAGTTGTCAATAGGATTTTTCTTCAAATGCGGCGGCTTCTTAGGCTTCACTCTGACCCTAACGCGCTTATTCTTTGGCTTCTCGACGTATCCTTCCGGGTTGATGCACTTGGCGCAAATCCCGCTCTTGTTGGCCGTAATTTTGCCGCAATGACATTTGATTAACGTGGCAGACTTCATGTCAAACAACCTCAGCGCTACTTATTAACCGACTCTAGATACTCGCTCCAACTACTAATCAAAGTCAGTACACACCTCTGTACGTCCAGTCCGCGCTGGGCAATGTTGCTGCGGATTATAGCGGCCGGGTGTTTAATTGCCACACTCTCAATTGACCTGTGAAAGCGAATACCGTGCATCATCTTCGGGTCGGTGTAGTCGTCTGCTACTTTTCCCACCTTCACCAGCAACTTAATGGAACCTAGTTTGGACAGATACTTGGCTTTATCCGACCCCTTTAGCCTGGCTGCCATGCCCGGGTCTTTGCCGTCGGCCAACATGATTAACTCTTGTAGCCTGGGGGCGCACTGTTGAATCTGATCGTGGTCCGGCTCTTTCAACTTTCCTTCTTCCTCGTCGCGGGGGATGCATCCTACCATGTTTGTGAACAGTATCCTAGGTCGGCAGGCGGGGTCTGGAAAGTGGCTAAAAGCCTTGTCGATAATCTTGTCCAGCAAATCACCGGCAGGCCCCACAAACGGCATCCCGATGGTATCCTCACTCTCCCCCGGAGCTTCTCCGATAAACACCACGTTGGCCGGTATCTTACCGCGACTGATACAAACCTTGGTGCCTTCACAATAACTTGAGCCGCAACCGTCTTTCCACTTCTTCTTATGCAGTCCGAATGGGGTCAGCTTTTCAGTCATCGTCTAACTTCTCCTATTCGTTATTAACAGTGAGTACATTATACCACACCCTACGGCCTGAATTTACCCTCATTTATGAACCGACAATACTCGGCCAGTAGTAGCGCGTCTGCCACTGCACTAGTAACTTTAGTATCAGGGAATAACTTGATGGCATGATCCTTCAACATATTCTTCCAATTATCCTTAACCTTTTTTCTGAGGGGAAGAATATCCCCCAAGGGCTTAGGAGTATAGGTAGGCGCCTTATGTATACGGCCTTTGACAACGGGCTTTTTTACCCTAGGCTTATCTTTCACTAGCCCCAAATACTTCTGCCAAATAGCCGGCTGTACACCCTTTGTGTACTTCAGTAGCCCCTCTGCCGCCAGGGCCATTTTCACCATGCCGTACTGCTCTCCAAAGGAGAACATCCTTGACCCTATGTTTCCCCCGCTCCCGGGCATGTAGCCGCCAACCTTTTCCAAGGTTATGCGCAGTTTACCCCCTTCCAACGGCAAGCCACTTTCCAACAGGAGGACGGTAACGCTATTAGTTACAACCCTCAACTGCTCGATAATCAACCTAGGCTTTCCCATAGGCGGCATTCTTTGCGTGAATATTACGCGCCTCCTTGAGTCTATAAGCGCCATTCCCCCGTTGGCTCCGGGGTCTATGCCAAGGTACAGGTTTACTTTCTTAGAGCTACTACTTCCAATACTCATGACTAACCCTTACTGTTAATTGAGCCAAGGTTTTTTATCCTCTTCAGCCCGGCCTTCTTGCGGGCGTAACGCAGACAGGCGTTGGACAACTCGTCTTTAGCAGATTGCAGTGTACTGTAATCCTTTGAAATGCACTTTATGTTGCCGTGCCTGTAAAGCTGGTTGCCGAGTAGTTTGAATAGCCTCAATTGCACTCTGCACGGGGCCGTTCTATAAACACTGCCTAACCTATGCGCCGCCCACCTCCAACTAAATTCTTCCCCCGAAGACCCCTGGCCTTCGTATGCGGCCGAAGCATTTATCTCCACGCCACGTAGAATAGGCATTGGCATCTTATCAATTAGATTTACGTACCTAATTGGGTTCTCCAGTACCAACTGTTCACCGTACCATGCCCACCTACTTTCAGTTAAAGTCACTTCCTCAACAAAACCCCTGCCTATCTTAAACCTAGCGTTTCCACCTAAAAGGTGCAAAGTCTGTCCGATCCAGCCGTGGCTTATACCTTTGGCAAGTTTAGACTGCTCGTATAGTTCCAAAGCCCTTGCCTCAAGTTCGTCCTGATACTTGTCGTTTTCGGGGCTTGCTTGGGGCCTGGGCTCGGAGTTTTCGTCCAACTGGTCGGCGAGTTCGCACTGCACCCTTATGAACTCGGCACGGTTACATTCGCCAATCTCGTCAAGGTAGTCGGCGTATATCAGGCGCAACCTAGTGTCTTCTGGGTTGCACAGTATTGCGTACTTTAGTTCTTCCTTCTTAGTACTCATCAATCAATCCTTTCCCAAAATCAGGTCCAGCGCCCAGCAGCCGCGGACGTGCGGGCCGCGCCGGGGAAACCAGCCCCAGCGGGTCGCGTCGTCGCCCGTCAGGGGCAGCCACTCTTCGCCGCGCAGGTGCATCAGCAGGTCGGCATCGGCACACCCCGCCTCCTCCAGCGCGTCCGCCAGCACGGTCAGACGGTCGGGGTCGAGGCTGCCGTCGGTCACATTGGGGCATGGTCGGATACATTCTCCGGCTATCCAGCCGCCGTAACACCGTTCGCATCCGCGGCAGCGGACGTGGTACACGGCTTCGGCCAGCGCCAGCACGGTCG
>CAZWFX010000035.1:0-19149 GCA_964633425.1 uncultured Candidatus Saccharibacteria bacterium
ATGATACGTCCACGTAGAGAGTAGGGTAGACAATCAAGATAAGCGGGCATGGTTTCGGTGGATGATACGTCCACGTAGAGAGTGGGGTAGACAATCAAGATAAGCGGGCATGGTTTAATGGTAGAACGCCACCTTGCCAAGGTGGAGATCGGAGTTCGATTCTCCGTACCCGCACTAGGAGGAACGAAAAGAGAGAGCCAGCAGGCTCTCTCTTTTCGTTCCGACGACGTGCGGGGGCTCCGTAGGAGCCAACCCGCACCTAAAACGAAAGAGAGGGGCGAGGAGCCCCTCTCTTTCGTTTTAGGCGGTGGGAGGAGAATCGAAGGCGAGGGCAGGGCCCCGCGAGCACGCGGGGATGCCCGAGCGTGGTCAGGCGGAGAAAAGTCCCGGCCGGGGACTTTTCGAGCGCTTGACCGATTCTCCGTATTAAAAATGCTCAAGATAGGGTAAGATACCCCCACTGCTCTCGTAGTGAAATGGATATCACGACAGTCTTCGGAACTGTTATTGGGGGTTCGAATCCCTCCGGGAGCACAAACAAAGCCAAACGCCGGAGCGAAGCTCCGGCTTTGTGCTTTGATTGCTCCCGGAGGGATTCGAAAGCTCGCACCGGGGACCCTTCAGCAGAAGGGGATGTGCGAGCGTGGTCAGGCGGAGGTTTTGCGCGACGGCGCAAAACTGAGCGCTTGACCGAATCCCGACTACAAACCTTCACAAACCAGTTACAATGTCTCACATGACACACAAGGATCTTCTTGTTCCGCAGGAAATCCTCGACATTCACGCGACGCTGAAACGGGCAGGATACGAAGCGTATCTTGTCGGAGGCTGCGTACGCGACCTCCTGATCGGTCGAGAGCCCAAGGATTGGGACATCACAACCAACGCACGCCCCGAACAGATTCAATCCTTGTACGAAGAATCTTTTTACGAAAACGACTACGGTACCGTCGGCGTGGTAACACAGTCCGAAAACCCAAAACTCAAAGTCGTCGAAATCACGCCATATCGCATTGAAGGGAAGTACAGCAACGCACGACACCCCGACGAGGTGCAGTTTAGCGACACACTGCACGACGATCTGGAGCGTCGCGATTTTACAATCAACGCCATCGCATACGACCCGTCGACAGGGGAACTCATCGACGAGCACGACGGAAAGACTGATATTGAGCGCAAAGTACTTGTAACCGTCGGTGATGCACACAAACGCTTCGAGGAAGACGCTTTGCGCATGCTGCGCGCCATCCGCATTGCGGCCGAACTCGACTTTGCGATAGACGGCACGACTATGGCAGGAATTGCTGCGAATGCCGCACAGCTCGGGAAAATATCAAAAGAGCGCATACGCGACGAATTCTCTCGCATTCTGCTCTCTGACCGACCCCTGCAGGCTCTGTATATGGCTCAAAAGCTCGGCGCACTCGCCTATGTGATACCCGAGCTCGAAGAGGGTATCGGATGTGCCCAAAACCAGGCTCATTCGTTCGATGTATTTGAGCACCTGCTTCGCAGCATGCAGCATGCAGCTGATCAGGGATGGGCGCTCGACGTGCGCTTGGCAGCGCTCTTGCACGATATCGGAAAGCCCGCTACACGGGAGTGGTCGGACGAAAAAGGGGACTGGACCTTCCATGGGCACGACGTTGTATCCGCAAAGATGGCCAAGCGGATCCTTGCCGACCTGAAATACCCAAAGGAGATCATTGAAAAGGTCTCCCTGCTCGTCCGAGTGCACATGTTCTTCTCGGACCCCGACCAAATCACGCTCTCAGCGGTACGCCGCCTGATCGCGAGGGTAGGGCAGGAGAACATCGGAGACCTCCTGAACCTGCGCGTATGCGACCGCATCGGGACAGGCCGACCGAAGTCGCACCCGTTCCGACTCCGCAAATACATGTCGATGATCGATGAAGCGCTTCGTGACCCCGTATCTGTCAGTATGCTCGGCATCGACGGTAAGCGCCTGATTGAAATAGGGGAGCCGGCTGGTCCGCGCATCGGATGGATATTGCATGCACTGTTGGAAGAGGTTTTAGACGAACCATCTAAGAATACAGCCGTATATTTGGAGTCGCGAGCACAGGAAATGATGCAGATGAACGACGCCGACCTGAAGAAGATAGGGGAACAGGGGAAGGACAGGAGAGCAGAGGAGGACGAAGCCGCGATTGCGGCACTTCGAAAGAAGCATCACGTCAGCTAGAAATGTAAAAGGGCCGCTTTCGCGGCCTTTAGGTTCTCCGGTCAGGGCCACATGTCTTTTTCTGCTGAAAAAGCGTTTCGCCATGCCTCGCGCCGTCGCGCTGCGGCCTTGCGACCGGGGCCCCGCCCCCAGCCTCACCCCGCTCCGGCCATATCTTTTTTAAACTCCATTCATGCCCGAAGCTTCCCTTCGGATATGAAGTTTAAAAAAGATATCGCCAGACGTAGCAACCCGTTTCTCTCTAGTCGGATTGCCGCCGTCTGGCGACATTTTTTTGACTCCCATTCCATTCTTTTTAAAGAACTTTGAGATATCCTTCGGACAAACGTACTTTTTCTCCAATAGATGCGGAGGCATCTTTATTTTTGTAGGCGAGAGTACTTTGTACCTATGAATCTCATTTATTTTCAGAATCAAATGAGAAGTCTTAAAGATCCACCGTTGGTAATAATACTGTCCTTTAGGAAGTCGTAAAGGACACAGGTGTGGATAACTTATGGGTATAAGTGGATAACGGACATTCGAGCCGTCTATCGGTCACAGATTTTATTCTGTCGCTATAAATCAAGCTCAAGTGTCACCGGGCAGTGGTCCGAGCCCATGATATCGGCATGGATCTTTACCCGTGTAACAAGCGGAGCGAGCGATGCGCTGACGAAAAAGTAATCGATGCGCCACCCCACATTACGCTCGCGCGCATTCGCGAAGTGGCTCCACCACGTGTAGTGTCCTTTACCCTGTGTGTGCAGGCGAAACGCGTCAACAAATCCGGCTTCGATCATCTTGTCTACCCCGGAGCGCTCCTCTGCGGTGAAACCCTTTTTGCCTTCGTTCGGTTTCGCATTCGCCAGGTCGTCCGGGGTATGAGCGACGTTCAAGTCGCCGCAGAAGATCACGGGCTTGGTTTCTTCCAACTGTTTCATGTACTCGAGAAACGCAGGGTCCCAGTTCTTATGACGTAGCGGAATGCGAGAGAGGTCGTCTTTGGAGTTCGGGGTATAGACGGTCACGAAGTAGAAATCCTCGTACTCCGCAGCGATAATACGACCCTCGCCATTGGGGTCTCCATACTTATCCTCGAGCTGGTATTTAGAGACAATATCCTCGGGAAAGTCATAAAGAACGGCTTCAGGGCTCGGTTTAGTGAATATAGCTGTGCCGGAATACCCCTTTCTACCTTTGGACGAATTCCAAAACTCTTCGTAATCGGGGAGATCGACCTCGGACTGATGCTGCTCGGCCTTGGTCTCCTGAAACCCGACAATGTCCGGGTCTTCGCGGTCAAACAGTACGCTCAGTAACCCCTTTTTGTGTACGTTACGTATACCGTTCACGTTCCAGGTAGCGAGTTTCATAGCAGAAAGCCTACCATAGCGACCAAGGGCGAAGCTCCATGAATTTCTTCATCTTTGTTACACGTGCCGCGAGCTATAACTGTGTATACGCGGGGGAATGAAACGTCTGATTACGACGGATCACTAAATCCCGCTCGCGTGCGCGATATATGAACCGATTCAGCAATGGTCAGATGAGCTTGTTTGCCGCCACGTCCGAAAAGGGAGCTGGCGAGTGGACGGCGTTCCGGGCAGTATCCGGTGACAGTGTCGGCATGTTCCGTGTCCGTCAGCCTGAACAGCAGTCGCGATATTCTGTCACAACACTCAAGCGACCCGTTCGTCCGCAGGCTCTGTTTTTCAACAGACAAACGAACCAGTAACACATTCCATCACATTCTCGGGGAGAAAGGCGGCACGTCCTTGTGCCGCCTTTTCTAGTGTGTCCCTATCGCCGTCGTTTACCGTGAAATGCCTTATGCACATCGCGCAGATGTGAGTCGGTCACATGTGTGTAGACCTGTGTTGTGGAGATGTTCGCATGACCAAGCAGCGCCTGCACACTGCGCAGATCAGCACCGTTTGAAAGCAGGTCGGTCGCGAACGAGTGACGAATGACGTGCGGCGTGACCTTGCGGGTGATACCGGCCTTGGTCGCATAATTTTTAACGAGTCGCTCCACTGACCGCGGCGTGAGTCGCGACAGATCTTTTGTTTTCTTTGCCTTGCTGTACCCGACAAAGAGCGCCTCGCCAAAATCGCCGCGCTTCTTCAGGTACGCGGCGACCGCTTTTTTTGCCTCGTCGGACAGGAACACCACACGCACCTTTTCGCCCTTGCCGCGTACCGAGAACTCATCGCGCGACAGGTCCAGGTCCTGATTGAGGTTGCAGAGCTCTGATACACGCAGGCCGGTCGAGAATAAAAGCTCGAGGATGGCTTTATCACGCAGTGCGGACAGCGAGTCACCGGTCGGTCCTTTCATAAGGCGCTCAAGCTCCGCAGCAGTGATGAGATCAAGATCGCGCCCGCCAACTTTTGCGAGCTCAATGCGCTCGGGATTGAGGCTTTCGATGTCTCGCTTACGGAGAAATTTGAGAAAGGCGCGCAGGGCAATCAGGTGATAGTTTTGCGTATTCTTCTTCATCGTTCCTGCGGTGCCCTGTGAGCGATTGAGTGCGATACGGAATTCACGCACCATTTGTTCGGTGATCGCCGAAGGATTCTTTACCTTTGCAAAATCAAAGAAACGTTTGAGATAGCGATCGTAGTTCTCGACCGTTTTGACCCCGCGACCTTTTTCGATCTCGAGATATTCCAAGAACTGCGTTTTCATGTGGGAGAGGTCGGCAGCCATTGCCACATTCTAGCAACAACAATGTCTAATATTGTGCGACGTTGACTTCGGTCGTAATTCAGGCGATACAGAGGGCAGTTCACAGAGGGAGAATGCGATGAAAGGTCCTGTCAGCCACCCGATGATCGAGTCCGATCTACAACGTATCGGTAAGGCCGAGAACAGTCAGCAAGGGATGATGTCGCACTACGCGCTCATGCCGGAATCGGACGACCCGCTTGCGCTGCACAAGTTCAAGCTGATCGCCGGCCCGGCGCCGAGCTACAACACGCTCTGCGACGTCGACCGTCTGTTGCAGACAATCACACACGCAATCGCCGGACTGTTGAAAAACGCGAGGCCGCGGGAGTGGAAGATTGCGCTTGCCGCGAAACACGGGAATTGCTGCGGCGGCGCATACAGCGAGCTCGACTCACACGCGACGCAGTTCGCAATCGACGGAGATCTGCGCGCAGTCTTCGGCGGCGTTGTCATGACTAACTTCGAAATCGACGCCGCTATCGCCACCGACCTGCTGCAACACGAGAGCAGGGGTGTCCGGCGACTGCTCGCTGCGGTCATCGCGCCGTCATTCACTGCCACAGCGATAGAGCTTCTGAAGGGGAAGGGTGACAAATGCGTGCTGCTCGAAAATCCGGCGCTCGCTTCAATTGACGCATCGTCACTCGATACACACCGACGAATTCGATATGTCCGCGGAGGATTCCTCGAGCAAGAGAACTACACGTTCGTGCCGCACCTACTCGGTGCCGAGTGCATTGGGCCACTTCCGGATGAGTCGCGTCTCACCGACATGGCGTTCGCGTGGGCGATCGGCTCAACCTCAAGCAGCAACACGATCACACTTGTGCGACACGGCATGCTGATCGGCAACGGGGTGGGGCAGCAGGATCGCGTCGGCGCAGCCGAGCTCGCAATCAAGCGCGCGCACGACGCGGGTCACGCAATCCGTGACGCCGTCGCGTACTCGGACAGCTTCTTTCCGTTTGCCGATGGACCACTTCGTCTGATACAAGCGGGCGTATATGCGATGCTGGCGACGAGCGGGTCGATCCGCGACCAAGAGGTGAAAGATGTGTGCATCGCGCACGACACACCATTGCTACTCTTGCCGGACAACGAAGCTCGCGGATTCTTCGGACACTGATCTTTCAGATATATCGACCGGGCGCGCGGAAGCAATTCCGCGCGCCCGATTCTTTTATATACTGCGCGCATGCATCAGTGGCGATATCCGTTCGCACTTCTCGGTATCGTGTTCGTACTCATCGGATATGCATTGTGGCCGAAACAGAGAACGATTCCTGTTTTGATTTACCACGACATCGCATCCACTACACAGCCGGCCGATTCGTACACAGTGGAGCGAGGACTCTTTGCACAAGAGCTCGAGTATCTCAAGCAGAACGGGTACACCGTGCTCACGTTCTCGTCGGCACAGATGCTTCGCGAACAGAAACAGTTACCGGAGCGCCCGGTCATCCTCTCGCTCGATGATGCGCTGCCGGGCCAGCTGCTCGCACTCGAGGAGCTACGAGCGCGTGCGATGACTGCCACCTTTTTTATTCCGAGCGACCTCGTGGGGGATAGCGCACACCTGAACTGGAGTGCGGTGCGCATGATCGCGGCGTCCGGCATGGAGATCGGCGGTCACACTGCCAACCACCTGCATCTGGCCGATCTCGACACAGCAGGACTGGAGCGTGAAATCACGGGCGATAAGCAACGCATCGAAGCGGAGCTCGGCAAGACACTTATAGTATTCGCGTATCCCTTTCGCGAGAAAACCGACAGCGCGCAAGCAACCGTCGGCCGCGCCGGCTACACCATTGTCCGCGACAGTCCCGAATTCCGGAGTTCAGTACTCACCAATTCGTTCGCGGTATTTTTGAACGCACTCTAGCTCTCGGGACCGTCCTCGAGATATTTTTTCTTTCTCAACGTGTCGGGTAGGTAGGACTCCGTGTCATACATCTTGTAGCCTTTGTGATAGCCGAGCTCTTTCATGAGTTTCGTCGGCGCATTTCGTACACGCATCGGGATAGGCAAGGCACCGTGTTCTTTCACGTCGGCAAGTGCCGCGAATACTCCGTCGTACGACCGCCGGTCTTTTTTGCACTGAGCCAGATATGCGGCTCCGTGCGCCAGGTTGATTGTTGCCTCGGGGTACCCGATCGACCGCACAGCCTCAAACACCGCATTGGCGACCACGAGCGCCGTCGGCTGCGCAAGCCCGATGTCTTCACTCGCGAAGATAACCATGCGCCGCGCAATAAATTTGGGATCCTCGCCGGCCTCAACCATTCGCGCCAGGTAGTAGAGCGCCGCGTCGGGCTGTGACGCTCGCATGGATTTAATGAACGCAGAGACGGTGTTGTAATGCTCTTCTCCCTTTTTGTCGTACCGCAGATGCGTTGACTGGATCGCTTCTTTCAGCGAGTCGATCGTGATGTCACCGTACAATTTTTCGGCAGTCTCGAGTGCCGTGATCGCCTGGCGCGCGTCACCTTGCGCGAGTCGTATCAGCCAGTCACGCGCATCCTTCGGCATTTTCAACTTTGTACGCGCAAGAATCTTTTCCATTTCTTTTTCCGAATGTCCGTTGAGCACGAACACCCGCGCACGCGACAGTAGCGGGGAGATCACTTCAAAGCTCGGATTCTCGGTCGTCGCACCGATAAGTGTTATGTCACCACGCTCCACGAAGGGAAGAAGGTAGTCCTGCTGTGCCTTGTTGAAGCGGTGTATTTCGTCGACGAACAAAATGACAGGCTTATGCTTGAGGAGTGTGCCCTTTGAAGGCAGGACGCGTCGAATATCCTCTTTGCCGGCCTCAACAGCAGAGAGCTCGTGGAATTCTGCGTCGAGCGCGTTGGCATAAATTCGCGCCAACGTTGTTTTGCCGCTCCCGGGCGGCCCCCACAGAATGAATGAGAACAACTCTTTTTTGTCGATGGCAACACGCAAAGGCTTACCCTTTGCAGTCAGGTGTTCCTGCCCGACGAATTCGCTCAAGGTCCTCGGGCGGATCTGCGAAGCAAGCGGCTCCATGGTCGCAGTATACAGATGTGGCCGCTGTTCGGGGTTTTCCATGCCTGTTTCCTTGCACGATACACGTGAGGCGGTATTCTTGGTCGATATGAACACACGAAACATCGTTATTTGGGTCATCGTCCTCATCGTCGTACTCCTCGGCGGTTACGCGACCTATAAATTTATGAGCGGCGGCTCTGCCTCACCGGCGACCGCACAGCAGAACGCCACCTCGACCCCGACAGCGGGCGACCAGGTTCAGGCACAGGAAGTAAAGGTGGGTACCGGCGCGGAGGCAACTCCGGGCGCCACGGTGTCCGTATTGTATGTCGGCAAATTGACCGACGGCACGGTTTTCGATAGCTCAGCAGCTCATGACAACCAGCCGCTGACCTTCGTTCTCGGTTCTCAGGACATGATCCCGGGCTTCCAGATCGGCGTGAACGGCATGAAGGTAGGCGGTCAGCGTGTTATGGCAGTACCGCCGACGCTCGCCTACGGCGATAAACCGGTTACCAACCCTCAGACCGGCGCGACAATCATTCCGGCTAACTCGACCATCGTTTTTGAGGTCCAACTCGTCGATGTGAAGGCTCCGGCCAACCAGTAACGGTTACGCTCGCGATTTCTCGAAAATAGACATTTATCCAAAATATGGCCTAATAACGGCCTATTTTGGGGGGTATTAGGCCCCGAGGCGCGAAGCCTCGGGGCCCTTGCTTTAAGCCATTTAATATGCTATTCTCCTCGCATGCTAACGAAGCGAAAGAAGGCAAATGAGATCAGCAAGGCGAAGCGCCACGACACCGACACCGGTTCTCCGGAGGTGCAGATCGCTATTTTGACACGACGAATCGAGGAGCTTTCTGCTCATTTGAGCAAAAACAACAAGGACAAGCACTCGCGCCGCGGACTTTTGGGTCTCGTTGCCGATCGCCGAAAGCATTTGAAATACTTGGAAGAGAACAACAAGCGCGCTTACGGCACGCTCGTGAAGAAACTCGGCCTCAAGAAATAACGGTCGATCGGGGCGCTCGCCCTGTATCATTTTTTGCCGCCACTCCCTCGGGAGACCATTCTCAATAGGTATTCAACGGTTTTTTGGTCCGTTTTTATTTTGTCGGACCGTTTAGTACGTAGAATTTCTTCATTTTTATGGCAATCATCAAACATCCAGAGCAGCGCGTCGGTGTTTTCATCGACACACAAAACCTCTACCACAGCGCAAAGAACATTTATCACGCCCGCGTTAACTTCGGGAACGTGCTCAAAGACTCCGTGGCAGGCCGACGTCTCATTCGTGCCCGTGCATACGTAGTCACGACGGAGAGCGGGGAAGAGAAGGGCTTTTTTGAGGCGCTCGGCAAGATCGGCATCGAAACAACGACCAAGGACTTACAAGTCTTTTTTGGCGGTGCAAAGAAGGCCGATTGGGACGTGGGCATGGCAGTCGACGCGATCACCATGTCGCCGAAGCTCGATACCGTTATTCTCTTTACGGGAGACGGCGACTTTATTCCGCTGGTTAAGTATCTTCAGGTGCACGGAGGCTGCCAGGTGGAAGTCGCGTCATTCGGGCGCTCGACGTCGAGTAAGCTCAAAGAGGCTGCGGATCACTTCCTCGACCTCGACGAGGACCCGCGACGCTACCTCATCAACTACCGAGGGGGTCAGAAGCGCGGAGCTCCGCGCATGCAGGCACCCGAAGACTCGTCGGAGATCGGTGTTCAGAACGAACTGCTCGAAAACTCACGCGACGATAAGTAATCATCATCACAAACAACCGCGCCCCGCAGGGCGCGGTTGTTTGTTTTGGTACACTGCCGAGCATGAAGCAGGACGTCGCACTCTCCATTTTGCAGACCGGCGCCAATGTGTTTCTCACGGGCGAGCCCGGGAGCGGTAAAACACACACGATCAACACCTACGTAAAATGGCTGCGCGAGCGGGGGATTGAACCGGCAATCACCGCATCAACCGGCATTGCCGCAACGCACGTGGGCGGCATGACGATCCACGCATGGACCGGCATCGGTGTGAAGCGTCACCTGACTGAATACGATATCGACGAAATCACATCACGCGAGCGCCTCGTGAAGCGTGCGCAGGCCACCAAGGTGCTTATTATCGACGAGATATCAATGATCGATGCGCGCACGCTCGGTATGGCTGAACAGGCCATCCGCGCCCTGAAGCGGACACAGAAGCCGTGGGGTGGAATGCAGGTTGTGTTCGTCGGCGACTTCTTTCAGTTACCGCCGGTCTCTGCCTCCGAAAAAATCGCGCAGGCAGAAGCCGACACGGACACTATCTCGTTCGACGGTGAACCGGTCGCAAAAAAGTCACCGCCGAAAACATCATTCTCGTACACTTCGCCGGCATGGACTGCCGCAAACCCCATCGTGTGCTACCTGTCGGAACAACACCGCCAGGACGACGCTGAGTTCCTCGGCCTGTTGACGGCTATCCGTCGCGGCAACGTCACCGAGGATCACCACAACCTGCTGCAGGGAAGGCAACACGAACTCGAGGATCTCCCGGACGAAGCTGCGCGTTTGTATTCGCATAACGCCTCCGTCGACCGTGAAAACTTAAACCGCCTCGATTCGCTCGACGAAACAAGACATACATACACGATGGTATCAAAGGGCGCCGCGCACATAGTGGAGTCGTTGAAGCGGGGATGCCTTTCGCCCGAGGTCCTTACGCTGAAACTCGGTGCGCGCGTCATGTTCACCAAGAACGCGCTCGACGGTTCGTACGCCAACGGCACCCTCGGAGAGGTCGTGGACTTCAACGACGCCGGGCCGGTCATCAAAACCAACAGTGGCCGCACGATCCTCGCACAACCTGCAGAGTGGTCTGTGACCGACGGCGGAAAGGTGCTTGCCCGCGTGGCGCAGGTACCGCTTCGCCTTGCGTGGGCGGTAACTGTTCATAAAAGCCAGGGAATGACACTCGACAGTGCGGCGGTTGATCTCTCGCAGGCGTTCGAATACGGGCAAGGGTACGTTGCGCTCTCTCGCGTACGAGATCTCTCCGGACTGTATTTGCTCGGCTACAACGAGCGCGCACTGCAGATCCACCCCGAGGTCGCACTACAGGACCGAAATTTCAAACTGAACTCCGCCTCCGCGAGAAAAAAGTTCGACGACATGCCTGCCGACGAGCACAAGCAGTACGCGGACGCATTCGTGACCGCGCTCGGCGGTGACCCGCGCGGCGGCGTGGTGCCCGAAGCGCACAAAGAGAAAGTCGATACGCACGAGGCAACGCTCGAGCTCGTACTCAAGAACCTGTCGCTCGAAGAGATAGCTATCGAACGCAAGCTCAAGCCGGGCACAATCGTATCGCATATTGAAGACCTCCGTCGCTCAGAGAAACTCCCGGCCGCCGCGCTCGGTTCTCTGCTCGGAGCCGACAAACAAAAGGAGCTGAAACCGATCATCGCTATCATCAAGAAAAAGAAGCTAACAGCACTCACGCCGATCTTTCAGGCACTCAAAGGGGAGCGCTCGTTCGAAGACATCAGGCTCGCACGATTGTTTGTGGACTAAGCGCGAGCCTTTTTGGAGGATACGTACGAAAGCGCAACAAAGATGAAACCGATGAGACCGGTGACGGCTTCCGGCACGTCAACAAAAATGCTCGCAAGCATCGAGAGTGCGAGACCGAAGATCGCCCAGTGTGCGCCATGCTCCAGGTATACGAGTGACGAAAGCGTTTTCGCCCGAACGAGCGCAATCGTGAATGTGCGCACAAACAGCGCGCCGATACCGAGACCGGCGATGATAATCGGCAGCTGTGTGGTGATCGCGAAGGCACCAACGACACCGTCGAGCGAGAACGCCGAGTCGAGAATGTTGAGATACACGAACAGCGCGAGTCCGCCGGTCGCGACACTCGTGTGTACATGAGAGAACGAATGCGATATACCCTCGATAACCACGAAGATAACCACGCCGACAATTCCCGCGATCAAGAGCGCGGTCGATTCCTCTGCGGGAACGAAGAGTGCACACAGGAGCATCACAAAGAGTGTCATTGCGATCTCGATCGCTTCGATCTTGCCCCAACCTGAGATGCGGCGCTCGATGGCCTCGATCCAGTGAATAGTCTTTGCTTCATTGAAGAAATATTTGAGCGATACGAGCATAAGGAACGCGCTGCCGAATGCTGAGATCGCTACATGCGCATCCTTCAGATGCTCCCCGTATGCTGCCGCATCAAAGAACGCGAGGCGCGTGACTTCGTACGGGGAGAGGAGCGCGGCAACCGATACGATAAGGATCGGCAGAACGAAACGCGTACCGAACACCGCAAAGAGAATTCCCCACGTGAGAAATCGGCGCTGCCACAACGGCGACATGTTGCCGAGGACTTTTGCATTGATAACGGCGTTGTCGAACGAGAGCGTCGTTTCGAGCACAGCGAGCAGTGCTACCAGAAAGAGCGCTTGCGGGCCTCCGTATATAAACGCGGCAGCGAACGCGACGATCGTCACGATAGCGGGGAAGAGAAAGAGTCTCATGAGCCAGAATCGTAGCACAGCCGTGCATAAGAAAAAGCCGCGGGTCGCCCCGCGGCTTTGTTCGAATCGATGGAAGATCAGGATGCCGTAGTCGTGTTGTCGACCGCGCGCAGCGGCACCACCGTAGACGGCGTGTCGTCGCTTTCGTCGAGCAAGACCACATTGGATGGCCGTTTCTCGACCTCGTCGAGCGAATGGCCGTACAGCATGTGCGAGACAGCGGTGAGCGCCGCAAACCCGATGACAAACCATACGGAGACGCCTGCCATGTATGCGCCGACAAGCGCGAGCGCAACCACGACAGGAGCAAGGTGGAATACACCGAGCTGGGTCGTATTAACGTCCCGTTCCGAGCGATCGTGCGCACGCTTCGATGCGACTTCGGCGACCGAACACGCAATGAGGCACGTCAGCATTGTGATCATGACCTCTCCTTTTGCCCAGTACACCGTACCGAGGGTCACGGCGATGAACACTGTCATCAGGACCCGCTCGACGACGGACTCCGAGACAGTCGACTTCCCGTCGCTGAGCCCGGCTGCGATCGCGCGTCGCAGGTAGGCGAGCAGACTGACCGCGAGGACGACGCCGACACAGATCAGCTTGCCGTGGCGGGTCTCCGGCACGTAGGCCGTCGTGAACAGCGAGACGGCGATGAGGGCAGTCCAGTACGACTGCATCTTGAACGTAGGCCGATTGGCTTTCATGGCATTGCTCCCGTTATGTTCCGTTTCGGACTATGCCTACATTCGGCCTTCATGGCAAGTCCCCGACATTCCTGCTACAGTGCCTGCATACATTAATAGTGACCCTTGGATAGGTAGCTCTCAAGACGGACACCCGATTTGAGACCTAAAATCCGGGGGTCAGTAATCTGATCCACACAATGGAAAAGAAGATTTATTCTCTCGAAGTCGGGGGAAAGACATTAACAGCAGAGTTTAACGATTGGGCAGACCAGGCATCCGGTTCAGTGCTCATGCGCTACGGCAATTCGGCAGTCCTCGCGACCGCAGTCATGGGAAGCCGCGAGAGCAATCTCGACTACTTTCCGCTTTCGGTCGAATACGAGGAGAAGTTCTACGCAGCGGGCGCGATCCTCGGATCGCGCTTCATGCGACGTGAAGGCCGCCCGTCGGAAGAGGCGATCCTCTCGGGTCGTATCGTCGACCGCACCATCCGTCCGCTGTTCCCGAAGGGACTGAAACGCGATGTGCAGGTGATCATCACGGTACTGTCCATCGAGGACTACGACACCGACGTGCTTGCAGTGAATGCTGCATCGCTCGCTATCGCTACCTCGCATATACCGTGGAACGGCCCGGTATCCGCAATGCGACTCGAGCTCGCCGACGACGGCGAATTCATCGTGAATCCGAGCTACAAGGAGCGCGAAGCCGAAGGTGTGCGCATGGACCTGCTCGCGTGCGGTAAAGACGGACTCATCAACATGATCGAAGTAGGTGCAAACGAAGTCACCGAAGCGACACTTGAGAAGGCTCTTGCGAAAGCAAGTGCAGAGATCGAAAAGATTCAGTCGTGGCAGCAGTCAATCATCGCAGAGCGCGGCAAGGAAAAATTCAGCTTCGTTAAACCCGAAGATGCGGAAGTCGCCGACGTTATCGAAGCGATGTGGCAGTCCTATCTTGTACCGAAGATCGCCGAATACAACGGCATCCTCGACAAAGAGGCCTTCAACACACTCAAGTCCGAATGGATGTCGCACGTACTTGCGACGCTCCCCGATGCACAGCCGGGAAAGATCGACGCGCTCTACGAACATAAGATGGACGAATACGTGCATGATCTTGCGATCAATGACGGCAAGCGTGTCGACGGACGCGCAATGGATGAGATCCGACCGCTCTTTGCAGAGGTCGCGACACTCTCACCGGTCGTCCACGGCTCCGGTCTCTTTTACCGAGGTGCTACGCACGTACTGGCTGCACTCACGCTCGGCGGCCCGGGTGACGCGCAACTCATCGACACGATCGAATACCAGGAAGCGAAGAAGAGCTTCATGCTCCATTACAACTTCCCGCCGTTCTCGGTCGGCGAGACCGGACGCATGGGAGGAACGAACCGACGAATGATCGGACACGGCGCACTCGCCGAAAAGGCGCTCCGTGCCGTACTGCCTTCAAAGGACGTATTCCCGTACACCATCCGCATCGTCGCTGAATCACTCGCGTCCAACGGATCAACCTCGATGGCATCGACATGCGCGGGCACGTTGGCTCTCATGGATGCAGGCGTACCGATCACACGACCGGTCGCCGGTATCGCAATGGGCATGATGTCCGACGCAAAGAAGGGCGAGTATCGCGTGCTGACCGACATCCAGGGCCCGGAAGATCACCATGGTGATATGGACTTCAAGGTTGCGGGCACATCCGAAGGCGTAACCGCAGTGCAGATGGACGTGAAAGTTGAAGGCGTTCCGCTCGACGTGTTGGGTAAAGCATTCGCGCAGGCAAAGAAGGCCCGCATGCAGATCCTCGATGTGATCACGGGTGCTATCGCTGAGCCGCGAGCAGACATTTCGCCGCGGGCACCGAAGATCCTGACCATGCATGTGAAGGTCGACCAGATCGGCCTTGTTATCGGCCCCGGAGGAAAGACAATCAACGGCATCAAGGAGCGCACCGGCGCAGACGACATTACGATCGAAGACGACGGTTCGATCTTCATCACCGGTCGCGACGGCGCCGCAGAAGCCGCGCTCAAGGAGATCTCCGATCTCACGCGCGAGTTCATGGTGGGAGACCGATTCGAAGGTCAGGTGGTGCGCATGATGGACTTCGGCGCATTCGTGAAGATCTCTCCGAATCAGGACGGTCTTGTTCACGTCTCCGAGGTCGCACCGTTCAGAATCGGAAATATTTCCGAAGCGGTACAGATCGGCGACGTTGTTCCTGTCGTACTAAAGGAAATCGACGAGAAAGGACGCTATAATCTCTCAATCAAAGCCGCTGATCCGGAGTGGGCTGCACGCAAGGGGCTCACACCGTCACAGGGCGATGGTCGTGATCATGGCCGACGAGAAAACAGGGACCGACGCATCTAACACACAGCCTCAAAAGGTGAGTCAAACAGGCGTACCGGGGAAACCCGGTGCGCCTGTTCCGTCTCCGGAACATCCGCCGGTATTTAACATGATGCCGCATCCCGACGTCGTACCGACAGAACCCCTCGTCACGCCGCCCGGTCCGCCGATCTCAAATAAAATGCCCGCGGCGCCGGAGCTCAAACTCGAACTCGAGGTACCGCCTCCGCCGAAGTTTGAGCAGAAGCCTGTCGCAGCTGAACCGCTCATTACCTCTGCGTTCGAACCCATGCAGCTCCCGGACATAACGACACCTGTCCGAGCACCGAACGCCGAGCCGGTCGCACCCGCGCCCGCAGCCCCAACCGCACCCACACCCGCAGAACGAGACACGATCGCCGACGATGTCGGACTGACGATCCCCGCCGCGCGCGCAAAACCGCCGGACAGAATCGCGGGTGATATGCAAAAGATCTTGAAAGGGATCAAACTTCCTGAAAAGAGGTCATACACACCGTCGGCAGACAAAAAACCTATTGCACCCTCACCGGATCTCGAAAACGCCTTGAAATTGAACGACGTCCTCGCCGCGAACGTGATTGAGAATTCGCAGCCGGCTCCCGCTGCTCCCCAGTCGAACGCTCAAGCCGTGCCGACGCAGGCGGTTTTTCACGAAGAGATGCACGTCGCATCCGTGCACACACTCAAGCAGGACCTCGCACACGTCGTACAGGAACAAAAAATGTCGGTCGTAAAGGCCGTCGCACTCGAGCAGGAGAAGCGTCAGCACATGGAGCATATGGTCGAACCCGAACCGTTGCGCCCTCCGAGTCGGGTGCCGATGATCGTGTTCACTGTGATCGTATTTGTACTGCTCGGTCTCGCGGCGCTCGGCGCGGTGTACTACATTGCAGTCGTCCAATCGTCACCGGGTGCCGTCGAGAAGAATACGTCGATCGTGTTCGCAGAACAGACGGTGCCGTTCCGACTGACGCAGGACACGCCGACATCACTCCGCACCCAGCTCGCGCAGATGCGCACATCAAGCGGCACACTCGGATCACTCCTGCACATTGTTCCCGTCGTGCCCACCGTCGACCAAAACGGCAAACAATCAGAACGTGCCGCGACACTGTCGGAATTCTTTGCGGGGATCGGCGTGGAGCCGCCCGAGAATTTGATGCGCGCGCTCGGCGACGACTTTTTCCTCGGCATTCACACCGTCGACAAGAACGCGCCGATCTTTGTAATCAAGGTCAATTCCTATGACCGCGCATTCGACGGCATGCTCACATGGGAGCGAACGCTCAACGGGGATCTCTCACCACTCTTCACGCCCGTGCCTCGTTTGCTGATGGGCGCTGACGGCATCCAGGTGGAGCGACCGTACACCGACCTCGTGATGCGAAACTACGATGTCCGTGCACTGAAGGACGACGAGGGCGTGATCCAGCTCTATTACTCGTTCCCGACACGAGACCTCCTCGTAATCGCTGAAAGCCCGTACACTTTCACGGAGATCCTCAGCCGTCTCCAGGCAGGCCGCAGACTGTAGGCCTTCATCTGGAATTCCGTTTCGGACGGGGTATACTCGTCCCATGAACAAAATCCCTCAGGCAGAATTAGAAGAGCTGCGCGAAGCACTCGAGATTGATAAAGAGAATCTCGAAGAAGAGCTTGCGGCGCACGGTCGTGTGCAAAGCGACACCGGCGACTGGCAAGGGTCGTCCGCCGGATTCGAAGGGGAGGAGAGCGATCCGAACGATGTCGCTGATCAGATCGAAGAACTCGCGACCAATGTACCGCTCGTCGAAGAACTTGAAGACCGGCACCTCGATGTAACCGAGGCTCTCGAAAAGATGGACGAGGGCGTCTACGGTCTCTGCGAAGTCTGCAGTGAACCGATTCCACTCGAGCGTCTGAAGGCGAACCCGTCAGCCCGCACCGACATGGAACACGCGGAAGAACTCTAAGAGCGACAGTTCATATGTGCCCGTATACCCCGCACCGGTGCGGGGTATACTTTTGTAACGATGCAGGACATCGAATCAGGATTCGCGCGCGTATTCAGTGCCCAGCCGGCTCTGCCGAGCGCACATCTCGTTTCTGTTGAATGCGACATCATCAAAGGCCTGCACGCATTCACCGTGGTCGGCCTGCCGGATAAAGCGGTTGAGGAGGCAAAGGACCGTATCGCCGCCGCGATCAAAAACAGCGAGGGCGGGTTTCAGTCGCCGAAGCGGAGCAACAAAAAGATAGTCTTCTCACTTGCTCCGGCGGAGCTCAAGAAAGAAGGAGCGGTGTTTGATATCCCCCTCGCGCTTTCGTATCTGCTCGCATCGAAACAGCTCGTCTTCGATCCGGCACACAGACTCTTTGCGGGCGAGCTCGCGCTCGACGGAGAAGTTCGTCCGATCCGCGGCACACTCTCGATTGCACTCGCCGCACGCGAAGAAGGTTTCACCGAACTCTACGTACCCGAGGCAGATTGCGAGGAAGCTTCGCTCGTGTCCGGTATCACCATCTACCCGGTCCGCACATTTAGCGAACTCGTGCACCACCTGTCGTCTCACGCGTTCTCGATCGCTCCGTATGCAAAAAAGGGAACACGTTCGGATACATCCGACGTTACCGTTTCACTGAGCGATATCCGCGGACAGGAGAGTGCGAAACGCGGACTCGAAATTGCGGCGGCCGGGCGCCACAACATTGCACTCTACGGCCCGCCGGGAACGGGCAAAACAATGCTCGCACGTACCGCAGTTGCCCTGCTTCCTGACCTCTCGGAATCGGAGGTGATCGAAGTTACGACGATTCATTCGTATGCGGGTGCCGCGCGCGGCGCCGTTACACGGCCGCCGTTCCGCTCACCACATCACACATCGTCGTACGCGTCGCTCATCGGAGGCGGTGCGATACCGCGACCCGGCGAAGTGACTCTCGCACACCGCGGCTTACTGTTTCTGGATGAATTCCCCGAGTTTCACCGCGATGTGGTAAACGCGCTGCGTGAACCGCTCGAAGATTCCCAGGTGAGCGTTGCACGCGCCCGCGGCTCAGCAACATTCCCCGCGAACTTCATGCTCGTTGCGGCATTGAATCCGTGTCCGTGCGGCAGAGCGGGAACGCGAGACTGCACATGCATGCCGCACGCAATCGAGAAATATAAGCGAAAAATTTCCGGACCGGTCGCGGACCGTATCGATATGTGGGTGCAGGTAGGGGACATGCCGCCCGAGGCGCTCGGCATGAAGAAAAAGCAGTCGGACGATCAGACACAGAAAGCCCGCGATCGCATTGCCGCCGCGCGCGAGCGGCAGCGCCGTCGCTTCGAGCACTCACAGAATGTGACAACGAACGCCGATATGCGACCGAAGGAAATCGAGTCACTCGCGAACCTCTCGCAAAAAGCCGAAGAGACACTCATGCAAGCGGCGCGCACACTGAAACTGTCGGCACGCGGATACCATCGCACCATAAAACTCGCGCGCACAATCGCAGACCTCGCGGAGTCCGACAGCATTGAACCAGCACACATGCTCGAGGCACTGCAGTATCGACAGCGGGAATTTTAACGCCCTTCGGCGGACCACGACCATACTGCACGTCCGTTGCACCGCCCGGCCGGGCGGGGGATACTGC
>CAZWFX010000036.1:0-16951 GCA_964633425.1 uncultured Candidatus Saccharibacteria bacterium
CCAGTGGCTCAGTATTCGACGTGATCACTGGCTCAGTTGTGCTGATGAATCAACAATCCGCCTCGCGATTCCAGCCAACCACTGCGAAACCGCGCGTCGCCAGACGCCGCGCCATCGGCAGGCCGAGCAGGCCCAACCCGATGAAGCCCACACGGTTGCCGTGCGCTTCGAACGTCTGCGCGTGATGCATCACTGCCGGGCAGACGTGGCGGTGGCGCGTACCCGGGCGACTTCGTCGCGCAGTTCCTTGCTGATGGCTGCACCCGAGTCCTGTGCGAGCTTCTCCGCGACCGGCTGCACCTTCTGGCGCAGCCGCTCGACCTCGGCCGATGCCAATTCGTTGACCTTCAGGCCCGCCGCCTTGATGGTCTCCAGGGCCTTGGCCTCTGCATCGCGGGACACTTTGCGCTGGTAGGGCTTGGCTTCATTCGCTGCTTCCAGCAGGATCCTGTGCTCGTCCTCCGACAGCTTGTCCCAGGTTCTCTTGCTCGCGATGACGACCAGAGGGTTGTAGGTATGGCGAGTGATGGACAGGAACTTCTGTGCCTCATGCAGCCGTGAGCCAACAATGGAAGTGAGCGGGTTTTCTTGGCCGTCCACAGCACGGCTCTCCAGTGCGCCGTAGAGCTCGGGGAACGACAGCGCGACGGGATTGGCATCCAACGCACGCATCATGTCCACGTAGATCGGAATCTGCTGGACCCGCACCTTCAGCCCACGAAAGTCCTCGATCGTGTTGATCGGCTTGGTGCTCGTGGTGAAGTTGCGAAAGCCATGGTCCCAGTAGCTCAGGCCCACGAGGTTCTTGCTGGGCAAGATGGCCAGGAGCTTGGCGCCGAACGGTCCGTCTAGAACGGCATCCGCTTCCCCGGCGTTTTGAAACAGAAACGGCATGTCGAACATCCCGAACTCCTTGCTGACTCCCGTCAGCGAGCCGGGCACCATCACCGACAGGTCGATCGTCCCGCCCTGCATCGATGAAACGATCTGCATGTCGCTACCCAGCGTGCCGCCAGGGTACAGACGGACGACCAGCTTGCCGGCGCTCTTTGCATTGACCAACTCGGCGAAGCGCTCGGCGCCGACACCATGCGGGTGCTCCTTGACGTTCACGAAGGACATGCGCAGGATCTTCTTGTCCTGCGCGTGGGCATTGACGCCGCCGCCGAGCGTCAGCGCCATACCGAGCAGTCCTGCGCCGATTGCTCCGCCAAGAGAGCGAAGATGCGGGAACTTCAGAATCGAAGGAATCATTGGTCGTCTCCAGTAAGTGACGCTATAGCGCCGTTTAAGAATTAGCTGCCGCTTTGGTCGAACTTGATGCCCTGGCTTTGCACGATGGACTTCGCGCGATCCAGGGCCTTCTTGATATCGCCCCCGAACTCTTCGGATGTGGTACTGACTGGCTCGGAGCCCGTCTGCACGACACGCGCCTGCACGTCGGGCTGAGACATGACCTTTTTTGTGATTGCGTTGAGCTTCGTCTGAATGTTGCCGGGCAGGTTCGCAGGGGCTACCAGGCCGTACCAGACGCCGTCATTGATCGCGCCAAGGCCCAACTCCGCGTAGGTGGGAACCTCTGGCAAGGTTGCTAGCCGCGTGGGCCAGGCCACGGCCACGGGTCGAGCGCGCTTGCTCTGGATTGCTTGGATCGACCCAGGCATGCTGTCGAAGAACAGTTCCAGCTGCCCCCCCATCAGGTCCGTCAATGCGGGGCCGGAGCCGCGGTAGGGCACGTGGGTCAATTGGGCACCGATGAGGGACGAGAACAGCGCCCCCGTGAGATGGTGGACGCCGCATGTTCCTCCCGTGGCGTAACGCACAGCGCCGGAGGCTTTGCGGGCGATGTAAGTCTTCAAGTCTTCAAAGTTCTGGGCCGGCACGTCCATGTTCATGACCAGCACGTTGGGTGTGCGGGCCAGATTGCTGATGGGCGTGAAGTCCTTGACGGGGTCGTATCCGCCCTTGGGATTGCAGGCGACATTGGCCGCATGGGTTCCGACCGTTGCCAGTCCGAGCGTGTAGCCGTCGGCGGGTGACTTCGCGACGGCCAAGGCCCCGATCGCCCCGCCCGCTCCGGCGCGGTTGTCCACGACGACAGGTTGACCGAGTTCCCTGCTAGCGGCATCTGCCCAGATCCGGGCCACGATGTCCGTAGCCCCGCCGGGTGCGAAGCCCACGACGAGGCGGATGGGCTTGGTGGGGTACGACTGGGCTGAGGCGCAGACCGCCGTGGCCATCAGCAGGCAGGCGGCAGCAATTCGTTGAACGCAGGACATCATGTTTGTCTCCTTGTTTGTGGGCTTTTTTGTGAAAAGTGTTCCACACATATTCATAAGTGTCAACACATGAATGCAAAGTGCATGCTTTGAAGGAGAGCTGCCCCATGCGGTGCAGATGACCGCCGTTGCATCAGCAGGCCAGCATCAGTGGCGGGCGCGCGTGCCGGGCTTGAAGCGGTGGCTGTCGTGGCGCCGAAGCTCTCCCGCGTGGCATGGCTCAAGGCCATGTGGTCCTGCCAAGGCGTGTTCCATAGCGGCGCGCCCACGGCGGTGAGAGTCGTTCAAAGGTGTGGCGGCAACTGCGCGTGAGTGGTGGCCACTGCGCTCGCGAGGACAAGCGTTCGTCCACTCGCAAGCAAGCTCTGCACTGAAGCGCCGGCTGCATGAGAAGGGCGCGACGTTCCGGGCGATTTCAAACATGGGCTCGCCTGGACTGGGCCAACACTGGTTCGGGAGGGCCGCATGTCCCCCGGCGCAGATGGCCGCCGACTTGGGGACCAGCGACCCAACCACCTTCACTCAGGCGAACAAGACATCGACCAGCGTTGCGCTGAGTCGTGCTAGGTTGGCGCGAAGCGCCTGAAAAGCTCACATGGTCAGCGATTCCTGGTCACTGCGACATGCGTCTCAGTCCTGCCGCCACTGGGGTGCGCGCTTCTCAAAGAAGGCCTCATAGCCTTCGCGCGCGGCCGGCAGTTGGTAAGCGTGGACGAAGCACTCTGCTTCGTATTCCAGGTGGGCACGGAACTCGGAACGAAATGTCCGGTCGGCGAGCCGCGCCATCGCTTGGATGGAGGACTTCGGCTGCGCCGCAATCTCGCCCGCAAGCGCCCGCACCCGTTCGTCGAGTGCTTCGTCATCGACCACCTCGTCGATCACGCCGAGAGCAAGGGCCGTCGCCGCGTCGAGCGATTCGCCGGTGTAGAGCAGCCGCTTGGCCAGGGACGGGCGGATCTGGCGGGTAAGAAGAACGATTCCTCCGGTGCCCGGCCATGCGCCTCGCTTGACTTCAGGCAGAGCCAGCATGGCGCTGCGGGTAGCGACGCGGTAGCTGCATCCCAGTGCCAGCTCGAGTCCACCGCCCATGCATGCGCCACGGATGGAGGCGATGATCGGAACGTCGAGTTCGACCAGGGAGAGGATCATCCGGTGCGCGTTATGCACATGCGCACGGGCAACCGCAGGGTCGAAGCGCTGCGGATACTCGCTCAGGTCGGCACCGGCGCAAAAGCTTCTCGGGCCGCTGTCCAACACGATGCACCGCACGTTCGGATCATCTTGAACAGATAGGAAGAACGAACCCAGTTCCTTGCGCACGACCTGGTTCAGCACGCCGAGCGGCGGGTTGTCGATGGAAACGTGGCGCACTGCTGCCGTCAAACCTGCCCGCACTGAGAGGGCGCTCCATGACGGAGTCGTGTTGTCGTTCATGGGTGGGGAGCGGAGCGGGTCACCGTGTCGAGCATCCGTTGCTTGCCGGTGAGGATGTGGCTCTCGAAGCAGTCGGCCGCTTCCGCGACCTTGCCGTTTCGCAGTGCCTCGACGAGCGCGGAGTGCTCCGCATGCGACAGCTGCATCTGGGCCATGGTGTAAACGCCCTTGCGCAGGTACAGGCTCAGCTCGGCCTCGATGGTGTTGTTGAGCTCGATCAGCCGGGGGTTCTTGGTGATGGCCATGAGGTGGTCATGAAAGGCATTGTTGAACTGGTGGTACGTGCCACCATCGCGGTTGTTCAGCGCAGCCTCCATCTGCTCCAGCAGCTCCAGCAAACGTCCCTCCTCCTCCGCCTCCAGCCGGGTGGCAGCAAGACGACCCGCAGTGCGAGCAATCCCGGCACGGATGTCGTACAGATCGAGCGCCGCTTCAAGCGACACCTTGCGAACCTCGGCCCCTCGATTGGGAATGATGCGCACAAGGCCGCTGCGTTCGAGGGCGCGCAGAGCCTCCCGAGCCGAATTGCGGCCCACACCCAATTTTGCGGCCAGGGCTTGCTCGTTGACTCGCTCGCCCGGCTGGAGCGTGCCGTTAGCAATCATCTGCCGCACCCTGTCTTGGATCTCGTCCAGCCGTGTCGCGATCACCTCGGCATCTCGAACTGCAGCTTTGTTCATAGCTTTTAGAAAAAGTTTTCATTGAGTCTACAGCACAAAACATAATCCATGACATATGCGCACACTTCCAAATCAAGTGTTGACACTTTAGTGGATATTGTTATGATTCGACAATCTTCATCGCTCGGCGGATCACATCATGGAACTTCAGGACCTCTACGCCTCCCACGGACAGTTCATCGGTGGGGCGTGGCGCCGCGGCGCCGCGGACGCATGCGTCATGCTCAATCCAGCCACTGAGGAGCCGCTGGGCGAGGTGGCTCAAGCGGATGCGGCACAGGTGGCCGAGGCCATTGCCGCCGCCTACGCGGCACGCAGCATCATGCGCGCCTTGACGGCGTGGAACCGCTCCGCCTTGCTGCGCCGGGCCGCCTCACTGATCGACGAGCGGGCCGAAACGCTGGGGCGGCTAGTGGCGCTGGAAACCGGCAAGCCGGTTCGGCAGGCGGTCGGTGAGGCCAAGGCCTCCGCCGAATCCGTGGACTGGTTCGCCGACGAGGCGCGGCGTGTGTTCGGCCTGAGCTACGAAAGCCGTGTAAAGGGAGATCGGTACCTGGTGCACATGGAGCCCCTGGGCGTGGTCGCGGCCTTCGTGCCCTGGAACTTCCCTTTGCTGCTCCTGGCCCGCAAGATGGCGCCGGCCCTTGCGGCCGGCAATGCCCTGGTGATCCGTCCGTCCAGCGAGGCTGCCGGAGCGACCATGGCTCTCGTCAAGTGTTTTGAGGATGCGGGCTTTCCGGCGGGGGCCATCAATCTGGTCGTCGGCCGCCCGGCCGAGGTCACCCCGACGATCATGAACGATCCCCGGGTCGCCAAGGTCAGCTTCACCGGCTCGGTGCCCATCGGCCGGCAGATCGTGCAGCAGTCGGCCACTACGCTCAAGCGCGTCAGCATGGAGTTGGGCGGCCATGCACCGGTGATCGTGCACGCCGATGCCGACATCGACGCCTTCGCTTGCCTCGCCGCGGCAGGCAAGTTCCGTAACGCTGGCCAGGTGTGCGCGGCGCCGACACGGTTCTACGTCCACGAGTCCGTGGCGGCGCAGGTCGAGGAGAAGCTGGTGGCGGCGACGCGGGCGTTGAACGTCGGCTCGCCGCTGGCCGATACCACGGACCTGGGGCCGCTCACCACCGCGCGCCGCCGCGCCGCCATCGAGGAGATGGTGGAACAGGCTGTTGCGGGCGGGGCACGGGTGATGACGGGAGGGCGGCGACCCGCATCCTCGGAGCGCGGCTACTTCTACGAGCCCACATGGCTTACGCAGTTGCGGCCGGACGCCTCGGTGCTCAATGACGAGCCCTTCGGGCCGCTGGGCACGCTGGCGCCCTTCTCGACGCTCGACGAAGTGGTAACCGAGGCCAACCGCCTGCCCTTTGCCCTCGCCGCCTACGTCTTCACCCGCTCTCTGGCCAAGGCCCATGCAACCGCGGACCGCCTCGAAGCCGGGGTCATCGGGATCAACACCTTCGTCGCGTCCACTGCCGACACCCCCTTCGGCGGAGCCAAGGACAGCGGCTATGGCCGCGAGGGCGGCCCGTACGCCATCCGAGACTACCTTGACACCAAGTTCATCAATGTCGCGATGCCGGCCGATGCCGAATGACGCGGCAAGCGACGACCCACCACCCCCCAGCGCACCAGGAGACCCCATGAAAGTCATTCCCAACCACGCCAAGCAACGCCTCTTGAACGGCGAGCTGGCCCTCGGCATGGGCCTGCGCCAGGCCCGCACGGTCGACATCTCGCAGATCGCCAAGAGCTGCGATTTCGACTGGCTGTTCATCGACATGGAGCACAACTCCATGAGCATCGACACGGCAGCGCAGATCTGCCAGGCGGCGCTCGGCGTTGGCATCACCCCCATGATCCGTGTGCCCGCCCATGACGCGTTCCACAGCACCCGCCTGCTCGACACGGGCGCGCAAGGCATCGTGGTGCCGCACGTCAGCACCGCCGAGCAGGCGCGTGCCTTGGTGTCCTTCTGCCGGTTCACGCCGCTGGGTCACCGCTCGATCCCGGGCGGCCTGCCGCAGACCCGTTTCATGTCGCTGCCGGTACCTGAGACGGTTTCACTGATCAACAGCGAAACCCTGCTGGTAGCGATGATCGAGACGGTCGAGGGCCGCGACAACGTGGACGAGATCGCCGCCGTGCCGGGCATCGATGCACTGCTGGTCGGATGCACCGACCTGGCAGCGGAACTGGGCGTGCCAGGCCAACTGGGCCACCCCGACGTCAAGGCTGCGCTGGACAAGGTGTTTGCCGCCTGCACGCGCCATGGAAAGGCTTGCGGGGTCGGCGGCGTCTATGACGAGGCCCTGATGGAAGAGTACATCCAAAAGGGCGCGCGGCTCATCCTGAGCGGCTCCGACCTGGCCTTCCTCATGGCCGGCGCGCGCAGCCGATCGACCCGGCTACGCAGCATCGAACTGGCTGCTACGGCGCGCGCGGTCGCCTGACGGGCACCGCAGAACAAACCAAGCGAGACAACCATGAATTCTGCATACACGCTGGCCATGCTCGATCGGCCAGACCTTCGGCCTTACCTGAGCGACGAGCAGTTCGAGTTCCGCCGCAGCGTCAACCGCGTGCTGGCCAAGCACGCCAGCCCCGACTACATCGGCAAGTGCGATGAGGAAAAGCGCTTTCCCCAGGAACTGATCGACGTCGGCGTGGAGCAGGGGTGGTTCGCGCTCACGCTGCCCGAAGCCTACGGCGGCATCGGCGACTACATGGACATGACCGCCTTCCTGGAGGTTGCCGCCTACTACAGCGTGGCCCTGAGTCGATTCTGGAATGCCAACATCAACATGGTCGGCGGGGCGCTGGCGCGCTTCGCCTCCGAGGAGATCAAGTCGGAAGTCCTGCCGGCGCTGGCCCAGGGGGACGGCTGGCTGGCGTTCGCGCTCAGCGAGAACGGTTCCGGCTCGGATGCCGCCTCATTGACCACGCGCGCCACGATCGACGGCGATGACTTCGTGATCGACGGCACCAAGATGTGGATCACCGGTGCCCTGCAGGCCAAGTACATCCTGACCGCAGTGCGCACGGACAAGGACGCCAAGAAGCACGAGGGCATCAGCCTGCTGCTGGTGCCCACCGACGCGCCGGGCCTGGAAATCCGGCCGATCGACCTCCTGGGCGGCAGCGCGATCCGGACGTGCGAGGTGAACTACGTGGGCGTTCGGGTGTCCAGACGCCTGCTGGTGGGCGAACTACACATGGGGTGGAAGCGGCTGACCGCCGTGCTGGCCAAGGAGCGTGTCGCGCTCTCGGCCATGTGTGCAGGCGCAGCGCAAGCGGCAGTGGATCTGGCACGCTGGTATGCGCTGGACCGAAAGCAGTTCGGCCAGCCCGTGTTCGACTTCCAAGCCGTCTCGCACATGATCGTCGACATGCAGACGCAGGTCGATGCGGCAAGGATGATGGCCTATCGGGCCGCGCGACTGCTCGCGGATGGGCAGCCCTGCGATGCTGAATCGTCGCAGGCCAAGTACTTCGCATCCGACGTCTATGTGCGCGTGGCCACCGAGGGTCTGCAGATCATGGGTGCCAACGGCTACGCGATGGAATATCCGATGCAGCGGCACTACCGCGAATCGAAGCTCTTCCAGATCTTCGGTGGGACCAACCAGATCCAGCGCAACATCGTTGCGCGCAGCCTCAGGGGATGACACACATGGCAAAGAGCATTACCGAACAGTTGACGTGGCTGGGCCTGAAGGTAGCGGAAGACAGAGCGGATGTCGTGGTGGTGGGCGGCGGCGGCGCGGCGTCGCGCGCTGCGTTGTCCGCCCGGCTGACCGGCGCCGACGTGCTGGTGCTGGCCAAGGCCCCGTTGGGCACGGGTGGCAGCACCGTCCATGGTGCCAGCGAGATCATGAGCATGGGGGCCTCGGGCTACGGCGACACCGCCGACAGCCCGCAGGTGCACTACCACGACACGATGGCGGCCGCCAGCGGCTTCATCGACCGCGACCTCGTGCGGGTCCTGGCAGAGGACGCACCCAAGCGGATCGCCGATCTGATCGAACTGGGCGTTGCCTTCGACCGGGTTCCGGCCGAGAGCGTTCCA
Source organism: uncultured Candidatus Saccharibacteria bacterium (assembly GCA_964633425.1). Classification (GTDB taxonomy): domain Bacteria; phylum Patescibacteriota; class Minisyncoccia; order Phycocordibacterales; family UBA2100; genus UBA10103. The sequence continues at coordinate 8,469 of CAZWFX010000036.1, forward strand.
GGCAGCTACGCGTCGGACTACAAGCTGATCCGCAGCGATTTCGGCAGCTATGCACGGGCGCTGGGCGTGTCCGGAAAGACCGGCAAGGCCTTCGTCAGCGCGCTGAACGAGCAAGCGATCGCCCAAGGCGTGCGAGTGCGAGCGCCGGCGGCCTTGGTCGATCTGGTGCTCGATGCGTCCGGCCGCGCGGCCGGTGTGCTGGCTTACGACGCGCAATCGAACGAATGGATCGTAGTGCGGGCGAAGGCCGTGGTCCTGGGGACGGGTGGTGCCCACGGCATCTTCTCGCAACAGGTCTCCACGGCGGAGATGACCGGCGACGGCCAGGCCGTGATGTACCGCGCAGGCGCCGAGTTGGTGAACATGGAGTTCCACCAGTTCGGCCCGGCCCTGATCCATCCCTACGTCCAGTTGTTCTCGAAGTCGTGCTTCGTGCTTCACCCGAAGATGACGAACTCGTTGGGACATGCCTTCCTGAAGGACTACCTGCCGGCCGGGGTCAGTGAGGAGGAGGTGATGGACGAGAAGGTCTTCCCCTTCACCGTGAGCAATGTCTCGCGCTACCTGGACATCGCCATCGCTTCAGAGATCGCCGCTGGCCGTGGCACCGGCCGCGGTGCCGTGAACTTCTCGCTGGCGCATGTGGCCGCCGACCGCCTGCAGGCCACCATCCCTAACACGATGCGATGGATGAAGGCCAATGGCGTGGACCCACAGCGCGACCTCATGGAGGTCGGGATCGCCTTCCAGTGCCTCAATGGAGGCGTGCGCATGGTCGATGCCGATGCGCGCTCGACAATCCCCGGTGTTCATGTGATCGGGGAACTGGCTGGCGGCGTGCGTGGCCCCGACCGGCCCGGGGGCAATTCGCTGGCCGAGGGCCAGGTGTTCGGCCACCGTGCCGGCGATGCGGCGGGCCGTGAAGCACTGGGCAGCCGGGCGTTTGCTTCCCCCGAAGGCGAAGCGGTCGTGCAGCGTCTGGCGACCGCGCTGGCCGCCAATCGCGAAATCGACGTCGAGGGCAGTGCCAAGCACCTGCAGGAGGTCATGCAACGCCACGCGCTGGTCGAGAAGAACGAGGCCGGTCTTTCCGAGGCGCTGGTCCAGGCCCGCGACCTTGAAACGCAGCTGGCACAAGGGGGCGGCGCAGATCCGTCGACTCTGCCGCGTGTGCTGACGCTTCAGAACATGGCGACTACCGCCGCGGTCATCCTGGAGGCCTGCCTCGCGCGCCGGGAGACTCGCAGCGGCCACCTGCGTACCGATTTTCCTGAGCGCGACGACGCGGCCTTCGGGTTTGCCTTTGTGCAGACCCGGTCCGAAAGCGGCGCGAGCCGGTTCACGCCCCTGGCTTACCCGGCAGCACAGTAAGTTCGAAGAACGGAGACAACGAGTATGAGCAAGGAAACCGGCAGTAGGCTGCCATTGAGCGGCTACACCGTCCTGGATCTGAGCGTCATGACAGCCGGTCCGGTCGGCACCATGCTCCTGGGCGACATGGGCGCTGACGTGATCAAGGTCGAGGAACCCGCGCGCGGCGACCTCGCCCGCGATCTCGGCAACCAGTTCGTCCATGGCGAGAGCGTGCAGTTCATGTCCCAGAACCGCAACAAGCGCAGCATGCGCCTGGACCTGAAGTCGCCGCAAGGCCGCGACGTCTTCCTGCGCATGGCCCAGACTGCCGACGTCATCGTCGAGAACTTCCGGCCCGGCACGGTCGATCGCCTGGGCATCGGCTACGAGGCCGTGCGCGCGATCAATCCGCGCATCATCTACGCGAGCGCGTCGGCGTTCGGGCAGACGGGGCCCTACGCCGCATGGCCGGCCAACGACCCGATCGTACAGGCGGTGGCCGGGCTGATGGACATGACGGGAGAGCCCGAGGGGCTGCCGGTGCGCCTCGGCGCGCCGCTGCCTGACTTTGGCGCTGCCGCCATGATGGCACTGGGCATCACGGCCGCGCTGCTGCATCGCGAGCGTACGGGAGCGGGGCAGCGCCTGGATACGTCGCTGCTGGGAGCCTCGCTTTTCAGCACGATCCCCCGGGACGGGGAGGCCATCCGCAGCGGCAAGGCACCAGCGCGCCTGGGCAGCGGGCACCCGACCATGGTGCCCTACAGAAACTATCAGGGATCGGACGGCAAATACTTCTTCGCCGCGTGCTTCACCGAGAAGTTCTGGCGCAACCTGTGCCAGGTGCTGGACCGGGCCGATCTGCTGACCGATGCGCGCTTCATCGACAACACGCGCCGCACCGAAAACCGCGAGCAGCTCGACGCGATCCTGGAAGAGATCTTCGCGACGCAGCCAGCGTCGCACTGGGTCGAGGCCCTGTCGCAGGCTGATGTTCCCAGCGCGGCCGTGCAGGACTACCACACGGCATTGACCGCCGATCCGCAGATCAAGCATATAGGGGCGGTGCTCCACCTCGACCATCCGGTCGCCGGGCCTCTGACCAATCTGGCCAATCCCATCAACTTCCATGGCTCTCCCACGCAGGTTCGCCACCCACCGCCCGTCCTCGGACAGCACAGTGCAGAGGTGCTTCGGCAGTTCGGCTTCTCGCAGGAGGAGATCGATGGGCTCACGAGCCATGGCGTGGTGAGGGGTTCGCGCCTGGACGACGCCGCCGTGCATGACGAGGCAAAGGGGCGCTGAGATGGTGAACCGACCCCATGAGGAAGTGACGGCCGACTATGTGATCGTCGGCGCGGGCACGGCAGGCTGCGTGCTGGCCAATCGCCTGTCGGCCGATGGCTCGCAACAGGTGGCCTTGGTGGAAGCGGGCGGCCGGGACCGGCATCCGATGATCCACATCCCGGCCGGCTTCATGCGGCTGCTCGATCATCCTGGCGTGACCTGGAGCTACCGGACCGCGCCGCATCCGGATACGGCTGACCGGCCCATCCTCTTTCCGCGCGGCAAGGGGCTGGGCGGCTCGAGTTCGATCAACGGCTTGCTCTATGTCCGGCCGTTCGCGGCGGACATCGACACCTGGGAGTCGATGGGTGCGGCAGGGTGGAACTACCTGAACTGCCTGCCCTACTACAAGCGCAGTGAGACCTGGCAGGACGGGATCGACCCCCGCCGAGGCGCCGACGGTCCGATCATGGTCACGCGAGTGCTGGCGCCGCCTGCCGTCTGCGCGCCTGTCGTCGAGGCCGGCCGCGAGCTGGGCCTTGAGTTCCTCGATGATCCCAACGCGGACCCGCGCGGCCCGTCGATCTGGTACTACCAGCAGACCCGCCATGGCCGCGTGAGGTCGAGTGCCGCACGAGGCTATCTCTGGCCAGTCGCGTCCAGAAGGAATCTGATGATTCACACCGAACTGCGGGCCCTTCGGGTTCTCATGGAAGGTGAAGGTCCTCAACGTCGCGCGGTCGGGCTGCAGTGCATGCGCGCTGACGGAGCCATCGTGGTGCTAAAGGCGCGCAAGGAGCTCATCCTGAGCGCGGGCGTGATCGGCACGCCGAGGTTGCTGGAGATGAGCGGCATCGGTGATCCCGACGTCCTCGACAACGCAGGCGTGCCGACCCAGGTTGCGTTGCGCGGAGTCGGAGCCAATTTCCAGGACCACTACGTCACGCGCCTGTGCTTTCGTATCCAGGGCATCGCGACCGCGAACGAGCGTGCGCACGGAACGGCTTTGGCGAGCGAGGTCGCCAAGTACGTCGTGTCCGGCAGTGGCATCCTGACCTACAGCGCAGCCGTTGTGGGCGCTTTTGCCTCCACGGGTCTAGTGGAGCGACCCGACGTCCAGTTCGTGATCGCGCCAGGCAGCTTCAAGGAGGGGCGGATCGGGGAACTCGAGGACCTGCCTGGTCTTTCGCTCGGCGTGTGGCAGATGCGGCCGGAGAGCCGGGGCAGCGTGCACATCGGATCCGCGAAGAATGACGAACCACCGCTGATCGACCCCAAGTACCTCAGCCACCCCCTGGACCGCGAGACGGTGGTGGCGGGCTTGCGTATCGGACGTGCCCTGGCGCAGCAACCCGCCCTGGCGCGGTATGTGGTGGAAGAAACCCTGCCTGGCGGACAGGCTGGGGACGACGAGGCCTTGCTGCAGTATGCGAGGGTCAACGGTTCCACGGTGTACCACGGTGTCGGCACCTGCCGCATGGGCCCGGATGCAGCAGCCGGTTGCGTGGTCGACGAGCGGCTGCGTGTCCACGGCGTTGCAGGCTTGCGCATCATCGACGGTTCGGTCATGCCGGCGGTGACCTCCACCAACACCAATGCGACGGTCTTGATGATCGCCGAGCGGGCGGCCGACATGCTCCTGGCTGATTATCCAGGGGCGGGGACGCCTGGCCTGGGCGCGTTGCTGTCGCCATACGCCGTATGACGGGGCAGGGCTGGCTGGCGGCCTATGCCCACATCGCTTCGCTGCTGCTGCCCGTCGCATGCTGCGCCAGCGTCGGGGCGTTCTGGGGACGTTCTGGAAAGTCCTACCCCGGGGAGTTCGTAGCGCACTTGGCCACAGTGGTCAGCACGCCGGCGTTGGTGTTCCATACCCTGGTGACCACGAAGCTCGACGATGCGCGTCTGCTGGAGGTGGGAGTCGCTGCCCTGGTCGGTCTGTCGGTGGCCGCTGCAGCCAGCAGCTGTGCCCTTGCGGTGTTCAAGCTGCCGGTTCGCACGTTGACGGCGGCGGCGACCTTTCCGAATGCCGGCAACCTCGGCCTGCCCGTGGCTTATCTAGTGTTCGGCGAGGTCGGCATGGCCGTGGCGATCACGTTCTTTGCCGTCAACTCGGTCGTTCAGCACACTTTGGGCGTCTGGTTCACCAGCCGAGGTGGAGTCCACGGTCAGCGTTGGCCCAAGGGGGTCGCGATCGCTTGCGTACTCGCACTGGCTGCGCGCGCCAGTGCAATGCCCGTGCCGACCCCGGTGCTGGAATCCGCCCGCCTGATCGGTTCACTCGCCGTGCCACTGATGCTGCTCAGTCTCGGCTATGCGCTGGCAACGGTATCTCGCAGCGGCCTGGGCCGTGGGGCAGTGCTAGGCGCGATACGCCTGCTGGCAGGCCTGCTCGGCGGCGCGGCGGTTGTCTATCTGCTCGGACTGCCGCCGTTGACGGCGGCCGTGGTCGCATTGCAACTGGTCATGCCAGTGGCTGTGGTGAGCGCTATCTACGTGCAGCGGTTCAGCTCCGAGGGGGACGTGGCGGCCGGAGCGGTGCTCGTGTCGACCGTGATGTTTCTTGCGCTGTGCCCCCTTTGGATTGCCTTGGTGGGCAGTCGAAACCTATGAGGACCATGAATGACTTCGAAAACTGAAGACGGCGCGAATCGGCGCCGCAGGTTGCTGGTGACGGGCGTTCCGACGGACGCGGTCGTCGAGCGAGCGAGTGCGGAGTTCGACGCGCAGTTCTGGCGTGAAGCCGATCCCATCGGAGACCGACTGCTGGATGTGGCCAGCGGCTTCGAGGCGGTTCTGATCATGCCCGACGACAAGCTCGATGCAGAACGCATCAGCCGCTTGCCTGCCAGCGTCGAGGTCCTTGGAACCCACTCCGTGGGATACGATCACATCGATCTGGACGCAGCGACGGCACGGCGGCTGCCTGTGTTCAACACACCGGATGTCCTCACGGATGCCGTCGCAGACCTTGCACTGTTCCTGGTCCTCGCTGCGGCCCGTGGGACGACATCGGCTGAAGCCGCGCTACGACGCGGCGAGTGGGGACGATGGGCGCCGACGCTGTTTCTTGGCCGATCTCTGAGCGGACTTCGCCTGGGCATTTTCGGGATGGGACGCATCGGGCAGGCGATCGCGCTGCGCGCAACTGCATTTGGCTTGCGTCTGCACTACCACAATCGCACGCGGCTGGCGGAAGACAAGGAGCGAGGCGCTCAGTTCCATGAGAGCCTGGAGAGCCTGTTGAGCGCGAGTGACATTTTCTGCATCTGCGCTCCCTCAACCCCGCAGCTCAGGGGCAGCATCGATTCCCAGCGTCTGGCACTGCTGCCGCGCGGGGCGATAGTCGTGAATGTCGCGCGAGGAGATCTGGTGGACGAGACTGCGTTGTTTGCAGCGGTGCAGGAAGGGCGCTTGGGAGCCATCGGCACGGATGTGTATCGCGGGGAACCGAACATCGATGCACGGTGGCTGGAGCTCAGCAATGCAACATTGCTGCCGCACATCGGCAGCGCAACGCACGAGGTTCGCACCGCCATGGGCATGCTGGCGCTCGACGGCATCCATTCGCATTTCAGCGGTGCGCCTGCCGCCAATCTCCTCAATCCGCAGGCCTATGCGGTGAAGCGCAGGAGCGGGGATTGAGCCACAACCACCAGCCACTGATCGAGGACATCCGTCTCCTCGGCCGCATCCTTGGCGACGTGATCCGCGAGCAGGAAGGCACTGCAACCTTCGAGCTGGTGGAGAAGATCCGCACCCTCTCGGTCGCCTTCCGCCGCGACGAGGACCCATCGGCCGACCGCGCGCTCAAGCAACTGCTCGAGGACCTCACGGCCGCCGAGACGGTGCGCGTGATCCGTGCCTTCACCTACTTCAGCCACCTGGCCAACCTGGCCGAGGACCGCCACCAGATCCGCCGCCGCACCGCGGCCGAGCCCGCGGGCGAGGCCATCGAGGGCAGCCTGAAGGTGGCGCTGGCGCGCATCCGCCAGGCCGGCATCAGCGACGCGCAGGTGGTGCAGACGCTGACGCACAGCTACCTCTCGCCGGTGCTCACCGCGCACCCGACCGAAGTACAGCGCAAGAGCATCCTCGACGCTGAGCGCGGTATCGCGCAGTTGCTGGCGGCACGCGACGACATCCGCCAGCGCCGGCAGCCATGCGCAGAAGCCAAGGATGCTCTCAAGCCGCGCGCATTCCTCGAACACCTCTACCGCGCGGCCGTGCGCCGTGCGCTGCCGCTGGAGAACATGGAGACCTTCCTGCCCGCGCCGCCCAAGGGCCGCACGCTGGTGCTCGGCGCCGGCAAGGCGGCCGGCTCGATGGCCCATGCGCTGGAGGCGCTGTGGCCGAAGGACGCGCCGCTCGACGGCCTGGTCGTCGCCCGCTACCACCACATCCCGCCGCGCCCCGCGGGCCTGGCGCAGCGCATCGAGCTCGTGGGAGCGGCCCACCCCGTGCCCGACGAAGCCGGCCTGAAGGCAGCCGAGCGCATGCTGGCGCTGACCGAGGGCCTGACGGCTGACGACCTGGTGCTGTGCCTGATCTCGGGCGGCGGCTCCTCGCTGCTCACGCTACCGGCCGAGGGCCTCACGCTGGCCGACAAGCAGCGCATCAACCGGCAACTGCTCGAATCCGGAGCCCCCATCGGCGAGATTAACTGCGTGCGCAAGCACCTCTCGCGCATCAAGGGCGGCCGGCTGGCGGCGGCCTGCGCGCCGGCGCAGGTGGTCACGCTCACCATCAGCGACGTGCCGGGCGACGACCCGGCCGTCATCGCCAGCGGCCCGACGATGCCCGACGCCACCACCTGTGCCGATGCGCTGGCCATCCTCGACCGCTACGGCATCGAGGTGCCCGCCGCCGTGCGCGCACGGCTCGAAAGCGGCGCACTGGAAACGCCCAAGCCGGGCGACGCCGTCTTCGCCGGCCATGCCATGCACCTGATCGCCACGCCGCAGCAGTCGCTGGAGGCGGCGGCCGAAGCGGCGCGCGCCGCCGGCATCGAGGCGCACATCCTCAGCGACGAGATCGAGGGCGAGTCGCGCGAGGTCGGCAAAGTGCACGGCGCCCTGGCGCGCGCCGTGGCCCTGCGCGGGCAGCCCTTTGCGCGGCCGTGCGTGATCCTCTCGGGTGGCGAAACGACGGTGACCGTGCGTCAGCGCCCGTCTGGCACGCCCAAGGGACGCGGCGGTCGCGCCGGCGAGTTCTGCATGGCCCTGGCCGGCGCGCTGATGGGCCAGCCCGGGGTGTGGGCCCTGGCGGCCGACACCGACGGCATCGACGGCGTGGAAGAAAACGCCGGGGCCTTCGTCGCGCCCGACACCCTGGCCCGCGCCGAAGCCGCAGGCAACAAGCTGGCCGCCTTCATGGACCGCAACGACGCCTACGGCTACTTCTACGCCATCGGTGACCTTGTCGTCACCGGTCCCACGTACACCAACGTCAACGACTTCCGGGCTGTGCTGGTGCTCTAAGCCTCCTCCGACAGCCCTGTAGCGGCCGCCGGAGCTTGAAAACTGAGATTTGCAATCGCGCCGACAGGCGCATCTTTTTGAGGTCAAAGCGAATGAAGATTCTGGTCCCCGTCAAACGGGTCGTCGACTACAACGTCAAGGTTCGCGTCAAGTCCGATCAAACGGGCGTAGACATCAGCAACGTGAAGATGAGCATGAACCCCTTCGACGAGATCGCCGTAGAAGAAGCGGTGCGTCTGAAGGAAAAGGGTGCCGCGACCGAAGTCATAGCCGTCAGCTGCGGCGATGCGAAGTGCCAGGAGACCCTGCGCACCGCCATGGCCATCGGCGCCGACCGCGGCATCCTGGTCGAGACCACCGAAG
>CAZWFX010000037.1:0-16880 GCA_964633425.1 uncultured Candidatus Saccharibacteria bacterium
GGGTACGCGGTACCGTCGAACGCAACCCACCATTGCCCCCGGTCCGAGTAGAGCCGCCAGCCCGGCGGAAGATGATCGATCATCCGGGCCTTGGTCGTATGCGTCACCCATCCCCTGTCGTGGAGCACCACGCGCCCGTCGGGGTACGCGGTAACGACATCGGTCGAATGCAGCCGGACGGCGATAGCGCCCCCGTCGCGCCACTCGGCGCGCGTATTGTTCGCCAGAGGGCGCCCCTTGTCCGGGGTCCGTCCCCCGGCGATATGGGCCTGTAGTCGTTCGTAAGTCATTGCAACACCTTCGAGGGAAAGAACGTGTCGGTATGTACCGCCCGTTCATTGCCGGGACACATGACAGCCTCTGCCATCTCTCGCGTCGAATAGGTCGCCATTCGCGCCAGATCGCGTGTGTAACTGGACGCCGACCCGGGCCGGGCCACGTAGCCGCCCCCCTGATCGGTCCGTTGAATCACCCACGGCACGGGTCCACCCCCCTTCCCATCAGCAAACCTACCTCCGCGTCCGACAGTCCCACCGTGCGATTAACCGCAACGTCCAAGGACTGGGCCAAATCGCGCATGTCGTCGCCCCGCAGACCCCGCGTGTCATCGTACAGGCGCAAGGCCGCCCGTCGTATGCGCTCGAATTCGGCCCGCTCCATCACGTACCACTCATCGTCCAACGGTTCCCGCAAATTCATGCAAACCCCTTTCAGCCGCCCCAGCGGCTCAAACGTAGTGCGCCCGGTGTACCATGCCACCGGGCGCCCCCGCTAGTCCGTCGCTTCAAGGGCCGTGCAGCCCCCACTTGTGCGTCGCCATCGGCCCGCCCGGCGGTCGTATCGTTCGACCGTCACCCCGCCGGCTACGCGGCACAGCCACACCCGGACCCCGGACCGTTCCACCCGGAGATCGCAGCATTGTCCCTGGGAGATCGTGCGCCGGCCGCGCAGGTCCCCCGCCGTGTAGGTGCGCCCCATCAGGCCACCCGCCGCTTGTGCTGAGGGCGGGGCCGGCGCTTGGACACCGGCACCAGGGCCGCCACGTACGCCGCCCGGAGGTCCACCCGCTTGACCCGCCGGCCATCCTCCGCCGGGACGCGGTAGCCGTCGGGTAGTTCGTACCGGCGCCGGAGGAGTGCGCCCGTCACCCAGGAGATCGCGTCCGTCCGTTCCGCCCCGCACCCCTGGCACCGGTAGCGGAACGCCACCGCCGCCGGAATATCAGGGTACGTTTGCCCCGGAAGGCGCCGCCAGCGGTGCCCGGTGAGCACGCGGCACTCCGCGTGCGCTTCGTCTGTCCACCATGTTCCACGCGTCATCGAATCACCCCCAGACGTGCCGCCCAGACGCCAACGAACGCCCACGCGTAAACACACGCCCACATGAATAGCCCCAAGACCAACGCGAACGCCCCCGCGAGGCGTCGCACCAGCGGAAACCAGACCGGCCGCGCCCCCGTCATCGGGGCGCCACCAGGCCGGCCACGAGCACCAGGGCGAGCACCACGAGGAACAACACGTCAGCCGGCACCCGCCAGCCCCGGCGCCGCCCTTCGATGCGGACGAGGTAGCCGCCCACCATGCCCCACTGGGCCGGCGATTCCTGGCGATCCTTCAGCCGCGCGCCCTTCACGACGCACCCCCGAGCACGGCGCGACCGTCCACCATGCGCCACCCGCCGGAGTCCCGCACGCTCCAGACCTCCGCCCCACGGTCGACCGTCCGCGCCAGCCATACCCACGCCGCACGGCTGGGCATGTCCGCCGGCCCGGGAATGAGCACTTCGACGCCATGCCCCGGCAACCGTTCGCCCGCCGCCTTAGCCAGTCGGCGCGCGTGCCGGTACGAGATCGCATAGAACCCGTGGCTTAGGTACCGATACTGCACCCGCGCGCCCTTCACGACGCGCACCCCGGGTGATCGCAGAGCACCACCAGCCCATACCGGTCCCCCGCCAGAGACGAGCCGCACCCGTCGCACGGCGCCGTGCTGAATTCCTCATCGTCCTCAGACGAGCCGCAGCACATATGCTGCTCTAGCTCTTCCCACTGCGCCGCGACCTGGGCCGGCAGCTCCGGCCGATCCTCCGGCACTTCCCCGTTCGCGACGTACTGCAAGCAGTCGCCGCACATGGCCCCCTCAAAATGAACATTCATAAGATCCCCTTCCTGGCGCATCCCCAGACACGCCCGCGCCCTGGATATGTGAACACCCCGGGGGTGGCTACTCCAATCGAATAATGACGTAACGCGCCCCAAGACGATCAGTAGCGCGAATTGTGTCCCCCACCGCCAGCGTAGCCAATGGACGTGACGGGGTAAGCCTCTGCACAAGCGCATTGTCCCATTCCACGTTGACCAACCCCATGATGGGGGTCGCCGTGTCGAGATCGTGAACGGTAACTTTCATCGCAATCCCTTTCTGGTGCGCCCCCAGGCGCACGCACGCCCCAGATACACGAACGCCCCGAGAAGTAAAAGCCCCCCGGGGCGCGCGTGTCAGTTGAGCGGGCCGGTTAAAGCCACTTGTGGCGAAGGGCGTAGCCGCCGGACTTGTGCCAATGGGCATGGTCCGGACACCCCTGATTGCGGTCGCGTTGCTCCTCCGAGAGATCGCAACACGCATCGCACGCCGCCCACCCCACCTGCTTTTCGCCGTTGGGCGTGTAATCGCGGTCCCCGTTCATGTGGTCATTGCTTGGACACCGCGCCCCACCGGGCGTGTCCCCGATGCAGCCGAACCCGTCCGGGTACAGGCGAGCCGCCAACTCGTGGACGACATGAAAGCCCATGTCCATGCCGCACCCGGAGACGCGCAGCCCTTTGTCGACCTCACCCCCATCCCCCAGGGCGCGAGCGATACGACTCGTCAGCCAATCGTGCGACCCGTCCGCCCCCAGCTTGTAGAAGTCGATGCGCCGGGACATCCCTGACCGGGCGACGGACCGCAGCACACACGTTACTGTCGTGCCGACCGGCAGCAACGCCCGAAGGTGGGCGCGGGCCTCTTCCATTGCTGCCTTGCTCACACGCATCGCGGTACCCACACTCGGGCGTCGACCCAGTACCCGCCCGGCGCGTGCTCCACGTCGGCGTCGCCCGGGATGGAGCATCGCCCCTCGTCCCCAGTAATATCCGCCGCGTCGGCCTCGATGTACTCGCGGGCCTCCTCCCGGACCGACGCGAGCACCGCGCTCGACACCACGTCGACCAATTCAGTCCCGCTGACATCCCCGTCGCCGTCCTCGCCGATGGCCTCGTCCCAGAATTCCAGAACCGCCCGGCCCACTCGTTCCGCTCGTGATTCCATGTTCGTCCCTTTCTTGACGCGCCCCCAGGCGCGCACATCCCGTAGATACACAAACGCCCCGGAAGGCGCTAGGCCCCCCGAGGCGTCTGCATGGCGCGGAGCGTGGTGGCGCTCTACGCGACCGCTTTTAGCAGCTTCCCCGCCCGGCGCTCGACATCGACCCGGGCGTCCATCCACTCCAGATCTCGCGCGTAGGCCGTCAGGCCCTGGACCGCATCCCAGAGGGTTGCACACTGGCCCTCTTCCTTCTCGGCCGCCTCGACGGCGCCCCGGGCCTCCGCCGTGGTGAAGCCCCGCCCCCGGAACCACTCCAGACGCTTCGCCGCGTCCTCGTAGGGGATGGCCGTCTGTTGCGCCTTCCGAATGGCGGCTTCTTCCGCCCCCGCGCTGCTCTGCACGTAGTCACGCAACGCCGGCTGCATTTCGCTCAGGAACCGCGCCGGCCCGCCCGACGTGTGTCGAATGCTGATGGTCTGCACGTCCGACGCACCCCAGATGATGTGATTGCCGCAGACGCTGTTGAAGAGGAACGCGGTCAACGTGAGGGTTGCCGCCCCCACTTCCGAGTTTTCCACGAAGAACCCGCGATTGACCTTGGCACGCGGGCCGGCTTCCAACTGGCTCCCGCCGTCGATCAGGAACGCGAACATATCCCGGTCCGACGCGTAGAGGCCCGAGGGCACCGGGGCGCCCGTGTGCGGGTCGTAGGCCAGGGGGTTGTGCCACCGGCCGTCGCGGTCCGTCACCTGCAGCAACCCCTGCGTGACGTCAGCATTCCAGATGCGTCCGTACGTCGCAGACGTGGCGGCCCGCGCCATCAGGAGTGGGGTCGTATCGTCGCCCGCCTCGTCCGCGTAGAGCACGCGCAACTCGCGATCCTTGTCCTTGCGGAACCCCACCCGAAGGCAATCGGCCGCCAGCGTCGGCGGCAGCTTCCGGAGGTACGCCGACGGCGCCCCCGCCCACTGCGCGAATTGGCCGAAGGCCCAATTCGACGGGATAAGTTCCCGACCGCCGGCCACGATGCGCGGGGCGTGCAGATCGTCGGTTGCCGTGACCTCGATCCTGCCCAATGGTCCCTTGAGCACCCGGCTCCGCTCCCGGCTCTGGCTGCACGCGTTGTGCAGCGCCTGCAGCGTGGTGAACCGCTCGTCTTGCGGGCGGGTTGCCCACTGCTTATGGGCCTGCATCAGATTCAGCATCGCTCGTTCCCTTTCCTGTTGGGGCGTCCCCAGACGCCACGTTGAATGATCGGGGCCTATCTACGCCGGTTAGCGAACGCGCGCAAGCATCGCGCCCGCACCCACTCCGGCTGCTGTAGCCACCACCAGAGCCGCACCCGCCAACGCCAGGGCTGACGCCCCCGCCGAATACCTACCACCATCAGTCGATGCGCCATCGTATTACCCTCTGGGTACCAGTGCTGCTGCCAACAGTAAGCACACGAGGATCAGCCAGCGGAGGAACATGCTGACTCCGGGATGTGCCGGGCGAGGGCCTTGAGCTTTTCCTGCGCCTCCCCGATCGCCTCCGCTTCCAACTCGCACAGCACGTCCAACTGATAGGACTTCACGTCACACTCGATCCCGAACAGCGCCGCCGTGCCCAACGCGACGCCCGCCAGCGAGGCCGTTACCTCGACGCCAACCATCCACCAGTCGCCCCGGTAGAACGCCTGCAGGCGCTTCAGGTCCCCACGTACCTGCGCCTCCGCCCGTTCCCAGGCTGGGCCGCGCGCCATGCCGGCCTTCCGGTGGTATTCCACGATGCCCGCCGGCATTCCGTTGCAGGGCTCGTAGTATTGCCGCTCCCATCCCCGGCGCGTGTGTTCCGGTTCCAGTTGGTACCCACGCCCAGGTCGCACGGTACCCCGCTTGATCTCCCCCAGGTACGACACGTCCGCGTCGTTGTCCTCGAGCACCCGCGCTCGCATTTGGAACCCCGAGGGGGATGTCCACTGCACCGGCCGATCCCCGGGGGCGAGTACGCCATTCGGGTAGCCAGCGAGCCACCGGAACCGACCCAGGTTCACCCGGCTCCGGGCACCGATCAGGGCTTGTGACGCCGACAGGCCCCAGGATCGACACTCGCGGTAGTACGCCAACAGCTCCGGGTCACGTTCAGTAGACATGGATGGCCTCGATCACCGACCACGGAATGACCAGCTTCGTGACTTCCCCCTCCTGGGACTGATCCCCCAGGAGTAAATCGTTCGCCTCGTCCGGATCGCAGGCGAGGAAATCCACGCAACACGCCACGTCGTCGTCACTGTAATGGGCCGAGACTGCCGTCATCGTCGCGTCGAACGACACGGACGAATCCGCCCCCCATCGGACCGTGAGGCGACAAGTGTACCCTTCCATGCGACCCAGGAGAGTCGTTAGGGTGTCCCCATCGCACCCTTCCCCGAGGGACAACCGCACCCCGCTACGACTTGGGTCGTGATACTCGAAAATCGACATACACCGTTCCCTTTCTGCGTCCCCAGTGACGCCCCTCCGGTGTACCGCGTTCCGCGTGAACGCACAAGCTACCCACCAAAACGATCGCGGTACGCCTCCGGGCTCAAGAAGCTATCCACGTAGGCGTCGAGATAGTACGGGCGCAGCATTCCCCAGAACGCCGACCGGGGGCGCTTCTGCGTGCCTGGAATGCCGTGCTGGTGGAACGCTCTGGCCGGCAACACCCCACGAAACCGCGTCGGGTAGGCGAGGACTGCACCACCCATCGCCACCTGCATGACGTCCTCGACGGTACGCGCCCGCGCTCCCAGCGCGATGACCTGTTGGAACAGTTGCCGACGCAACCACCCCGCCCGGAACCCATGCACGCCAATCCGGGTCGCGAATGCCACCTGGGCAATTAGAAGCCATAAGTCCTTGGGGAATTCTGCGTAACACCCCATGCAACCCCACCCGCCCCCGGGCACGATCACCATATCCCGAGTCCAGGCACCACACCCCCGACACCGTACCTGATAGTTCGTCGCCCGCTTGCCGTGCCCAGCACGCCGCGCCAGTCGTGCCCCAAGAACCTCCGCCATGTGCCGGCGGATTTCCCCTTGGGTGATCGACACCACGCGTTGCTGCCGATCCCGGTCTGGGACGCGGAACGCCGAGGCGGATTGCACCTTCTCGTAAATCTCGCTCAGCCGAATAACAGCCAGCCCCGCCTCCCAGAGCATCGGCACCATGGCGGGGTACACGTACCGGGACGGTGGAATAGCGGGCGGTTTAGGAACCGGCGGGAGCCCGTGGAACGCCGTCCCGCGCGTGTACGACACCCGGGGCGCCCGCGCCCCCTGACGCCGGCCGGCGCTATTGGGACGCGGCTTGCTGACCCTAGCCAATGCTGACGCTGGTTTTCCCCAGCAGGCCCAAGAGCATCCCGCCGGTTCCGCCCGTGGCCTCGCCGCCCCCCTGGTCCGCCCCCGGCGCCGCGGAGCCCGCGGGAATCTTCCCCCGGAATTCCTGCACCAGCTTGGGCGCCATGGCGAGCGCGATCCGGTCCTTCACCAGCAGCGGGGTATCACCGCTCATCATGCGCTGCATCAGGTGCGCCAGGGACGCCAGACCGACTTGGGAGATCGCCTGCCCGAACCCTGGCAAATCCACCCGATCCCGCACCGGGTCGAAGTCCTTGAGGCCGTACACTTCCCACCACTGACGCACCTTCAGTGCCGTGGGATCGACCGTCTCCGGGGTCAGCGCGGGGGCGGGCTCCGCCTCATCCCCCCATAGGGGTGACTCGCCGGATATGGGCTCGAAAGTGCTCGACATGGTGCCGCCATCCTCCCCCGTCCATTCCCGCGTGACAACCCGCGCAGAGACTGACGAGGTTGTCCATGGCGTCCGGACCACCCTGGGATCGCTCGATGACGTGGTGGGCCTGCAGCGGCTTGAGACGCCGGCATTGCACGCACCGCCACCCGTCCCGATCAAACACGGCGCGCGTGAGGAGTCGCCACGTCGCCTGATCCACCGCGCCCTTCCGCCGGGGCGCGTCCCCAGGACGCCGCTTACGCTTTGGGGGTTTCGGAAACAGGAAGTCCACGGCGCCACCGTCGCATTCGGGAGGTATTACCGCACGGGACCGAACAGAACCGCTTGTTGGATCGCCCCGTGGTGAACCAGCCGGTCGGGCACTCCGGATTGGCACACCGTCGCTGGCGGGGAGAAACAAGGACCTGTACCCCCGGAATGAACGTCGCGAAACCAGGCGTGGCGAGGCCGTGATACCCACCCAAGACGTTGACGGATAGGTGCTCGTCCGCCTCCTCCGACGTCAGGCCCTGCTCCTCGAGGATGAGACGACACTGCGCGTGGTCGTAGAGCGCGACCGTCCGGTTGAAGATCGTCACCACCCCGATCAGCGCCGCATCGAATCCGTCCGCAAAGAGCGCGTCCGGCTCCAGCTCCGCCACCGCTTGTCGACGGTCCTCCGGCGTCATTCCGGGTCCTCAAGATCCTCGGGCCGCGGCTCTGGGATGAATCCCACGTACCGGGATTTTTGCCGCGGTTTGTAGGCGCGCAAGCGACGCCATACGTCGATCACTACCCCGCCCCCAAAGACCCGCTTCGCGTCCGCGACCATCTGTAACGCCTCCGTCTGCACGGGAGGCTTACTGAACACGCGAAGCATGGCAATCTCATCCCGGTGAAACACCGGGTACCACGACAAGAGCTTGCGGGACTCCTGCCAGCGGTCGACCACCCAGACACGCCCCAGGGTGGGAGAATCGATCAGTTGCACGGACATCGCATACCTACTCGTGGACGCCCCCGGGGAGCATCCTGCTCCCGGTGGGACGTCGTGGCACCCGTCACCTCCTAGTGGCGGGATCAGCTTCCTCGCGTTCAACTACCATCTGCGGGTCGGAAGAGTCGAACGCGAGGCGGACACGGGACGCCCCGATGTCGACTACCTGAATCCACATCGTATGCCCACACCCACATTGGCACCGCACCAGCACCCGCTGGCCGACCTTCCTATTCGTCACCAACGGCATGAACCAATGCTACTTGGCCGGCTCCGTCGGGGCAGTCGGCTCCGTCGGGATTGCGGGCTCGGTGGGCTCGGTGGGCTCGATCGATGGCGCCTCCGGATCGGTCCCCGTCGGTGCTTCGTCCGACGTCGGATTGACCGGCACGTCCTCGAATGGTCCCAGGGCCTGGATGGCTCGTGCCAGCTCCGCGCCCCTGCCAGCCTCTACCACCGCCTCCCGCTCGGCGTACAGGGTGTCGAGCACGTTCAACTCCTCGACCACTTCCGCCAGATCGTGGTTGATGAGCATGGCCAGTCCCTGGCCGATCTCCCGCCAATTCTCCGTGCCGGCCGCATTGATCTGCAGCAGTACCTGTCCGTTCTTCGCCTGCAACGCCCCCGACTCCGTGAACCGAACCGGCGTGTAGGCCTGGAACAGTGCCACGAGGGCTCGCAAAGCATCCTTGATGGAACGCATCGTCACCTCCATGTTGTTCGTTATTCGACTGCGCGGGTGGGGTGTTTCATGCGCCTCGACTGAGCTGTTGCAGGCTCTCCCTGCACACCATGCCCCACCCGCGCATGACGGTCAGATCAGGTCGCCGTCCGGGTCGCCCGTGTCGTCGCTCGTACCGTCGCCCGTGCCCCCGTTGGGTCCGAGACTCAACTGCGCCGCTTCGAGGCTCACCGCGACGGTGCCTTTCAGCAGCTTCTGGAGCTGGTTCAGGTTGAGCTTCGACTGGTGTACCTCCAAGGCGATGGTCGTCAGGACGTCGACCGATCCGTCCTGTGCGTTGACCTTGGCCTTGTGGGCGACCCCCTTGATGGACCCCTGGAACGTCACCGTGGCGTTCACAGCCCGTCACTGCCCATGAGGTCGCTCGGGGCTGCTGCAGCCGGTGCGTCCGGCATCGCCGGGGGAAAGCCCATCGGCTGCGTCCCAGAGGCCGCCTGAGTCGCCGTCTCGGTCGGGGCCGGCGCCGGCTCGGTCGGCTTCACCCTCGGCTTGCGACCACGCTTCTTCCCGGTGTAGGGCTTGCGCGCCTTCGTCGCCGGCTTCGCCGCGGGAGTCGCCACCGGCCTCGCCGGAGTCGGATTCTCGAGCAACGTCAGCCCGGCCTTCCGCATTCGCGCCCCCAGGCGCACCAACTCCGCCGCCTGCGTAAATCCCAACTTCTCGATCATCGCGAGCTGGTCCGCCAGCGACAGGCTCGGCGTGGGGGTGGGGGCCGGCGTCGGGGTCGCCACCTTCGGGCGGCCCGCTGCGGCCTTCTTCTTTCGCGGCATGATTCAATCCTCCTGTTGATTTTCCAGGCTCGCAAGGCGACGGAGCAAGCGTTTCACAGCCCAGTCCCGCCTCCGGCAAGTCTCTGAACAATGAGACTGCCACGGAACGCGCGGGAGGAACAGCCCGCCGCATGAATACAGGAGGCAAATTCGTTTCACCTCGCCATCCCCAGAGGGCAAGCAAGGCCCGTCCACAGACGCCACAGACGAGGCTTTCCCGTGTGGGCCAAGGCTGGACGGCGGGAACCCGCTGCCCGCACCGGAGGCACCCCCAGCGCCGCGGGGTAGTCCGAGGAACATCCCAGCGTCGGGCGTTTGCCGCCTGCCAGAGTCGTACCCATCGTACGCTTGCGCTTGCCATTCGCCCAGACACTCCATCCCCATCGCGGCGATCCGCGCCCCGAGTAATTCGCTCCCCGTGACTCGACCGGCGTACTCAAGCGCCGCCGCGAACACCTCCACCACGCCCCACGGGAGCGAGAGGGTCATCGTCACCACTGGCTCCGGGTCCCCCGGCGTCTCCCGAACGCGCACGATCCGGCACCCCTTGGGGAGTGGGTACGTCAGCCGCCGCTCGTTCGCATTCCATGTCATCCTCGGCCTCACGCTGGTCCGCGTATTCGTAGTCCACCGCCGGAGCATCGCTGTTCAGTGCGTGCGCCGGATCTTCGTTCACAAACAGCTCATCGAGCGCCGTCGGCGGCGACAACTCGTCCCAGAACACCGACCGCGGCATCGTGCCGGAGATGAACAGGGACGTCCGCGCTCGCGTCAGCCCCACGTACAAGACCCGGCGCTCTTCCCGCTTATTCCCGCGAATGTGCGGGAGCGAGTGCTGCGTCACGCCGGACATGAACACGACCGGCCACTCCAAGCCCTTGGCACGATGCACAGTCATCAGTTGCACCGCGTCGAAGGCCTCCTGATCCTCCCGCCGCTTCGACGTCGCCCGATCGGTGAACTCGAGGAATTCGGCCACCGTCACCCACGGCTTGGCCGCCTTGAGAAGCTGATCCAGATTTTCGGACCGCATGTTGTCCATGTCGTCCGGCTCCTCCCCGAGCAACCACTTCCGGTACCCCAAGCCCTCGATCACGTAGTTGAGCAGCATCCACGGGGGCGCCCCGTCCCGCGCCATCGAGCGGAGCGTCCCTACCGCATCGAAGAAGTCCCGCGCCTTGTCGCGCATGTACCGCTTCGAGAACGTCAGATCCCCGAACCGCTCCACGAACGTCGGCCACCCGCCCTGCAGGTCCAGCTCTCGCTTCCAGGCGGCCCCCAGGTAGCGTGAGGGCCGATTGTAGACGCGCGAGAACGCCTCCCCGCAGTCCTGCACCGACAGGCGGAGGTAGGCCAAGCAATCGAGCACTTCCGATCGCGCGTAGAACCCCACGTCTCCGATCACGACGGCCGGGATGTTTGCCTGCACGCACGCCGTCTCGAAGGGTTCCGACTGTGCGTTGGTGCGGTAGAGCACGGCCATCTCCGAGTAGGCCGTCCCCGCCGCGTGAAGCTGCTGAATCCGCTCCACAACGGCCACCGCCTCCTCCCGTGGCGTCCCGCACGGACCGACGAACGACACCGCGCCTGACGCCACGCCCTGCTGGAACGCTCGCATCTGCAGCCGCCACGGATCACCCCGCATCACCGTGTTGGCAATGTTCACGATCGCCGGGTCCGACCGATAGTTGGTGCTGATCGGATAGTCCCGGAACGACCCGAACCGCTGGTCGATCCCCTGCACCATCAGGTCCGGACGGGCGCCGCGGAACCCGTAGATCGACTGCTGGGCGTCGCCGGCCACGAACAGGTTGGTCGTCGCCCGGTCCACCAAAAATTCGATCAGCTCCCACTGGAGCCGTGACGTGTCCTGGGCCTCGTCCACGAGGATGTGCGACCACTTCTTCGACCAGAACGACACCGATAGTGGCTTTTCCCGAAGCACCTGCACCGGGATCAGGATCATGTCCCCGAAGTCGCACTGATGATTGTCGCCCAGCTCGCGCTGGTACCCGTCGTAGACCACGCGCATTTCGACGTCGACCTCGGTGTCGAACGCCTTGCTCGTGTTGATGGCGCGGAGAGCTTCCGAAAAATCCCCCTTCCACTTCAGGTCCGCTATCACCTTGCGAAGCACCCGCTTCTGCATCACCCCGTCGACCGGCTTCAGGTAGCGGACTTCCTGCCGCATGATGAGGTACCCGACCGAATGGAGCGTGCTGACCTTCACGTCATCGATCCCGAGCAACCGGAGTCGATGCTGTAGCTCGTCCGCGGCCTTCTTGGAGAAGGTCACGACGAGGATGCTGGCCGCCGGCACCCCTTGGTCCTGTACCAGCCATGCGACCCGCGCCACCAGGGCACGCGTCTTTCCCGATCCCGCTCCCGCCCGGGCACGGATCAGGCGGTCGGTGGCATACACCGCCGCCGCCTGCTCCGCGTCCAGGGACGAAAGCAGCTCAACCACCGCTGCTGAAGGCGTCATCCCAGCCGCCTCTCGCCTACCGGCGCCCGTCGCCCATGAAGCGATCGACCGCCAGCTTCAGGGCCGCGAGGTCCGTGCTGCCGAGGTCATCGATCTCCCGCAGCATCTGGGCCGCCTCCGTCGGGTTGATCTGCGCCAGCGACCCGACGTGCTTCGCCTGACAGAGCATCGCAATGATCGCGTCCCGGCGATCCGCGATCTGGTGCTTCTCCAGCAACTGCTCGAGGATCGATTCCACGAGCGGAGGGCCGTCCGCCGCTGCCATGAAGCTCAACGGCTTCGCGGGCGCCGCCGGGGGTGGCGTCTGGGCGGCCGTCTGCACGGAATCCCCACCGGCCAGGACCGATTCGAGGAGAGCCACGAGCTGGCCACCCTGGGCCGCGTCACAGTGCGCGATCGACGGCATCCCACGCACCGCCATGAAGTCCTTGGCGACCTTCATCAGCTTCTCCCCGTACGCGGAATTGGCGCTGGTCAGACTCAGCACCCGCATGATCTGGTCCTTCGTGATCCCCGCCGTCATCTTGACCTTCACGGTCCCATCCGTCTGGGGGATCTCCACCGGATGCGTCAGAGCCGGCGGCGCGGCCTGTACCGGAGCCGCCTGGGGGGCGGCCGGCGCTACCGGAGCCGCAGGGGCAGTGGGAGCCGCAGGAGCCGCCTGGGGCGCCTCCACCGCCGGGGTGGGGGGTTGGGTGGGGGTAGGTGCCGCGGGAGCCGCTTGGGGCACCTGGGGCGCAACCGGAGCCGCCTGGGACGGAGGTGGGGCAGCCGGAGCCGCCGCCGGGGGCATCTGCATCGGAGCGGGTGTCGGGGCCGGCGCCGCCGGTTCCCCGCGGGTCAACTCGGACGGATCGTAACCGAGGCCCTGTACCACGTCCCCGAATACCTGCCGGGCCAGCCGACTCGTCACCCGGGCGGCCAGTTGGTCCGCCGGCCACTTCGGGCGATCCCCGCCGGCCTGCACCAGCTCGGCCAGCGTGTACGTCAACGTGACCGTCCGATCGGGACGGTTGTGGAGGCCGTACCGGACGGCGGTTGCGCGGGCTTCTTCCGGCGTCACCGCTTCGAGCTGGATGTACCCGAGTCCGGACCGTTCGATGAGCGCCCGCTGCGCTTCCGCCTGCAGGGCGAGCTGGCCGTCGTCCGTGATGTAGATCTGACGAACCGCCGTGAGGAGCGGGATCTTCAGCTCCCAGGCCTTGAGCAGCACGATCATCAGCCGCTCGAGCGAGCCCTTCAGCTTCTCCGGCAGCAGGCCCGAGGACATCAGGGTCTGAGCCACCTGCTGCATCTGCGCCCACATCGCGCTCGACGGCACGACGCTGGATTCTCCGACCGCCAGCGGCGCGTCCAGCGTGCCGGGGGTCAGGAGGGACGGCGTCGGGGCCGCTACCTGGGCGTCCACCGGGAGGGTCGGAACAGTCGGCGCAGCCGGCGTGGGGGCCGCAGCAGCGGCGGGATCTTTCTTCTTCCGAGGCATGATTCTCTACTCCTTGAGGGGGTTGTGGGGCGCGAACGCCCGGTTACAGCAGCTCACTCTCGACGGGCGTGATATTCGCCCGGCGCGTGCGCTGCACGATGTCCGTCCCGATCCGGTGGCGCTGGGAGCTGTAACACACCGGCACCATGTCGCACTCGCCCATGGCGAAGCACTGACCGACGTCCCGTGGGAAAATCTGCTCTTTGAACATGCGATCGATCGTGATCGCCATGTTGATGTGCTCCGCGATCTCGTCCTCGCTCCGCGCCGGCACCACGAGCCATTGGCGGTCCGGGGATGCCGTGTAAATCCCGACGTGCAGCGCCAACCACCGCGGACGCGGCAGCTCCGGCTTCGCCAGTCGCTGACCGACTTCGTATTCCGTGAGCTGATCGTCCAGCTCCGCTTCGAGCACGTTGTACTTCCCGCTGCTGGTCTTGAAGTCGAGGATGCCCGGGGTCCAGCCCGACAGCCACGCCTTCCACTCCGACGACGACGCCAGCGGTTCCGGAAGGAAGCGCCACATATCGCACCCCTCCCCGTAGAAGTCCGGGCGTCCCGTGCCCTTCACCCCGGGAGCGAATTCGTAGTTGAGCGGCTGGTCGAGATAGCCGTGCTCTCCGATCCGCAGCGTCTCCACCAGCTCCGGCGCCACCTTGTCGAGCAGGATCGGCACCCGGGTTTCGATTTCCTTGTACCCGACCCGTGCCTTCTCCGCCCACCAGAGCGGCGGCTGCTGCTGGCCGACCGCGGCCCACCGCTGGCGGAACACCCCCGCCGCTTCGGCCGGCTGGATCTGCCGCCGCAAGACCATGTTCACGACGTCCTGATACGTGTGACCGACCTTGAAGATCCCCCGCTCGTGGGGAAACTGCCAGCCCTGACCGTACTGCAGCAGGGCCTTCCGGCCGCACTGCAGCCACGTCCGCCGTTGCGACACGCTACGCGCGAAGTCGAACGGACCTTTTGCCTGTGTCTGTTCACTCATCCTGAGTCCCTTTCTGCTGGCCGTGCCGACCCGATTCCATGACGTACAACGCGATCAGAAGCGCATCGGCCCGGCCCTCGTCTTTCTTGCGCCCCAGATCCCCCGCGCACTGCGGAAACCGCTGCTGCGCGACCACGCGGGAGTCACCCCCCGCTTGCTTCCCCGCGACCGTAAAATGTCGCTTCCACGACACGGGGGACACGAGGAGGTACGGCAGCCCGACGCCGACACACAGGCCGCGCCACAGGCCCCAGCCCATCCCCATGTTGAACGCGGACGCGGCCCCCATCGATCGGGCGTCCCCGGTCCCGGCCAGCGCCGGCATCGCCGTCAGACGCTCGAGTCCTACGAGCACGTTCCCGCCGACCGCGATGCGTGCAGCCCGGAGTAGCGCCGCACACTCCGCTTCGAGGTACACGCGCTTCGTGCCCTTCGTGGACTTCTTCACGGTCGTTACCGGGGCGTCCCAGACCCGCGCCAACGAACCGTCCAGCGCCAGGAGTGCAATCGCACCGTCTAGCCCCGGATCGATTCCCAGTACCCCGCGAAGCTCAGCCACGAGAACGCTTGTACCCGTGAAAACCCGTGACAGTCAAGCCGGGATGTAACGCCCCACGGCTGATGTCACACGCTCGGCCACACGGAATCCCTCGGTGTACCGCGACGTCCGATCGGGCGTGGGCCGCTCTACCACGCTTCGGCCGCGATCGTTCTTGCCACTCCCCGATGCGTTCCCTCCTGGCACCGGGGACCGCTTCGCCTTCATGGCCCTGGAGGTCCGGGCTCCGCGCGATGCGTGCTCGAGCTACGAGCGTCGAGGGATTGGGCTAGTGTACCGGCCGCGCCCTCAAACACCAAACGCTTAAACGCTCCCTACTCAAACTACTAGCCTACTTCCATTCCTCTAACCCATAGAACTACAGATGAGCCTCGGGGACTGAATTGGTAGATTAGACATGGTAGAACAGTTAGCTCTGCCCTTTTGGGCAGACCTCTGCCCTTTTGGGCAGACCCTCCCAAATGGGCTAACGCAGGGTTTCCTGAGCGTTCACTGGAGCTTGTTCCCTGCCCCGGCGGGGACCTGCTGGCCCAGTTTCGCGTAGAACACCACCGGGTCGATCTCTTTCCGCCGCAACCGCACCGTCAGGACGTCGAGATCTACGCGGTAAGCCTTCATGTTCATGGCGTTTTTCCGACTCTCGAGGAGTCGTTCCCGCTCGAGAATCGCTACGATCCGGCGAATCTGTTTCACGGACCACCAGGGGAACAGTTTGTGGAAATCCGCGTAGGTTTCCCCGTACCACTCCCGCCCCGTACGTTGCCGCCAGCGGGACATCAGGGACACCAACTGACACAGGAACAACGCCGGCTCCGGCCCCAGATCCTCGATCAGCGCAAAGCTCACGATCGCGTACCGCACGCGACATCCCCTTCCCTCCCCGGAAGCTCACCAGCACTCCCGGATCGTCCGTGGCATGTACCACGCTCCCCGGGAGGGAGTCCAGAAACGCAACGGCCCGATACCGAAGTACCGGGCCGTTAAGTGCGCGGGACGCTGGGACATCCAACGCGGGTGGTTGTGGCCGGGAGGAAGGGGAGACTCCACCGGCTGCCGGGATACTACGGGGATAGGGGGAGGGGGTCAAGTACCCGGGTGTAACGCTCTCGGCAGTGACAGCCTGTGTACCGTTCCGCCTGATCCAACCGATCCCAGCTCTCGAGAATCCACCACTGCACCGCCGGGTCGTCGGGGTACACCGCTAGCATCCGGCGTCCCAGCTCCCAGTCCTGCACCGCCTCTCGGTGGGCGACGTCGACTATCCGCTGGCGCTCATCCCGGTAGTCGTCCACCTTCTGCTGGAGCCGTTGGGACAGGCGGGGCTTGAACACACCCCCGCCAAAAACGCCCCAGAGCCCGTCTGTGGCCCCCGCGGCGAGCTGGCTAGGGGTAGGGGGCGGGGCGCCCAGGAAATCGCTTGGCGCGAGCCGGGAGAGCAAATCCCGGGGGCCGCCGCCCTGGTTGCAGGCGAAGCAGTACCAGCGGGTCAGGTCGTACGTGAAGGACTGGGGGTTGTCGGAGTCGTGGAGGGGGCAGGTGGTGCGCCCCCGTCGGCCGAGGGGGTGGGAGAACCGCTCGAGGATGTCAGGGATGCTGGGTGCAGCCATCGGAGGACTTGGAGCTTTCTCCGGTCGATGATGTTTCGATCACACACCGGATTGAGGTACGCGTGTTGGGCGTAGTGCCCAGTTTCGGTTCGACAGGTGCGGCAGATCATGGGACCTCCGGTAATACCGCGCGGACGGCGGCGAGGCGACTGGACAGGTACGATATGGTCGCATCCAGCG
>CAZWFX010000038.1:0-16275 GCA_964633425.1 uncultured Candidatus Saccharibacteria bacterium
TCGATACCTGTGTACCGCAGTTACCCGAGCCGATGCTGTCGCACCAGTTCCATCCTGTCGGCAACAATTCGTACTTACCAGGATATCCTGAACATATAAGACCGCCGCCGCCGTCAGGAGTATCGAGCGTGGAAGCCGAAGCACAGGTACCTGCGACCGTTTCCCCCGGCAAACACACGCGTGTGTTCTCGCTGAGACAGATGCCTGCCGCTTTTTGAACGGAGCGCGCCGTAGCAATTGCAGATGCGTATCGCGAACGCGTACGCGCATCACCGAGCGATGTAAGAATGACCGCTGATAAAATACCAATAATAGCTATCACTACGAGGAGTTCAATGAGAGTAAACCCGCGGGTTCGCTGCATCGCGTAAGTATACAGCTAAATACACAGGTCAATTGTCAAAAAGAAAAAGCCTGTGGAATTCCACAGGCTGTTTCTCTAATACAGGGGGTATTAGTTGGTGTAGCAGGAGCTGTCGTTGCAGAACACTGTCTTACCATCGTTCGTCGTTGCGCTTGAAGCAACGATGCGGAAGTAGATGCCCGTGCTCTGAACGCTGGTTGCTGACGAAGAGGCGTTCGTACAAGCTGCACCCGAGCAGTATACCCATCCTGCCGGAAGAGCCTGGTAGCTTGCGGAGCTGCCGGTGCAGAGTGCCGCACCGCCGCCGTCCTGCGTATTCGTCGGGATCGCAACTGCGAGACCGTCGTTTTCGCAGATTGCTGCAGCAGCCTGAAGGCTGTGCATTGTCTGCTGCACCGATGCAACACGCGCTTTGGAGCGAGCCGTACCAAGTGACGTGAGGACCACGGCGGAGAGAATGCCGATGATCGCGATCACGACGAGGAGTTCGATGAGGGTGAACCCTCGTGAATAATCTTTTTTCATGCGTTAAATATTAAATGATAATACTGCTACACACGGTAATCGTGTCCGTTCATTGTATAACGCAAACCCTCGCGACGATTTCCCGATGTGGATAACGCCCCGGATTCGTGTCATAAAATAGACCCGCTGTTCCGTCTAGAAGCTCGATGCAAGGTTATAGATCGGCACGAGAATAGCGGCCAGAAGCCCCGCAACACCGACGGCCAGCACCACGATCATGAGCGGTTCGATAAGGTCGACCATTGTGTCGACCGCGTTGTTGACCTCGCGCCGATAGAAACGCGCCATGGTCTCGAGAATTTCTCCCATGTTACCCGTCTCTTCGCCGATCTTAATCATCGCGACCACGATACCCGGTATCTCGGGGTACTTACGGAGCGCTTCGGATACCGGCAAGCCGGCCTTCACGTCCGCCGCAGCAAGACCAAGGATGCGCTCATAGGTAGCGTCTTCCACGACATTCGCAGTGATCTCGAGACCTCTAAGAATCTGAATACCCGAGCGAAGCATGGTCGAGAGGTTGTCTGAGAGACGGGAGAGATAGATTTTTTGATAGATTCCCCCGATGACAGGGATCTCCAGTCGCGCCTTCGACATGAGCTCTCGTCCGGTCCCCGTCTGTGCGTATCGCACCAGAAACGCGAGGCCCACGCCGAGCAAGAGAATGAGCAGAAGAATGTACTGTCGCATGAAATTACTCACGCCGATGACAACTCGTGTATAGACCGGCACCTGCTGACCCACGTCATTAAGCATGAGCGCAAGCTTCGGAATAACGAGCGTCATCATGAGCGTCATAACAACGGCAAACGTCGTCATAATGAATGCCGGATAGATGAGTGCATTGCGCGCCTTTTGCGTGATTTCGTAGTTACGGTCGAGATAGTCGGCGAGGAACGCGAAGGTTTCGTCGAGTTTGCCGCTCTCCTCTCCGGCACGAACCATGTTTACATAGAAACTCGAGAACACGGTCGGGTGCTTGGAAAGCGCCGCAGAGATCGTGGCACCGCTTTGGATGTCGTTACCGACCTCTGAAAGAATCTCTCCCAGTTGCGGTGTACGAGCCTCTGCAGCAAGGAGCCGAAACGCGCGGAGTGCGGAGACCTGCGCCTCGAACAGGGTCGTGATCTGTCGCGATACCATGACAACGTCGCCATGTTTGACCCCGCTCAAAAACGGGATCGACGTTTTCATACTCAACTTCTTCCCCTGCTCGTCAATCGACGAAATGATCAGTCCTCGTCGTTGGAGTGCCGCAATCGCAACATCCATATTGACGGCATCCACCGTGCCGTCACGCTGGTTTCCCTGTTGATCAAGTGCCTTATATTCAAATACAGCCATGACTAGAGGAGCTTATCGAGCACGTTCGGGTTGAGCGAATACTGATACGCGGTCTCCGTCGTGATCTCACCGCGGGCAACAAGCTCAGCGAGTGACCGGTTCATGTCGATCATGCCTTCGGTCGACGACGTTTCGATGACGGTATTGATCTCGTGCGTTCGCTTTTCGCGAATAAGGTTGGAAACCGCCTTCGTATTAATGAGGAGTTCGCATGCAGGAATGAGACCACCCGAGACGCGAGGCACGAGGCGCTGCGAGAAAATGCCGGCAAGCGACGCCGCCAACTGCAATCTGATCTGATCCTGCTGACCCGGCGGGAAGATGTCGATAATTCGATCGATTGTCTGCGCCGCGTTGTTCGTGTGCAGTGTCGAGAATACGAGGTGACCGGTCTCTGCTGCCGTGACCGCGGCGGCCATCGTATCAGCATCGCGCATTTCTCCTACAAGGAGTACGTCGATGTCCTGACGGAATGCCGAGGTGAGCGCCGTCGTAAAGTCCTTTGTATCAATGTGTACTTCACGCTGATCGATAAGTGACTGCTTCGGTTCGAAAATGTACTCGATCGGATCCTCGATCGTAACGATATGTTCCATGCGCTCGGTATTGATGAGTTCGATGAGCGCAGCGAGGGTGGTTGTTTTACCCTGCCCCACCGGACCGACCACGAGGAAAAATCCCTGCGAACGTCTCGCAAACGAGGCAACGATATCGGGCACGTTCAGCTCAGAGAGCGGCCTGATCTGTTTGGGAATGAGGCGGAGCGCAATCGAAATTGACCCGCGCTGCACAAAGCAGTTACCACGAAAGCGGATACCGTCTTCTGCCTCATACGCAAAGTCCATCTCCTGAGACACGAGGAACCGCTTCTCCTGCTCGGGAGAAAGTAATACATGGGCGAACCCGCGCGTATCTTCTGCGGTCAGCACTTCTTCTTTGAGCATCGGCGCGAGCGATCCCGCCACACGAACCGTCGGATGCGCACCGGTAGAGAAATGGAGGTCGGACGCACCTTCGTGGATCACGACGTTGATGTATTTTTTCAGCTGTGCAGCGTAGTCGATAGCCATAGGTACATTATGACGTGATATCACCTGAAAGAGCAGCGCGTACCGTGTTGACAACTTCCGAGGGTATCATCGTCGCTTTGATGATGTACTGGTCCGCGCCAAGTTCGATCGCTTTAGCCTTCTCTTGTTCACTCTGCTGATTCGTGAGTGCGATCTTTTTAGCCTGCGGTACCAGTTTTTCGCTCCGGATTGTTTCTAACAGAAAGAACCCGTCGTGTACCGGCATGGTGATGTCAAAGGCAATCGCGTGGGGTGACAATCCATGCCGCAGTTGCTCTACGGCATCGAGCGCCGATGTGCTCGTGTGCACCTCAAATCCCTCGCTCTTGAACTTCATACTGTACATCTGCAGCAAAAAAGCGTCGTCGTCGACGAGGAGAATGATCTGATGCGGTGCAGTCGTCATGGTTTATGCTGCCGGCGCTTCTGCCCCAACGTCGGTCTTAAGCTCTTTTTCGGTCTCCGCGTCGTTGGCGAGCATAAGGGATGAAAGATTGTTGATCTCTGAGAACGGAACTTTTTTCTCGAATACTTTCTGGATCGCATCTTCGCGCATGGTGAGCATACCTTCCGCGCGTGCGACCTCCCACAATTTTGATTCGACCGGGTTTTTTAGGACAACATTCTCGAGTTTCGGCGACATTTCAAGCACTTCAAACACGGCGAGGCGACCGTGCATGCCCGTCGGACACGTCGGCGTGCGCACCGCTTCGTACACGGTATCTTTGACCGGGAATCGGTACTTCTCGGGTAAGGACGACATTTCACTCTGAATCAGCGATTTTGCGCTTTCGGTGATCGGGGTTTCTTGCGCTGCGCCGTCGCAGAAACGCCGCACGAGTCGCTGTGCGATTGAGGCAACAAGCACCGGAGAAATCAGGTACGGCTCCACACCCATGTCGATCAAACGCGGAATAGTACCGACCGCATCGTTGGTGTGAATCGTCGAGAGCACTAAGTGACCGGTGAGCGCCGCCTGGATCGCAAGCTTCGCCGTTTCGCCGTCGCGGATTTCCCCCACCATGATCACATCCGGGTCCTGACGCAGCGTGGTTCGGAGTCCGGAGGCAAACGTATACCCGATTTCGGGGTGTACCTGCGACTGAATGATGCCTTCGACGAAGTACTCGATCGGATCCTCGAGCGAGAGAATATTTTTGTGTTCGCGGTCGAGCTCAGAGAGCATTGAATAGAGTGTCGTCGACTTACCGGAACCGGTCGGGCCTGAGATCAGAATCAGGCCGTGCGGTCTGGCGATCGCACGTCGCATGATTTCGAGATTGCGAGGCGTCAGACCGATCTGATCAAGCGGGATAAAGCCCTGTTCACGATCAAGAATACGCATCACGATCTTTTCGCCGTTGTAGGACGGGAACGTAGAGACACGAAAGTCGATCTGTCGACCGTCGATTGTTGCGGAAAATCGACCGTCCTGCGGTTTTCGTCGCTCGTCCAGTCGTATTGATGAAAGCACTTTGATACGCGCGACAATCGCACGGTGTGTCGCAATCGGGAGTACCACGCTCGTATGCAATTCGCCATCCACTCGGTACCGGACGCGCACCCCACTTGGCAACGGTTCGATATGAACGTCGGACGCTTTGCCGTCAATCGCATACCGCAGGAGTGTTGAGACGATTTTGATGGCCGGCGCATCTTCCTGAATGTTCCGGTCTTTATTGAGCAGCGACTTTGAAAGATTCGGGTCTTCGAGGTCGAGCGGAGCAAGACCGTCGTCGTTGGTCTTCGTCGACGCAACCTCGGTGGGGGTCGGCCCTTCCGTCGCGAGGTCCGTAATCGCCTGCTCCACTTCCCCGCGGAGACCGCGGTACATAGTAAGCACCTTGTCGAAATCCTCGCGCGAAATACTGAACACCTTGAACGGCAGTCCGCTCGTGCGGGAGATAAAGTTCAATGCATCAATCGCTTCGATTGAGTCGGGATTCACCATACCGACCTCGAGCACATCGTCAACGATCGAAAGCGGCGCGATTTGATAGTGCTCGGCGCTCTCTTGCGGGATTGCACGCAGCACTTCGTACGGGACCTTCGCGTCTCCGAGCGTGCGCCCTTCGATACCGGACGCAGTCAATGCAGGATTTGCCATACGCGTTAGCGTCGGGGGCCGCCCTGTGTCTGTTGTTGGGTTTGTTGGATGTTACTGTCTCTTCCCTGTTGAGCGTTACCGACCGGAGCGAACGGATTTGAGCGACCGACAGGCTCCGGGACGATGGTTGTACCGAAATCCTGCAGCGCCTTAAATGCCGGGTCATTGAATATCGTTCCGGAGAGTGTGATTGCGCGGAGCGTGAGCAGCGTCTCTACCAGATCACGGTCTACCGTATCTTCAGTCGGTGAACCGCTGTCATTCACAACGTCAGTCGTGAGCAACGGCCCTTCCTGTACTCCACCGCCGGACATGCCGTACCACACACCGCCGACAATGACGATGACGAGTATTCCTATCAAAAGCATGTTCTTTTTGATCCACTGCATATTATTTCAACCAATACGTACGTAAGCTTACTTCGTAGGAAAACAGCGGCTCCCCGTTTGAGTACAGATCATTCTTCGAAACCTTCAGTGTTGAAATATCCACGATACGAAGCGACGTTTCCAGGTCGGTGATGAGCTGCTGGAACTGTGTGTACGTACCCGTGGTGGAAAACTTCGTCGTAAGCACGTCATACTTCTGTTTTGAAGAACTGATGGTACCGACCGCGGTCTGCGCCGTCTGTCCGGCGCCGGGCGTCGATACGACGACGTTTTGCATTGCCATCCCTCGACGCGAGGCAATATTGTCGAGATCCAAAATGAGACGCACGTTGTCTACGTGGTCCGGAAGTAACTTCTGCAGTCGGTCTTTGTCCTCCGGAGAGAAGTCGTTGTACTTTTTCAGCAGTGCCTGTTTACGCTCCTGAAGTTCATTTGCCTTCACGAGCGCCGCGTCGTATTCCGCGATCTTTGCACGTTCGCCCTGCGCGGAATCGTAGGTGGGCTTTGTATAAAAGAAGAATATGCCGAAGGCCGCAATAATCCCGACGAATGAAATGATCGTTTTAGCCATATTTATTGATTCGGCGCCGGCTGCCCTTGCCCCTGCGTACCCGCACCGAACGGGTCAGGTTCCTGCGGTTGCTGCTGTTGTTGCTGTTGCCCGGCCGACGGATCAGTCTGAGGACGCTCGGCATCGTTGAGTCCGTTTACGAGACGAACAAAGTTGAGCGAGGTCGGATTCACAAGCGCCGTCAGGTTGAAGTGCACACCGTCGAACTGTCGGTTGATGTCGGAGAAGATCGGATTTGTGATCGTGCCGTTTTTCGAGAACAGATCAGCCTGAAGTGCTATCGAATTCACGCTCTGTGCGAGTCCTGTCATTTTAATGGTGATGCGCTGGGGATCCTGCGCATCGAAATCGAGTGATTTGAACTCGATGGTCTGGAGCGAAGCCTGCTGCAGGATCTGGAAGAATGCGGTCGGCGCGACGTGTGCCGCAAGGAGCTGGTCTGCCACATGCATACGATCGTCGAGTCGCGTCAGCGTATGGATGAGTGACGGTTCGAATGCATCCTTTGCACGCTGGAGCTGATCCACCTTATTCGCCGCGCTTGTGCGCAGGTACTCCTCGTACAGGAACACGGAGCCTGCGAGCGCAATCGAAGCCACGAACATCACGATCGTGAGCAACAGGATGAGATCCGACAAACCTCCCTGCTGACGCACTCGCGAGGACGAACCGGACAGTGTCGCCGCGTCCTGAGGAATGAACGATGATTGATTAGGTGAATCCATACGTTATGAGCCCTTGAGCGTTCGGAGTGCGAGTCCGACAGAGACCGAAAATCCCGGACCGATCTCCTTGAGTACCTTAGAGAGGAAGGCCGGTGCCTCCGTGCGCGCAAACGGGTCGGCAATACTCACCTGCGCATTCAGTGAAGACTTTGCAATATCGGAAATTCCGGGAAGCGAAGCGCCGCCACCGGTTAAAATGACGCTCGCCACATTCTTGTTGTAGCGCTGCCCGTAACTTAATAGTACCCGATTAACTTCGGAAAAGACGCGAGACAGTGTTGATAACAGCGCTTCCTTGATGCGATCGTTCTCACTCATCGAGTACACGCTCGAATCAATAAGCCCGCGTTCGCGTTTGATACGCTCTGATTTTTCAAACTCCCAGCCCAATGTTCGCCCGAGCTGTTCGGTCATATGCTGACCGCCGAGTGAGAGCGAGTGCGTCATGCGCACGACTCCGCGCTCAACGATGTACATCTTCGTCGTTGCGGCGCCGAGGTCTACGACCAGTATCGGTGCGATTCCGTGACCGGACGAGCTGCGAATCGCGCTGAATATCTCTATTTCATAGAATGAGGCGGTTACACCGGCTGTTTCCATTACCACACGCGAATCGTTCAGGATCGAATTGGTGATCGCAACAAGCAGAACTTCCTGCCCCTGCTTGCGCAGACCCGACTTTTCCTGCAGTTGATCAAACGCACTGTCCTGTCCCGGATCAGGCGGAAGCACGAACCAGTCGAGAGAAACCTCGGAGACCGGTACCGGAATATATTTACGCGCCTCGATCGGAATGATTCGCTTCAACGATTCGGCATCGACTTTCGGCAGATCGATGACCGACACGAGACTGGACGAGAACGGTACCGAGAGGCCGGCGGTCTTTGCGGTCACGTTCGCCTCCTTCATGAGATCGGTCAGCGCCTCCGCAATCTTTTCAGGGGGAAGCCGCACCACTTTTCCGATCGGCTGCTGTGCATAGGGACCGAGGGCAATTTCCCCGTATGTTTCCAACACCGCCATACCGCGCGATATGCGCAGCTGCACCACTTTTGCCGACGAAGCGCCGATATCGATACCGAGCACGCTTCCTTCACCCGCGCTCGGAGTAAGGTTCTTGAGAAAACCGCCTAAAGAAAAGGCCATGACGCTTAATTATAGCATCGTCATCCCTCATGATGGCTCAACAAAAGAATATTTACGGGATTTCGTTTATCTTTGCAGCGAGAATAAAATCATTCTCCGACAGACCGCCGATTGCATGCGTCATAAGAACGACGCCGACCTTCCCCCACGAAATAGAAAGGTCAGGATGGTGCCCTTCAGATTCCGCGATCGGAGTAATTTTGTTAGCGAACTCCATAGCATCGGTAAAATTTTTGAATGAAAAGCTTCTGGACAGACTGAGTCCGTCAGCGGCGATCGTCCACCCGGGGGTGTGCTCGAGCAGCCTCGCGGACTCATCGCGCATAAGCGGTAGCGCTCCCCCTTCGCAGGGTACGCAATGCTTTTGAGTCAGGTCGTTCATGTAGAAAAACTGTATCACACGGGTATGATGCCCTGATGGATGCCTTTCTATACCGTACGACAAGAATACTGAGCTCCGTCCTCGACCTCATCCTCCCCCGAAGCGACCGCCGCGTGCGTGCAGAGAGACTCGAACCAGAGGACCTCGTCATCGCCCCTGAGACACATGTCATGCTCGGACAGGAAGTCACAACGCTTGGGATGTATAGCGATCTTAAAGACCCGATCCAATCACTCAAATACGACCGGTCAGCTCGAAGTGCGCACCTGCTATCGGTAGCGCTCGCGGAATTTCTTCGGGAAGATATTGCATCAAAAAAATTATTCTCTCAAAAACCCGTACTGCTTATACCGGTACCGCTCGACGCGAAACGAAGACGCGACCGAGGCTACAACCAAATCGGCCTGGTCACCGATGCTCTGCCCGATGCATTCAAGGACGGCACGCTCTCTCGCATTGCCTCGCCGGTACTCGAGCGCTCACGCCCGACCCGCCAGCAGACAAAACTCGTGCGCGCCGCACGGCTCTCGAATGTTGCCGGGGCATTCGCGGTCTCTGATCCCGAGTTGGTACGCGGCGCGTATGTATATGTGTTGGATGACGTCGCGACGACCGGCGCTACACTCGTGCACGCGGGCGCACCGCTGCGCGAGGCAGGCGCACACGTTACGTTGCTCGCACTTGCACGAGCCTAGAGAACGACCGCCGAATAGATCAGCCACCCGTTCAGAACCACAAGGATCCCCGCGATGCCATAGGATAGCCACGCGAGGATGCGACCGTTTGTGAATTGACCCATCAATACGCGATCTCCCGAAAACCTGACCAACGGAATAACGATGAACGGTAACTGAATACTGAGTATTACCTGACTCAGCACGAGCAATTTGCCCAGGCCGTAGTCCTGAAAGAACAGGATTACGGCGAGGGCCGGCACAATGGCAATGAGGCGCGTGATGATGCGACGAAGCCACGGCGCGATGCGCCAGTTCAGGAATCCTTCCATGATGATCTGTCCCGCGAGCGTACCGGTAATGGTGGAATTCTGTCCTGCCGCAAGCAGTGCGACCCCGAAGAGAATTCCTGCAAATGACACACCGAGAACCGGCGCGAGCAGGTTGTAGGCATCCTGAATCTCCGTCACGTCGGTATTTCCCGTTGCGTAAAAGGCCGCGGCAGCAACGATAAGGATCGCAGCGTTTACGAAGAACGCGATGGTGAGCGCGATCATGGAATCGATCGTCGCAAATTTCACCGCCTCGCGCTTCCCCGCATCGTCTTCCTCATATCGCCGTGTCTGCACGACCGAAGAGTGAATGAAGAGATTGTGGGGCATAACGGTGGCGCCAATAATGCCCAGGGCAATGAACAGCATTTCAGTATTGGTGAACAGCTCCGTCGTCGGTATGAACCCGGCGAGCAGGGGCCCGATCATCGGATGCGAGAGCGCGAGCTCGTAGCTGAAACACGCAACAATGGTCGCAATAAGAACCATAATGAGCGCTTCCAGGTATCGAAAACCCTTATTCTGTAACAGCAGGAGCAGTAATACGTCCGCAGCGGTGATAATGATGCCGAGGGCAAGCGGGATACCGAAAAGCAGATTGAGTGCGATCGCCGATCCGATCACTTCCGCAAGATCGCAGGCAATGATCATGAGCTCTGCAGAGACCCACAGGAGCAGGCTGACCGGCCTTGAATATGACTCGCGGCACAACTGCGCAAGATCACGACCGGTCACAATACCGACCTTTGCTGCGAGATGCTGCAGGATCATCGCAATCACACTCGAACACGCGATCACAAACAGGAGTGCATAGCCGAACTGCGATCCGCCGGCAAGATCCGTCGCCCAGTTCCCCGGATCCATGTACCCGACCGCAACCAAATATCCGGGGCCCGAAAAAGCGATGAGTTTTTTGATGAACGATGCGGTCTTCGGAACATCGACGGTTCGATGAACTTCGGAGAGCGATTTTGAGGGTGTGTCCATATCACTGTTTGGGGATGCGCTTACCATGCGGATCGGTTGTGGGTGATCCGAGCAGTTTTTCTAGCCGCGCAGCCACCGTATCACTGAGCGCGTGTTCAAGTGCATGCGCCTCTTCGTGCACCTCCGACGGCTTCATGCCGAGAACCTTGATTAAAAACACTTCTACGAGGCGGTGTTTGCGGGTGAGATTAGCGGCTATGCCGACGCCCTTCTTGGTAAGCGATACCGTGCCGTATTTCGGCGAGTTCACAAGCCGCTCACGCGAGAGTTCCTGCAATCGCTCCGACACAGTGGATCGGCTCAGCTTCAGTTTTGAGGCAAGGTCGACGGCACGCACCTGAGATGCGCCGTCTTCCTGCAGTCGGTAGATTGCCCGCAAATAGTCTTCTTTTGTTGCAGTAAGTGCCATACGGATCCCCATTTGTTCGTATATACGAACATAGTACACATGAAGAACCGGTGCGCAACCCGCGTGCGTCTTACGGCAGGAGTGACGAGAGAGCGAGCGCCGCGGAGAATGCCAGTAACACGCGGAGCGAAAATCCGAACAGACCCCTCGCCCATTGCACATCGTCATCGGACGAGCGAAGCGCGCGAACGAACCATGATACGGCGAATGCCGACGTCACTATAAAATACGTATATCCGGTCACGCCGATCACAAACAGCGATGCCTGTGCCAGACCGAACGATGCGATGTAGACGAGTATCGCCGTCTTTGTTGCGCT
Organism: uncultured Candidatus Saccharibacteria bacterium; assembly: GCA_964633425.1. Lineage (GTDB taxonomy): Bacteria > Patescibacteriota > Minisyncoccia > Phycocordibacterales > UBA2100 > UBA10103. The sequence continues at coordinate 11,345 of CAZWFX010000038.1, forward strand.
GGTCCCGGCTTCCGAGAGTAATGTCGGAACTCCCGCAGCCGCGTAATCAGAGGCGCGATACATCGCGATCGCGTAAAAGTGCGGCATTTGCCACAGTGTCATGATGAGAAATAACAGCGTGCCGGTCGCGCCTATTTCATTCACATACGCGGTATAGCCGGCAAGTATCGGAACGGCACCTGCAATGCTCCCTATCAAGGTATGTATTCGGGTCACGCGTTTTATGGGCGTATAGATGCCGACATACGCAATCACACCTGCCGTCGCAACAGCGGCCGTAAGCATATTCGTATGCAGCACGAGAATCGCGAGACCGAGAACGACTAGCGCGATGCCGTACGTGAGCACCCTCGTGAGAGAGATCGAACCCGTAACCGTCGCGCGCATGTTCGTCCGACTCATGTGCGCATCGATGTCGCGGTCAAATACATTATTGAGCACGCACGAGCCTCCGATAACGAGCGCCATACCGAGCACGAGCGCCGAAAGCAGGGACGGATGCAGTGAAGCGTGTGACGCAAAGAGGAATCCCGCAACAACGGTCAAAAGGTTCCCGTATATGATTCCCGGTTTCGCGAGCCGGTAGTAGTCGCGGAGCATAGTTATATACCTTGCTCCTTCATCATGTAGTGCTCCTGAGTGCCGGTGTCGGTCATCATGCGCGACTGCAGATTCGTCATGATCCACATAGAGCCCACAACGAGAACGAGCGCGAGCACGGTGCAGTACGCAAGTGCGATTAAGCGGTCGCGCGACGACGGAGCGCCGCTCACGTGAAGAAACCCGAGCACTTGGGTCATGAACTGCAAGCACGCAAGGATAAGCAGGATCGGAATGAGCACAGTCTTCGGAACGAGGTGATACACACTCAAGCCGTACGCGGCGAGCGTAAGGATGAGCGAAAACAGAAATCCGAGCACGTAGGTACGTTCAAGATGTCGGGCACCCTTGTGCCATACCCCCACCTCGCCAAGATAATCCTTGTGCTCCGTCATACGATCGCTATGAGATACACAATGGTAAAAATGAATATCCACACGATATCGAGGAAGTGCCAGAACATGCTCAACAGAACAAGTTTGCGCATATTCGACTGCGTGAGTCCGCGCTGCACCACCGCTGCCGCGAGCGACACCATCCAAATGAGACCGGCCAGAATATGCAGACCGTGCGTTCCGACCAGCGTAAAGAACGCGGAGAAAAACCCGCTCGATTGCGGACCCATACCCGAATTGAGGAGGTCCCGGAACTCGGCAATTTCAATACACAGAAACGCCGCACCGAGAACGACGGTAATGTACATCCATGTGAGAACAGCACGGTCGTTCCCTGCCCGGGCACTCAATAAGAACAAACCGCACGTGAATGAACTGGTGAGGAGTATGAGCGTTTCCGCGAGTACGGACCGCAGATCAAAGAACACACCCGGACCTGATGCATAGATATTACCGCGGAGCACAATGAATACGGAAAACAGCGCCGCAAACAACATGAAATCCGTCATCAGGTATATCCAGAATCCGTACAAACTCGTACGGTCCTCGTGCGCACCCGTATGTGCCGGTGTCGTGCTCATATCGTCTCCATGCGTCGCACAGTCTCGGCGGGTATGACGTATTCCGTGTCACCCTCTTCAAGGTACATACGGTGTGTGAGAAGCGCGATGCCGACAAGGAGTCCGAGCGAGATCATCCACACAATGTGCCAGACGACGCCAAATCCGAACACGAAGGCGCACGCGGCGATCCCGATACCGAGCGCGGAATTTTTCGGCATGATGATGTCGGTATAGTGCTGTTCCTGTCGAGCACCACCCTCTTTGAGGATCCAGAACTGATCACGAGCATGAATGACGGGCAATACCGCAAAGTTGTACACGGGCGGCGGAGAGACAGTGCTCCACTCGAGCGATCTGCCGTCCCACGGATCACCGGTCGTATCACGTGTAGTGCGTCGGTCGCGCACACTCACCCACAGCTGTACAAGCTGTAATACAAATCCGAGCGCAATGATAAGCGAACCGACACCCGCGACAATGAACAGTCCCTGCCAACCGAGTGATGCATCGTAGTGATCCAATCGGCGCGTCGCTCCCATGAACCCGAGAATATAGAGCGGCATGAACGCAAGCACGAATCCGACGATCCACGACCAGATCGCCCAAGAGCCGATCCGCTCGTTGAGTCTGAAGCCGAAGAATTTCGGAAACCAGAACGTAATGCCCGCAAAGTATCCGAACAATACCCCGCTGACGATCATGTTGTGAAAGTGTGCGACGAGGAAGAGAGTGTTGTGCAGCTGAAAGTCAGCGGGCGGCTCCGACAGCACGACACCCGTCACTCCCCCGATCGTGAAGAGCACCGTGAATCCCATGAACCATTGCATTGCATTCACAAGCCGAATACGGCCGCGATACATCGTGAAGAGCCAGTTGAATATTTTTACGCCGGTCGGCACCGCAATGACCGCGGTCATAATCCCGAAGAACGCATTGACCTTTGCGCCCGCACCCATAGTAAAAAAGTGGTGCAGCCAGACGAGAAACGACAGAAATCCGATCGCAATCACCGAAAAAACCATAGATCGGTACCCTGCGAGTTTTTTGCCGGAGAACACGGGCACGATCTCCGAAAAGATTCCGAATGCGGGAAGGATGAGAATGTAGACCTCGGGATGCCCCCATGCCCATATCAGATTCACGTACATCATCATGTTGCCGCCGAGCTCAGCCGTGAAAAAATGCATACCCAGCGTTCGGTCGAGACTCAGGAGCGAGAGCGTGACCGTGAGGATCGGGAACACGATGACAACAAGAACCATTGAGCCCAAGACCGTCCATACAAACATCGGGAGTCGCATGTAGGTCATACCGACCGCGCGCTTTATGACGATCGTTGTGATGAAATTGACACCTGAGAGCAGACTACCCAATCCGCTGATCTGCAGACTCCATATCCAGTAGTCCACGCCGGAGGTCGGACTGAACTCAATCCCGGAGAGCGGCGGGTATGCGAGCCAGCCGGCGGTAGAAAAATCGCCGAGGACGAGCGATACATTCACCATGAGCGCGCCAAATGCGAATAACCAAAAACTGACGGAGTTCAGGAACGGGAACGCGACATCGCGGGCACCGATCTGCAGCGGTACGATCAAGTTTATGAGGCCGAACATTACGCCCATCGCTACGAAAAAAATCATGATGGTCCCGTGCGCGGTGAACACCTGTTGGAAATGCGACGGGTCAAGAATCCCGTTTGATGCACCGACGGAGAGCGCCTGCTGCGTACGCATAAGGAGTACATCGGCAAGACCGCGCACAAGCATGACGAGCGATACGGCGATGTACATCATGCCGATCTTCTTTGCATCAAGCGATGTGAGCCACTCGTTCCAGAGATATGCCCAGAGGTGACGGCGGGATATCAGCGCGAGCACGATGAGTGAACACGTGAGCATGAATACCACACCGCCGATCGCGACGATGTCGTGCGGAAACACGTCGAGAGAAAGCTTTCCGAAGAGAATAGATTGTAGACTCATATCGAATGACCGTGCGCAGAAACAGGGGGGCTCATGTATTTAGTATGGATCGAAGTATACAAGCCGGGATCCACGGGATAGTAATACGTGACGGCATGACCCTCGCTCGGTGCGGAAAGGAGCGCGTAGCTCTCGGCGTTCAACGGAATCGTCGTATCGTACTGCGCCCGGGCAACCCAGGAATCGTATTGATCCGCCGGAAGCGCACGCACCTTGAACATCATTTTTGAAAATCCCCTGCCGGAAAGATTACCCGACCACCCCTCGAAGGTGCCCGTCTCCGAAGCAAGCAGGTTCAACTGGGTCTGCATCCCCTGCATTACCATGATCTGTCCTCCGAGACTCGGTATCCAAAATGAATTGATCGGCGCGTCGCCGGTGAGCGAAAAATGGACCGGTGTTCCGACCGGAATCACGAGCTCATTGACCGACGCGAGGCCGAGTTCCGGATATATGAACAGCCATTTCCACTGCAAAGCGACAACCTGGACCTCGACGGTACGCTCTCCCGGTATACGCACATACGGATCGAGCGCGTGTGAACTCTGCCACGCGACGACCGACAGAACACCGATGATCCCCGCCGGTATAAGCCACCACAGAAATTCGACGGCCGCATTCTCGTGGTCCCATGTCGGATGGTGATGTTTCTGCGTATCCGGACCATGCGCCCGATAGCGCCAGGCAAAAAAGAACAGCAAAAAGAAAACGGGCACAATGACCAGTGCGGACAGGAGGAACGTAACGAGAATCACGCGGTACTCTGCGAGCGCTATCGGACCTGACGGATCTAAGACCGGGATGTCGGCGCCGCGCGTAAGCAGATACATGACAACCCCGGCAACGAGGAGCACGACAGACGCAACGAACGGAGCCGGTTTCATTTTATTCAAGTTTACCACTCGCAATTGCCGCATTTCGGCGTACTATGACGTCATCATAGCGTATGAACGATCTCAAACCCGTCTCTGTAATGCTGCTGGATGACGAGCGGCTATTACTCGATCTATACGAAAAAGGATTAAAAGACGCCGGATACGACACGACGTCATTTACCTCTCCGACACACGCGATTGAAGCGCTGAAAGAGGGTGCTGCGCCCGACATCATCTTGTTCGATATCAATATGGGCGATATGAGCGGATTCGATTTTATCGAGACCGTAAAAAAAGAGACACTTGCTCCGAAGTCGATCATGGTGGCGCTCACCAACGAATCAAAAGAGGAAGACACCAAACGAATAATGGATCTCGGCGCAAGCGGCCACTTCGTAAAGTCGCAGTTGTCGCCGACTGATCTGGTAGCGGCGGTGAAAGGGGTGATGATGGAGAAGAAGTAGAGGGATTCGCCCAAGAACATTTCTTTCGGCGGAGGGAGGGATTCGGTCAAGC
>CAZWFX010000039.1:0-2375 GCA_964633425.1 uncultured Candidatus Saccharibacteria bacterium
GTGCACATTCCCGGTGATCGTGTCCCCGGTCTTGTCCACGGCTTTTGCGTGGTCAATGTCGAGCTGATTTTGCTGCGCGCTCGTCAGCTTCTCATTGACGGCCCAACCATCTGGTTTTACTCGTGAAAAGCTCATGCTACGGGCTCCGCGTCGAATCTTTGGTTATCGAGATTGTAGTCTTCGTCCAGGTAAAACCCGGCACCGTTTGGGCCATCGTTGACCCAATCGAAATCCATCCATGCACCAAGAAGGTTGTCCAATTCTTCGTATATTCGACCGGCCCGCTCATAAAACAATTCGATTGTCATATTGGCGGGGCGTTGAATGAGGATTGCGAGATACCCAAGCGACGAAGCGTATGGCGAGATGTTTGGATCGGCATTGTCGCCGTCGAGAAAAGTCGGTCCGCCGCCTGAGACCGATCCGCCCCCAGGGACGTACGTCGTGGCCGTCAACGGGTCCGAAAACTCGAGCTTGACGAACATATCACCAAGCACGAGTGAAAGGTAATCCTCGACGACTTGGATTGTCGTGCCTGCACTGAGCAGCGAAAGCTTTGCCTCGACACGAGCACGCCGCTCGGCCAAAGTGTCCGACTCACTCGGCACGAGTTGCAGGATCTTTTCCCAGCGCGGCAAGGTGGTCGTCATGCGCTTTGGGTCGTTCACGTTGGCAAGACGATAGGCAAGCCCGTACAAGGCGTACAGAACGCGCGCAGTGGCGTGATTCTCTACCCATGCAATCGAGCCACGCTCGCGCGCTAGAGACGTCCCTTGCGCGTCCGCAAACGCGTTTTGGATTGCTTCCAAGTCGGTCGATGCAGCGTCGCCAAACTTGAACGGTGCGGGGTTGAAACCTCCAAGACCAGCCATATCAGTACACCCGCGTCATAATCTGAACGCCGCCAACATCATTCGCCGCCGCCGATGGGAGCGCCCACATATAGACGTCGACGATGTTTGGTGCGACTTTCTTGACCTGCACGTGGATCGGTTCGTTGTGCAATACAGCGCCGTCGCCATAGCGAAAGTTCCATGCGCGTTGATCGCCAAGCAAGTCATTGACGAACGCCGAAAACGTGAAGCGCCAATGACCAGTGCCTTGCTTGGTAATTGTCGGACGGTATTCAACCGCGTTGCCGACAACGGAATCGAAGTCGACGATAGTCGCATCCGTTCCGTCATTGGTCCACACTACGAACAACCGTTCACTCAGCCGCGACATGGCCGCAACGCCAGCACGTGTCGTGTTGCTTGCGATTGCAGGCAGATCTGTTGTGGGATCGACAACGTCAGAATAATCGTTCAATGGTCCCGCGAGTTGCTCGTACGAAATCGAATCAGGAAGCATTGTCACTCCGCCGCGTAAAACGCGAGTTTGCGTGGAATCGAGATCATCGGCGCAAGCCTATAGCCCGCGACGACAGGAGTTGCCGGTGGTAGCACGAGAAAGCTTGAATCGAGCACTTCGTCACCTGACAGAATCAATTGTCGCAATGCGAAAGCACTTACGTCAGCGGGATACTTGTACACCTTGGCCGGTTTTCGCAATGCACGCGGCAAAAGACCAGGCGACGTAGTTTTTTCTGCCGGTCCGATGGTTTCAAATGTCGACAGCGCAGACTCGACGTAATCATCGAAGCGTTCAGCGTCAGGCGAGATCCAGTCACCTACGGAAAGCGCCGTGCTAGTGGCTCGAACGGACAGAAACACAACATCGACGACAATGCGCCAATCGTTCGGGAATCCAATTGCGTCATCGCGAGAGACTGATTGCACCGTACCGTGGTAAACGTAAAAGTCGACGGGCGAGACGTAGACGATCCTCGAACCGACGATCGGTGTGCCTTCGGCCCGCACAACGAATTCTACCGCGCTCGTCACCGAAATGACCGAGGCAAACCCGTTGGCCGTATACGGCTTCGGCCATGGGTTCGCATCGAGCCATCCACCGCCGGGACCAGGGGGCGACGCAAGACGCGAGGAAGGCAGGTTCAGCTCGAACGACACGTCAGCGGGGTTGTCGGTCGCAGACGTCACGACGATATCAGCAAACGTTGGGAATTCACCAATGACGTCGGGAGCGATAAATGCGTCGATCGTGGCTTGGTCGATCGCTCTGCTCTTGTTTGTCTTGGTTGGGGCTCGAACGACGCATACGTGTAGCGTATTGCCGCCATAGACGCCGGGGTACACAAATGCCCGCGACACGTACGAACTTCGTTCCGCGACTTCCGCGACTTGTGACCAATTACCACCGCCGGGAGGATTCGCGAAATGGTCGATTACTCGAGCGCGCAAGCCCTCGATGTCCTCTTGATCGACGCCGTAAAGAAACCCGCCCGGTGCTACGAGCGCCGTTTTTACGACGAACGG
>CAZWFX010000039.1:2475-9149 GCA_964633425.1 uncultured Candidatus Saccharibacteria bacterium
GTAGAGTTTCGCGCTCGTCGAATTGAGTGTCATCGGAGCGCCAAACCCAAACGGAGTCGAACCCATGGGAGCAGCGCCAAGACCTAGATCGGGCATGTCGCGACCTTAGCACGGAACGAAGATCACGCTGACGTCGTGGTCGTCGAGACAAGGTTCGTGGGTGGCGTGTTTGCCACACCAAGCCCGTTCAATCCCGTAGCAACGACGCCGATCCATGCCTGCAACGCAGCCGCATTGACGCAGATCGCCGTGCCGCCGGACGAACCGAGTTTGACCGATGGCGCCTCGATCGTGACTGTACCAGCTTGGTCTACCGTGAGCGTCGCCGTGCCCGCCGTGAGTTTCACCGTCCCATCGCTCTTGACCTCGACTTTCACGGGAGCGCCGTTGCTGGCATTGCCTTGCTTGACCTGCATCGAGAGCGTCGCCGTCGAACCGTCGTCATGAAGCGACACAATGCCCGTTCCCTGCCCGTTTGGGCCATTGGCATAGATGCACGTCTCGCCCTCACCAAGAGCGCCGTAAATGGTTGTCCCGCGCAAGTCTCTGGACGCAAAGCACACGTCGCGGTCTGTGCGCTCCATCGAGAGCACTTGGCACGCGCTCTTGCCAGGTTCGGCCCTCGATGGGCGCGACGCAAATCCGACATGCTGGATCCATTCTGCATCTTCCGCGACAGACTCGCTTGAAACGGAGTCTCCGAGCTGCGCGGAGATGGCACCGTTCGTCGAGTTGACGGAAGTGCCGAGTACGTCGTGTCCGATATCGTTCATTGTCCAAGCTCCAGGGTATACGGTCGAATGAGCGTCATCTCCGTTTTCGTGCCTGCATCACGCGACTTCGTGAACGTGCGTCCCATGCACCAAAGCGTCTCGTGAATGCCCAGAAAGTCATCGTCGACGTCCACGTTCGTGTTGATCGCGTACGGGTATGCATCGCCGTACGTGTGTCCTTTGACGACGTACGTCGCCGTGAGGTAGCGCCGTTGATACTCGGAAAGCTTCCGACGAGCGAATGCCGCAATCTGCTCGAGTGACTTCGATTCGTCGTCCTTCAAGAGCAGCGGAACCGGCTTGCGCCTCGACACAATGCGATTCGTGCTCGGGATGAGCTTGTCGCGCAATGGCAGCACCTTCACGCCAGGGTAGCGCGCAATCGCATCTTGCACGTACGGAGCGAATGATCCGTCGGGGTTGACCGCGACGAGTTCATTGACGGCAATGGCCTTCAATCGAATCTTTGCCATGTCGGAGCCGGACGATTGGCCAACGGCAAGCACGTAGCAGGGTTGCGATTCTGCATCGACCGAGCGCACGCCGTCCTCGACATTGTTTTCTGCGTCGCCATTGAATCGACGAACGATCCGGTGAATTGGCGCAGTTTCAAAGTCGGGTTTGTCCACGATGACGCCCGTACCGTCAGCCGCGGCAAACATTTGGAGCCCCAAACGCGACAAGAGCCGCTCGATGACCTGCATCGCACCGTCGCCGATCTTTGGCTTCAATTGGTCAAGCGGGATCGCTTTCAAGTCTGGCCTGTTACGGCTGACGACTTGCGTGACGTTTTTCGTGTCGTACACGACGCTCGCCTTGCCCGTGACTGGATCCTTGCGCGACTTGGCTTCCTTGACCTGATAGGTCTTGGTTTGGGCCTTCCCCTTGCCTTTCAAGTAGCCCGTCACGACCGAGTAGTTCAAGTCGTCACCAATGTATATTTTCCCAATGCCGTACGGACCGAGCACCAAAGTGAGAAAGTCGAACACCGTTTGGTTCGCAGAGATGCGGATCTTGGGATCAATCGATGCAGAGACGACCGGACCAAGAAAGTCGCGTCCCGATAGCTTGTACGTTACGCCGCCCTCGCGATTGGCGGACTGCTCGACTTTCTCGATCGTGCCCGTCATCTGCTCGGTCCCCTCGACGAAGATCTGGATCTCGGTCCCCTCGACGAAGACTTCGTTGTATGCCAATGGCGAATTCGTCGAAAACGCGAAATCGAAGCCCGCCGACGGTGTCAGAAAGTCGTGTCGAATCGAGTACGATTGCCAGGTTTTGATTTCGAGATCGAGCCCTCGGACGAACATCGACACGGAATCGACTTCCGACATTCCGTCAAGCAACGGCATGATCTCCGCCTTTCTTTCGTGCCCAAGCGGCAAGCGATTTGTCGCGCGCGGCTTGTCGCTGCGCCGGATCCGACCATCGTTTTCGTTGAGCTTCCGTGATATTCGCGACTCCTTCGGCGGATCGTTTTTCGCCGCGCCGACGTTTCGACGCCGCGCTCTTGTTCGCTTTCGCGTCCGGCGAGGAAAGAGCGACTCGCATTTGTCGTTTCATTGCATCGGCAACCTTCGGATCCGACCATCGCCGTTTAGATGTAATTGCTATCTTTGCCTTCGTTTCGTCGGTGTGTTTGTCGTGAAAGTCGCCGCCAAGGGTCATGTTATACCCGTGCTCATACGTCCCAAAATGCGAAATCCACTTGACTTCTGCCTCTTTTGCAGCATCCGACCCGATCACTTCCTCCAACACAATGCCAACAAAAGAGCCCCTGCCATGCTTCGCGATGGCCTGGTGAAATCGCGTGTTTGAATTGCGTTTGGACGCTGATACGTGATGTCGCCACCGACGATCCAGCGTCATCGACGTGATTCCGATGTACATTTTAAAGTTCACCGTGTTCGTGAACTTGTAAATGCGGAAGACTTCGCTTTGACCATCGAGCAGCGACATGGTTTCAACTCCGCGGGTAATACGTGACAATCGTGTTCGCGGGAATCGTGGGTCGACTCCGCGGCAATGCAGGGTTTAGCGCGAGCAATTCAGCCGTAGACGATTGCAATCGAAGCGAAAGACCGACGAGTGTCGTGGGCGCCTGAACAACGTGCGTCTTGACCGTCCGATTATTGTTTGCCGCAATGGCGTGCCTGTACTCGCGAAGCGTGGCTTTTAGCACTTGGCAGTTCGTCCAAATGCGCGCCGAACCAGGGCCAAGACGACCAAGGTTCGACGTGATGCCGGTCAATGCATCTGTCGTCACAACATCGGCAGAACGGTTAATAGAGCGCGACAAACGATCAAGTTTGGCCACGGTGCTGTCAATCTTGGCCAGTGCGCCTTTTGCCTGCAATGTTGTGGCGTCAACGATACCCGTGAGCGATTGCACGACCGATAGAAACGAATCGTCAGCGTCCGTCGCGGTGAACACGACCGGAGGTGGGTTCAGCGTCGCAAGCTGCGCGTCAAGATCCACCGCAACGCTTCGCATGCGCGTACGAATGGATTCCTTGAACGCAGGTTCTTCGCCATCGTCGCGCGTCTCGACGAGCGTGACATTGACGGTTTGCCCACCGCGCTCGTCAGCGTTCAGCGTTGTGTGCCAATCGATTGCCTTGACTCGAAACGTCCCATAGAGCGGGTGAACGAAGTCTCCCGTTGTGCGGTCAATGCATGCCGCGCGGAATAACTCGAACCGCGTGGGGTACAAGTCATCCCATGTCTCGGCTTGTCCGCGGGCGATGCTGCGCGCGTAGAACGGTGCGACGATGGCGAACACGAACGGGTTACGCCCAGTGTTTTCGACGAATGCGCCGTCACGATCCATGCTCTTGTGCTGCGGAGCGTCGTGGCTGAACGACTCGTCAATCGAGACGACCGGGAACGACAATCCTCGAAACGAGCACTCTTGAAGGGTCGACAGAATATCCATGGATCACCGTTGGGACAATGGTTTCGAGCGTGCTGCGTCGTTGCCAGCTACAGCGAGTTTGTCGAACATAAGGCCAAGGTTTTTCGCCTTGGGCGCAAGAGCATCGAGACTCGCGAGCGCGCCGTCGACTGACGCGGTGTCCGTTGGGCTCGATGTTGCCGTCGACGAAATGCCAGGCAATGAAATCGCCATTGGTTGCGATTGCGCAGACGGGAGCAATGGCGACAAGATCGAGCTTGGGTTGACCGACACGCCGCCCGCGGTCGATGCATTCCCTTCCGCGTTCGTGTCGCTCGGTTTCATCGAGCCGTCCCACATCTTGAATTTGACGCCAGACTTGGCCGGATCGAATTTGTCGCTGAACGGATCGGCTTCCGCTTCCTTGTTCAGTTGGCTTTGCTTGATCCACTCGAACTGACCCGTTTCCAGGTTCATTCGATACTTGCCTTGCGCTTCGCCTACGGCGTTCGTGTCCACCGCAGTTTCATCTTCGCCGAACAATCCCGCTAGGTAGTTCGCGACCTTGATCATGATCTTCGCAAGCGTGACGAGTGCCCCGCCAAACTGCGGGGCAATCTTTGCGAATTGGTCGACGAACTTCTGCACTTCCGGCATGATGTCGAGTAGTTTGTTTTTCAAGCCTTCAATCGTCGCCGTCCACTTTTCGCCGCTCGTTTGCAGCACCTTGCGTTCGTTGTCTTTTTCGCGGTCAAGCGACGTGCTCGCTTCCATGAAGCCGCGAATGAGACCTTCGACCGCTTCCTTGCCCTTATCGCCCTTCCCAGCTTCCGCGAACTTGGGAAGGTACGCCTTTACGAGCTTCGCCGCGGGATCGGAAAGACCGAGCGCGCCAATCTTTTTCGCATCGCCGCCGGTGTCCTTCAAGATGCCACCGATCAAACTTGCGACGTCGCCGATCTGGCCGTCTGCGTTCAGGTACTTTTTCGAGCCGATCATCTTCTGCGACGAGACTTCGTTGATCAAGTTCCCGATGCCAGTCATGAGTTCATCTGTCGAGCCAAACCCCTTTCGACCGGATTGCAGAAGCGCACCCATCGACGCCATGCGTACGTCCGTGTTGCCAGCAAGAAACGCAGCGGGAGCGGTCAAACGCCCACCAAGACGCGCCGCTTCCTTCAAGGGGACAGACCCTTGATCGCCTTGCGCAAGCTGCGTGAGCAGCAGTTTGTTGATCTGCTCGGCTGACGCGTTGGGATCGAAGTTTTTCAGGCTTGCCGCGAACTCGGCAAGCTCGCCCGCGTCCGCGCCGCGTCCCTTGGCCAACGTGCCGACCGTGTCGAGCAACGCGAAGGATGTCTTGGCATCGCCGGTCAAGTCGATCATTTTCCCGGCCGCCTCGAACAGCGCCATGGGATCCATGTTGTGCTTCAAACCCGCCGCTCGAGTTTGCGCCTCGATGTCCGCCGCCTTGATCTGTCCACCCGCCGCGTTTTCGAGCTGTACCGCCGCGGTTTCGAGTGCGAACGCTGGTTTGATGACGTCCGAAATGAGGAAGCCGCCGAATTGTTTCAATGCGTCCGAAGCAAAGTCGATGGCACCCTTGAAGATGGCGAACGCCGCGCCCGCCGCGCCCGCCTTGCCAATCAAGCCCGTGAGACTCGACGCGCCGCCGCTCATGTCGGCAATAGACGGGCCTGCTGACGCGCGACGCACCGACGCGCCGCCGGTATCGCCTAGGGCACGCCGGAACGCCGTCCTGACGTCCTTCTGGGCTTGCGACGACGCGTTGCTTGAACCTGCCACTCGACGACGCTCTTGCGCCTCTTCACGCACGGCACGAACCCGATCACGACCAGCACGACGAGCACTCGACGCCGAAAACGAATCCAGGGCAACGATGGCGTCTTGGACGCTTCGCAGCGCCGCCTTCACTTCGTCAGCGCCTTGCTGCTGCAATGCTACCGTGATCGGATCCATGGTTTCTCCAGTTACTTTGGCGTGTTCAGCCTTGCGACGTGGTACTTTCGTGCGGCGTACCAGGCGAGCTTGTGTCCGTCTGTAAGGCGCACAATCGGGACGCCGTATACATCAGCAATGCGCTCGCTTGATCCAATGAGAGCAAAGCTAAAGGGGCCGTGCTGCCCCCCTTACCCAGCATTTCGACCCAAGCGTCCATTTCGACTTGCGACATGTTCGCCACGATCGGTCCGACCTCGGCTTGCGTCTGCATGTAATGGCGCATCATGACGCCTTGCTCGTCAGTCGAAAGCTTCCCGATGGCTTCAAGCGTAGGGAAAAACGCGGTGAGCTTTTCGTGGTTGACAACGCACACGCCACGTGCGTCAGGCTCGCATTCGTGTGCTTTTTTGCAAGCACGAAACAAGATCTCTCGTGTCGCGCGCCCGTTGAACGCCTTGGAATAGGCTTCATTCACTTCGTCGTTCTTCGGCAGTTCCCCGACAATCTTTTTGTATTGATCGCGCGCATGCTTTTCGGCGTTGATGTTTGCCAGCATCACTTCGTCGCCATCGAGTACGGCAACGGCAACATTGCCGATCGGCAGACCGTCAGCGTCGTTGCGCGGGAACGGCACAACACGATGCGCGCGTGGCAACGTCGTGATCTGCGCCCATACATCGACGGGATCAACGTGTTTGGAAGGCATCGCCATGACGAACCACCTTTCGCGTGTAGTTGTTGTTCAGCGACGAGACGTGTCGCGCGATCGGGTCACCGCGTTTGACCGAGTACCACGTCTCGCGACCAAGTCGGTGACGTTGGATGCGTCCTGTCGAATGAAGCCCGTTCAGGAACGGTTCAACGTTCTGGGCTCGAACACCCCAGCGTCGCAACGCGAGCTTGAACATGGGAAGAGAACCTGCAATGTGTGCGCTCATGCGCGCGAATGTAGCAGGTATTGACGAACGTGCTCAGTGCAGCGCTGACGCGGTGACGCTCGGAACGTGGCGGTACGTCTTGCCAGAAACGAGGTGCGAGATGGTCGT
>CAZWFX010000039.1:9249-16154 GCA_964633425.1 uncultured Candidatus Saccharibacteria bacterium
GAAAAATGTTTGCCCTTGTAGGCTTTTTTCGTATTGACACCGCCATCCGCTACGTTGTAGCCACCTTGGTTTGCCCGGAAGAACTCGATCCAGAACGCTTCTGCGTCGTCAGCGTCCGCTTGTGTTGCGTGTTGCTCGATGACCGTGAAGCGGAAGTTTTCGACACCTTCCGCGTTCATGCGTCGATGAACATGGCGAGTGCGTTTTCCAAGGTGACGAGCGAAGTAGCGATGGTTGTCCCATCGTTTCTTGGGTCGCTTGGTTTGTCCGACGTAGACGTCGAGCGTGTGGATGTTTTGGATGACGTAAATCGAGATCGTTGTGGCCTGTTCCATACAGGCACGGGTATCAGTTCACGTTCGTCGTGTAAACGCTTTTCTGATACCCGTCTGTCACTGCCAATCGCTCGGGCCGCCCTCGAACTCGAACTCGAGTTCAGCCGCGTTATCGACGCCGTGGGTGAAAGTATCGCCGTCGATGAACCCGACACACGTAAGAGTGCGCCCACCAGCAAACACCGTAATCTCGACTTTCTCGGTTTCGTTGATGTTGAGTCCAGGATTGTACTCAAAATCAGCACTCGGCACGGCATTTTTGACCGTGATCATCGTCATGGCTGCGCCGGGGCTTCGGCCCGCAAAGCCCTTGGCGACGGTCTTGACGGAATTGCCGCCACTTGTCCGCTTGATCGTGACGTTCGACTCCTCGGTCAAGAGGTTCGAGTTCACGTACACGACCGCTTTGGAATACGTTTGTACGTTCGACATGATTCTTTACCTCGGATCCCTAGGCCACCTGGTCCACACGAAATGCTAGCTGGTCGAGAATGTCGACCGGCTGAAGGGGGATCTTTGCACCCATGCGAGTGCGATTGTTCGTGTCTCGCAACACGAGCGTTTGCGCCTTGATCGTTGCCGCGTTTTGCAGCAAGTCGTTCCCGGCATAGTTGTCCGTGAGACCATCGACCATCGCCTTGACGACGCGCGGAGTCACGACACGAGGTCCTGCAAGAGGCTCGTTTTTCTTCGGGTCGTCTCCGATTTCCTTGCCACGCAATTGCAGCGCCGACTTGGTGATGAGGGAATCGCCATACCGATCGCAGATGAGCACCTTATGCGGATCGCGAATACGGTAATCGAGCACCGCTCCGCTCTTGTAGCGATTCGTGACGCGTTTGACCAGGTACGCGTTCGGGCCTTGTACCGCGATCGGAGAAACGCCGGCGTTCAGTGCCGCGTAGACCTGTGAACGCGTGGGAGCCGTTCCCGACTTGGGAGCTTTCAACGTCCAAGGTTCGCCGTCGGCTTGCCCGTAGAAGTTGAAATTCAGCCGCGGTACGCTCGGGGCCTCGTACAGCGTGTATGCCGCGGCCATGATGGCAGCAAGTTCGCTCGGGGGAACGTCGCCGTCGGGTTGCCATGCGACCTCGGAGCGTGCCGCGTTGATGGCATCGACGATCGTGATCGTGTTCGCGAGGGAATCGACCGAGCCCCAAATCATACGCTGACGATTGCCATTGATCGGCAACGCTTGCGTGTTGATTTGGGTGATGACCTTGACGAGCTGCGTCGAGTCCACCGCCGCGGGGACGTTGTAATAGAAATGCAGCGGAGCGATGACGGCAAGAGCGGCCGTCAAGTCATCGGACACCGTGCCGCCGGTCGTGAGCGTCGATGCAACGGGCGTAACGGTTGTTCCGACGCCGGTGAACGGGATGATCCGTGCGAAGTAGCGAACCAGGTTCGCGCGGAGCCCCTTTTGCTTGGTCGTGATCGTGATGACGCCCGCGGAGTTTGCCGCGGTGACGGGCCAGTGCGTTTTGGCGTTGATCTGCACGACTGCCGCCGCCGCGATGATCGTCGGGGTATCGCCCGTGGTAAAACCCACGTCGACGAACTCGTCTGCCACGTAAATACGCAACGTGCCCGCGCCCGTGGCGTTGGTTGCAACGGTAATCGTGCCCGTTGCCGCGCCCGCGCCCGAACCTTCTGCCACTGCAATGGCATAGACCGGGGTTGACGTATTCATGTTCATGAACCGACGAATCAAACGATGCAGTTCGGAGCCATTGCCGAACAAGAGCGCCGCGTCATCTTCGCCGTTCATGGGAATCGCGGTGTCCGGGCCATACACGACGCTTGCCGTTGCTGCGCCCGTGCCGAGCATGTTGCCAATGAAGATGACCTTGTCCGCGGCCGTGGCGAGGCTTGCGGGGCCTTGTGAGAAAGCGACCTCGACATACTCACCCGGAACGGGATCGTTTGCCGCAAGGCCAGTCAATACGATGTCTGCCATGGAATGGAACTCCTATGCCCAGTGTGGTTTGCTCACGCCTTTTTTGCCGCGCCAAACGCGACGCCAGCCGCTTTTGCCGTTGCTTCGTCCGCCGGAAGCAAAGCCCCAGCTTTCAACTCTTGCACGTACTCGATTCGGTTTGGCACGGACACGGGAGCATCGAGCGGCACCCATCCGCCATTTTTGCCAATCGACGGGTCATGACGTCGACCAATGAATCGAAGCACTCCGCCTTCCAATGCCTCGTAATCGGGAACAAGAGCAGATCCAGCGGGTTTGACCGATAATTCCTTCATGGTGTCACGTTCTCCCAAGCGATTTGTGCAACGGTTACGTCGTCGTCAGGATTGCCATTGGACACGTTTACGTCAGCATCGAGACCGCTCATATCATCCAAACCAGGGTTTTTCTGTTCGCGCTCGATGCATTCGATGCTCAGTTCGAGCGCGGGGAATTGCAGGTTCGTTGCAAGGTCCGGGATTGTACCATATCGCGCCGCGGACACTCCGATCTGCATGACGCCGCTGTCCTTCCAAACCTCTACGCCAGACTGGTACGTTGGGTCGTAGCCTTGGATTGTCCGGTCCACGATGACCGCGCGCACGCCCTTCAAAATGTGAATGACGCGATTGGCTTGTGCCGCGGTAAGGGTTGGCAAGACGTACAGGAACGTCCACTTCTGCTCAGCTTTGTACCAGGCGACAGTGTGATCCTCGACGTCTTCCTCGGTCCTGTACAGGGCCATGAGGGGGAACTTGTATTGTGACGCTTGAAGGTACGGCGTTGGGTCGTATCCGACCATTTCCGCGACAATCTTGCCGACATAGTCCGGCATGCTCGCGTCCGTCATCATCGCGTCGAAATAGTCGCCAAGATGCGTCTCGAGCATCGCCTTGTAGAACGCAAGCGCCGCTTCGAGAATGGGGTCAAGTTTGGCACGCGCCGCCACGAACGGAGACGCCGCAACGGGATACTCGACGCCGCCAAGTTTGAATCGCTCGTAATCGCTCATTTGAGCCCTCGCGCCAATTGTGCAAACGAGCGTTCGACGAACCGCGAACGACTCATGACCTTATGCGCCGGTGCCATAAACGGCCTTGGACGGGCCGCCTTGACCGACCTGCAAAACACGACGCGTCCCGACACGACGAAGCGTAGGGCGCTCCCTGGACGGGCCACGATTGGTCCACGGCCATGTTCGACCCACCAAGCATGCGCAGCGCGAGCCTGTAGCTCGTAGCCTTCACGTGTCTGCGTCACGCCAATCGACGCCGCTACAGACCCTTTCGACTTGGCTTTGGCGACGCTTTGCCCCTTGAACGCCGTCTGCGAAAGACCTCGGTCAACGGCTGCATCGAGGCCAGACACGAGTCGGTCAAATTGACCGAGCGTTTTCTTCGCATTGACGCGCGCGGTAATCATGGCGCACCCGTCGCCATTTTACGCACCGTGAGGTAATACGAGAATGCGCTGTCCGATTGTTGGCCCACTTTCTTGAACCACGCGCCGTTTTCCATGCCCGGTCCCGTGAGCTTGTAATAGACCTCGCGTGACGACGCATCGACCGCGGGGTTGAACGCTACAGGCTCGAGTCCACCCGACGAGATCGGACCGATCGCGCCCGTGAATGCAGGCGTGAACGGTCCAATGCGCATGTCGAGATCCTCATACGATCCGCCGGATGCGACGACGTCCTCTTGCTTCACGCGACGCACGCCGGGGCGTTTGCCTTGAATGCGCAGAGGGGTGTCCGTGACGGTCTTGGTGCCTTCGCCCGCGGTTTGGCCAGACCACACCACAACACGCATGACGACGTCGAAACGGCGCAATCCAGCGTCAGCGAGCAAGACGCGCGCATCTTCAAAGATCGGGAGACAGTCGTCACGAATCGTCACTCAGCACCCCATGAGAACGGTTCGAGGTCCAATGCTCATTTGGTTTGACCGAGCGGCCCAATTGTCGCCGGTGTACCCTCGTTTGCCGAATACGTCGTTTGCGATTTCGACGCCCATCATCGACGAGAGCGCGCTGACGAGTTGCCGCGCGACGTCGTTCTGCGCGTTCAGGATGGCGCTCGATGACGCTCCGCCCGTGCCGCTCGTCGTGCCGAACTCGACGACGTCGTCGACGCTCTCGACACGTTTGACGCCCGCCTGCACGACCGCCTTGTCCACTTGCGCCGGACCGCCGGGGTTGCCTGGGTCAATGCCATAAAACGTCACCAGCTTGGCCAGAATGCCCTCGACAATGGCTTGCGCCGGTGCGTTTGCGCCGACGAGCGAGATGGCACTTTCCAGCCGTGGGTTCAAATACTGAAAAGCGAATGGATATCCCAGGAAAAACCTAATCTGCACTTTCTGTTCTTCGCTGAATGCCATCGTAATCCCTCGGTCGAAAAAGTGGGGAGGCCAAGGTCAGGAGCGCACGCCTTGACCTCCCCGATGACGTTCTCAGGGGTTGACCACGACAAGCGATTGCGCCGAAAACGCCGCCGCGAAATGAGCATTGAACCCCGTTTTCAATGCGTTTGCCAGCGTGCGAAGCGACGCCGTGTTCGTTGCATCCGCGGCCGAAATGACGTTCGTCGAGTCGGCAACGGGGTGAAACGTCGTCGATGCGCGGTGACTGTTGAACAGCGCTTTCAATTCGTTCACCGTGAGGATTTCGCCCGCTTCGTCCGCCGGGACAGCCACGGTGACGACGTTCGTGGCATCCGCGGCCATGTGCGAACCAACGCCGCTCGTCGCGTTGCATGCTGACGCGATATGCGTGATGTAGCGCGAGCGGAGCACGAGCACGAGAGCGCTCGTCGTCGATGCGTCCGTCGCGTTTGCTTCCGTGATCGGCGCCGTGGCGTCAGCGTGAAAGATGAGGCCAGCGCGAAGCTTCAATGCATCGAGCCGCGACGCGTTCACGTGGTCGACCGCCGCGTCCACCTTGGGTTTGTTGAGATTTCGGACGTTCATGAATGGATCTCCCATTGTTTGGGCCATGAGAAGCGACTTGCGTCAGCCGCCCATGACCCAAACGCAGAAATCAGGTGTACGCCACGTTTTTGCGAACGCCGCATTGGTTGGGGCGTTTGACGACGAGTTGGGGATAGACCTTGATCATCGCCTTGTCAGCGTCACCAATGCGCGCGAGCGCCTCGACACGCATTCCGAGCGGAATGGCATCGAAACCGTCGTAGGCTTGCGTATCCATCATCTCGTCCGATCCGCCCATCATGGGCTCGTCCAGCGGCAGATACTCGACGTGCGCAGCGTCCGAATTGACGTAGTAGATCTTGCCCTCGGTCGCATCCTTGTCTTCGACGAAGTAGCAGCCGTCGAACTTGATCGCGCCCACGCCGCCCTCGAGTTCTACCAAACCATCCGCACCCATGACCTTCATGGTCTGGTACTGGTAGAACTTCTGCGGATCGAACAGCGCCGCAACAGCAGTCATGGTCGACGGACCAACGAACGCAAGGTTCGGCTTCACGCCGCTCTTTTTCATGATCTCGGCAAGATCGGTGCGGATCTGGGTGAACGTGAGCGCCGTCGACGAACCGGGGTCCACGACGTAGGGGCGCCAAAACGCGTTCGAGCCTGACGAACGGTCGATCGTCGCGTACGTGTTCGAGGTCAAACCAATAGCTTCATCGAAGCCGACGATTTGGCCAGGGGTTTGACCGGAGAGACCCGTGAAGATGCCCTTGTTGATCTTGTCGGCAAGCGCCGCGCTGGCGTTCACGATATCTCGTGCAATCAACTCGATGTTGCCCTCCGGAGTACGGCTCGAACGGGCCGCCGCTTTGGCAAACCCCGAGACCGAGAAGTTCGAGCGCACGAAACACCACGGCAGAATCGCAGACGATTGGCTATCCGCTGCGAAGTTCGACGCGTCCGCGCCTTCTGCGTAGTATTCGGACACTGCCCCGTCGCCCTCGGCCGCCCATGCGACGTTTTTCCCTTCGCCGGCGATCTTGCGGAGCAAGGCCAACGTGGTCGAACGACGGTTGATTTGTCGAACAATGTCGCCCGCGTAATTCTGCGCGAGAATGAGCAGGGCTTCGGTTTGCAATGCCATGAGAATGTACCTCCGCCGGGATTGTACCGGCTATCCTTTCACGTGAGAGAATATCCCCGCGCCTGCAAATCCCTCGCGGTTTTCTGGGCAGGGGTCAAACTTTCGTCGTTTGTCGCGGTAGGTCGTGCAGGTGCACGATTTGGTCCTCGAACGGGAGCGCGCTTTGCTTGCGCCGTGGGCGCGAACAATGCACCTTCCCCTTTGAGCCACTCGGCCAAACCTTCCGACAGATCGACGTCACCAAGCTCGGAATGTTTGAACGTTGCCGTACCATCACGAGCATCGATTTTGATGACGCCGTCAGAACGCAGCACTTTGATTGCAGTATCCAATGCTTCCGGGCGTACCTTGCCGGTCAAAAAGGACCGCACGTCAGCGTATACCTCTTTTTCCGCTGCGCGTTGTTTCTGCGCTTTGAGTTCACCGCGCAGTTTTTCGACCTCTTTCATCGGGTCCGCTTCGGGCGCCGTTGCACCTTGCTGGCCTTGCTGCGCAGCGGGTTTGGGTTGCAATGCCGCCAAACGTTCATCGAGCATCGA
>CAZWFX010000040.1:0-15875 GCA_964633425.1 uncultured Candidatus Saccharibacteria bacterium
CGCACGCGCAAAACTCGCCCCCGAATCAAAAGGAAATCAAATGTCAGGAGCAAAGGGTAGGAGCGGCGGCGCTCGGCCTGGAGCCGGGCGAAAGCCAAAGCCGACCATTGAAATCGCGCCAGAAATGGCAAAAGTTGCAGATGGCGAGCCATTGGACCCGAGGCCAACCCTGGAATTGGTTGCACTTGGGCATATTGAGGTTAGCCAAGCGCAACTAAAAGCCCTGACTGCGCTTTTGCCATACGTGCATGCCAAGCAGGGGGCGGCGTCAAATGGTGCGAAGGATCGACCAAAGCCTGCAAGTGGTCGATTTGGCGTCCGCCAAGGCCCTCGATTGGCTGCAAACGGCGGGCGGCAGGTTTAACTGATGAATTGGACAACCTCTTGCCCTGATTGGGAGCGTCGAATTGTCGCGCGCGAGTCTTTGATGCCGTGCGGACCCATTTACCCGCAGGTTGCGAAAGACGCCTGGGAAATGTGCAGCCAGTTTCGAATGGTAGACGTGGCGGGACAGCCACTTTTTGGCGATGTCTCCTTGCCATGGTCACGAGATTTCATCATGGCGGTATTTGGTGCCGAAGACCCGGAAAGTGGGCGGCGATGCATCAATGAATTTTTTCTGATGGTCAGCAAGAAAAACGCCAAAAGCACCATTGCTGCGGCAATCATGCTGACGGCGCTGCTGATGAACTGGCGTCCGTCGGCCGAATTGATTATTTTGAGTCCGACCAAGGAAATCGCGGACAACAGCTACAAGCCTATTCGAGATTTCATCAAGGCCGATCCGGAGTTAGGCGATTCTGAATTTGGACTGTTGAAAGTTCAGGATTATTTTCGGACTATCACACACAAACAGACCGGAGCCACTTTAAAGGTGGTCGCTGCCGACAGCGACACGGTATCCGGGAAAAAAGCATCGTTTGTATTCGTGGATGAGCTTCACGAATTTGGCAAACAGGCCAAAGCATCAAACATGCTTATAGAGGCGACCGGCGGACTGACATCAAGGCCAGAGGGGTTCGTCATCTATGCGACCACCCAGTCAAATGAGCCACCGGCTGGGGTCTTTAAGGCGAAATTGTCCTATGCGCGTCGCGTGCGCGACGGAGAAATCAGCGATCCAAAATTTCTTCCGCTGATTTACGAGTTTCCGCAAGCCATGATTAAGACAAAGGCTTACGAAAACCTGGAAAACGCCTACATCACGAACCCCAATTGGGGGGCATCTGTGGATATAGAGCGCATCACGCAATTGTGCGCTCAAGCAAAAGCAGAAGGCGAAAACGAATTCAAAGAGGTTCTCGCCAAGCACCTCAACGTCGAAATCGGCCTAAACCTCCGATCCGACCGCTGGGCAGGCGCTGAGTTTTGGGAAGCGGCCGGAATCGAGCCTGTCTCCCTCGAATGGCTCCTTGAAAACTGCGAAGTTGCCACCGTAGGCGTTGACGGTGGTGGCTTGGACGACCTTTTGGGCCTGTGCGTCCTGGGTCGAGAGCGTGACACCGGCCGATGGGTTGCTTGGTGCAGGGCCTGGGCGCATCCAAGCGTCCTTGAGCGTCGAAAAAGCGAAGCGGCCCGGTTTCGGGACTTTGCCAAGGATGGCGACCTTGTATTGGTCGAGGAAATCGGCGAAGACGTGACCCAAGTCGTGGAGATCGTGCGCAAAGTGGCCGATTCGGGCATTTTGGACAAGATCGGCGCGGACCAGCACGGCATCGGGTCCATTTTGGACGCCCTTGTGGGCGACGAAGACAACCCCGGCCCCGTCGAAATGGAACGCATCGTCGGCATCTCGCAGGGCTGGCGGCTACAGGGGGCCATCAAGACCGCTGAGAGGCGACTTGCCAGCAAGACCCTTGTCCACGGATCAAGCCCGCTCATGGCCTGGTGCGTCGGAAACGCTCGCATCGTCCCCACTGGTAACGCCATTTCGATCACGAAACAGGCATCAGGGACGGCCAAGATAGATCCGCTCATGGCGCTTTTCAACGCCACGCAGTTGATGGCGCTGAACCCGGTCGCTCAGGGCCGCAGCTTTTGGGAAACCGCATGAAAAACACCATCAAAACACTTCGCGGTTGGCTCCCTGATGCCCTCATGGTCGGCGGCGCCGCGTCCATGAGCTACGGCGCGGCCCTGGTCTACATGCCCGCTGGCTGGGTGGTCGCTGGCCTCTTTGGTCTGGCTGGCGGCATCCTGCTGTCTCGGGGTGGCAAGTCTCGGGGTGACAAGTAATGGGGCTCTTTGCTGACGCTGTTGCCGAGCAAAAGGGCGCGAATACCGTATGGGAGCGCTGGATCCAGATGATGGACATGGGCGGCAAGTCAAAAGCCGGCCCATCCATCAACCTGCAAAGCGCGTTCCGAGTGTCCGCAGCCCTTGCCTGCATGCGCGAAATCTCGCAGGGTCTTGCGCAAGTGCCATTCAAGGTCATGCAGGACTACCAAGAGGGCGGTTTGAGCCGAAAACGCGCAGTGCGCGAGCACCCGGCCTACAAGGTGCTGGCGGTACAGCCCAATTCCTGGCAGACGCCCTTCGAATTCATGGAAACCATGGGGCTGCATGCCAGTTTGGGCAACGCCTACGCATTCAAGACCTTCTATCGAGGGCAAATCGCTGAAGTATTCGTTTTGGACCCTTCTCGCGTGCGCGTGAAGCAGGAAGAAGACTGGTCACTGAGCTATTTTGTGCGTGGCACGTCTGGCGACGAAAAGCCGGTCCCAGCATCAAGCATTTGGCACTTGCGCGGCCCAAGTTGGTCCGGTTTCATGGGCCTGGATCTGCTGAACCTTGCGCGCGAGGCGCTTGGCCTATCCGTCGCTCTTGAAGAAAGCGCCGCAGGGCTGCACTCCAACGGTGTGCGCCCGTCCGGTGTGTATTCGGTATCTGGGTCACTCAAGCCGGACCAGCATTCGCAGTTGGTTGCATGGCTCAAAAAGGAGGCCGTTGCATCGCCACACTCGCCGATGGTGCTTGATCGTGACGCCAAATGGATCAGCACGGCCATGACCAGCGTTGACGCCCAGCACAAGGAAATGCGGGATCAGCAAACCGAGGAAGTCTGCCGCTTTTTCGGCGTCTTGCCTTCGATCATCGGCTACACGGGCGACAAGGCCAACACGTATGCAAGTGCCGAAGTGATGGAAAACGCGCACAAGGTCCGAACCCTTGGCCGTTGGTACAAGCGAGTGCAGGATTCAGCAAATCTCAACATCCTGACCGACAAAGACCGTGAATCCGGTCACTACACCAAGTTCATCAGCAATGCGCTGATGGCCTCTTCGGCAAAAGACCGAATCGAGTTTCTGTCCCGCGCCCTTGGATCCGGTGGTTCTCCTGCGTTCATGTCCCCAGACGAGGTGCGCGCACTGGAAGACCTCGACCCCATGGGCGGCGAAGCGGCGAAATTGCCGCCCCGCGTTGCCGCGAAGCCGGAACCGCAAAACCAACCCTAAAGGGTAAGCATGGACAACCACCTCAAAACACTGTCCAAGTCCGACAACGAACTGATCGTCGGGAACTACATCGTTCTTTTTGGCGGCAAAGACCTTGCCGGCGAATACTTCACGAAAAGCACCCGGTTCGACAGCGGCTATACCGATTCTGGTTTGCTGTACGTTGATTTTGAGCATGGGCTTGATCCTGATGGCATGGGTCTGGATGACTCGCATGTGCTCGGATTCGTGGACTGGAAAAGCGCCAAGACGGACGACCGTGGCGTGTTCGTAGAGCGGATCTTGAATCGCCGCGCAAAGTACGTTGACTACCTTGTGCAGATGATCGAAGCGGGCATCGTTGGCAATTCCAGCGAGTCGATCCGAGGCAAAGCCACTCGCACGCGCGACGGTGAAATAACGCACTGGCCCCTCAAGCGCGACACGCTCACTGTCACGCCAATGGAGCCGCGCATGATCACCGAGAACGTCATTTCGGCGGCGAAATCGCTTGCTGCCGCGTTTCCTGGTAGCCGATCACTTGCCGCCCTGACTGGCGCCGATCTGCCAAGCGAAGTCAAAACCATCGAATCAATCGAAACCGTGCGTGATGCTGAAGCCTACCTTCGGGAAGTTGGGCGCTTCGGCAAAACGCAGGCAGCGGCCTTCATCAGCCGCTTCAAAGCGCTGTCTGCCCAGGGGGAGCCTGGCTCGGACGGTCAGTCCAAGGCGATTGCGAAAGCCATCGCAGTGCTCACCTCCAAGTAAAGGAACCTCAATCATGAGCGATACCGCAAAGACCATTGAAGACCTGGCGAAAGCCTGGGAAGACTTCAAATCCATCAACGAAAAGCGCCTCAAGGCCATTGAAGAAGGCAAATCCGCTGCCGACTTCGAAGCATCGCTGGCACAGGCCAACGCTGAAATTTCCAATCTGCAAAAGGATGTCAAGGAAGCTGTTCTGAAGTCGCAGCGCCCCGCCATCTCTGGTGACAAGGCCGAAGCTGCCGAGGCTTCGCTCAAGTCGTTCAACCTGCGCTTGCAGGCCGCAGCGATGGAAGCTGGCAAGACCTTCTCCCCCATCACCGCAGACCAGTACGCAGAGTACAAGGCCGCATGGGCTACCTACGTCCGCAAGGGCATCGATGGCCTGTCCGAATCTGAAAAGAAAACCATCAACGTCGGCACCTCGACGCAAGGCGGTTTTTTGGTCGGCGAGGAAATGGAGGCCGGCATTGATCGTGTCGTCCGGCGTTACAGCGCCATGCGCCAAGTCGCTCGCGTGATCCCCATCGGGTCGGCCAGCTACAAGAAACTGGTGAAGACCTCGGGCACTTCCGGTGCTTCGCGCGGCGGTGAAAACACCACGCCCAGCAACGGCACGTCTCCGACTTGGGTCGAGCTCGAATTCAAGCCCGGCACCTACGTTTCTGAGCAGCGCATCACTTCGGAAGCCATCGAAGACGCGACGCAGGATGTCGGTGCCGATCTTGAGATGGAAATGGGCATTGAGTTTGCCGAAATGGAAGGAACCGACTTCATTTCCGGCAACGGCATCAATGGCCCGCGCGGCTTGACCGACTACACGGCGGTTGCAAATGCTTCCTACGCTTGGGGTTCCATCGGCTACGTGGCATCTGGTCACGCTTCAAGCTGGGCCTCGTCCAATCCCTCGGACTACCTGATCGACTTGGTACACGCCCTGAAGCGTCAGTACCGCGCGGGTGCTTCGTTCGTCATGAACGATGCAACCCTCGGGTCGATCCGCAAGCTCAAGGACGGGCAGGGCAACTACCTGTGGGGCATGACGAAAGAGTCGTTCACCGCTGGGGCTGTGGGCACCTTGCTGGGCTATCCGGTCGTTACTGACGACTTCATGGCCGACATCGGGGCCAATGCGTACCCGATTGCCTTTGGCGACTTCAAGCAGGCTTACTACGTCATCGAACGCAAGGGCATCGCAGTCCTGCGCGACCCTGCAACCAACTTCCCGGCTGTGCGCTTCCTCGCGCGTCGTCGCGTTGGCGGTGGTGTTGCCAAGTTCGAAGCCGTGAAGCTCTTCAAGATCGCCACGTCCTGATGAAACCCCGGCGGCTTCGGCCGCTGGCATCGCATCCTCTCAATTCCAAAGGAACCAATCATGAAAGATTTGATGAACGTGATTGACGTGAAGCGGGTAATTTCTCCCGTCAGCGTCTCAGACAACACGGCCCAAGTTGGCCAAGTCGTTGACCGCAAGGGCTATGACAGCGCGACCTACATCATCGCAACCGGCTCCATTGCGGATGCCGATGCGACGTTCACGGTCTTGCTCGAAGAATCCGACGCATCCGGCTCCGGATACACGGCTGTTTCTGATGATGACCTCATCGGAACCGAAGTCCTGGCGGCGTTCCAGTTCGATGACGACAACGAATGCCGGAAGCTGGGCTACAAGGGCACCAAGCGCTACACGAAATTGACCATTACCCCGGTCAACAACGCCAGCGCTGCCTTGCTGTCGGCTGTCTGCATTTTGAGTGGTCCGGCCATCGCGCCGACCGCCAACCCGCCCGTCTAAACGCGCGCCCAAAGCCCGAGCGCCCTCGCTCCCTTGTGGAGCCGAGGGCGTTTCGCTTTGAGCGTTTCACAAAGGACAGACCATGGCAATCAAACTCGGCACCGACGTTCAACAGATCGTCAAACCGCCCATCGCGGGCAAAGTCGTTCAACGGCGCTTTCATGACCAGGCCGACCAGATGGAATACCTTGTCGAATGGCCCGACGACGACTCCGACGACGACCTGGCGCCCCAGCAGCGCTGGTTCTTGGAATCCGAAATTCAGGAGGTCGCATCGTGATCCGCTTCGAAAATTCCCACGGCCGCACCACTCAGGGCGCCGCCATCGGCCACACGCCCACGGTTGCCGAGCGCCTGGCGGCCATTGGCTGCTACCACGCCACGTGCACGGGCGCCAGCCCGGAACACCAGCGCGAATACGGCGCTGAATGGCCTCGCCTGCTGGCCATGCGCGAGCACGTTGGCCGCCTGATCCGCACGGTGACGGACGCCACGCGCGAGGCCCTGGACGCTGCGCTGGCCGAGCTTGAGCGCTTTGAGCGCTACATGCGGGCAATGACCGAGGTCAAGTGGCAGGCCGACGCGCCCAACATCGTGACCACGGTAGGCCGCAATGCCATGCTGGACGCGGCGCTGGCCGGTTCGAGCTACACGGCGGCCACCTACATGGGCCTGATCGGCGCGGTGAGCTACAGCAGCGCACCCGTGGCCGGCGACACGATGTCAAGCCATTCGACCTGGACAGAAGGCGGCGGGACGAATGCGCCCACGTACTCAGGCAACCGAAAAACGGTGTCGTGGAGTTCGGCTGGCAGCGCGCAGAAAGCGCCATCGAGCGCCCCTGCCTTCGATATCACGGGATCGGGCACGGCCAAGGGCGTATTCATCGTGTACGGATCGGGCGCGAGTGCGACGAAGGACAACACCAGCGGCACGCTCTACAGCGCGGGCCTGTTTACCGGCGGCGACCAAGCCGTGGTGAACACCAACACTGTGACCGTGACGTATACGACCAGCCTCACGTCGTCTTGAGTTATGCGCCTCACCAAGCAAGAATTCATCGACCGATTGCCAGACGGTGTGTTCACAGCGATTTTGGCTGCGGCCAAGGTATCTGTGGACATCGAGGCATGGCTGTTCCGTTTCAATGTGGTTTCTGCCGAGCCGGACGGCACCAGCATTGACATCACTGACCCACGCACGGTTGCAGGCATCCGCGCCCTGGCCTCTGCTGGTCTGATGACTGACGAACAGGCAGATGCGTTTTTGATTACCACTGGCACCCCAATCGGCGGCTTCTCGCTGGGCCAGATGGTGCGCGTGTTGCCGCCATTCAATGTCGCTTTCCCTGGCGAATATCGAATCATCGGTTTTGCGCCAGAGGCGGTGCGCATCGAGGGTGGTGAATTCGCGGTGCAATATCTGGAGGCCGTGTAATGGCTATAACCACAGCAGACGGCATCATTGCCGGGGCGCAACCCCCGCAGTTTTTCCAGAAAACACTATCCGGCACTCTGGTGGCCGGTAGGCCCTATCTGCCTTTGATGACTGCTGGAATCCCAGGCCCGGCGGTTGCATTCAGTTCTGGTGTTAACGGGGCTGCGCTCACGTCCTATGCTGGACAGCTTCCATTCACAAACCCAGGATCGGGAAACAGTTACCTAGGGCGGCTGTCAGCATGGGCTTCTCAGACCGGCGTGCTGCAACTGATTGATCTGCTGTGGGCGAATAGCGGGTTGTCTGTAACCGACACAGCAGGGGCTGGGCAATCGATCACGTTTCCGACACTGCCTGCTCGGGACGCAAACGGCGCGACCGATGGCGACAGCGTGCAGATTGGGATGTATATATCGACGGCGACCGGTGCTGGCACAAACGTGCCCACGATTGAATACACCGATCAGGATGGGAACACGGGCGCGACGGGCAGCATGCTTGTGACCTATGTCGCTTCAAGCATTGCGGGGACTTTCTACCCCTTCACCCTGGCCGCTGGAGATACGGGCGTCCGGTCTGTGCAAAAGTTTTTTAATAGCGTCAGCATGACCTCGGGGGCGATTCACCTGATCGCCTATCGCGTGCTGGCGCAGATTGATGTGGGGATAAACGGCGGCGGCGCGGGGCCGTTTGAATTGGGCCTTCCTCGGATGTACGACAACACGGTGCCGATCCCTTTGTTTATCCCCAGCACCACGACGAGCATGTACCTGCACGGCTCGATGACCGTCACGCAGGGGTAAATCGTGGCGATCACAACTGTTCAGGGAATCATTGATGGGATGTTGCCGACATTCCATTTGCAAAAGGCCGCACAAATAGCCGTAAACGCGGCGGGGCATTGGTCTACCAACGTCTATGCAACAGGGTTCCCAACGGCAATGACTGCGGCCTCTTCTGGAGCGTCAGGCGCTGCTATCACATCACGCAATGGTCTGGTGTCGTTTCCCAATCCCCCGAGCGGAGAAACGCGGCTATCCAAGCTGCAAGTTCGGCTTACATCCGGTTGGCACGCGATGCTCGTTGATCGGCTTTGGGACAACTCAGGTCTATCCGTCACGGGCACAAGTGCGCAAACGGTTAACAGCGCAACACTCCCGGCAAGGGACATCAACGGCTCAACCAACGGCGCTGGGGTTTACGCGGCGGTCGAGGTGACATCGACGGTTGGGGCGGGCACTCCAACATTCACGCTGGACTACACCAACAGCGCGGGAACCACCGGCAGAACTGCTGCGGTCACTGTCACCGTTGCCTCTGCGCCCACCGGCATGTGGTGGATTTTTGGGCTAGATGCTGGGGATGTTGGCATCCGATCAATTCAGGACTTCACGGCGTCGGCAACAAGCACCAGCGGCTCTTTTTGCTTGGTGCTTTTTCGCCCGGTTTTCCATTTTGGCTCGTTCTTCACGGTGTCAACTCAACAAGCGCAACGGTCACAAACGATTGACGACGCGATATCGATGATTGCCCCCAAATTGCTTGACAACACATGTCTTCAGTACGTCGGCGGGCAAGCTGGCAACGCTTCCGCAAGCGCACTGCCGATCATGCTGACCGCTTCTCAGGGGTAAGACATGGCAGGCCAAGGCAAATGGCCCTTCGGCTCGATATGGGGCCACATCAAGCCCACGCCCAGCACGCCACCGATCAACTGGGCTTCGCGGGATAACGCGGGCGATAACGCTTTTAACGAGTGGTTTTTTGGAGCGGCTGGTGCAACCGACTACCCCGTCACCCGCACCGAAAGCGCAGACGCCAGCGACACGGCATCGCTGACCATCATCTACGCAGCCACGGCCGCCGAGATTGCCGAGGCTACATCCGCGCACGCTGCTGCGATGGCGGCTGCGGTGTCGATCGCCGAGACGGGCGAGGCGACAAGCACCCAGGCCGGCGCTCTCACGGCATTTGTCTCGATCGCCGAAACCGGCGCGGCGACGGATTCCGCATCGACAGCCGGGCTCTACGGCGTGACCGTTGCCGAAGCGAGCGACGCGGCCGACGTGGCATCGGCTATCCGGGCGCTGTTTGGCACGACATCAGAGACGGGCGCGGCCACCGACACCAGCAGCGCCAGCTTGCCGGGCCTTTACAGCGTGACGGTGGTTGAGGCCGCCAATGCCGAGGACGCGGCGGCGCAGGCGATGTCGGCGCTCGTAGTCATTGCCGAAGCCCTGGCAGCAGCGGACGTTGCCAACTGGGTTGGTGCTGTGATCTACACCCGCGCTCCCCGTGGCGGTGGCTACCCGGCAACCGTCCAGACCACTGAACGCTACGGCACGACCAACACCAAGCGCCCAGCAATGACCAACACAAGGCGATGACCATGATTCGACGCACCACGGATGCCACTGTCGAACCCGTCACCCTGGCCGAAGCCAAGTTGCATCTGCGGGAAACGCTGGTGAGCACCGACAACGACACGTATATCGAAAGCCTCATCACCGCAGCGCGGCTCGCGTGCGAGGAAGCCATTCAGCGCACCCTCATAACCACGACTTGGACACTCACGCTCGACGGGTTCCCTGATGCCATCCGGCTTCCATACCCGCAGATCATTGCGGTCTCGTCCGTTTCCTACATCGACGAGGCCGGGGACACGCAGACCCTTGACCCGCAGGATTACATCGTTGACACCAAGAGCGAGCCCGGATTCATCGTGCCCGCGGTCGATGTCACATGGCCGACCACGCAAGACCGCATCAATGCTGTCACGGTGGTCTACACCGCAGGATATGGGGCGTCGGCTGCATCGGTGCCAAAAACGATCAAGCACTGGATCAAGCTCGCAGTGTCCGACCTGTACGACAACCGGGGCCTCAGTGCTGACCGAACGGTGCCGCAGGACTTCGCCCGAAGCCTGATTGATCCCTATCGGGTGTACGGATGAAAGCCGGCGCCCTGAATCGGCTGGTCCTCATCGAACAACCCGAGGGCGGACAGGATTCCGTCGGCCAGCCCAACACCGGATGGGATGAGGTTGCCAGCGTGTGGGCCGATGTCCGCACCCAAGGCGGGCTCGAATCCATCCGCTCAGGCGCCGAAGTGTCCACCATCCGCGCCAGCATCAGGATTCGCTATCGCACTGACATCACCGCAGCCATGCGCGTCACCGATGGATCAACCGTCTACCAAGTCAAAGCCGTTCTCCCTGATTCCGGGCGGCAATACCTTGATCTTGTCTGTGAGGCCACCTGATGGGCCTGACCATGACATTCAACGTCGCAGAGTGGGCAAACCAAGTCGAGGCGGCACATGATCGCGTTGCACAGGCCATCCGGCCCGCTGCCCAGGCTGGTGCCCAAGTGCTCTATCAAGCCGTCCTGCGCAACGTCCAAGCGCTGGGCACCGTCACCGGCAACCTGCAAAGCAGCATCTATCAAAAGTTCAGCGCCGACAACTCCGTATCCGTTGATGTCGGCGGCAACAAGTCGCTCTCAAGCCTTGCTGTCTATCACATCAGTTGGAACACCCGCAAAGCCCCCCATGGGCACCTGGTGGAGTACGGGCACATTCAAAAGCACGTCGTCTACAAAAACAAAGACGGCGAATTTCGCACCAGCAAACGCCTACTCAAAACGCCCAAGCAAATCCCGGCCAAGCCGTTTGTTCGGCCCGCCATGGCATTGATGCCCCAGGCCCTTGCCGCTGCCGAAGCCAAGTTCTACGAGGTCATCCGTGGCGCTTGAATCCAGCATCCAAACGCTACTGCTCACCCTGTGTGATCGCGTGTTTACCGACTTTGCTCCGATGAGCACCGCACGCCCGTACATCACATGGCAACAGATCGGCGGGCAGGCCGTCACCTTCTATGAGAACTCCGTCCCTTCCAAGGAAAACGCGCTCATTCAGGTCAACGTGTGGGCATCAACAAGGTCTGAGGCAACGAGCCTGAGCAAGCAGATTGAAGAAGCCTTCACCGAGGCCACCACGTTTCAGGCGCGGCCCGTGTCCGCAAGGGTCAACGACGCAGACCCGGACCTCAAGATTTACAGCAACCGGCAGGACTTCACTTGCTGGGCTGATCGGTAGACAAATGAAGCAACTGGATGTCAGTGAACTAAGAGCCGTCCTCGCCTATGACGCGGAAACCGGTCATTTCTTGCGCCGTGTCCGGCTGGCCCAGAGACATGCCATGGGCGACCGGGCAGACTTTGAAATCACTGGCGGGCCGATGACTGGATATCGCCGCGTCGGGCTATTTGGAGCGAGATACCTTGCCCATCGCCTTGCTTGGTTCTACGTGCATGGCGAGTGGCCAAAGCATGAAATCGACCACATCAATTGCCAGCGTGGCGACAACAGAATTGTGAATCTGCGTGACGTGCCAAAACGGGTCAACTTGCAGAACAGACGAAAGCCGAGATCGGATAACAAATCCGGCTTTCTTGGCGTCCATCTGCACCCAGAGACCGGAAAGTGGAGATCGAGGGTTCAATTGGGAAATAGGTTCATCGATCTTGGTTTGCACCACAAGCCAGAAGATGCCCATCAAGCCTACATAAAGGCAAAACGTCAATTGCACGAGGGCT
Organism: uncultured Candidatus Saccharibacteria bacterium; assembly: GCA_964633425.1. Taxonomy (GTDB): domain Bacteria; phylum Patescibacteriota; class Minisyncoccia; order Phycocordibacterales; family UBA2100; genus UBA10103. Next base: position 12,027 of record CAZWFX010000040.1, read on the forward strand.
GCACTCTGTAGCCCTCCAACAAACAAACAGGCCCGCCTAGTGCGGGCTTTTTTGTGCCCGCCCGTAACTGGGCATTCAACCAAACCGCTCTAGGGCGGTTTTTTTGTGCCCGCTTCGGGCGAACACCAAGCAACCGTACAACGGTTGGAAAGGAACCATCATCGCAGTCAAACTGCCTAACGGCGTACTCTTCTCCCTTGCAACCACCTATGCGGCTGCGGACACTGTTTCGGCAGTGACCAATGCCAATCCTGGCGTTGCAACCACCTCAAGCTCGCACGGCATCACCACGGGCGACTTCATGGAAGTCACCTCCGGCTGGGCTCGCTTGAATCAGCGCATTGTGCGTGCCGCTTCGGCTTCGGGGTCCACCCTGAGCTATGAAGGCATCGACACGTCAAGCACCACCGTCTATCCGGCTGGTTCTGGCACCGGCTCTGTCCGCCAGATTACCGCATGGACGCAAATCTCCCAGGTGCTCGACCTGTCCACCAGCGGCGGCGATATGCAGTTCGCAACCTACTCCTTTTTGGAGCAGGACTTCGAATCGCAGATCCCCACGCAGGCATCGCCGATGTCCATCAACATCACGATTGCTGACGATGCGTCCCTGGCTGGCTACATCGCCCTCAAGGCGGCAGCGATCAGCCGTTCGCTCACGGGCCTCAAGGCTGTTCTGCCCGACAGTTCCGTGATTGTCTACAACGGCTATGTGTCGCTCAACGAGACGCCCACCATGACCAAGAACCAGATCATGGGCGTTCGCGCCACGTTCTCGCTGATGAACACGCCGACCCGCTACGCCTCGTAATCCGAGCGTTGCCACAAGCCCCCAAGGAGCAATCCGAGGGGGCTTTTTCATGCCCGTGCGGTAGCTCCCTGCGGGTCTTTTTCCTTCACCAGAGAACACAACCATGGCAAACAAGATCACATTGGGCAAGCCGCCCAAGAACTTCAATCGTTCCGTTCTTTTCACCACCGTCGAGGGCGACGAATCGTTCATTACCTGGACCTTCGTCTACCGCACCCGAAAGCAGTTCGGCGAACTGGTGGACACCAACGCCCCTGATGATGTCGCGCCGTCCGAAGGCATCCCCACGATGCAAAGCATGATGGAAAAGGCCAACGTCAAGAGCGCCGACTACATCATGCAGATCGCCGAAGGCTGGGACTTGTCCGCAGACTTCAACCGCGTCAACGTGCAGGAGTTGTGCGACCAGTACCCCGCAGCGGTCAACGCGGCCATCAACGCCTACCGTGAAGCCGTCATGGAAGGCCGATTGGGAAACTGACGCGGGCGGCTGAGGCTTTCTACGAAAAGCCGCCCAACGCGGCCCAGCTCAAAGGGCTGGGCCTCACCCTCAAGGACTACGAACAAGAGCCCATCGAAATCTGGCCGGAGAACTGGCCATCGTGGCTCCTGTTTCGCAACCACGCCACCCAATGGCGTGCAGCCATGGGCGGACCGACCGGGCTTGACTATGGCCCCGTCTATGCGGCCCTGGCCCGAATGGGCCTCAGTGATGAAGACCATGACTGCATGTTTGCTGACGTTCAGCACATGGAATACGCCGCGCTTGCGCAAATGAACAAGGACAGAACCGATGACCGATAAGCGCGAAGCCATGCTCGAAATCGGCGCGGTGGACAACACCAAGCCCGCTTTCGATTCCATGAAGGCCAATGCGGCCGATGCCAATCGCAGCGTATCCACGTCCGCAAAGGAAGCGTCCAAAGCCATCGATGGAATCGGTAAGGCATCCGAGCAGTCGGGCAACACCGTAGCCAAAGCCACGGGCGGCATTGCCTCATCAATCAAACGGCAGGTTGCAGAACTTCAGCGCCTGCGGGTAGAGCAGGAAGCCGGGGCAAGGGGCACCGCTGCCTACTTTGAGGCCCTGGCCCGTGCCCGTGGCGCAAACCTCGATGTGCTGCGCCCGTACATCGAACAACTCAAGCAATCGGAAGCCGCTGCCAAAGCGGCGGCGGGAAGCCTTGACAAGATGGGCGTCAGTGCCCGTCAGACAGCCGCAGCCATGCGCGGCGTACCGGCGCAGTTCACCGACATCATCACCGCGCTGCAGGGCGGGCAAAACCCCATGACCGTCCTGATTCAACAGGGCGGGCAACTCAAAGACATGTTCGGCGGCGTCGGTGCCGCTGCCCGTGCTTTGGGCGGGTACATCGTCGGCCTCATCTCCCCCCTCACCCTCACAGCAGCCGCAGCCGCTGGCATTGGTGCCGCCTTCGCCCTTGGGCGCAACGAGGTAGCCGAATACGCCAAGGCCCTCGCCATCAGTGGCAATGCAGCCGGCGCCACCGCTGGGCAACTCCAAGGCATGGCCCAAAGGCTGGCCCTGGTTGCTGGCACCCAAGGCGCAGCCGCCGAAGCGGTCCAATCCGTTGCCCGCACGGGTGTCGTTGCAGCGGCAAACATCGAATCCGTTGCCGGCGCCCTGTCCCTGCTGTCAAAAGCCACGGGTCAGGCCAGTTCAGAAACCGTCAAGTTGTTCGAGCAGATTGCCGCCTCGCCTGCCGAATCCTTGGCCAAGCTCAGTCAGCAATACGGCGGCGTCAACGCCAAGATTTATGAGCAAGTCCGCGCCCTGGAGGAAGCGGGCGACAAAACCAAAGCCGCCGACCTGGCGCAGAAGGCATTCGCCGACACCATCCGAGATCGATCGGTTGATGTTCTGAACAACCTCGGGTTGTTCGAGCGTGGATGGAATGCCGTTGCCGGTGCTGTCAAACGAGCCGTAGACAACGCAAAAGACATCGGGCGCACCCTCACCCCTCAACAGCAGTACGAAGCCCTGCAGGCGCAGATTCAGGAGCGCGAAAACCGCCTCGCGCGTGGTGGTTCTGTCACCGGCACATTCAGCGTACCCCTGAACCCTGCGGCACAAACGCGCCTCAAGGCCGAAATCAGCGAACTGCAAGCCCAGGCCGCAGCGATTGGAGGGGTGGCAGCGGCGAAGGCATTCGAGGCCGAGGAAACGCGAAAGAAGACCGTAGCCGACCGAGAAGCCGTCACGGCCATTGATCGCGTCACAAAAGCCAATGAACAAGCCCTGTCCAAGCAAGCGCAACTGAACAAGGCGCTCAAGGAATACCGGGACGAAGTAGCCAAGCTGCCCAAAGACAGCCCACTGCGCGATCCCTCGACCATCGCCGCAACCGAGGCCGGGATTCGCAAGCGCTTCGCCGAAGCTCCCGTCACCATCAAGGCAGACCCCTTCGCGTCGGAAGTCGTCAAGGCATACGCCGCAGCCCTGAACGACTTTGGCAAGATCGCCGCTGATGTTGCTGGCAAAACCGACAACCTGAGCAAGACGCAGCAGCGCTTGCAACAGGAAATGGCCTCGCCCGTGTTTGCCGCCTATTCGCGGCAGATGCAAGAGCAGATCATTTTCGCCGCGTCACTCGCCCAAGCCGAAGAAGACCGCGCCGAAGCCATCAAGAAAGCCAACGACCTCGCCAATCAGCGGGCGCAGATTCGCAACAACCTGCGTGATTCCGAGGATGCCGCCGTCCGGGCAATCCTTGAGGGCGAAACAGCATCCGCCCGCGCTGCCGAAGCCGCAGCCATCGAATCGGAGCGTCAGGCCGCAGCCTATGGCCTCACCCGTTCGGCGGTTCTTCAACTTCGATTGGCTGAGAAAGAGCGCAACTTAGAAGCCCTGTCAGAAGGTTCCGAGATTTACGACCTGCGCATGCGTGAGATCGAAGCCATCAAGCGGCAGATTGACGCCGTGAAAGGTGTTGAGGTTCGAGAAGCCAGCGACCGACTGGAAAAAGAAATCGCCGATGGCGGCAAGCGAGCAGCCGAACAGATCGAGCAGAGCCTGA
>CAZWFX010000041.1:0-15669 GCA_964633425.1 uncultured Candidatus Saccharibacteria bacterium
GCCACGAGGCCAGCTTTGACGCCGGCCACCATACCGTCCGCTTCATGCGGTACGCGACCGCGCAGACATCGAACTATTTTCGCGAGACCGACACCGTCTTCCCCGAGACGTTTCTGATGGCGATTGTGATGGCGCTCAACGATGCGATGGACGGAAAGAACACGATGGGTGGCGAGCCGCCGAATCGCATGTTGAGCGGGTTCCCCGTTCAGCTCTACGCACTCGTGCAACGCGACATCCCCAAGGTCGTCGACATTCTGTTCGAACCGACCTTCGCCGCGGAAGCGAAGGAGGCCTGGAACGACCTCAAGGCAATGCTCGCCGCGCCGCAGCGCCGCGCCGGCTAATTCGCTCTTTCGCTCTAAAAGGCGGCCTCACGGCCGCCTTTTCTACTTGGACATCTTCATCCACCGATTACGCGACTCAGGCCACACGGCGGTGAGATCGTGGACCGAGCAATCATGCTTGTTCGCCTTACAGATGTACCGACCGTAGAGCACGAATCCGTTGTTCACGAATCGCCAGTCTTTTTTCGGCACGAGCGCCTCGAGGTCTTTGGAAATTTTGTAGAGATCGGTGTGATCGGTGAGATCGAAGCGATACGCAAAACGCTTTACGTGCGTGTCGGTCGGAATGCCCTCCCACATATCGTAGAGCTCACCCAGCACTACGTTTGCCGTTTTGTATGCAACTCCGGGGAGCGTGATCAGTTCCTCGACGGTTTTCGGCACCTTGCCCTTGAACGTACCCTCGACGATCTTGGCTGCAGCAATGATCGCCTTTGCCTTGTTATTGAAAAACGTTACCGACGAGATTTCTTTCTGGAGTGTTTTCAGGTCGGCATTCGCAAAATCCTTCACGGTCTTATATTTTTTGAACAGCGGTTCCGTCACGCGGTTCACCACCTTGTCCGTGCACTGTGCCGACATCAACACAGCCACCACCAACTGAAACGGTGTCTTGTAGTTGAGCTCGGTCTTAGGATTGGGGTACTTTTTCTTTAAAAACGCGACCACCTTTTTCGCTCTCGCCTTTCGTTCCCGAAATTTCGGATGATCTGACATCGTCGCAATACTATCAGCGCGTTTCTGGCATGCAAAACAAAGAAACACTTGAAATTGGGATGGATTCGAGGCACGGAGAATGTGGCTTTTGAGCCGTACCTGAGCGTACGGTGAAAAAGACACAGAGGCTCCGTAACGAAGAAGCCGCCCAATTTCAAGCGTTTCTAACGCACCAAGAATATGGCTTTGGTCGTCACCATGACCGTCTTTTCGATTGTCGAGGTGTCATACGATCCATAGTCGGATATATCCGTCGAATTCGGTGCCATCACCTGCACGACACCTCCTGCCGCTGACTGCAAGCGACCGACACTCTGTCCGGCGCTCTTCGCGATCGATTCCGCACGGGCTTTTGCGTCCTTTACCGCCTCGCCGATGAGCTGCACGCGAAGCTCAGGCAAATTACTAATGTAGTACTGCGGCGGATTCACGTTCAGGAGTATGCCGCGGTTTGAAAGGTCGGCAACATCCTTCGACAATCGGTCGATGAGTGCGGTGTCGTGCGAAACGATCGTGATGTCCTGGCGCACGTTGTAGCGGCGCGGCGCGAATTCGTTGTTCGAGTATTCGCGGTCGGCGGCGATCGTTCCTGTTTCGATCGAGTCGGCATCAATGCCGTTCTTTTTGTAAAACGCGACGACTGCATCGGCATCAGCCGATACCCGCGACTGCGTGGCCGCAATAGCGTCTTCGGTCGTAGCGCGCGAAACGCTTACATACAACTTCCCCGTATCTGCTGTCGATGTCGCCGTGGCGGAGCCCGTCACGGTGAGCGTATTAGAAAGTGCGCGCACGCCGTAAAAGGCATATGCCGCAATGATCGCAGCGAGCACAATGCCGATGGCAAGCACGCCTGCCGGTCCCAACTGATACTCCTTAACGGTTTGAGAGAATTTCATGCCGTAACTATACACCCCGCTATTGAATCACAATGGGGATTTCGAGCGCGTCGTCGTTCTCCGGCAAACCCGACGGATTGTCCCGCATAAGGATCAGCGTCGCCGGCCCTTTGTATGCCGTTTCGATGTTGATGGTCGAGGTGAACTGCACCTGCTCGGTCGTCATCCACTCACCCTGTGCGCTCGCGTGAGTGCGTGCAATCACACTGCCGTCCTTGTCACGGATCTGAACCGGGAACGATGCTTCGAAGAACCAGTTACCCGGAGCTTCACCCTTCACTTCGAACCGCTGACCGACCGTCGTATTCTGTTGCGGAGCGGTCACGTGTACACGCGACGAAAGCGGTGCATCGGTATTCGAGTGTGAGGTATCCGGCATCGCTTCCACCGGCTTTTGCGGAGTCGAGGTAGATACGGGGGCAGTTACCGATACCGCAGGCACCGTAATAAGCACCCAGGTCATGCCTAGAATGACGAAAAATAAGAGGATCGCTACTCCCATCCACACTTTTGCACTTGTTTCCATAGGAATTATGACGTGTTCATCTCGCCTTTATTACCGCGCCCTGCGACATAGCGCATGTCAATATATCTGATAGTATAGCCCGAATTGTCTGAATATGGCATCCAAAAAGCGCAAAAATATCGTCGTTTTAGGCGGCGGAACCGGCACGTTCACCGTGCTCACCGGCCTCAAGTCGTATCCCGCTAACCTCACCGCGATCGTCACTATGTCCGACGACGGCGGCTCGACCGGCGTGCTTCGCGACGAACTCGGAGTACTCCCCCCGGGAGATGTGCGTCAGTGTTTGGTTGCTCTCTCGACATCCGACGAGCTCATGCGCACACTCATGAACTACCGCTTCGCCGAAGGAGTGCTCAAGGGACACAGCTTCGGCAACCTGCTGCTCTCTGCACTCGAAAAGATTACGGGCAGTTTCGACGACGCGGTGGAAAAAGCGAGCGAGGTGCTTTCGATCAAAGGCCGCGTTGTTCCGTCGACACTCGACAAGGTCAAGCTTGCCGCCACAGTCGGCGGTCAAACCGTCATCGGAGAAAACGTGCTGCACGGCATGAAGCTCAACGGCAATCTCGAAAAGATGTGGCTCGAACCGCGCGGGCGCGCGAATCCAAAAGCACTCGAAGCGATCAAAGAAGCGGATGTGATCGTGATCGGCCCCGGCGATCTGTACTCCAGCCTCATCCCGAACCTGTTGGTCAAAGGCCTGCCGGAAGCGATCCGCAAATCAAAGGCAAAAAAGGTGCTCATCTGCAACCTTATGTCGTACATCAATCATTCCAAGAACTTTTCGGTCGCAAACTTTACCGCAACACTCGAGCAATACCTCGGCGGCGAATTCGATATCGTGGTGTACAACAGCAAGGCACCGTCGAAGAGCTTGGTCGAGCGATACGCTCGTAAGGGCGAGACACTCACCCGCCTCGATCTCCCGGAAGGACGCCACCTCATCGGCGAAGATCTGGTCGCCACGTCCGGTCTCCCGAAGCGTCTCGCACACGACAAGATCGTGCGCTCACTCATCCGCCACGACCCGGCAAAGATCGCAAAAGTGATCGCACAGATCGCAAAGATATAAAACGAAATAGCGCCCGACTCAGGGCGCTATTTTAATGTACGTTCGATCGTCGGTTGCCGTTTGACCGCGTCGCGGCATGTTCACTCGAACCGATTTCGTCTGGTCGATTCCGAGCGGATCTTCCAGCTGCGCTTTCAATAGCGCCGCCTCAGTCTCCGCAAGGGTCTCGCGAAGTACGTGCGGCGGATAGCCGTCGGTCGCAAGGATGATCGATCCTGTGTTTTCGGGCACAGAAATACGTTGAACGAACTGTTCGGGTATATCGGTGCCGTTCACGACACCATAGCCAAGATCAGGCGCGTCGGGATTGTTCGCATACGTTTCCTGCCACGTGCGCAACTCTGTCATGCGCGCCCGCGAAGGATCATTCTGGAATATGTCTTCCGCTTGCATCCCCTCTGCCTGCGCACGCGCGATGATGCGTCGACGAAGCTCCGCCTTGGCACGATCCGGCGCAATACCGGGATTGTCTCCCTTGCCGTCGAGAAGAACCGAGCAATCGCCGACTACGACAACTTCGTCTTCGAGCGGAAAGAGCGCCGCAAACACTAATGCCGCCGATTCAACGCCTCGCGATGTTGATACTTCGCGAACCGCATCAGTCGCAACCTGTGGAGCGTCCACTGCTCGAAGATCGGGGCGTGCCTCGAACGCAGCTTTCACTGCTGCGACTGCGATTTGCCCGGGCGTTTCGCCGTCGTATTTAGTTCCGTTGCGCGAAACGCCGTCGAAAACCGCGATACAGTGATCCGTAACCAGATGTCCGTCTTCGGTTCCCCGTTCCTGATCGCGGGCTTCCGAAAAGAGCTCAACAACGCGCCACGTCCGCATATGTTCCGACCGCTCGGGTGCCGCCGGACGTTCGGGTCGTCGAGGTTTTTCCATGCCGCGAGTATACATCACAGTTTTCCCCTTGCTGTGTTTTGTGTGCCTGCTACGATGCTACAACAGCTGAATATCGTATCAAGAGCGCGGTAATAGTTCTGGCTAGATGATCCGCCGGCAACCCGGGAAACCGAAGGTGCCCTCCAGACCCATTCGGGAGATGCATCTAGTCAATGAATCTCCCACACGGGAGATATCTGCTTTTATGGACTCAGCATTCTCAGTATGTTTCATTCACTTAGTCGTTATACGACCGAATCAGTAACCTCCGGTCACCCGGACAAAGTCTGCGATCAGATCTCGGACGCGATCCTCGATGCGTGCCTCGCACAGGATCCGAAGAGCCGCGTCGCGGTCGAATCATTCGGCAGCCACGGCACACTCATGCTCGGCGGCGAACTTACCACCACCGCGAAGATCGATGCCGAAGCGATCGCACGCCAGGTATACAAGGACATCGGCTACACCGATGAACTGAAAGTGCTCAACACGATCGTTACCCAGTCACCGGATATTTCGCAGGGCGTTGATACCGGCGGTGCGGGCGACCAGGGCATCATGTACGGATTTGCAACCAACGAGACCAAAGAAATGCTTCCGCTCGGCGTCGTGCTTGCACACGCACTCGCCCGTAAGCTCGAAGCGGTCCGCCGCGACGGCACGCTCGCATGGGTTATGCCCGACGGCAAGACACAGGTCACGATCGACGACGGCGCGGTTATCACCGCGCTCATCTCGACGCAGCACAAAGAAGAAGTCTCGCAGGAAGACATCCGCGCAGGTCTCATCAAAGAAGTGTTCACGCCGGTACTCGGCGATGTATCCGGTATCGAGATCCTCGTGAACCCGACCGGCAAGTTCGTACTCGGCGGTTTTGCCGCAGATGCCGGACTCACCGGACGCAAAATCATGGTGGACACGTACGGAGGCCTTATGCCGCATGGCGGCGGCGCATTCTCGGGCAAGGATTCGACCAAGGTCGACCGCTCAGCCGCATACATGTGCCGCTTTGCCGCAAAGAACCTGGTTGCCAACGGCCACGCAAAAAAGGCGCTCGTATCCGTTGCCTACGCGATCGGTCGCGTAGAACCGGTGATGGTCGAAGCATTCGACGAAGACGGCAAGAACCTAACCGACCTCGTCACCAAGAACTTCGATTTCCGCCCGCAGGCGATCATCGAACGACTCGGTCTGCGTAATCCGATCTTCCGCCCGACTGCGGCCTACGGACACTTCGGTGTCGAAGGCCGCCCATGGGAAGAAGTGATTAAGATCTAAAAGCCGCCAAAACGAAAGCCCCGGACATGTCCGGGGCTTTTGCATTGCTTGAAAGATCAGGTGCTCAGACGTGCGCGACGAGCTGCATGCCGCCGGGCCACGACCATTCGCGATGCTCGGGCTCGGCGAGCGAGATAGCCCACCCGTCCGGAGTCCTCCGCGCAGTCAGGAACACGAGCTTGCCGTGCATGTCTTTCACAAAGGCAGCGAGCGGCGCGTGATCACGTGCGCGCTCTTTATATTCGAGCGCCTTGTACACGAAGTACAACGGAACGACTGCCGTACCATCCTCGCCCGCCACCTCAATGATCAAGTCGTAGTGACTCCATTTTTCAGCAGTCACCTCGACGAGGTGTACCTTTCCCTTTTTCTGAGAATATCCGGTCTCAGGGAGCAGGTTGCGCTTGAACGAATCCGGCAGGAAGATCGGCGTCGTATCGCACAGAAACCAGGTAAACACCCTGGTGTCGAAGTCGTTGACCGCCGGCACATCGAACACGGTACCGGGCCGGGTCAGACGCAACGTGTCGCTTCCGAGAAATCCCGCAACGCGACGACACTGTTCATGAATGTCTGCCCCGCGAAATTTTGCGAGATCATCGCGGCAAACACCGAACCGTGCCAACAGTTCGAACGTCGCCATCATTTCGCTAATCGGCAGTTCCTTAACAAGGCTCGCCATTGTGGCTCTCCTATGGTGCGAATGAGCTGTCCTGGCTCCCGCATGCGCGGTCTCCATCAGCTGCAAGTATTATACCACTCTTCGAGCCATGTGTCTATATCCCAGAATGGCTCTACAGAGCCATTATTCCACAGTCACTGACTTCGCGAGATTCCTCGGGCGGTCCACGTTGTATCCCTTCTCTTTTGCAAAATAGTACGCAAACAATTGCAGCGGTATCACCGACAAGATCGGCTGCAACATTTCGATGGTCTCCGGTATATACATCACATCATCGGCAAAATCCTTGATGCCATCATTGCCTTCCGTAGCAACCGCGATGATCGGCCCTTTTCGTGCACGAACCACCTGAATATTCGATATCATTTTTTCGTACACGCTGTCGCTCGGTGCGATTGCGATCGTCGGGAAGTTTTCGTCGATCATCGCAAGCGGGCCGTGCTTCATTTCTCCCGCTCCGCAGCCTTCGGCGTGCACATACGAAATTTCCTTCAGCTTGAGTGCCCCTTCAAATGCGATCGCGTAATTATACTTACGCCCGATATACATAAAGTCGCGACACTTCGCATACTTTTTCGCAAGCTGCTCGATGTGTTCTTTGTTCGCAAGGATACGCTCGATCTTCTCGGGTATCTCGGCGAGCGCCTCAGCAATAATCTTTCCTTCAGTCATGCTCATGTCGCGCTGCCGCCCGAGGAACATCGTCAGGAGCGCGAACGCGGTGAGCTGCGACACGAGCGCCTTGGTGGATGCAACGCCGATCTCGGGACCCGCGTGGTTGTACACGCCGGCGTCGGTTTCGCGCGCGATGGTAGAGCCGACCGTGTTTACGATACCAAGCGTAATAGCACCCTTGCGCTTCCCTTCGCGCACGGCTTCGAGCGTGTCGGCGGTCTCGCCCGATTGCGATACGGCGATCACCGCGGTGTTTTCGTTCAAGATCGGTGAGCGATAGCGGAATTCAGAACCCAGCTCAACCTCGACGGGAATGCGCGCGTGTTCCTCGAGCATGTATTCGCCGGTAACGCCCGCGTAGTACGCGGTTCCGCACCCGGCAATGATGAGTCGCTTCACATTCCGCAGCTCATCCGCGACCGCTTCGAGTCCGCCGAGCTTCGCGCGACCTTCTTCCGGTATCAGTCGTCCGCGGATCGTATTGCGCACAACTTCCGGCGCCTCCATGATTTCCTTCATCATGAAATGGTCGTAGCCGTCGCGCTTGGCTTCTTCGGTATCCCATTCAATCTGTTCGGGCGTACGATCAACGCGCTTCGAATCAAGCGTAGAAATAGAGTGTCCGTCGGGTGTGACGACCGCGACCTCACCGTCGTTCAAAAACACGACCGTACGTGTATGACGCAAAATCGGCGATGCGTCGGACGCGACGAACCCTTCGCCGTCGCCGAGCCCGATCACAACCGGCGCACCCAACCGTGCACCGATCAGCTTCTGCGGCTCGTGTCGGTATTGGAGGACCATGCCGTAGGCGCCGCGAATATCGTTGAGTGCCTTGAATGCCGCCTTTTCAAAATCCTTTTCCGTCAGCAGATGGTCTTCGACAAGGTGTGCAACAACTTCGGTGTCCGTGTCGGATGCAAACGTGTGTCCCTTCTTGATGAGCTTTGCTTTCAGTTCCTGAAAGTTTTCAATGATGCCGTTGTGCACGACCCAAACATCGTCGGTGCAGTCGCTGTGCGGATGCGCGTTGGATTCGGTCGGCTCACCGTGGGTCGCCCACCGCAGATGCGCAATGCCGGATTTACCGTAGTATCCCGACGGAATCTTGCGCTTGAGCTGGTGCACCGCGCCCTTTGCCTTGATGGATCCGCTCTCGGGGGTGTAGACACCGGCAGAATCGTAGCCTCGATACTCAAGACTGGTAAGTCCCTCGAGCAGCACCTCGCCTGCGTTTTTCCCTCCGGTATATGCAAAAATCCCGCACATTTTTGCACTCTATCACGATGTTTTGGAATTGAGGACTCTGTCGGCCACAGCGGCGCGAAACGCATTGATGGACCGATTATCCTCGGGGCGGGTCGGATAGGTGCGGTTGGAAAGTATGACAAGGCCCACGCCGCGATCGGTGTCACACAGGATACTCGTGCCCGTAAAACCGGTCTTGCCGAATGTGCGGGGTCCGAATTTCGTACCCATGAATGCCCCATGATTGAGCTCCCACCCGAGCCCCTTGTGGGCGCCTTTTACGATGTACGGGAACGACCCGGCAAGCAGCGCTTCGAGAAACGTGGCCATATCGCTCGCATTCGAAAACAATCCCGCATGACCGACAGCGCGCCCCGCACGCGCAAACACACGTGCAGATTCGTCGTGCACGATCCCCTGCACATCCCCGCTCTCCTCGGTTTCGGTCGGTGCGATCGATATCGATACATCCGGTTGCACGCCTGCAATGCCAAAAAACGTTGAGCGCATATTGAGCGGATCAAAAAAAGCTTCGCGGGCAAGTACATCGATGCTCTTTCCGGTTGCGCGCTCAAGAATGATTCCCAGCAGAAACGCCGGCAAATTTGAATACTGCGACGCTCCCGGGAGCGATATACCCGTCTCAAAGATCCGCGCAGTGATCTCTTTCGGAGTGAGATGCGCGAGCGTCGCCATGCGCTCACCATGCACACGGTATTTCAGCAGGTCTTCGATAGTCGCCGCGTGATCGTTTTGGAGCTCAGGTATCCAGGTACGGACCATGTCTTTGAGGGTCAGCGCCCCTTCCTGATTCAGTTTTAAAATAAGCGACGAGACAGGGACCGACTTCGTGACCGACGCAAGATCGTAGACCATGTCATCGCGTGCAGGTTCACCGTTGAGCGCGCGCGTCCCGTACGATTTGATTGATCGGTCGCCAATCCGCACGATTGCGATCGCGCAGCCGGGGAACACGCCGTCTTTGACCGCCTGTTCTGCCAGTGTGTCGATCTCGTTAGGCATTGCCGAAAGTTTCTTTGATCTCCTCTGCAAGATACGGATCCCACATGGCACCCGTTGCACTCATAACCACATCGGCGCCGGCATCGCGATACTCTTTGTAATCGGCGGGAACCGTCACACCGCCTACACCCTCAAGACTGAACGTGTATCCGTGTGCGTCCTTGATCGCCTTCATGCGCTTCACGAAGTCGAGTCCGGCCCACTTGATCCCGGCACCGCACACGCCGCTGCGGAGCCGCGCGGGCGATCCCGGCAACGCCTGATCCCCGAGCGCATTGCGGACTTCGGCCTGTAATGTATTGATTCCCGAAACACCGGTTGCATACTGCTGCGTGATCGCTGCAAGCTTTTCCATATCGGCATTTTCTTTGTAGTAGCCCACTTTCAAAATGAGCGGTGTGTCACCGATCACAGAGCGGATGCCGCGCGCGATCTGCTCCGTTACATCCAGGTTGTAGCAGACGAGTCCCTCATTCCCGATATTCGGGCACGATAGATTGGTCTCGAGCACCGGGGCACCCGTTTCGTATGCAAGCTGTGCGGCCCGCACATAATCATCCACGAATTCCTGTTGCGTCTGGTTCGGCACCACGGTCCCCATGAACGACAATACGAGTACCTGACCCTTACCGGCGGACTCAACCGCCGTTCGCACGTCGTACTGCCATATTGACGGATCTTTTGACGGCACGCCGAACGAGTTCGTGATCGACAGCGGCTCTGAATAGGTAGTGTCCGCGATGACGGGTTTTTTCAGGGTCTCGAGATCGAGATCCCCGTCGGGGTGAATGGCGAGCACGTTCGGGAACGGATGCGACGGAAACACGCCCGAACGCACGGTCTTGTAGACCGCGATATCAAATCCTTTTTTGAACGCGGCAGCACAATACGCACTATTGAGAAGCGGCCCGGCAGGAATGCCGAGCGGCGCGTACACTTTGTGTCCGTGAAAATCATGGGTCGGTTCCCCGGATTGCGCGTATACGTGTTCGTCGGCGAACGCACCGAAGGGGCCGTGATCGTAATTATCTTCGTACGAGCGGAGCGGATCGAAGAACGGCGCCTGAAGCATGTGCCTATGATACAGCTAAGAAACCAATTGTGTATACACAACCACGCGCTCGTCGTAGGTTTTTTCGGCTTTGACCCAATTCCCGCCGCAGGTGATCAGGTTCAGACGCGCGTCGTCTTTGCGCGAAAAGAGCGCATCAAGCGGGACCGAACGGTACGGATACACATGTTTGGACTGAACGACAAAGTGCAGTTCTCTGCCTGTTTTTGTCACAACGAACACGTCGTCCCCCGCTTCAAGTTTTTGAAGGTCTTTGAATACCCCCGCGAGCCCGAGTCCGTTATCGACGTGGCCGTCGATGACCGCACTTCCGATCTGTCCGGGAATAGTGCCGTGCTTGTACCATGCGACGTCGGAATAGTTGGTGGGAACGCCCATGTTGCCCTTTGCGTTCACGCCGGTCTGTTGGATCTTTGCGTCAATATTGAGCTTCGGGATCCGAAGCGTGACCGGCTCTTCCGCCGGCGGAACGTCGCGCGGGATCGTCTCTGATGCCGGTACCTGGAGATCGGACCCGGGCGCGTACCACAACGCCTGCGTGAGCGTCCCAAAAAAAATAATCGCCGCGACCGCGGTGATGATAAAAATGACTGTTCGGCTGGTCATACGGTTTGTGTGTTCCCGTCGGGAAGGCATGCGGCGTGCCGAATGCCTTCCCACTGTACATCGCGCTATTGGGCGCGTCGACGAGCAAGCATCGTTACACCGCCGATTGCGACGAGTGCCGAGCCGGTGAGCAGCACCATGTTTGCTGCAGCGTTACCGCCGGAACCCGTGTTGGGTGTTCCCGGAGTGGTGTCATCCGTCGTGGATGCAGTCTGGGCAAACGCAGGCCCCGCGATGAGCAGTGCCGCGAACGCACCGGTTGCCAGTACGCTTTTGGTGATCTTTTTTGTAGTCATAGAGGTTCGATAGTCTAACAAGTAATAGAGATACGGAGTGACGGCTCCGCACACGTACGACATGTAAACATAGCCGCACTGAAGTGCAGATGAAGTGCTCCCGGGGAACACCGCGCGCCAATCAGAGCTTGCAGCGCGCAATCAGCGCCTCGATGTCGTCGCTCGTCGGACTGGAATTCGAGCTCTGGTTGAGCCGGTACATGATCGAGGTTTGTCCCTCCACGTGGTCCATGCCGAGCGCGTGGCCGAATTCGTGCGCCAGCAGTCGGGTCAGTCGCTTCTGCGAGTCGAACTCATACACCGTAATAGATTCCTCGCCTGCACGACTCTCAAACACACCCTCTTCAAATTCCTCCCCCGTTTGCGCCCCCACCTTATTGTAGGTGCGCGCCGTCTCATTAATATCTCCCGCCATCAGATTGAGGCGCCGCGCGAGCGTATTCACGCTGTCTGCAGTCTGGTTGACCGCTCGCTGGTCCGCCTGCAGTTGTTGCTGGCGTTTTTCGAGGTCGTACTTTTTTGCCTGTAATCGCCCTGCCGTATCCGGCGGCGCCCCGCCGCGGCGATTCCACATATCAACTTCCTGTTGGTACGCGGTTGCGTCACGATCGAACTGCGAAGCTTCCGCGTCGAACGCCGCCTTCTTCTGCATATACTCGGCGCGCGCCGCGTTGTAATCCGCTTTGATGTCGTCGTACTGTTCGCTCGAATTCGAGATCTGCTCGCCGAGATCCTTCAGGGTTTCGGTGGTCTGCTGTCGCAGATCATACTGAAGCCGGATCTTGATGACCGGCGTACCGGTCGCTATTTCATGGAACAGGTCACGATTGGCCGCGGTCTCCCACACCTCGACCGCATCGTGTGCCGCACGCGAAACATCCGCGACCGATACATCGAATCGCGGATCAACGCTCTCGATCATGTACGGGATCGAGACCTTGCACGGCGCATACTGACTCACAGTCTGGTATGCGAACACGGTAAGCGGCACACGGAACACGTAGATCGTTCCGATCACTAGAACAAGCGGAAGCAGCGAGTTAAATATGCGTGCCATCGCTTATCATTGTGTAACTACTTTGTCTTCTTTGCCACTTTCTTCACCGCCTTCTTTACGGCTTTCTTTGCGGACTTCACGACCGGTGTCGCCTCGTCGCGGATTTCGTCCCAGTGCTTTTTGAGTTCAGATGCGGCCTTGAGCAGTGCCTCCTTGTCGATCTTCGGACCGTTCTTGGCATACGCTGCCTGCGCCTGATTCACGATCTTCATCACTGCGGCTTTGTCGATCTTTTGAAGCTTCTTTGCCTCTTTGACGACATCGCGCTTCATATCACCCGCCCACTTTGCCGCGATCTTGCGGTTCTTCGGAGCGTTCTCGCTTGCGTAAAAGTAGTATCCTGCCGCCGCTGCAGCACCTGCTGCTGCGAGCGCTGCGAGGCCGAGGCCCGCCTTTGAACTTCCACTCGTGCTGACTTTTTTTGCCATACGGAAAATGTCTAAAAATAATAACTCACTACCTACCGCTACTCGTCGTTCTTTTTGCCCGGGCGCATAAAGCTCGCGGCGCGCTTTCGGGCAAAACTCGCAAGTTGCGAGATCTTGAACCCTTCACGCTTGATCGATGCCCGCATCTCTGCGATGTCCGCCCGCATCAGATCGCCTTCATCACTCATAATCTGCGACACGTGTTCTACATTGCGCAGAATCCGCAGGATCCTGTAGAGCGCAACGCACAGAAGTGCCGCGACCGCGATGACGGCGATCGTCGTTACCACGAAAAATACGTCCATCTTTACGAATTCACTCATAGCGTCGTATTACTGTACCAGATGAAGCCGCCGTATTGCCGCGCCTCCTGTGGGTGTATCACCCGCGCGTAAAGCCACCGTGAAGGCGCGGCGGATACGTCTGTTAACGGCAGCTGAGCGCCTCGCGGCACTGTGAACGCTGCGGTTCCGGAGCCATGTCGCATGCTTTGCACTGAGCGGCCTTATCGGGCACTCCGTTCGGGTTTGCGCTCGACGGCATCTTGCCCTGCATCATCGCACTCATGTCAGAAAAAGTGATACCGGCCGGCATCGCAAACTTCGATTCATCCTTTGACCACGTTTCGCACTTGTAGTCCGTCTTTTTATCCGGCGAGAGTCCCTGCTGTGTATCGCCTTCACCCTGCGCCCCGGTCGGATTGAACGACGTCTTGAATCCCTGGTTCATGCCGTCCATCCACGTGTATACCGTCGTACCGTCGACGATCATATGACCGGACATGCTTGCACCCTGATTCTGCGACGTGAAATCGCCGCGCACCTTGCCGTCTGCAATGTAGATCGTGCCCGCAGTATTCGACTGCGGCTCCGAGAAGTCGCACTTTTGCGAGCGACCCATGGCGATCAGCTCTTTCATCGACATCTGCATCTGCGGTTCATTCGACGACATCATCATGTCGCCGCCGTTTCCGGAGATGAAAAACCATGCACCCGCCGCCACGACGACGACCGCTGCAATGATACCGATAGTGATTTTGTTCATATGTACTCTATATGTATGAGAAGCCCCTTGTATGCCCCTACTATGAACCTGCGCGGACTATCTGCAAGCAACACACCTGCACAGCGCGGCACGCGCATTTATTTGATACCGCCGGCCGCCTGCCAGTCTGATATCGCCTGCACCGGATGAATGAGTCCGATTATATTAAGTGTGAGGTTGTCGCGGATCATGTAGAGCACGAACAGCTCCAGAAACAGTGCGATGCCCACGGTGACCCACCACGGAGAGCGCCATGCAACGATGAACCCGAACGCCATGAAGAGCGAGTCCATGACGGAATTGATGATGCTGTCGCCTGAATACCCGACCGCGAGCGCCTGTTCACGATAGTGCTGAATGACCGCCGGCGTATTTTCGGAAAGTTCCCACGCGATCTCTACACCGAGCGCAAGCAGCAGCCGTAGCCGAATCGGTACCCGCGGCAGCAAAAGCGCGAGCAAGCCGTAAAAGATGAACCCGTGAACAATGTGCGAGAACGTGTACCAGTCCGAAAGATGCTGTGAATTGCCCGCCGTAAGCACGCCCGGTTCCCACACTTTCACGAAGCCGCAGGTACAGATCGGCGGCTGGCCGAACAGATACAGTGTTATCGCCTGCGCTCCCAAAAACGCGAGCGCGATACAGGCGGTTACGACAAGGGTCGGTTTCCAGGAAATACCGAACATAGTGATACCCACAGTCTAGCAGAACGCACCCGGGCGTCGTGCCATACTTTTGATAACCGGCATTACTTTATAAGCATCTCACCATTCATATGATGCATTGGATTAAAAACTTTCAGCCGACACCCATGAAGCTCGTGCAGCTCGGGCTCGTGCTCATCGCGGCACTTATTGTGCTTTCGGTCGCGGCTCAAGTATTCGCACCGTCGCTCCCGCTCTCGATCATGCCGCGCGCTCCGCAGATGAACGGCGCCATGCCGACGGAGATCGGCTACTCCTACACGTCTGACTACGCGGACGGCGGATACGGCTATGCGGGCGCGAAAGCGGGCGGCGCACCGGGCATCGCCTACGGAAGCGGCGGCGAAGTCACACTCTCCGCACGCAATGTAATGGCTTTGAAAGCAGAAGACTCGATCGCGCCCATGCCGCCGATTACATCGCAGACAGTGGGCGCCGACGCCGAGGACTTTGAAGTAACCGATTACAACGCCACCTTCGAGTCCTCGAACAGTGATCGCACGTGCGCATCATTCGTCGACCTTAAGGCGAAGGACTACGTCATATTCGAGAACTCGAACTCATATGACCGGGGATGCTCGTTTTCGTTCAAGGTTGAAAAGACTCATGTGCAGGAGGTACTCACCTGGCTCAAAGGCATGGATCCGAAGTACCTGAACGAGAACAGCTACACCATCAAAAAACAGGTGGACGACTATACGAGCGAAGAAGACATCTTGAAAAAGAAGCTCGCCGAGATCGACGACACGCTCAAGGATGCGACCGCGGCGTATGCCGACGTGACGCGCATCGCGACGCAGAGCAACGACGCAGGCAGCCTGGCGCAGATCATTCAGGGCCGTATTCAGATCATTCAACAGCTCTCTCAGGAGCGGATCAACATCAACGACCAGCTTGATCGCCTCTCCCGTGCCAAAGAAGAAAGCCTTGATCACCTCGATTACACGAACTTCTACGTGAGCGTGAGCGAGGACCCCTACATCGATACCGACCGCATCCGGGAGTCTTGGAAGCAATCGGTCCGCGATGTGGTCAATGTGATCAACGAGGCGATTCAGGGTGTAACGATCAATCTGATCGCACTTGCCGCGCTCGTGATCCAGTACGCAC
>CAZWFX010000042.1:0-8321 GCA_964633425.1 uncultured Candidatus Saccharibacteria bacterium
CGCGGTCAGGGTTTGCTGCTCGACGGCGGCCCGCCCCAGGGGCGAGTCGAAGAGCGCGCGGGCCAGTTGGTCGTACAGCTCCTTCGCCTGATCCGGCGTCATGGCGTCTTCCCCTCGGGCAGCACCACCCGCTCGCAGCGGGGGGCCAGGCTGCCGACCCTCAGTAACGAATCCCACGCTGCATCCCAGGTGGGGCCTTGGGCGACGGCGTGCCACCGTCCGCGGCCCTCGCGGAGCCAGCCGACGTAGGTCATGTCGCTTTCTCCCTTCCAAACCGCCCGCCCCGCAAACGGGGCGGGCGAACGGGTACGTTGCGTTGAGAGGCGGGGCGATGCGGAGCGCTGCGTAGCGGGGCGTGGTTGTCTCGGGGGCGAACGGTACGTTGCGTTGAGCTGAGCGACGATGCGCTGTGCGGCGTAGCGGCGCGGGGCGATGCTGTGAGGAGCGCTGGTTTCTCAGGCGTCGGCCCACTTGACCTTGGCGACGCGGAAGCGGCCGTTGATGCCGCCCTTGGCGGGGCGGAACCGGCCGATGCCGACCAGCCCGCCGGCCTGGCTGAGCACCTGCTCAAAGACCTCGGTGGTAATCTGGCTGTCCACGACGAGGAACGTCACGGTGCCGGCCCAGCGCTCGAACACCGGGAAGCAGCGCATGACGCGCTTGCCGCCGCCGCGCTTGCCGTCGGCGTTGACGTGCAGCCACAGGCCCTGGACCTTGTCTCGGTGGACGTTCAGGGGCACGTTGTCGAAACACTGCACGCCCGCGAGGAAGTGCTTGGTGTAGGTCGCCGTGCCCCGGCCGGGGATGCGCAGGGACATCATGGCGGCGGCCTCGGCCACGGCGTTCTTCAGCGACATGGCGGGGACGTAGGCCATGCCCTCGGCGTCGTAATGGGCCTTCTCCCTCCAGGTGCGGCGCTCGTAGTCGTCCGGCCCCTCCTTCGGCTGCTTCGGCAGCGCGTGGTAGCGGCTCTGGCTGTACGGGCTGCCGACGATGCTCTCCAGGTAACAAACGGCCTGCTTCATGGTCCTCTCCTTCAAGTAAAAAACCTTGCGTGGCGTGGAGTCGAGCTGCGGTACATAGCGGCGAGGCACGGTGCGGCGATGTCTCGGGGCGAACGGCACGTTGCGTTGAGATGCGACGCGTAGCGTCACGAGGCGGAGAGTCGCGTCGCCGCGCATGGCGTCACGACGAGATGGATTCTCCCCTCACAGCCCCCGGAAGTCGTTGAGGTTGGGGCGTGGGAGCGTGGTGTTGGCCGGGATCTCGCCCCGTGGCGGGGCGACGCCGGCCGACTGCTGGCTGAGGAAGCCGAGCAAGGTCAGGTGCTGGGCGTGGCGCTGGCGGTCGGCGTCGGTCAAAGAGGCGTCGTCGCGCTTCAGGGTGTCCATCCGCCGGGCCCAGCGCTTGGCCATGCGGTGCGTGCGGCGGATGCCGTGCGGGCCGAGGCGGGCCACGTCCAGGGCGGTCAACCACCGCACCCCCTCGTTGGGGACGCACAGGTAGACCCGCTCGTGGGGCTTCCGCTGCAGCATCCGGCAGGCGCTGACCAGGTTGTGACGCCCGTCGCACTGCGGGTCGCGTCCCATCACCTTGGCCAGGGCCTCGTAAGGGATCGTCTCGCCCTGCTTGACGGCCAGCAGGGCCTCGAACGCCTTCAGGGTCACTTCAGATACCTCGAACGTCTGGCGTGTCATCCTGTCCTCTCCTTCGGGGTAAGAACCTTGCGTTGAACTGAGTCGCGACGCGAGGCGTCGCGTTGCGGGGCGTTGCGCAGCGGGGCGAGGCATTGTTGTCTCGGGGGCGAACGGTACGTTGCGTTGAGGCGAGGCGCGATGCGGAGCGTCGCGTCGCGGCGCGGCGCGTTGCGACGAGTTTCATAACCGGGCCGGGCGTCGCGGTGCATTGTTGTCTCGGGGGCGAACGGTACGTTGCGTTGAGGCGAGGCGCGATGCGTCGCGTCACGAAGCGGCGCGTTGCGCCGGTTTTTCACCCCCCCTCCCGGCCACCCGGAATTCGATTCGGCTCCCTCTATAGGGCCGGAACCGAAACCGAATCGTTTGTTCAGTGGCCCTGGGGGGCTCAGAACGGCATTTTGATCCCGGCCTCCGAGGCGCTCTTCCAGGCCGCCTCCCCCTCGACGAACACTTGGACGGCGTCGGGGTGGAGGCCGCTCGCGAGGATGGCGTGGGCGGCCTCGGCGAGGCCCGGGAACACCTGCGGGTCGCCGTCGTCGCTCAGGGCGACGTGGACCTTCCGCGCGGCCTGGGCGGGCCGCTGGGGCCTCGGGGGCGCCGGCGGCGGCGTCGGGGCCGCCGCGGGCGCCGCCACGTCCACCGGCATGACCGTCTCCACCCGCGTCCCGGTGCCGGCCTGGTTGGGGCCGACCATGATGAGGTACGACCGCCCCACGAACTGCTCGAGGTCCACCTCGCCCCGGGCCGGCACCGCCCCGCCCGCCAGGCTGTTCAGCATCCGCCCGCAGCTGTTCTTTGTGCTCGGCTGCGTGCCGGTCGTCCGGCTCACCACCCGCCCGGCCTGCGGCCCGTCGACGATCTCGAACGACCACTCCAGCCCCGGGCCGTAGTCCGACCCGGGCATCGGCTCCCGCCCCTTGACCCCCACGAACCTGGCCCGGTAGTTCCCCGCCGGCGCCCCAAACTTGCTCTCACCCATCGTCAGTTTCATCGCTCCAACCCTCCACAAAACTCGTGAACAGACGGACACCGTTTAGGATTCGGTTTCGGTTCCAGACCTATATAGAGGGGGAACCGAAACCGAATGATTTGTACACTACCCGCCGGGGAAGGCGGCGGGCCTCCAGTAGGTCAGCGGCGAGCCCCTCTTGCCGCCCCCCTCGACGACCCACCAGCCCTGCTCGCCGCCCTCGCGGAGCAGGTCGAGCAGGCGCTTCTTGCCCGGGGGCGGCCTGTCGCCCCCCTCGGGCCACAGCTCGGCCACCAGCTCCTCGCGGGTGCACCCCGGGGCGGCGGGCGGCAGGGCCTCGGCGACCTGGCGGCGCAAATCGTGGAACCCCGCGTCGGCCTTGTCGCCGTGGTAGGCGTAGCCCTCGGGCGTCAGCTCCACCACCGCCTCGTCGCGCGTCTCCCGCCACCGCCCCACCCCGTGGATCACCCGCCGGCAGTCCTTGCGGTTGGCGGCGTCGAACCGCCTGAGCTCGAGGATCGTGTCGACGAAGGCCGGCAGCGCCCCGCTCCCGCGGCTGGCCGTCGCCTCGGCCCCGTCGCCCTTCCGCAAATGGTGCACCAGCAGGAAGGCGCACAGGTCGCTGACCGCCCGCAAGGGCATCAGCGCTTCCTGCACCCGCGCCGCGTCGTTCTCGTCCTTCACCGGCCACAGGTTCGACAACGTGTCGAAGACGACGAGGTCGTACTTCCGCTCCTGGCACACCCCCTGCAGGTAGCCGAGGAACTCCACCCACCGCTCCATGGTGGGCTTCACCCCGAACGGGCGGATGAGATACTCGACATGGTCGGCAATACCGACCTCGTCGCGACGCTCGGCCCAGATGGACTCATGCTCCTCCGTGACGTAAAGCACGCGGCTGGGCGCCACCTCGAGGTCGCAGAACCGGCCGCCGGCCTCGAGGGCGTGCAGCAGGTGGGCCAGGAGCGTCGTCTTGCCGGCCTTCCACAGGGCCGACAGCATGGTGATCCCGCCGCGGTTCAAATAGCCGTGCCAGACCCAGTTCTTGCCGTCCTCGACCTTGCGGAGCATGGAGGCCGGCACCGGCGGGCCGAACTCGGCCGGCGGCGGCGCCTGGGCGGCCGGGGCCGGGCCCGCCCCGGGGAACCGCAGCACCACCCCGGCCATCGCGTCCGGCTCGTAGCGGGCCACGCTGCGGGCGATCGTCTCGATATCGCCCTCGGGCAAGGGCGGCTCGCAGCGGTCGGCGTTCTCCTGCGCCAGGGCGGCCCGGATGGCGCCCTCGCCGAAGCCCCGGGCCCGCATGCTGCCGGCCATGCTGCACAGGGTCACGTTCCTGGCCCCCTCCTCGATCAGCTCGCCGTCGGCGAGCTGGGCGCGGGGCGCCCTCGCCCGGTCGTCCCGCAGCGGGTCCAGGAGCCAGCCGGGGGCCGTCGCGGGGTCGATCTCGCCCGGCCCGCGGCCCGGCACCCACTCGTACCGCCGCCCCGAGCGGTGGCGGCTGGGCGGCATCACGGTCTGCGCACCCAGGCCCAAAAGCGACAGGGGCCGGCGCTTCTCCTCGCTGATGTGGGTCGGGCGCACGCGCACGCCGGGCGGCAGGCGGTACAGCAGGCGGCGGCCCTTGCCGGAGCGGAACTCGAGGGTCACCTCCGGCCCGTCGTCGCCGCAAAGGTTACTGAGCAGGCGCTCGCCCTCCTCGTCGTCCACGTCCACGCCCAGCAGGCCCGACACCGGCCCCAGGGCGATGCCGACGTTGGCGCTGGGCCACTGGCCCCACCAGTCGCGGACCTGCTTCTCGGTCGCCGGCTCGACCTGCAGCTCGGCCCAGGCGTGCATGGGCCGCTTGCCGGGGCTGTCGCAGCGGTGGAACTTGCCCACCGCCGTGTGGTCGGGCGGGCACAGGCAGAGGGGCGACCAGCCCATCCGCCGGTAGTCCAGGGCGGCGGCGAGGCACTCCCGCCCGGCCGCCAGCCCGTCCTCGAAGTGCTCCTGCGCCGCGTCCATGACGGTCCTTCCCAGTGTGTGGGCAAACAACGCCCCCGGCCCCGCGCCCCCACCTCGCGCGCGGGCTGCCAATCCGCCCCGCCAAACCCCAGGATGCGGGAGGGTACGTCCGGTCGCCTGGTCAACGCCTCGGGGGCAATGGCCTCATCCCTGAGGCCGTCCGCGCCGCCGGTCCTCGGGCAGCAGCTCCTCTCGCTTGATCATGACCTCGGGCGGGGCGTCGAAGATCAACCGCGCCCGCCCGTGGTGGTTGCACCCGTCGAAGATCACCCAGATGGTCTGTCCGTCCGGGAGAAGGAGGGCGACTCTCTCACCGGGCTTCCTGTTCAAGCAAAGCATTCCACGCCTCCTTGCGTGTTAGCCATCGCCATCGCCATCGCCATAGCCATCGCCAGAGCCATCGCCAGAGCCATAGCCAGAGCCATAGCCATAGCCAGAGCCATAGCCATAGCCATCGCCAGAGCCATCGCCATAGCCATCGCCATAGCCATAGCCATAGCCAGAGCCAGAGCCATAGCCATCGCCAGAGCCATCGCCATCGCCATAGCCGGAGCCGGAGCCGGAGCCGTCGCCGTCGCCGTCGCCGTCGCCGTAGCCGATCCCAAACCGGCACGCAGCCGCCTCAGCTTCCGCGCCGTGGTCTAGCAGCCAGTCGGACGCCACGGCTCGCACGCTCGGCGAGGCCGCCGCCGTCAGCCCGAACTCTCGAGCGCACCGTTCCGCGAGCGTGAGAGGCTGAGCCTCGCCTTTTCCTCGCATGGGATCACCTCGATGGCCTCGGTCAAGAGAATCACGGGCACCGGCTCGCTTATCCGGCTGTCTTCCCCGACGCCGTGCAAAGCCGCCTCGTTCAGCGTGAACGCCCCCGACCACCGCCACAGCCGGCGGGCCTCGGCCAGGACCGCCGCCGTCCCGGCCTGCTCGCGCAGGTATCCGGTGTGGACGCCAGCCGAGCGCGTCCTTACGATGACAAACTCACCGATCATGTCGCGGCCCTCCGGCCCTGGATGAGCTTCTCCAGCCACTCACGGGCGTCCGCGAGGCACTGCATCCCCGCCAGCCGGCACGAGCTGGCGGCGTAGTGACACTGGTTGCGCTCCAACGGCGTCAGCTCCCGACTGTGGGAGAGCGCCTCCAGCTCCTGGGCCTGCTGCCTCAGCCAGGCGGACATGTTCACGATGCGCATCTTGCGCTCGTGGAAGTCGCCGAGCAGGTGGTCCGGCTCCGCCTTCGGGGCGAGCAGGGTCCCCGCCGCCAGGTCGTCCGCGATCTTGCGTAGGCCCGCCTCGAACTTGCCTTCCATCGGGCTCATGTCGATCTCCCGCTCAAAAGTGTGATGAGATGGTACACTCGTCATAACCGTTGTCAACGTCTCAACTTGTGTGTTTCTCGGCACGCGGATAGCCTGGCCACGGCGTGGCACACAAGCGGGCCACGGCGGCACAGGGGCGGCCCGGAGAAATTCAGAAGGAACAGACGCGGCAGACGCTGGGCCGCTCCTCGTACACCTCGCCGAAGAGGGGCAGTTCGCGGATACTCTTCGGCCGGTCGCCCGCCTCGAACCGCGCCCGCAGGTCTTTCAGGGCCGCCGGCCAGGTGTCGCGGCTGGCCGAGCGGAGGGTGTGGCCCGTCAGGGCCTCCAGTTCCTCGGCCTGGCGGAACCGCTCGGGGTGCTCCTTCCACAGGAGCCACCACTCGCCCAACCTCTGCCCGTAGCACATGGCACAGTCCGTGCGCCGCGGCACCACGACGCCCCGCTCGCGGAGGTAGCCCGTCACCTCGGCCATCCCCCAGCCCCACTCCTGGAGCGGCTTCCGGTAGGTCACGAGCGGGCCGTACAGCGTGGCCGCACCCTCGCGGGCCTCCTCGTCGGCCCGCAGGCCGACGCACAGGGTCGAGCCGGGCCGGGCCGAGAGCCAGCGGATGGTCGGCTCGATCTTCAGCTCCCGCGTACACCACCTCATATGCCCGTTGGGGAGGGCCTCGTAATGGCGGATGCGGCTGGCCAGGCTGAAGCCGGGCGTCGTCACCTCGACCTTGCGGCCGATCAGGCGGCCCACCGCCTGGACGTGGGCGAGCAGCTCAGGGAGCTCGTCGCCGGTGACGTTAAACAACGGGGTGAACTCTTCGCCCCGCTCGGCCATTCGGAGGGCCAGGGCCGTCGAGTCCTTGCCGCCTGAGAACGCTAGGACTTGCATGGTGCCTCCCCAGTGAGCCGGGCCAGTTCGGCGTGGTGATGCTCCGCGTCCGTGAGGCACAGCAGCGCCAGCCGGAGCGAGGCCAGGTGCAGCCACGCGGCGATGTCCGTGGCCTCCCAGATGGGGCCGAGCTGCGGCCCCGGCTTGATGCCTCGCGGGAAGCGGCCCTCGGCGACGAGGCGCTTGACGGTCGCCTCGCTCACGCCGAGCATCGAGGCGATGTCCGACACGTTGAGCAGCGCCTTCGCCGGCCCGCGGATCGTGTAGTCGCGGAGCTCCACTTCGCCTCTCTTGCTGTCGCCGCAAGCGGCTCAACTCTCGCTCCCGCTCCCGCTCCCGCTCACGCTCTCGCTCCCGCTCCCGCTCCCGCTCCCGCTCTCGCTCACGCTCTCGCTCTCGCTCTCGCTCACGCTCACGCTCCCGCTCACGCTCACGCTCCCGCTCCCGCTCACGCTCACGCTCACGCTCTCGCTCTCGCTCCCGCTCACGCTCACGCTCTCGCTCTCGCTCCCGCTCCCGCTCCCGCTCCCGCTCACGCTCCCGCTCACGCTCCCGCTCCCGCTCCCGCTCCAATAGTGCTTCTGCCACCACTTCTGATACGGGATCACTGGATTGTCACCTCCGGCAGGGCGGCCACGGGCCAAGGCTCGGCACCGATGACACAGCCAAGCGAAAGGATCTTGTCGCCGACGTACTCCGTGCGCGGCCTGAGCTCGCCAGTCGGCCAGCCGGCGTGCACGAAGCTCTTGCGCTTGTGCAGGGTCGAGACGCGCCCGGTGCGGTGGACCCAGCTACAGCGGTCCAGCCGCAACCAGCACGGCGACGCCTCGACGACGCGGCCGACGTAGTAGAGCGTCACGGTCTGGATCAGATACGCTTTGCCAACCTCAAACGGCACCACGTCGATACCCTCCTCCTCGATCAGGTCCATAACGGCACGGGCCGCCACGTCGTCGCCGGCCGCCGCGTCGCGGAGCAGGGCCGCGTGCCGCGGGTAGAGCTCAGCCAGCGGGATCAGATGGTTCACGCGCCTCCTCCTTCGTCACCAGTGCCCGGGGCATCCGCAGCCCCCGGCGGTAGCCGCGCTTCATCGCGGCCTCGACCTCGGCGGGGCCGGGGCACGGCCCACCGCCCCGACGGAAGTGGCGAGGGCTCACGGTGTCTTGTCGTCCTTCCCCTTGGTGCCGGCCTCGAACGGGCCGGGGTGCCAGCGGCCGGCGAGCAGGACGTAGGCGGCCAGTTCCTCGCGGGTGTACGCCCACCGCCCGGCGATCCGCCGGGGGCGGGGGAACAGCCCCTCCCGCACCTGGCGGTAGTAGGTGCTGCGGGTGATGTGGAACATCGCACAGGCCCCGTCGATAGTCACTACGTCCACGGCGTCCCTTCCCTGGGCGGGTCAGTCCTGTCGGGCGGCGGGCACCGGCAGCTTGGCCAGGGCCAGCTTGGCCA
>CAZWFX010000042.1:8421-15446 GCA_964633425.1 uncultured Candidatus Saccharibacteria bacterium
GGTCAGTCCTGTCGGGCGGCGGGCACCGGCAGCTTGGCCAGGGCCAGCTTGGCCAGTTCCCTCGCGTTGCGGGCCCAGCCACGCAAACGGAGGAGGTTGGAGGGCCGCGGCTCCAACCGCTCCATCTCCACCAGGGCGAACGTCAGGCGGCCGATGGCCTCGGCCAGGTCACGCTCAATCGATTCGTGGGGCGTCATGGGTTGGCCTCCCGTACACGTCTTCCAGTTCGTCCGCAGCGATGCCGAGGAGCGTGTTCCACTCGCTCACCGGCACGCCGAACGAAACGTCAGCGTTGACGGCCAGGCGGCGGGACATGGCGATACGATCCGACACGGTGAACACGCAGTAGCCGCCGATACAGAGTCGCACGTTGTAGCCGCCGGCCAGGCGGGGCACGATTTGGTAGTTCAGCGACATCACCAGTCCCTCACTTTCTCGCGGCCGGTGTACAGGTCCAGGGCGTACCAGAGAACGCACACGGCGATGATGACGAGGTTGGCGGTCATGTCTCAGCCCTCCCAGCCGAGGGCCTTGAGCACCGCCGCCACCGCCCGCATGTGCTTGCACTCGCGGTTGCGATACTTGGCATCCGGGCAGTCGCAGGCGGCCACGTCCAGGGGCAGGTGGTACACCTCGCCCTCGTGCTCCTCGCCCTCGATCTCCTTGACCAACTGCCACCCGATCTGGGTCCAGCCCCACCGCGTGCAAACCTTCTCCGGGCTGAGGGTGTAGTAGCCCTTGCCGGCCGTCGTCTCGATCATCAGGCCCACCGGGAGGCCGGTGGCGAGCAGGGTGGTGCTGCGGGCGCGGCCGTGGATCAGCTCCACGGTGCCCGTCGGGGCCTTGTGCTGCTTCGGGGCGGTGCGGGTCATGTTGGCGTTCATCGTTGGCTCCTTACCATCTGCATGTCACCTGCCAAGATAATACAGTGTGACATGCCACTAGTCAACAGAGAAACCCCAGTTTTTTTGTTCAACGGCGGCATCACGGCTGTGATTGCCAAGCAAGGAACCTGAGCCGGTCAGGCTCTGAGGCGAGGGCCCACCAGTGTTTGAGCTGGCGAAGCTCGTCGCTTTCGACCGGGGCCGCCGGCGGCTCGGTAAGCACTGCCTGGGGAGACTTCTCCTTCCGCGGCTTCCGGGCCGGGTAGCTCTTACCGTCCTTGCCCGTGACGCGCAAGTGGGCGGGGGGAGGGGTGGGGGCAGCTTCAGTTTTCCCGGAGTGGAAAACTGACTCGTCGATCTCCCTCGCCACCTGCGACTTGCTCACCCCCTCCTCCTGCGCGATCTGCTCCAGGGTCTTGCCCCCGGCGCGCTTCTCGGCGACGCGTTCCTTGCGCTGTTCCTTGACTTTCTTGCGGTCGGCCGGGGTCAGGTGGCGGCGGGCGTCGTTGAGGGCCAGAGCCAGGTCGTGCTTTTGCTGCAAACTCATGTCGCGGCGCACGACGGTCGGGATGCCGACCAGCCCAACCTCTGCCGCCAGGGTCGCGCGGTTGATGCCGTCGATAATGCCGCCGTCCTCGTCCACGACGATGGGGACGATGACGCCACGGGCCTTGATTTCCTTCTTCAAGGCCGTCCGCTCGCTCTCCGTCAACGGCCTCAGCAGGTCAGGGAAGAGGACGGCGAACACCTTCTTGCCGACGCGCACGGTCGTCATGGCTTACTCCGTGATGCCGTCAAGCAGTTTGCGACGGCGCCCGTCGTCCAGCATCTTCGCCACCCCAATCGCCCCGACGGCAGCCCCACCCTTGCCGTGGTAGCCTTTGGCCTTGTTGATCCACTGGACGATGACGTCTGGTCCGGCCTTGATCAGCTTGCCCTTGTATAGGGGGTCGGTGAGCGAGCCAAGTTCGGCGCGGCTGCGGTCCATTTTCTTTTCCAGGTCGAACAGCGAGGCGAACATCGACGCGTTCAGGTGCGCCCCGTTGCAAATCTCGACGCACAGGCGGTAGACGCGCCGCGTGATGTCTGGGGCCCTGTTGAAAGCGGATTGGAGCGCACCGACACAGTTGACGCTGCGGTTGTGAGCCCCACCCTTGGTAATGTGGTAGCCAGACTCCTCAACCATCGCCCTGATCGCCAGGGCGGACGGCTCCTGCTCGACGAGTTGCGCCCGGAACTTGTGATAGGTCGAGACCAGGCCGCGGTTGGTGTTAAGCATCCTAAAGGACTTGGCCTCTGACTTGCGGTCACCCACCGAAAACACCAGGCAGGGTAGCTTGGCAATGTCGGATCGCTTCAGGGCTGCGAGGAATCGGTGCTGGCCATCAATCACCCACAAAGTGCCATCTTCCCGCTCGGCCACGGCGATCGCGTTGAGTGCGACCCAGCTCCAGTTCTTGGCGATGTCCAGCACGCGGCCTTCGTTGACGTTGTCCCTCTGATACTCCGGGTCAACACGCAAGTCCGTCTTGCTGATCTGCCGATAGCGCCCCGGCTTGTCTGCCACGGTCCACTTGTGAAACTCCACCTTCGACACCTCGCCGAAGACCGTCTCGCCGTTAACCCGGCCCACAAACACCTTCTTCGTTTCGTCAGACATGGACGTTTCCTCCACCACTCGCGCGGCCTGACAGCCCCCGTGGCACATCTTGTCCGCGTAAGAGCATAGTACCAATGGCATGTCACAAGTCAATGTGGAATGAAAAATTAACTGTGACATGTCTTGGCGTACTGTGTATACTAAAACTGGGCTGGCATACTTTCGGGCACCGTGCCACAATGCGGCGCATGGCCCGAAAAAAGAACAACCATGTGCCACCCGATTCACCCCCTGTGGAGGGCGGCATGTCCCCTATCGTTTCAGGTGCAAAGCAAGGGTCGCGGCACAAGCCCCGCGCCATGGTCGCACTGTTGCCGGAGGTCAACCGGGTCCTAGGCGAACTGGCCGACCAGCAGAAGCGGCCTGCGAGGTGGGAGCTCCACGCCATCCTCTTGGAGGTGTTCGTGGCAAAAGGGCTGCTGACGCAGGAACGGGCGGATCGGATCTGGCAGCAGCTGTCTCGCCGCCAGTCGGACTGATCCGCCCCACGCCCGTCATCGCCGCCGGGCCTGTACCGCCTGAATCACCGCCAGCACGTCCGCCCGCGAGAGCCGCAGTCGCCCCCCCACCCGCCAGGCCCGCAGCTTCCCGAACATCACCCACCGGTAGACCGCACTGACGTGCACGCCCACCAGGCGCGCGGCCACCTTCGCCGTGATCGTGTCCTCGGGCAACATCAGGCACCTCCTTTTTCTCGGGTGCCTCATCCTACGCGCGCACTCCGGCTGTGGTGAACGGTCTTCCAGCGTCAATCGCGGGCAAGTTTCGCGTCGTCGCCGAACGGCGTGAAAAAGGCGTGGGGGAGGGAGTTGGGGAAGTGAGGGGGGGCCGCCGTGCCACGCCGCACGGCGGCCCCCGAGAGAGGACTGACGGACTGTAAACAACAGTTACCGGTCGGGCAAGTCAGCCGCACTTGCGGGCGGCCTCCGAAGCGAGGGCGTCGTCGGTGCCGGCGGCGTAGCGGTCGGTCGTGAGGATGCTGGCCTGGCCGAGGGCGGCGCGGGCGGCGTCGAGGCCGAGGGCGCGTGTCACCCGCCGCTTGAAGGCGTGTCGGCAGGCGTAAGGGTTGAGGCTGACGCCGGCCCGTAGGGCGGCCCTCGCCACGGCCCGCGCGTAGCTGTCATCCCGGTAGCAGCGGCCGGGGCCGGACGGGAAGACGAAGTCACCGGCCGCCAGCCCCGCGAGCCGTGGGGCCAGCACCCGCCAGGCGACGGGGCCGAGGGCGACGGCCCGCACCTGCCCGCGCCAGGCGTTCTTGTGCGTAGCCGGGCGGTAGGTACGGCTGGTGGCGTCCACCTCGCCGGCGCGCATGAGCCGCACCTCGCCGGATCGCATGCCGGTGAACCACTGGACCAGCAGCATGTCGCGCACCGTGCGTGGGGCCATGCGGCAGCAGGCGGCCACGTCACGCCACTCGGCCACCTGCGGGGGCGGGGCGGCCTTGACGTGCCGGTCGCCGGCGGTCAGCGGCTCCAGGGCGCGCAGGGCCGCCCAGGTGCCGGCAGGCGCGTGCCCCCGGCGCTCCAGCCACCGCCACACGGTGCGGACGCGGATCACCCGGCGGTTGACCACGGCGCGGTTCCACCCGCGGCGCACCATCTCGTCACGGGCCTCCTCCAGTTGCCGGCAGCCGAAGGCGGAGGCCGGGTCGGGGCCGAACAGGTCGAGGACGGGGCGCATGGTGGCGTCGTACTGGGCCAGCTCCCGGCCGCCGGCGTAGCGGCCCTCAGCCCACCGCCTCCAGGCCGCCACCGCCTCCGCGACGGTCGGCCCGGCCTCCCAGTGCGTCTTCGGCGGTGCCTTCGGCAGCCCAGCCACGATCTCGGCGTACCGCCGCCGGGCCTCGGCCGAGCCGATGGGGCCGAGGTAGTGGTCCCGCCCGTCGATCCTGACCCGTTCCTGGCCCGACGGCTTGTGCTTGTGCGGCCTCGGCGGCCACTCCTTCTTGCGCGGCATCCTGTCACCCTCCGGGTCACGTTCCGTGGTACGGAACCGTGGTATCGGGGTAGCCAGGCCGCGCCCGCGACGAGCGGGGTACGACGCAACACGCGCTGCGCGTTCAGCTTGGGACAGTAGCGGCGACTGGATTTGAACCAGTGACACGCGGCTTATGAAGCGGTTGGCCGCCGGCGGCCTGGCCGGCCCCAGCTTCCGTGCGGGCACGAGGATACGGCGTTTCGCGAGCGATGCAATCGCAGTTCTGTCATCGGCCGTTAGTGGTAGTTTCGTGGTAGCCTACCCCTGCGGCCCCGCCAACGCCTCGCGGATCAGCTCCACCGGGTCGGCGTCGATGAGCGTCGCCTTGCGGAGGTACTTGTTGATGAGTCTCTTGATCTGCTCGCGGATCAAGGCCCGGTCCTGGTCGCAGAGCCGGCCTTTGTCCTCGGCCCGGATCGTCCCGCCCGTGGCCAGCCGCGCCGACGCGGTTACTGGGGGGGCCTGGTCCAGCTCGCCGAACAGGTCGGGCGACGGCGCCCACGGCGCGGCCCTCTGGGCCGCCACCAGGGCCTCGGGCACCTGGCAGTGGGCGGCAATCCGGGCGTCGTCCCACCCCGCCGCCAGCGGGCACGACAGCACCATGTGAACGGCGCGCATCTTGTCCGCCGTGGTGCGAGGCAGGACTGACACCTTGTTGGTGGACGCCGCGAACAAGCGGGCGTCCTCGAGGGTGCCGTCGCGGACGTCGCAGACGAGGAACTGGTGCCCGGCGAGGCGGTGGGCGTGCCAGCGGTGGAAGCCCGAGGCCAGCCAGTAGGTGCCTTGGGCGTCCTTGTAGACGACGGCGGGGGGCAGTTCCACCCCGAGGGTCAGCAGGGCGGCCAGTTCCTCGGCCCGCTCGCGGTCGCACTCCACGCGGGGCTGGGTGTCGCCGTCGAGGCGTATCTGGTCCAGCCGCAGGGCCACGGCGCGGGTCATTCCTGCCCGTTCCTTTCCCGACGGCGCCTCGCCTTCTCCGCCTCCGCCTCCACCAGGGAGCGGCGGGCCTCGGCCTCCTCCAGGGCGGCGATGTCGCAGCGGTCGCCGGGGTGGAACAACCCCTCCCCCCGGCTCGCGCGGGCCTGCATCACCAGGATCTTGGCATCGCTCAAGGGCAGCGCGTCCGTGGGCGCCCCCGCGTCGCGGGCGCGGCCGTAGCCGTGCCTGAGCCCCGGCATCTCGGCCTGGAGCACGCCCGCGAGCAATTCCAACGGGACGCTGCTCTCGGCGGCCTCGATCCGGGCCGACGCCGCGGCGTCGGCGGGGCGCTCGCCCCTCTTCTTCTTCTTGGAGCTGAGGCCGCCGGTCAGGCGGCGGGCGTAGTCGGGCGGCGGGTGGCTGCCGCCGGCGTGGTGGCTGGGCATCCTCACTCCCTCCCTGGCGTGGTTCGCCATATCCTACCGGGGAGGGTGCCTTTTCGACAAGCCCCCTACCGCGACCTCACCAGCTTCAGCCCCCCGCAGGCGCTCTCGGTGGTGTTGCGCTTCAGGGCAAAGCGGTAGGTGGTCATCGTCCCGACGCCGTGCTCCGTCACCAGCCCCTCACGGATCTCGATCACCGGGCCGTCCATGCGCCAGGTGCCGACGAACCGGGTCGGTATGCCGTCGGCCCCGGTGCGCTCGGCGAGGTAGTCCCCGCCCTCCAGGAGCACCGTGTCCCACGGGCAGGTGTGCCAGTGGGCCACCCACGAGCCGGCCAGGCTGGGCGGGGTGACAATCGGCTTGGCCGGCGGCACCGGGGCGGCCTGGAGGGCCAGCCAACACAGGAGCGCGGCGGCGGTGGCGGTCAGGAGGTCGGTGACGGTCTTCACGGCTCGTCCTCGTCGTCGTCGGGGAGTCGCAGCTTGCGCCGCATCCTCGCCAGTTCGGTGCGCACCCGCAGCAGCTCCTCGGTGTGCGCGCGGATGGCGGTCATCTGCTCGCGCAGCACCCACCCCAGCAGCCCGATCGCGGAAACACTGACACTGATGAACGCCACCAGCACCGAGGCCGGCGTGGCGGTCTGGGGCATGGACTGCTCGGCGAACATCGTGGCGGTGACGCCGGCGGCGGCCACCCCCGCCCACTCCAGCGACCACGACAGGATTCGCATTGCCCGTCCCCCCTCTCGCACGGCCCCCGACCGGGGGCGATCAACTACCGTCAGGTCACGCATGCCGCTGCCCCCCTCGGGAGGGCGAAGGTCACGGGCGACGGCATTGGCCTCACCCGCCACCAGAACCGCCCGTTGGCGTCCCAGGTCCAGTCGCCGTCGCGCGCCCCGTGGGGCCGCACGACCGGCGGGGCCGGCGCCACGAGCGGCGGCGGGGCCACCTGCGGCGCGGGGCACGGCGGCCCGAGGGCCAGGAGAAGGTAGAAGGGCAGCACGTCACTTCCCCCACCGGTTGATGACGATCTCCAGCACATTGAGGATCAGCGGCACCGCCCAGAGCGGAAGGGCCGCGGGGGCGGCGGCCACCACGTCGCGGGCCTGCTGCATCGTCGGGGCGGCGCCGAAGCGGACGG
>CAZWFX010000043.1:0-14667 GCA_964633425.1 uncultured Candidatus Saccharibacteria bacterium
GGTTGAGCACGCGCGCGTATTCCTGGGGTAGTGAAGACGGCGATGGGATGTAGGGGGTCTTCATGCCGCTTTCACCTCCGCCAGACTGGTGCCCATCACGATGCGGCGCACCGGCTTGTTGCCTGATACCTCGATCTCCCAGGTGTCGGACTTGAAGCCCGCCGGCAGCAGCATGGGTTTGTTGTCTTCCACCGATGCGCTGAATACCAGTTCGCCGTCGGCATAGACCTTGATGGCAAGGGTCAGCGCCGTAAGCGGGTCGAGGATTTGCACGAAGGCATCTTTTAGGGCGGAGCCATTCCACTCCCATTCGTTGATGCCGCACATTCCCCAACCGGCATTGAAGGCGCCCGCATTCCACAGCAGGATATTGGCTTGCAGATTGGCCATGGCCTGGGCAAGCTCTTCCTCGTAATCAGCCTTGGCGGCGATCTGTTCCGAGGTTATGGCGTTGTTGGTATAGACCTGGATGGCCTTCATGGACTCCGGCTTGGGCAGCACAAAAATCTTGCCGCGCCACTCGTACATGGACTTGTTCAGGCTGTCTGCGTCGAAGCGCGCAACCTTGTCGCCGTCCACCATGTACAGCAGGCCATCGTCTGCGCGGATATGGGCCGCCGTGGTTGGCGCGTTCAGGGTTGTCAGTGGCGCTTCTGGCAATGTCGAGTCGAACACCAGCGCCCCGCCAACCTGGCTATCGCCGGCCAGCGTGCCGTCCATGGTCTCGGAGCCATCCATCGGCTTGGCGCCGTTCATGGTGAACGGCCCGGCCGAAGTCGCCGAGTACCACAGCATGTAGCGGTCATCGTAATAGATGCCGTACAGGGATTCCGGGTCTTGGTTACGCCATTCCTCCTGGGTGAACAGCGCGGTGGTGATGTTCCTGGCTTGCGTGCCTTGCAGATGCGTGACGCCGTTGTAGCTGGCATAGATGGCGCCCGTGCCGTCCGTTGCGGCGCTGCGCTTGCTCATGCAGGGCGCGAACTTGGTGATGCGCTCCAGCACCATGTTGTCCGGATGGGTGCCGGCGCAGTAATACGGGTGCCCCTCGGTCAACACGTAGAGGCCCTGCCCGACCGCCACCAGGGCGACGATCTGTTCTGTCACCGTGAGGCGATAGCCGATAGGCCAGGCGTGGGGCTGGAAGGGTTCACAGAAACAGATTTCATTGCCGACGAACCCGGCCAGGATGCCGTTGGCCAGCGTCACCAGGCCAACCAAGCTATCCGGCGGCGTGTCGTATTCCAGCGTGGTGATGCCCTCGCCCAAGGCGGTATTCAGAAGGGCATCCGTCGCCGTCAGCACCAGCGGGTCGATGTCCTGTTCCAGCACGAAGAAATAGGATGCGCCGTTGCTGCGGTACACACGGCGCTTGGTCAGGTTGTAGTTGCCGACCGGGAGCGTGTCCTGCCAGGTGATCGTAACCGTGTCTCCGGGCTGCCAGGCGGCCAGGGTGACCGGGGAACTCGGCGCGCTTTCTTCCTCGATGCCGGAGAACTCCGACACATAGGTAATGACGTAGACGTGATCCTCGGCGATACCGACACCCAGGCCGTCGCTGCTGACCGTGGGTGCCGCGTCGGGCGCCGGAACCGCCAGTTCGTAGTAGGTCTGCGGATAGGCCCCTGCCCCGGCGATAGCCATGGCGGAGTCGGTCTTCTTCGGCGCGCCGCTGCCGGTGTAGTAGTAGCGGCGGTTGACCAGGCCATCAGCCACCGGGCCGAGCACCACATCCACGTCCAGATCCCAGGTAAACCAGACATCGGAACCCTTGTCGTAGAAGAGCGTGTGGGTGGTATCAGCAACCGGGATGGTTGGGTAAACCGCCAGCGGCGCCCGCCAGCCGCGTATCGTGCCGGCGTGCAGCTTGACGTTCTCGGCTACCTGGGCGCCATACGGCGGCATCTGTGCCCCGTCCGTTCGGGGGACCAGGCCGCCGAACTGGGGACCGAGCGTGATGAGCATCAGGCGGTCTCAGCCGTGAACAGGTTGTAGTAGGACGCTGCTGCGGCGGCGTTTGCGGCGTCCTCGCCGTCCGTGCTGAAATAACGGAACAGGATGTAGGCTTGCAGGGCGTTGGTGTAGCGATCCGCGATGGGGATGATGTCCGCCGCATCATCAAGCGCGTCGGGATAGACATCGGCCTCGACCTGGACCGTCGATGTCGCTTTGGCGGGCGGGTAGACGGCAAACTGGTTGCTGTCGAGCTTGGTGGCGTAGAAGATGTGCTTGATATCCTGCGCCGTGGAAGTCATGTGCCAGGACGGTAAAAACAGATCCATGGTCTCCATGTCGGCGAAGGTCACCACGGTTCCGGGTGTCGCGCCGCCAATGCCCATGTTGCGTATCGGGCGGCGCAGCTTGATAACCGCATCCGGTAATGTCTGGTTGACCCCTTCAACCAGCGCCAACACCATCAACTCTGTGCATTCTTCCGGGTGCAGGTTGCATATCTGGCGAATGCCATCGTTCAGCCATGCGAAATAGTCCGCATCCTGATGCCGATAGCGCGCCGCTACGCTGTCATTGTTGAGAACGCGAACATCCCGGATGATCTGTTCGGCGGTGATGGTGCCCATGGCGATCCCTTAAAACTTTCTCGGCTTGACTTGCAAAGACCCGCCGGACCGCCCGACCAGACCCGAGACGTAATCCTTGACCGTGCCATCGTTGAAAATGTTGCTGTAGGCCGCCGCCATCTCCACGTTGCTCCATGGCCTGCCATGAAGCGCCATGAGAATGGCTTTTGCCCCGTACACGATGAGATCGCGGTTGTCGTTGAGCAGGAAGTCATCGAGGACTGTGGCACTCATGGCAGGCTTCAGCACGACATCCACCGTAACAATGTCACCGGCCGTCTCAGGCGGGCGTACCAGCACCAGATTGCCGTTGCCCTTGACGTAGTAGTGCGACGGCATGCCAGGCGTCATCATCCCGGCCGCCTCGTATTCGCTGGTGATGCCTAGTCCGCGCGGAAATCGCTCGGTGCGAACGCTGGCCACGCGGCTCAACAGGTATTGAGCCGGCACGGTCAACGCATAGCCGGCAAGGTTGCTCGCCAACACATCAACGGTCGGAAACTCGATGGTTTCCCGTTTGCGCTCGGTGCGTTCGTAGAACATCTGCGCGGCGCGCAACACCGCGTTTTCAATGACAGGAATCGGGCAGTTCGGAACATCTATCGCCACGTATCGGGTGAAGTCGTCAAGCGTCGCCATGTCTTATCCCATAGAGCCGCTCTTGGCGGCGAGCGATGTTCCAGGCCATGCGCAGACCATTTGATCAGTGCACGTCCATGACGCCGATGGAGTTGGAATAACTCGCCCTGGGCGTGCCGTCGTCGCCGGCCCGGTAATCCACGCGCCGCTGCGCGCGCAGGTGGTTGATCACATCGACCGGCAGGGAAATCTCGGTGTCGTAGGGGAATTGCCCCTCGAAATTATTAAAACCGATGAACATGTGGCTGTCGGTCACACCGGGAGGCCGTTGCAGAATCACCTTCTTGTGCGTCGGCGCTTCCACGGCAACAGGTTGCGCGTGCGGCGGAACCGGGGCCGACGGCGTTTCGCCTTCGGTCATTTGCGCGGCGGCGACAGGCGCGGGTACATCGTAGGGATTGGCGATCTCGTCTTTAGGCGTGCGTGCCATGTGTGATGCTCCTTAAATGAAAAAACCCGCCACGAGGGCGGGTTTGGTTGGGGTGCTGCGTCGGATCAGTCGAAGGCTTCCCAGAAAAACACCTTGCTGGCGACCATGGTGGTGGCGGTCACGCTGAACGTGTTGCCATCGACCTTGATGCCGTTGGTGATGTCCAGGGTGCGAGTGCCGGCCGCCACGGTATGCAGCGAGGAATAGGCGCTCGGGTTGGTGCCGGAGGCATAGGTGGTGGTGGTCACGCCGGTATCCGCGTCCAGCAGGGCGTTGATGCCGGCCATGGCCGCGCGCAACTGCGCCGCCGTGGCGCCGCTGGCCGGAACCTTGGTGGCGTAGGTCACCGTCACCACATCGGCATCGGCATCCAACTTGGCAGCCAGAGCGGCAATGGCGAGACGCAGCGTTTCCAGGTTGATCTCGGAGGCGGTCGGGTTGCAGGTGGAGCCGAAGTCGGTCGCGGTCACGCCGGCATCGGCATCGAGCAGGGCGGTGGTGGCGAGGAACGCGGTGTAGATCGTGCTCTCTTCCATGCCGTCGAACCACTCGTCGCTGATGCGGTCGGTGACGTTGCGGAACTTGATGCAGCGCGGCTTGAATCCAAGGTTGAACGTCTTGGCCGCAGCCGTTGCGGAATCGGTGATGACGCGACCGGAGGCGTAATTGTTCACGCCAGCCGCGTTCCTTTGGGTGTTGGTAGGTGTTGCCATGTGAATCTCCTTCAGGAATGAGAGAACCCACCGGGATCAGCCGGTGGGTTAGGGTGCTGCATGGCCTGGATTAGGCCGCTTTCAGCGCGCCGCACACGATTTTCTTGATGTGCGCGGTCTGCACGACCTTGGCGTTCTGCATGGTCTTGTAGCCGGCCTTGGAACGCTGGGCCAACGGGTCGGAATCCGACGCGGTGGCGCGCACCAGGGACGGGGTGACGGCATACTCGCCTTTCAGCGCCACGCCCACCCAAGAGTCGGCCGCGAATACGCACACGTCGTACAGATTGACGAGGACGCCGGAATCCGACAACAGGGTGGCGGCGGAGCCCACGGCGATACCCGAATCCGCGCGTTTGCCCAGCATGGACGAGGACACGAAACGGATGTTCTCGAAGTTGCCGAACTCGCCTTGCAGCACGGTCGCGCCGGCACCGTAATCGGCCACCGGGGTAAATGCTGTACCCAGGTTCTCGCGCACGGTGCCTTCCAGGTCGCTGTTCATCACGGCGATGTAAGAAGGTTCGCACGACTGCGTGCCATAACGCACATCCGCCTTGGTCAGCCGGGTGATGGGCTTGCCATGGTTGGCGCGGATGGAACGGATGGCGTTGCGCAGTTCCACCTTGGTCAGGCTGGTGGTGATCAGCGCCTCGGTGGCCACGGAGCCCGCCAGGACGACGTTGACCCCGGCATCGGTACGGATGGCTTCCCAGCGCATCAGTTCGACAACCTGGCCGGCGTGCTCGCCCAGGATGCCCATGTACTCGGTGAGCACATCATCCACATGGGTGTCGTCCACCACATCGGTGACCCCGACCACGGCGCCGTACTGAGTCAGCGTCAGATCGTAGTTCTCCATGGTTGGGATTTGCTCGGACGGCGAAACGCCTTCCGTCAGGGCGAATCCGGACAGGGTTGCGGAATTGGGGATGGCCAACTTGTGGCGGCGGAAGTTGATGGTCTTGGTGTTGTTGGCGGGCAGCGGCTTGAGCTGGCCGAACTGTTCCAGAACCATCATGGGAATGGCGCGTTCCAGCAGAGTCTTGCTCGAATACGCCGCTTGGGTGGGAGTGATGTTCCCGTATGCGGTGACAGACATGGTGATGTCCTTTCAGAAATGAAATGGCAGATGGATTTGCCGCTCGAATCCGAAGAGATGCCTCACGGTCCCGTATGCGATCCATGCGCCAGGGTGCTTTCGCATGTCCTGGACTGTGCTGGAAGAAGCGCGGTATTGAGTGCGTCCTAGATGGGGAAGCGGTATAACTTGCCGTGGTGAACAGCACCGCCACGGCTCGGCATGGACGGCTTGCGCCGCCCGGTGTCGGGTTACAGGTTTTTCCAGGCCGCCCGGTATTCGTCGTCGTCTCCGGCGACAGGGCGACTCGGCAGGGAGATCGGCGCGGAACCGCGCACGGCTGTGGCGGCATCCTCGTCCTCACTGCCCTTGTCCTTGTTCAGGTGTTCCTCGTAGCGCGTCATCAGGCCGATGACCTCCGCAGCCGTGCCGTTTTCGACGACGCGGGCGCAATCCTCGGCGTCGTCCTGGCTGGCGCACCACGCCTGGAACTCCGGCGTTTCGCCAATCTCGTAGGCATCCGCCTTGGCGGCCAGGATGTCGCGCTTGTGCATGGCGAACTTGAGATCGGAAATCACGCTGGCCACGTCCTCGCGCAGCGCCTCAACGTCCGCGTTGGCCTGCGGCGCGCCGACTTGCTCGCGGATCACTTGCACGATCAGATCGGCGAACTCGGGACCGAACTGCTCGCTCAGTTGCGCCAGCGCCTCGCCGTCGGCTGGCTTGCTCATTTCCGCCTCGCGCGCGGCCAGTTCCTCCTCGCGCTTGCGCAGACGCCCCTCCCAGGACTTTTCGCGCTGGGTGTCCTCGGCGCTCATCTCCGGCGTGGCGGCTTCGCCCTCATCCGTGGCCATATCGGTCACATCCTCGGCCGGAACCTCGCTGGTCTCCTCGGCGGCGACGGCCGGCTCGGTGGCGTCATCCATAGCCTGCTCGTCTTCGGGGTTTTTGGCGCCTACCGCGATCA
Organism: uncultured Candidatus Saccharibacteria bacterium; assembly: GCA_964633425.1. GTDB lineage: Bacteria > Patescibacteriota > Minisyncoccia > Phycocordibacterales > UBA2100 > UBA10103. The sequence continues at coordinate 6,410 of CAZWFX010000043.1, forward strand.
CCACGTCCGGAACGGCGGGTTCTTCCGCGCCGGGTTTGCCGTTGAAGGCATCCGAATATTCCTTGTCCATCTGTTTCTTCATTTGGCTTCCCTCTTTGCGTGAGCCAGAAAACAAAAAACCCGCCGCAGCGGGTCATCTCTATCCGGCTATGCCGGGGTTACGAGGCCGGTTTCCCGGTGTCTCGGAATTTAGAACACGTGCCCTGTCGTCTCGCCGGTCAATGCGGCGTAGGACAGCGCGGAAAGCTGTTTCATGCGGATGCGCTGTTCAGGTAGCAACTCCACCTTGCAATCGCGCATCGCGGCAACTTGCTGTAGCTCAAGCGCATCCAGCCATTCTGATACTGCCTCGCGTTGGCGCGCATTCAGCACGTCCAGCATGTTCGCGTGCGCGGCCTTGGTCTTGTCCGCAGCCACGTTGGCATCGAAAAACGTGCTCACTTGATGATTTCCTCGGTTTCCACCGTCTCGATTCCGGCCTCTTGCCCGACTGCCGGAGAGCCTACGTCGGGTTCTTCCGGTTGCATCATGTCCGGCGTCATGTTCTCGATGGCATCCGGAGCGGGCTCGTCTCCGGGCGCGAGCATTTGCTGCGCCTGTTGCTCTTGCTGCTGGACTTGCTGTTCCTGGATTGCGGCTTGCTCCTGCATGGCGGCCTCTTGCGTGGCTCCAACCCAGCCAGCCTCCTTCAGCAGCGCATCGCCCACGGGCGCAACACCTGGATTCGCAACAATCACGCCGGCTGCCTGCATGGCGGAATACGCCGACTTGACCTTGGCATCAATCACTTCCGCGATCTCGCGCTGCGCCTCGGCGGTCAACTTCTGTACCTGCGCCTCGGCCAGCGCCACTTGTGCTTGCATCTTCGCCAAATTGACTTGCATGGTCTGCATGGCAATCTGTTGTTGCATCTGGGCCATCTGCGCCTGCGCCTGGCCTTCCGGCGTGTTCATCTCCGCGTCCACTTCTTCTTGAGTCTTGATCAGGTCTTCCAACTCCTGAGCCTGGGCCATCTGCCGGCCCAGCGATTCCCACTTGATATACGGACGGATTTCCGGCTGCATCGTCGCGGCGAACTGCGACAGGGTATTGGCGCGGACTTCCTTGGCTACCAGCGATGCGGCACCCGTCGCCACCACGTCGTAGTCGCCCTTGATGGTGTCGTCCTTGGAAAACTGCATGTTCCAGTGGTAGAGATTCGCAATGAACGGCTTGGTGATGCCTTCGTCCCAATTCACCACGAGGTCTTTCAGGCTGATATTGGCCTGGCCTATGAGCATGGACAGGCCTTGCGCCGTTTCCGCCGCGCCGCGTTCGCCTGTCCCGGCATAGGTGAACTTCGGGATCGCCGTGGTTTCGTCGCTCTGCGCGTCAAATTTATCCATCAACTGCATCAGTTCCGCAGTGTGCGAGTCGAAATTCAGCGCACGGATCGCCGGATACTGGAAATCCCCGCCGTTCCTCGGCCAGACCTTGAGCGGGTGGATATTGGTGATGTCCGTCCCGACCGGGAACGCGCGAGTATCCACCTCGAACTCCGGACCGGCGCACACCGCCGCGTTGTCCACCGCCATACGCAGGGCGGAATTGATCAGCCCCTGATCATCGCGCATGATCGCGGCATAGCCGTCGGCGAAAATGCTGGTTTCGTCCTTGTCCAGGTAGTACAGGTGATAGGTCGAGGTCGTCGCCACCATCGGCGACAGCACGGCCTTGATGACCTGCCCATCCGGTAGCGCCCAGACGTTGCTGTAGAACGTCTCGTGCATCCGATCCTGGGGCACTTCGATGCCGCATGCCAGCAGTTCCTCGGCTTTGAGCCAGCCCCACCGCTCGTAAACGTCATACTGACCCGTCTTGGTGGTGCTCAACAGGTTTTCCTGCTGGCCGATGGCCCGTAAATCCTGCTCGTAGCGCATCAGCTTGATCGCGCCGTCCGGGTTGGTGTCGATGTAGGACAGGATGGCCTGACGGTTGAACGTCTTGCGCTCCGCCATCTCGGCCAGCGTCTGGCGCCCCAGGCGGTGATGCTCCCATGTGTAGCGGCAATCCTCGATCCGGGTGACGGTCATATCCGGGTAGAACCGCCAGATCGGCACATGGGCCATGAACGGGGCCGTGTAGGTGCGCGTCGTCTGCGTGTAGCGTTTGCCATCCCACTTGTAGGCATGGCGCGTCCTGCGCTCGACCAGCGGTCCCTTGAGGATGCCGGTGCCGTAGAGATGGCCTGAGTGCATCACGTCCTTGCACGTCGCCCGGTACTTGGCTTCGGTGAGCTGGTCGTCGATGCGTGTCGCCATCTTGGCGGCGGAGTCGTCGGCGAACTTCCTGATGACCTCTTGCACATCCTCCGGGCTCGGTGGCGCGCCATTGGCCTGGGTCATGGCCTGGACAATGGATTTTTTGCGCGAGGCCGGGACAGACGGCTCCGGGGTCGCTGAGATGCTGTAGTTCCGTTCTTTGCTGGCCGGGAACAGCATATCCATGAGGCGGGCGTCCACGCTCTTGACCTTGACGCGAGTCTTGCGGGCGAAGGCCTTTGATCCCTGCATCAGGGCTTCTTCCTCCGGCTCGTACTGGCCGCGATACTGCCGGAGATCGGTCAGCCACCGCTGTTCCGTCTCCTGCCGCAGGAGCTGGGCTTCCAGGAACTCGGAGATCAGGGACGCGCCCAGGCCGGCAAGCGGGTTCTCGCGTTGCACATCCTCGCTCGGCAGATTCTCACGCCAAGCGCGTTGGTACTCGGCTTCCTGTTTTTGCCGCTGCTCGGTGGTCATTATCTCTACCATGTCGTCTCTCAGTACCCGGCGCGTGTCGCGGGTGCTCGTCCAGCTTGCATGGCCTGGTTGTGGAATATCTCATGGCCCATCGACTGCTCTGGCGATCCTGGGATGGCGAACGTCAGGGCTATGGAGTCCGCCTTGTTCGGCGACTTGATGCCGCGTTTGCGCATGTCGTCCTTGCTCTCCAGCAGAATCGATCCGCCACGGTATCCGTAGCGAACCGCCGTCAGTTCGGACAGCAGTTGCGGATCGGATGGAATGCTTCCCGACTTCAGCCACTCGCGCAGCTCGCCGTACATCCAGGCGCGCACGTTGTAGTAGTCGGACTGGATCATTCCTTCGGGAACAATCATGGTGTCATTGGATTGCTTGCCGTCCATGCGCAGTGAGGAATTCACGCCCACCACGATCCCGGCGAACTCCGGCATCCGAGACAGCACATCCACAACACCGGCCCCGATTCCGATCTCATCCACCGCGATCTGTTCCGGCCGCTCGCCGTATGGTGCGATGGCGCTTTTCACGAAGGCTGCCCCGGTGAAAGAGTCGAGGTTTTGCGCTTCCACTATCGAAACAACCAGGCGCCCCCGGCGAATCGTCACGGCAAACTTGTCGTCGCCGAACCTGGCCGGGTCTACGCCCACCCGCAGCCGGCCGATGGCTTGAACTTGGGTCGGTCCGCGCATCTGGGCACCGCGCGCCAGTTCTCCGGAGATGAATGCGTTAGTAACGCTGGCCTCGTAGTTCCGGTCGATCTCCTGCGCGACGATGGTCGGGCTGTCCGCCTTCGCCACTTGAGCGTCGTACCAGGCCTGATCCTTGCGCGGATCGTCCTTCCAGTCGAAAACGAAGAGCGGAATCTTTCCGCCCTTGGCCTTGCGATAGAACGGGTTGCCGGCTCCGTTCGGCGTGGATACGTCGATCTTGCAGTTCGATGTCTGCGACAGGGCGGCGTCGATGGCCTCGGCGCGCTCGTAGAATGCCGATTCGTCCTTGAAGTAGATCGATGTCCGGTTTCCCCGTCCGATGTTGTCACCGGCCTCGCCCAGGATCACGGAGGCGTTCTCCGGATTGGTGATGACCATGAACGGCGCGTGCTTCTTGCTGTCCCATCCAGCCGGGCGGAACTCGCGCGGCAATAGGTCGATGAAGGCGCGCACCTTCCAGAACAGGCTTTTCGGATCGCCCAGCTTGTCCACGTACTCTTCCTTGCGGGAGCCGAATCCGACGACAGAGCCGGGGTAGTACAGGAACATCCAGACGGCAACCGCAACCGTGAGCCAGGAAACGCCCATGTCTCGGCTCTTCTCGGCCACTCCATCCTCCTGGCCCTTCCAGCGCGCCACGATCCAATCGACGAACTCCTCCTGCTTGGGAAACAACAGGAATGGCGCCGTCGCTTCCATGCCGCGCTCAATCAGGCGCGGGTCGAAGGTGGAGCCGAACAGCGTGATGAAGTCGCAGGGGTAGAGCTTGAAGTGCTCCTTCATCCCAGCAATCGCGCCCGGTGTCGCGCGCAACTTCGTGAGCAGCTTGATGCGGCGCCGGATGATGGTCGGATAGTCAGGATTGCGCCAATCGAACCCTTCCATCAACTTCTTGGCGAGGTCGGTCGAAGGCACTTATAAGCCCAATCTATCGAAAACTGGCGTTTTTGCAGCAAAAGTCACGGATCTTTCGGTATAGACCCCGTGATTTTTGATACCACGCCGCACAATGCGATAAGTTTTTTTGATATCACACATCAGGAAAGCCCCTCAATGGAAACTTTCCAGGCATCCGCAGCAGGCATTGCCTCAACGTCGCGCTCGTCGCTGGGCTCATGCGCATCCAGGCCGAAGCTTTCCCGTTCCAGTGACACCAACTTTGCCTTGGACTCAACGATGGATTTGTAGGCAACCGCCGCCTTCGCCACATCTCCGATGTTCTCGCAGGTTGGCAACATCCTGTCGAACTCGGCCTCCAGTTGATCGCCACGCTCGATCTGCAATCGGTAACTGGCGCGATGGCGCAGAATCACGCCGGCAGCCACGTCTGAGGCCTGCTCAATGGCCTTTTTGAGCGTTTGTGCGGATTTCTGTGCGTTTTCCGTTGCGGATTGCTCGATCAGTTCGGCTACATCAATAGCCGATATTTTCGCTTTCGTGCTCGCCTTGATAGCTGCGCTGATGTCGCGCTTCCATCCGCCGTTCTTGGCGTGTGCGGTGATGGAGGATGGGTTGATGCCGCACTCTTCGGCAATCTGGCGGACAGTGAGTTGATTGGCGACATACAGGCGTTCGACCTTTTGCCAGTCGATGTCGTTGCGGCGTCCCATTACGCGCCCCTCACACGGCACTTCGCGCCGATCCAGGTCTGCCGGACGGCGGCGCGCACCGAAACGGGGGATGCGTCGTGGACGCGGAACTGGTATTTGCGCTCGTTATAGGCGCGAGTTTCCCCCAGCGCACCGCATTGCACGATGGGCCGGGTCTTCTTCATCCGCTGCTCCGGGGGAAACAAAAAAGGCCGCGAACCTTGTGCGGCTGGCGACCTGATTACTGCGGGCGCAACTGTGGCGCTGTTTTCCACTATACCGCACACCCCACAGAACACAAAAAATATTTTTTCGTGCATGCGCCAAATTATTCCTTGCGCGCGAACATTGTTCATGTATGATGAGGGCGTAGTTCACTTTATCAACCACCGGAGGACATCATGACAGACAGCACATTTTTCCACGACGGGTTCCGCGATGGGCGAGATTGCTTGCCGCCGAGCCCGCCCGATGTTTGGGTTCTGGCCGATGAATACATGGCTGGTTTTGGCGCTGGTCTCGTGTCCGCTTGGGACGCGGTTCCGGCTGAGGAAAAGGCAGAATTCACCAAAGCGTTCGCTCAAGGATTTTCGGAAGGAATGGAATCATGAAATCACTTCCCTACACCCTGACTACCCGCCCATGGTGGATAAGCCACGCCATATCAACCCCGCGTGGCGCGGTTGTCGCCCGCGCTGAAGGCGTCAGCACAGTCCTGCGCGAGCCGACGGCGGATGATCTGGCTTCCGGCATCGCCGCCAACCAATACGACAACTCGGCCGAATGCCACGGCAATTACTGCCGGCTGATGATCGAGTTAACCGAGGACGATCTTGTGCTGCTTGGCGTCACGCCCGGTACGCTCAAGTGGCCTGACGTGGTGGACGGGCCGCGCCCATCTACCAACCGGACGGACGCGCCCGTCTCCCAAGCGCACGCGCAACACGTAGTTGACCTGCTTGTGTCTGAGGGTCACTGCGACGATCCGGAGCCGGTGGATAAGACGCCGTGGCACAAGGGCGACGACAACCCCGAGTGATCAAGTCCAGCCCCTGGCGACGGGGGTTGCGCTGGATCACCCACAACAAAGGAGAACAGCATGAGCGAATTCAACCCGGTTGAAAGCAAGGCCGACATGGACTGTCTCAATGCCGACGACATCGTGGCTGGCTACCTCTACGGCATCACGAATCCATCCATTCCAGGCAGCGACAAAAGCCGGGGTTTCTGGCACGGGTGGAGAAACGCACAGACAGACTATGGACGCGCGCCGCTTGATTTGGCGCAGCAAAGGCTGCTCCGGGACATCCTCGGGTCTGGCGTTCACACACACTGAAGGAGAAAAGCATGAGCAACAAGCACACCCCCGGCCCCTGGACCCTGGAGAAAGACGGCATTACCCTGGTCATGGGCTCACAGATCGTCGCCACCGCCATTGCCCCGGATGGGGCCGACATCGATGAACAGCGCGGCAACGCCGCCGTGCTGGCGGCATCATTGGAAATGCTTGATGTTCTGAAATGGCTTACCCAGCACGATCCAGATGGCGACGGCGGGCCGCCAGACTACAATGAGCTTCGGCATATATGCGAACGCGCGCGCTCCATCACCGCCAAAGCCACAGGAGGCGGGACATGAAGACGCTCGCGGCAATCCTCGGCGGCCGGTGCGCCAACGGCTTTGAGCGCGACATGGGATCGCGGGTGCATGCGGTCCCCCACAGCATAGCCCTTGAGCGCGGCGACTACTGCAGCACTACCAAAGCCGTGTTGGCGCCAAGCCTGGGCCGCGCAGCGTGTGATGGTCACGCATCATGGACGGGCGCGAGATAACTTGCCCCAGGTGCATCAAGATGATGAACAAGGACAATAACGCATGCGCAAACAAACCCAATTGAACGCCCGCCTTTCCCAAGGTGGCCAGGTATGGGACCAGGACATGGGGAAGTTCTCCATCCTCAAGGCACGCCACGCCAAGGGTCACAACGACATCGACAGCACCTACACCCTGCGCATCGATCCTTCCAAGGATGTGCACGGGCATGATGCGCTGATCGGTCATGCTATCGCCGGGAAGTTCGGCATGCGCTGCCAATGCACGGCGCCGAAGTGTGGCCACTGGCAAACCGAAGTGCGCCATGTGAAGCGCATCAAGGCCCGTGAGTGGATGGTGCGTGTCTATGCCTGGCGGGCGGTATGAAGCCCAACCAGGATCAAATCAAAGCCGCGCGCAAAAAGGCCCATCTCACACAGGACGAAGCCGCCGCGCTGGTGTACGTCACGCGCCGGGCGTGGCAGATGTGGGAAGCTGGAGAGCGCGCCATGGATGGCGCCAGATGGGAGGCGTTCCTGCTCAAGGCATTCGGAGGTGGTCGGATAAAGTCTACGTTGGCAAAACTCCTGGTCGAGCACGGGCAATTTCAGTAGTTGAGATAGGCACCCACTCTCGGCATCGACTTCCGTAACCCGGCCAGTATGCGCGACCAGCCAATACGCGCTTTCCATTCCACTCCATCCGCAACCACACGGTAGCAATCCACTCGGTTGGTTCTGTGCAGTTCCAGGACGTGGACCTTGTGGCCGAAGTCGAAATCCTCGATCACGATGCGGCGCCGGAGGTCTGGTAGTTCTGGTAGATGATCCGACACTGGATATGCCAGTCGCTTCCTGGCCTTGGCCTCGCGCATGGCGGCGAGTTGATTGGTGTAGCGCGTGGTTTTTCTGTAGGCCATACCTTGCACGCTTCCTATATTCTATTGTTAGATGCCTGCTTGTCTGTCACCAGCATGTAGTACATCCCGCCGATATGCCGCAGCTTTTGCGGCGTCGGCTTGTCCCACACGCACCAGTTTCCATTCGCCAGGCGCTTTCCTTGCTGCGCCCAATGCGTCACCGCGTCCCAGAACGGCGAGCCTTCTGGCGGCTGCTTGTCTTTCAGGTCGCCATGCATATCAACCACGGACGGGCCGCAGTACGGGTGGTCTTCAAACCGCCATGTCTTACCTTTGCCATCAACAATCCGGCGGTCCGGCCCACCAAAAAGCATGCAAATCGTCTGCATTTCAACCCCCATCATCTAACTATCGCTTCCAGCCGACGGCCCTGACGGGCCTCGGCTGAAGCTGGCGTTATGCACCATTGTTCTGCGCCCTGCGCTTCTCGCGCAGTTCCAAAATTCGT
>CAZWFX010000044.1:0-14112 GCA_964633425.1 uncultured Candidatus Saccharibacteria bacterium
GCACAAAGCGAAAAAACCTGGCGCAGGCCAGGTTTGTTTCGTCTTTGTGCGCCCACCAGGATTCGAACCTGGGACCGTTCGCTTAAGAGGCGACTGCTCTACCAGCTGAGCTATGAGCGCAACGCAGGCACTATACCGTATTTATCGGAAATTTGAAGGGTGTACCGACGGAGAATTCCGTACAATGCTCGGTATGATCGGTCCTCGGTCCATACGCATGAAGGTTTTGGTTGGGCTGACCGCGCTGGCTCTTTCGGGTGTTGTGATCGGCTCCCAATACGCATTTGATCGCGCTGCCGAACAGCGAGAGCTTGCCCGATTCCGAAAACTCACGACGACTGCAGCACAAAAGGAGATCAGGATAATGACCGAGACAGAGGGTCCCATTGCGGCGTGGAAGTTCACCAAGCGCGTGTATTTCGAGGATCAATCGATCGTATACGGCAACGCTGACGGTCATGCGATAGCACACACGGTGGGAGAGGGGATGTACGATCGGTATGGTCTCGCTCAAGCGTTGCGTGAATGTGATCATTCGTTTAGCGAAGGGTGTATGCACGGTGTCGTTGCTCGCTTGATCGAGCAAACGGGAGTCGGCTCACCGGCGGTTATGGGGTCGATCTGCGCGGGGCAGAAGGATCCGAACAGCTGCGCGCACGGTGCCGGACATGGGATTAACGATGCGACCGCGCGGGATCTGCATGTGTCGTTGGATTGGTGTCGTCAATTTGCGGATGCAATCGCTCCCGATTGTGTCGAAGGTGCCCTGATGGATAATTCCTGGGATTGGGATCGTGCCGGTGTGGAACGTGATCCGTGGGCAATCTGCGCTCCGCTCGAAAAGGAATTCGACGTCGCCTGCGCCTCTGCGATCGGAAACTATTTCTCAGAAATGCGCAATGATTCCGAGGAGCGGCTTCGGTACGAGCCGGGTTATATATCTGATGTGTGTGACAAGGCTCCGACAAAGGATATGAAAGATCGGTGTTTTTTGCGCCTAGCGCAAAGCATCGTGCGCAGAGCACAGGCCGACCCGGCCCGCATGTTCTCGTTGTGCAGCGAGCTATCGGCTACCCGGCAAAATGCATGCATCGTGTCGGCGAACGAATTTGTTGATGGTCAGAAGGTGTTTTGAGTGTATCTGCGTATCAGGTCTGTCTGCATCCGGCTGTCAAAAAAGAAATTCGCGCGACCCGAATCGGGTCGCGCGAGGGGCGAGAGTGCGGCGGTGCAATCAGTCGAGGACGTTGCGCAGCGCGCGGATGCGCATGTCGTACATCTCCATCAGGCACTTGTTGCTCATGCACTGATCGCGCAGCGCGAGCCACTCGCGCTGATTGTCCAACAGCTCACGGGCGCCGGTGCGCGTGAGCTCGTTGCGCAAACGGTAGTAGTACGCCGACATCGTCGCATCCCGGTCGAGCAGGGTCGAGTCCGAGCAGATTCGCCGTTCCACGGGCCGCCGATCGACCCTGCAGTCGATATTGGCGTAGGCGGTGGTCGTACCGAGCACGAGCATGGCGATGGTGGCCAGCAATGCCTTTTGCATATAAAGAACTCCCTGAATGCCCGCTGTCCTAGTGACAGCGGCGCAGATGCTATCACGGTGTTGTTCAAAAGAAAACCGCGCGGCCAGTGATGGTCGCGCGGAAACTATCGGAATGTGCCTCAGGCGATGATCAGATCGGAAAGTGACTTGTCGTGGTGGAGTCGCTGGATCGCGGCGGAAAGCAGCGGCGCCACCGAAAGCACGGTCAGTTTCGTATTGCCGACCATTCGCGTACCGGGCTCTAAGCCGCACACCGAGTCCGTAACAATGATCTCCTTGAACGGGCCGTTGGCGATCTTTTCCATGGCATTGCCCGAGAAAAGCCCGTGGGTTGCGAACGCGTACAGATCTTTCGCACCCAACGACTTCGCCAGTCTGCCGTTGCTGTCCATGGTGCCGAACGTGTCCATGATGTCGTCGACAAAGATGATGTCGTAGCCGTCGATATCGCCGACGGCAATCGTCTCATCCTCGGCGATCTCGTTGGCTCCGGTCCGAAGCTTGAGAAACACAGCAAGACGCCGTCGCGCAAGGTGCTGCGCATATTTACGCATTCGCGCGACACCGCCGGCATCCGGCGATGCTACGCTAAAGTCCTTGCCGGCGAGCAGTTCCCTGATGTACGGCACGGCAGTCCACGATCCGTACAAGTGGTCGGTCGTCATGTTCGGCTTGAAGTGCACGACCGTCGGTTCGGAGTGAACGTCGAGCAGGAGCGCGTGATCTGCACCGCAGATCTTGATCTCCTGAATCATGTGCCAGGCGCTCACCGGCGTGCGCGGTGCAGATTTTCGGTCCTGACGGTTGTAGCCGAGGTAGGGAATGACGAGGGTGATCCTGCCTGCCGACGAGTCACGTGCAGCATCAGCCAGCAGCGTGAGCTCATCCTTGTTCGAGCTTGGCGGACAGGTCGGGTTGATGATGAACACGTCCTTGCCGCGCACGTTCTCGAGCAGCTGCACATCGAGCTCGCCGTCCTTGAACGGTTTGAGCTTTCGATTTGAGAGCGGGATGCTCAGGTTGTTACAGATGGTCGTGGCGAGTCGTTCCGCGGTCGTTCCTGAAAATACACAGATGTCATGAAGCATTCGATAGTCCTCCCGTTTACGTTGCCTGTATTGCCGCTAAAAGGCGGCCTGCCATGAGACTACCAACGCCCCCTGCGCAGTCAACGATACGGGAGCGATTTGTACTATTACGAATACAGATTGTGCGGTGGTCAAACTTATTGTGCCGGGAGTGGGACTCGAACCCACACGGCCTTTTACGGCCTGGGGATTTTAAGTCCCCTATGTCTACCATTCCATCACCCCGGCAATGCGCACCATAGTAGCGCTGATTTATGTTACAGTACACGGCGTTAGCTTTCGCTGGCCATATGGCGAAGTAGGGCGACGTCTGCCCAATAAATCTTTGCGTTATGAGCAGGTAGTCTAAAGCTAGCGGACCAGCTACACGAGGGCCATATGGCGAAGTAGCAACGCGACGGTCTGCAAAACCGTTATGGGCGGGTGCAACTCCCGCTGTGGCCTCAAATATAGATGTATAATCGGCATAGGAGGTGGCCGATGTCTAAACAGAAAAAAGGTTCCGAGAAGATCGGGACACATTTTGTAAAAAGCGCCCGCAAGGAGCGCTCGATGCGTAGAGTCCTGCGCGGTTCAGGGTACGCGTTCGATTCATTTAATGGACGATCTGTCGGTGTTGTTGGTGACGGCCGTGTGTACGGACCTGTAGCGATCATGAAACCGAGGGGCAGAATCTCAATCAAGCGTGCCGGTGAGCTCTCGACACAGATCATCAACGAGACGCCTGGCATCACGCGGGTGATGATCGACATCACGCCGAAGCGAAAAAAGAAAAAGCGCCGTTCGTAGGCGCTTTTTACATTTCTGTCGGTTTTCGGGTCAGGTCGTCGATTCGTTGACGGTTCTTTTCGCCGTAGTCGATCTCAAAATCCACGTTCGGCAAAAACTTCATGGCAGCGTGTTTCTTAATGTATTCGCGGAAATCCGTGCGGCTGCGCCGAGCAAAATGCAGCACCTGTTCGTCGTAGGTTTCGGGCAGGACCGAAAAGAAAATAGTGACGTTCTTGAGGTCGGGCGAGACATCGGCGCGCGTTACGGTAATGAGTGCGAGGCGGTTCGACTCGCGTGCAAAATAATCCGCCGCCAAGTGGGCGAGTGTTTCTGATACCTGTATTTGTCGTTTGCTTCCCATACCGATATTTATATGGTCGTGCGGCGGAAGCATTCGAGGATGTCGCCTTCAGCAATCTCGAACTGCGCTTCGATCTGTGTGCCGAATTCGTTGCCTTTTTCTACTCGATCCACGTTGGTCTTTGCCATCTGCATGTTGATGAGCTTTCCTTCGCCCATGACGGTCACATTGCGACGGATAATGCGGATCGATCCCTTCTTTTCCAAAAATCCCTCATAGACAGTACCGCCCACCACGTGTTCGATCTTGCGTGACGAAAACACTCGCAAGACGCGCGCTTTACCGACGATCTCTTCCACTGTGCGCTTCGGGCGCGATGCCTGCAACAGCTCCTCAAGATCCTCGGTGAGCTTGTAGATGATCGAATGCATATCAACGCGCACATCCTGCTGGCGGCCGAGTGTTTCGGCGATCGGATCGATGCCTACATTGAATCCGATGATGATCGCCTTGGTGCTGCCGGCGAGCGCTGTTTTCATGTCTCCCTCGGATACATTGCCGATACCGCTCTGTACGATAGTGATTCGAGAATGCTCATCACCCAATCGTGCAATCTCGGAGAGAATTGCTTCGAGTGAACCGGATGCATCGGCACGGACTATCACCGGCATGTAGTAGCGGTCGGCGTTTTCTTCTCGCACTGCAGCTACCGGCTTAGCCTGTCCGTTTGCGGCGCGCGCAGTCTCGGCGTCTTTTTTGTTCTTGTAGGTTTTGAACTGCTCACCCACGGCAGGGAGTTCGTCGAACCCAACGAGCGCAACCGGCGTCGAAAAGGTTGCCGATTTGATCTGCTTGCCGAGATGATTCTCCATTATTCGTACGGGTGCGATCGCGCCTCCGGCAACGACTGCAGTGCCGCTCTCAAGCGTTCCTTCGGTAATGATGAGTGTGGCGGCGATACCTCGCTTTTGATCGCGGTGCGCTTCGATCACGAATCCTGTTGCGGGGAGCGACGGATCTGCGCTGTAGTCTCCGATTTCTGCGACAAGAAGCACGAGATCGAGGAGTTCATCTACGCCGGTACCTACCTTGGCGGAAATTGCTGCCCACGGCACGTCACCGCCGAGCTTTTCCAGATAGACACCCTTCTCGAGGAGTGAGCCCTGTGTTCGAGACATGTCTGCATTCGGTTTATCGATCTTGTTGATCGCAACGATGAAGGGGATGCCTGACTCGCGGATTTGCGCGAGCGCTTCGAGTGTCTGCGCCTTTACGCCGTCGTCGGCCGCTACGACGAGGATCGCGATATCGGCCACATTCGCTCCGCGTGCACGGATTGCTGAAAAGGCAGCGTGTCCGGGCGTGTCGATGAATGTGATGCGCTTCTTTTTGTGTTCAACTTCGTACGCTGCCACGTGCTGGGTAATACCACCGGCTTCGCCGGCTACCACATTGGATTTGCGGATGAAATCGAGCAGCGTCGACTTACCGTGATCGACGTGACCCATGACCACCACGACGGGCGGACGCTCTTGCGGATTTGATGAAACGTTTGACATAGGTGGTGTATCGGAGCGCTTGCATACGCGATGCGCAGGATTATATGACAAATAAGACCGTTTGTAAAAGAACGCCCTATCCGTACAATGGCTCAATGCTTGGCCTGTTTGGCGCATCCAAAAAACGTGTCTACCTCGATTACGCGAGCGCTCCGCCCGTACTGCCCGAAGCAGAGGCTGCCATGCACGCTGCGGCACGATTTACGGGCAATCCCGGCGCAATTCACAGCGAAGGCGTGGCAGCAAAGCGGGCGCTCGATGATGCGCGCGAACGGATCGCGGCTCTTTTGGGCGTCAAGGCGCGCGAGATCATCTTTACCGGAGGACTGACGGAAGCGAACAATATTTCGATCCTCGGAGCAGCGCGAGCACACGAGCGTAAGCACCGGTCACTCGCGGGCACGCATTGGATAGTAAGCTCCATCGAGCACACATCCGTACTCGATTGCTTTGCCGAGGTCGAACGACTCGGCGGTAGTGTTACACATATTGATCCGGACGAGCGGGGAAGTATTTCGGCGGAAAAGATCGCATCCGCCCTCACAAAGCAGACGGTTCTCGTTTCGGTCGGCTGGGCGAACAACGAGATCGGGACCATCCAGCCGCTCGCTGATATATCGCACGCGATACGCGCCTATGAAAAGGAGCATGGTGTCACGATCCTCCTGCATGCCGATGCCGGTCAGGCGCCGCTGTATCTTGCGACCGGGTTGAACAGTCTCGGTGTAGATCTCTGCGCGATCGGCGGCAATAAACTCTACGGTCCGCATGGAGTCGGCGTACTGTTCGTGAGTAATCGCGCTGATCTGATGCGAACGGTTCACGGCGGTCCGCAAGAGCGCGGTCTGCGACCCGGTACCGAAAACGTTGCGCTCGCGTGCGGATGTGCAGCCGCGTTCGAATCGATTGCGCGGAACCGCAACGCGGAGGCTCGCCGCGTTCGGGAGGTTCGAGATGCGCTGTGGCTCGCTATTCAAAAGGCGATCCCGAATGCCGTGGTGAACGGGAATCTGCAGCGTTCGCTGCCTCACATGCTCAATATTTCCATCCCCGGGATCAGCAGCGAGTACGTAACGCTCTCGCTCGACCACGCAGGCTTCGCCGTTTCGACCAAAAGCGCCTGTCGCGAGGGTGAAGAGCGTCGCTCACACGTTGTCGAGGCGCTTCACGGCGCGTCGTGGCAGGCCGAAAATACGTTTCGGTTCTCTCTTGGCATGGATTCCGTCGTCTCCGATATTCCCCGGCTCGTCGACGCGCTGGCAGAGATTGTGCACCGCGCGTAAACACGCAAAACTCTCTGTAATTCGTAGCGGCGCGTGATAGGATGCGCGCATGGACATGGAGCATCTCAGTAAATCTCAGATCGTACTCCTCACGCTCCTTGTCAGTTTCGTAACGTCGATCGCGACCGGTATCGTGACCGTATCGCTCGTCGATCAGGCGCCGCCCATCATCACTCAAACCGTCGGCCGTGTCGTGGAAAAAACGGTCGAAACGGTCATGCCGGCGCCGGCCGGTCAGCCTGCCGCCGCTGCAACGACCGTTGTTACCAAAGAGAAGACCGTCGTTGTATCTGAGTCCGAACAAATCGCAAAGGCGGTGAGCAACGTTAGTCCGTCCATTGTGCATATATATACGTCGTCAGAGGAGCCGCTGTTCCTCGGGTTGGGTGTCATCATGGATTCAAGCGGTACGATGCTCATTGATAATGCCGCAATCGATGACCGTGCAGAGGCGATCGTGTCGCTCCCCGACGGAACTCGCGTCCGTGCATTCGTAGTGGAACGCGACGCAAAGCGGGGGATCGCGTACTTGCGAACAAGCACCACGACTGAAGCGGAGGCAAAGAAGCCGATTGTATGGAAGCCGGTATCCATCGCAACTGATAAGCCTGTCCTCGGGGCCACGGTGGTCGCGCTCTCCGGTAAAACGGTCGCCCGTATCGCGAGCGGCCTCGTCGCGGCCCTTTTGCAGGGCGACAACGGATCGGTTATCGATACCAATATTGCGGAGAATTCGATCATGGCAGGTTCGCCACTCGTAGACACCAACGGAAACCTGGTCGGCGTAAGTACCGGCGTATCGCGGTCGTCTTCGGAGCAGGGCTTTATAGCTGCCGCAGAGCTCCTGCCTTCACAGAAAAAACCGGCACAATAGCGCACGCTGCTACCGCAACCTGAGGCTCTGTGCGCATCTCGGCGACCCGAGTTGTGCGCATAGTTTTTTGCGTGTAAGAATTAATAGACGGCGTGTGATTGCAATTTGAGCCGCATACCCGTTTGCGATATACTCTCTATAGATATGACTCCATTCAATAACTACACAACTAAAGCAAAAGAGGCGATCCATCGGGCGCATCAGCTCGCCGTGGAGCGCGGCCATAACCAGGTCTCCACGCTGCATCTGTTTGCGGCGCTCCTCACCCAGGAAGAAACCATGGTGGTACCGATGCTCGAGCAGGTCGAGATCGATGTCACCCACCTGACAGACTCCGTACTGGAACTTATCGAGGGTACCGCCGGCTCAACGGCTGTCTCGCCTTCATTCCAGCTGTATCTCACGCCGGAACTCGTCCGCGTGTTCGAAGCTGCTCCCCGTATTGCCGCATCGTTCAATGATCAGTTCGTCTCTCCCGAGCACCTCTTGCTCGGTATTGCAGAACATCCGGGACCGGCATCTGAAACACTGTCGCGATTCCGCGTCGACCGAACCGCGCTCGCTCGAGTACTCACCGATATAAAGGAGGGAAAGATCCGAGGCGATGTCGACGACAGTAAGAAGACCCGTGCACTCTCGCGGTTTGCGCGATCGCTCACCGATAAGGCGCGCGAGAACAAGATCGACCCTGTTGTGGGTCGCGATACCGAGATCACGCGCGTGATACAGATTCTTTCGCGCCGCACGAAGAACAACCCGATCCTCATCGGTGAAGCGGGCGTCGGAAAGACCGCTGTCGCCGAAGGCTTGGCCTCTCGCATGGCCTCCGGCGATGTTCCGGAGTCGCTCCGCGGCAAGGAGCTCGTGCAGCTCGACCTTGGATTGCTCATTGCCGGCACAAAATATCGCGGCGAATTCGAAGAACGCCTCAAGGCGGTCATGAAAGAAGTAGAGCGCTCCGAAGGAAAGATCATTTTGTTCATCGACGAAATGCACACAATCGTGGGTGCCGGTGCCGCAGAAGGCTCGATGGATGCATCCAACATGCTCAAGCCTGCGCTTGCGCGCGGTGAACTGCGCGTCATCGGAGCGACTACGCTCAAGGAATATCAAAAACACATCGAGCACGATCCGGCACTCACGCGTCGGTTCCAGCCCGTATACATCAACGAACCGTCGACTGATGACACGGTCGCTATTTTGCGCGGCCTCAAAGAACGCTATGAACTCTTCCACGGTGTGCATATCACCGACGATGCAATCATCGCAGCAGTGCAGCTGTCGTCACGCTACATCACCGAACGCTTTCTTCCGGACAAGGCAATCGATCTTATAGACGAGGCGGCCTCTGCGCTCCGCTTGTCGCTCGAGAACATGCCGCCGGCACTCGAAGAATCACATCGCAAGGTGACTCGCCTCGAGATTGAAAAAGAAGCACTCAAGAAAGAAGCCGAGGAGGGTGTTGAAAAGGCAAAGAACCGCGTTAAGACAATCGAAAAAGAGATCGCCGACCTGCGCGATTCTACCCGCGAACTCGAGACCAAATGGAAGAACGAGAAGGACACGCTCACCGAGATTAAGCGTGCAAAGGCAGAGCTTGAAAAATCGCGACAGGATGCCGACGCCGCCGAGATTGCCGCAGATCTGACCAAGACCGCGGAACTCCGCTACGGCAAGATTCCTCATTTGGAAAAGGAGATCGAGACCGCGACAAAGCGCCTGAAGAAGCTCCAGCAGACACGTCGCGTACTGCGCGAGGATATTACCGGCGAAGACATCGCGGGTGTGGTATCGCGATGGACCGGTGTACCGATTTCGCGCATGCTCGAAGAGGAGGCAGAAAAGCTTTCTCGCATCGAATCCGAACTCAAGTCGCGCATTGTCGGTCAGGACGAGGCTGTACAGAAGGTTGCCGATGCTATCAAGCGCTCGCGTGCAGGTATTTCGGATCCGCACCGACCGGTCGGATCGTTCCTGTTGCGCGGTCCGACCGGCGTCGGGAAATCCGGGGTCACAAAAGCGCTTGCCGACTTTATGTTCAACAGCGACAAGTCGCTGATACGGGTAGACATGTCGGAATACATGGAGAAGCACTCCATCTCGAAAATGATCGGTTCGCCGCCGGGATACGTGGGTCACGACGAAGGGGGTGGCCTGACGGAGATGGTGCGACACCGACCGTATTCCGTAATCCTGTTCGACGAGATCGAAAAGGCGCATCCGGAAGTGTTCAATATTCTGCTTCAGGTACTCGACAACGGGCGATTGACCGATGCAAAGGGTCGCACGGTGAACTTCAAGAACACGATCATCATCATGACGTCGAACATCGGTGCGGAGCACATCGATAGAATGTCGTCGCTCGGTTTCGGGAGCGGCCTGAATGTGACCGAAGGTGACAAGTATGAAAAGGTTAAGGAAAAGGTGACTGACTCGCTCAAGGAGTATTTCCGACCGGAGTTCCTCAACCGATTGGATGACATCGTACTGTTCAACATTCTCTCGCCGGAAAGCATCCGAAGCATCGTGCAGATGCAGGTGGATATCGTGGCGAAGCGCCTCGAAGAAAAACACATTACGCTTACCGTCTCAGATGCGGCACTCGATTATCTGGGTCGCGAAGGGTATAGCTCGCAGTATGGTGCGCGCCCGCTCAAGCGATTGATCCAGGCAAAGATTCTTACCGCGATCGCGAACATGATGGTATCGCGCGGGGTCATGGAAGGAGGGCATGTAAAAGTGGACATCAAAGACAACGAATTTTCGTTTGATGTGCGCAAAGGACCCGAACGCGCAACGCGAAGCGCGTCATCTCGCGCCGCCGCTCGCGCCTAATATCTAAAACAATGCCCCGCCATTCGGCGGGGTTTTGTTAGTTGATGAAAGATCAGCGGGCGAAATGCTCACGGACGATCGTGGCAATGCTCCCGGATGTAACGCTTCAGCGCAAGCTCGTGGAGCGGAAAGCACAGCGAGGGTGGCGTGAGACGACGGCAGATACGGGTGATCTGGCGGGCCGACGTCTCGTTCGTCGGTTTGAACGGACGGACCTCGATGACGCCGCACGGTGAAATGACGGCGAAGATCAGCAACCTCGTGTTATCCGGGGTGCTGTGCGCATCGAAGATCTGCATGTGCTGCGGATCGGTCGAAACCGAAATGTGTGCCTCGTCGTTGATCTCGCGCGCGAGTGCCACCCGCCACGGCTCCCGTTCGACGTAGCCGCCGGGCAAGGCGTCTTTGCCGATGAAGGGCTCGATGGAGCGGGTGATTGTTACGACTTTCTGCGGTTCGGGGAAGACAAGACCGACCACCACAGGGGCCGGATTAAAGTACTCCGTCATCGCTTTTCTCCTCTGTTTCCGCGACGATACTACACGCGCAGTCGCGAAACTCAAAGAGCCCGGCGACGCATCAGCATGTAAAGGGCACCGCCTACGAGTAGTACCACCGCAACGGTGATCCCGAGCAAGCTGTATCCGATAACGCCTTGAAAGAGTGTCCACGCGGGCTTATTAAAAAAAGCGGTCTTCATCAGATACATTTCTCGGATCGTGCGAGGAGTTCCTGCTACAGTGAACACTTCTTCTTCGCCGGGGGCGAGCACGTATTTGCCGCTGTTGTCGGGATTGGACACGGTGATGGTATAGGCGCCCGCCGGTAACTCGGTGCGTGTTTCAGGGCCTTTCAGATAGGTGTCGCCACCGAACTCCTCGTACCATTGCTCCCACGTACCGCCGGACAAACTGATAACTACATCACCGGCCGGGTTTGTCATGATTGCCGAAAAGTCTGTGCGTGCCCCGGGGATGTCGGGGGACAAGAGATTCATATAGAAGTTCGTAGTCTCGGTGAGACGCACGTCGAACACCGCAGGAGATCCCGGCAGCTCGCCGTAATATGCTCTTGAAATATCAGGGTCTGGAATATGAATGACAGTTGATGTGGCTATGTATTCGGGTTCGTGCGCGCTCGCGAAAAATGGAAACGTCAGGACGATAAGAACGGCAATGAGTGATCGATTCATGATGAAAGTATAAACAGTGATTCGGAATACTGTGTGAGGTCGCAAATCAAAAGGGCGCGCCGAAAGCGGCGCGCCCACGAAGTGTACGATCATGCTGCTGCTGCGGATTTCACCGCCAGCGGAATGCCGTCGTTGAAGAACTGTTCGAGACGCCGATTCAATCCGGCCGGCCCGCCATCGAGCGACACGTTGTCGAACCGCGTGATCGCGATGTTCACAGGTACGCGACCGAGTAGTCCGCCGGTCTGCAGCGATATGTGCAGTCCGTGGTGCTTCACGAGCAGGACTGGCAAGCCGGGATGCTCCTTGATCATCGTATAGATGCCGGAGTAGCGGGGATCGATGACTTCGGTCACGCCGTCGCCGATCTGACCGGAGGCGAAGACAAGCAGCAGCTTCTTCTTGGCTAGAACCTTGCTCATCGTCTCGAGTCCAAATGCCTTTTCGGCTTCGCGCTGCTCGGGAGTCCACGACCGCGGCGAACCGAGTCGGATCACGCCGAAGAGCACCATTGCCCATCGGAAGTGCATGCGCATGTATTGCGAGTACTTCGCGGTCGCGCGGAGCCGTGCGTATGGCCACGCGAGGATCATGAGGAGCGGGCCGTCTTCCATCGAATGATGGTTTGCCACAACGATGGCGCCGCTCTCTTTGCACGAGAGCGCGGCATCGCCGCCTTCGATCGTGGCGGGGTAGCGCCACGCGACAAACGGTCGGATGATCTGGTACATGATTGCCCGCATCACGACGCCGAACGTGCCGTCGAGAAGTCTCAGAAACCACTTTCGCATTGCAATCTCCCTTGGTTTTTGCTGCGCGGGATAATGCAACACTTTTATCAAAAATTCAAGTGGCTGCGTGCAAAACGCAAAAACACCCCGAAGGGTGTTTTTGCCTTTGTGCGCCGAGCAGGATTCGAACCTGCGCAGACCGAAGTCGCTTGGTTTACAGCCAAGTGCGATTGACCACTCCGCCATCGACGCTTGTGGGCCTAGTATGCCGTATTTCAGGCGGGTATTCAATTCCTTTGACCGTGGCTTTGCCTTTGTGACATAGTGGCGACGGAAATTGAAAACAAGGAGATGAGCGATGACGGAGATCATTCTTTCGCAAGCTGCGCACATATCACTCGAAGCAGCATTACGGGTACGGGCAGGCACCATCACGCCATGGATGCGGGATGCGCCATTTTGGGACGAGTGCCAGATTCCGCACAAAATCGACCTCGGAGAGGTCGGCATCCGTGAGGGGTGGGGATCGTTTGAAAACCACACGCATTACAGCAGGCGTGTGCAGCTCTGGGGTATGGTCGGCGGGCAATCGAAATGCCTCGTTCGTCTGCAGCTCGTGACGTCAACGCAGTATGGTGCGCCGCCGCCCGATGACAACCACCGTTGGAGCGTCAATGAAGTACGGTATCTCGGGCTGGTTCGAGATCGCGAAAACGAAGGTCGATGGATTGAGAAAGAGCATTTCCTCAGCCTCGGCCAGCCCATTCTCGGTCCGTAGTCGATTTTGTACATTTGGAAAAAAGCGGCCTTGCGCCGCTTTTTGCATGGTAAAATTTTCACATGATATTGCGGCAAGTAAGGGTACTTGCGACCATTTCTGTCTTCGTGATGATGGTGCTGCCTCTGTATGCGACGGCAGCGGGTATTCCCACGCAGATCGTTCCATCACAATACAACTGCGACCAGGAAGGCGGATGCGATTCTATCTGCGCGATTGTGGTACTAGCCCAGAATGTGCTCAATTTCGGTATCTTTATGGCGGTAGTTATATCCGCATTTTTGTTCGCCTATGCAGGGTGGAACATGCTCACATCGGGCGGGAATGCCGAAGTGTATGCAAAAGGGAAGCGGGTATTCAGTAATGTTCTCATCGGTCTCATTATTATCTTGGCGGGCTGGATTGTGATCGATACGCTTATGAAAACATTCACCGGTAACGGGCTTACCGGCGCCGGCATCTGCGTGTAGAGGAAATTGACATTGCAGCAGGGAATTGTATTGTTTTCCCGGTTCATTACGGAGGACTTGTTCGTGCAAACACTCACTCACCTTGCGATTGGTGCCGCTATTGGTGCCGTTGCATTTCCACATCAACCGATCGTGCAGCTCGCGTGTGTGGCGGCGTCAGTCGGTCCAGACGTTGTCATGATGCCGCTGTTTGCGCTCGACAAGCTACAGGGGAGGCAACCGCTCACGCGACAGGGGCCGATCGTGCTCACGCTCAAGGAGCTGAGTCATTCGGTTTTCCTCTGCGGTGCATGTGGTTTGATCGGCACGCTGCTCATGCTGCCGATTGTCACCGCGTTCGCACTCGGCTGGTTGGTGCACATTGTGATCGATATTCTCACGCATGCTGACCCAAAGTTTCAGGCAGTCGGCGACCCGAATTACATCTGGCCGCTCGGGAGCCTGCGTCGCTTCGGCGTGTGGGAGTATCGAATTGCGACAGGGCAGCTTTGGCCGCTGAAGCCGTTTGAGCTTCTTGTTCTGATCGCTGCCTGCGGGATTGCGGTCCTTGGCTGGGTCATCCGATAATAAGGGGAATTGAGAGGGCCTCGTCGCGAATCGACGAGGCCCATTTTACGCGGTTTGAGGGGGTTGATTTTAGCCCGGCCTTTCTGTATAGTGCTCGAACTATGTCGCAGGACC
>CAZWFX010000045.1:0-13902 GCA_964633425.1 uncultured Candidatus Saccharibacteria bacterium
TCTTTTCGCGCTGCGATCCGTGGCCCGAAGACGAAGTACGCCTCGCTGTGCTTGCCGAGCGACGACTCATTGATGCCGCTCGGGCGCAGAGTCATCGGCGCGGCATGCAATCGCTCTACTACGCCGGCATCCACCTCGTGAAGCTCGGGCTCCTCACGAGTCGCGACGCCGAACAGTGGCTGGCGCCGGACTACTGATCTTTCCCGACATCAAACGCCGGAATTCCCTCGCGGAATTCCGGCGTTTTGCTTTTATATTTCGCAGCATTGCAGTAGGATCGAAACAGGAGGAGGTACACGACATGAGCTTGAGCTTACACTCACTCGAACAAATCATTGCAGATCGTTCAATCGCACAGCCGGAGGGCTCACACACCGCACGGCTGTTGAGGCTGCCGGTCACACACCACGCCAAGAAGATCGGCGAAGAAGCAATCGAGCTCGGCATTGAACTCATGCAGGGCAACCACGAAAAGATCGTCGACGAAACAGCTGATCTGCTCTTTCACCTGCTCGTCGGATTGCGGCAAAAAGGCATAACCTTGGCTGACGTGGAACAGGAACTCGCGCTGCGCCACGCGCAAGCAACGGGCTGCCCGAAACTCAATCGCAAAGGCACCTGAAGAACCTGCCGGAATCCCCTGGATTCCGGCATTTTTGTTTTCGTAATTTGCACGCAGGCTCCGAATGAAGCAGCTTTTCCACACCCGCGCAAAAAAATAGCGCGTTTTGATGGAGTAAGGTAATCAACTGGTCTGAAAGACCAATCCCGTCAACAACAGAGGAGACACTTCCTGTAATGCACTTGCCTCTCCAAAAGACTGCACCATCGCTGAGCGTTTTCTACCTTTCGACTCTCGTCTACATCACGACATCCCGATGGTATCCGTTTACGTTCTACATCCATTGGGGTGTGTCTTTTGCAATGTCTGCGCTCGCCGCACTTGCGCTCATTGCATGGGCAGGGTTGAAGTTGGTACATCGCGTTCTCGAATGATGGGTATTGCGTAGTTCGTTACTTGTAAAGCCGGGATTCCCCTGTGGAATTCCGGCTTTATTTTTTGGGCGAACGGCGTAGGATACGAATCTGACATTTGCACAGTGAGGAGTTGGAATGCCCGTACATCTGAAATTCACGCATCAGGAGAACGACCACTGCCGTCGAATCTGTCGCGAGGTCAAAACATACACGTTTATGTGCACACTGCTGCGACCACGAGAACGGCTGTGCGCCTGTCGCAAGGCAGAATCCAATGCGCCGCTCACGGTTATCGAGGACGGAGAACAGTTCAAACAACTACTCAATGACCCGAGGCACTCGTACGAATTTTATGCGGTACATCAAGACGCACTGAGCTGACGCGTGTTGCAACCGCGCTGCTACAGATTCCCTACCACGGGTCTGATCAACACACACGGCCGGAATCCCCTGGATTCCGGCTTTTGATTTTGTATGGGATTGGCGTAGGATGCAGGCCGGAAAAATAGGGAGACTACCCATGGACCTGAACGCACACGCTATCCGCTTTGCTGCCTATGCCACACTCGCCTATACGAGCCGCATCGCGATACTGCAGCCGAAGAAACTGGTGAACAATCCGCGAGCACCCGGCATGGCACCGTTCGACCCGATCGAGATCGCCTGCGATGCGATGTATGAGCTCGAGCAGATCGGCACAATGCTCGACGACGGCAAGCTTGCCCAGGCGTTCTACAAGCTCGTGGCCGCGCAGACTGCACTCTGGTGCACACGCGTCGTGAGCTCGGATGTGATCGACGAGATCAACACCCAGGCCATCGCCGAATCGAAGGCAACTGCCTGAAGATTCACCTCGCACGCGCTCATGCCACAGTCGGAATCCGAGAGGATTCCGGCTTTTTTTATGCACATCGACAATGCCTTGTCGGACTGCAATCCTCGCGGGAATTTGAAAATCCAAGCGCAAGCGTATAGGATGGCCGAGGCATGAACAGCATGTCAGTTTCAGAAGGACTACAAATGTCGGTACATTCTAGTTTGCGTAGGACGGCCCGTGTTGTTTCCAACGCGACCGCAGGTCAGGCCAAAAGCGCATCGCGCAAACGCGCGCGGCAACAGGCCAACAAGGAAGCACTCGCGGCGAGAGCCGCATCCGTCGGCCTCACGGTCGAACAGTACGTGCGGACCAATGTGATCACGCTCATGACCCCGCCGCGCCAGCAGTTCAGTGCAGCAAGCACGACGCCGGCGCCGAGCTCGGGCAAGGCAGCGGGTATCCGCCGCGCAGGCTAATTCCTCGAAATTGATGACACGACACGGCCGGAATCCCCTGGATTCCGGCCCTTTTGTTTTGCACTGGCACAAAATATTTTTCGGGCGTAGGATGGCCGCGGCTCAAAAAGGGACACCGCCATGGCACATATCCGTAAACTGCGCCGGGACGACATCGCCGCTGCGTGCGCTATCGTCGCCAAGAACTATTCCCCGCACTACGCCGCACTCGCACGCCGCGAGCTCGAGGCCATGTTTACCGGCTCGAGCGTCGTTCGACCCACGTACTTTGCAGTGGTCGAGAAGGGGCGATTGCTCGGCTTTGCGGGGTACATCGTATCGTGGATGGATTATTCCGTCGGCAACGTATTCTGGGTCAACGTCGATCCCGCATTCCAGCGGCGCGGCATCGGCAAGATGCTGATCCACAAGATCATCGCACACGCCGGAACCAATCCGGATATGGACGTGCTGCTGCTCACCGCAAAAGTACCCGAATACTACCGGCGAAACTTCGGCTTCCGCACCGTGTCGCAATTCGGCGCGACGCAGGATCACCTGATGGAGCTTCAGCTCGCGCGATAAGGAGTACGATGGTGGCAGAAATATCACCGCAATGGCAACGCCGCCGCATGGTCATCCGCAACTGCTACGACAACGTCAAGGCGATGGTTCTGATCTTTTTGTTTGCGGCGGGCCTCATGCTCTACATGCTGGCCGAGTGGCTCCTCAACGCACTGCGGGACACCCTACCCCCGCCGCGTCGATAGCTGTCCCATCCCGCACATTCCAAGGCCGGAATCTCGCGATTCCGGCCGCTCGTTTGTCCCGAGTTATTTGACATTGCGGTTTTGGATTGTATTATGTTCGCGGCACACAAGGCAACAACGGAGGGCACCATGCGCGAGTGGCTGATCACTGCAACTATCACCCGACAGTCTGCGACCACGTCGGTCGTCGGATTCTATTGTGACGGCGCGCTCGTCGGCACCGTTTCGTGTGACGATCACACGATCCACGACCGGGCCGACTTCGCGTTCCGCGCGTTCACCAAGGACCCAGCCAACTGGCTGACGTTCGATCCCGAACTGGATCAGGCGCTGCACACCTACCATCGCGAGACGAATCCCGAAATCGACTACCGCGATATGACCTATCGCTTCGTCTCGAACGGATTCGCCAACTGGGACGAGCCCTGGCGGTTCACCACCGACAAGAGCGACATCAAGATCCCCAAGATCTCGCTCGTCGCCTGATCTGTACCCGTCGGCACCTGTCGACAACGAAGGCCGGAATTCTGAAAGGAGTTCCGGCCTTTTGATTTTTGGCGATACCCACGTAGGATACGGCAGGAAACCCAACCAACGGAGGCACCATGACGACTGAGCAATCCGTGCAATTGCCCGGGTACATCCTCACGGTAAGCCGTGACGGACGAAGCGGCGTTATCCGGCTCGACGAAGCCTATAGCACTATGCGAATGGCGGTCGTGAGTCCGGATACGCGGGGACGAATCCCCATCATGAACACGACGCGCGACGGCAAGCTCCCGAAGAACATTCGCGTGTGCGTGCTCGCGGTCGAAGTCGGCTCCGAAGCACTGCGCGCAATCGAAATCCGCGCGGAGTAACGTGCTGCGCCACACAAAAAAAATGGACCGGAATCCCCCGTATTTGCAGTGTTCAGTCCTGCGACTGCGGAGATGCATTTCGAAATGATCACCGAACGGCTTGCACCACAGGCTCCGGCGGTTTCTGAACCGAGGCCACAGATTCAGTCGTCGCCGCTGGTTCGCCTCGTGAAATTCGGACTCGCGGTCGGGCTCGCGTTTCTGGTATTCAACGCATTCACGCGCCATTAGTCTTTTGGTCAAGCCATCCTTGCTCACCAGATCGGGCCGGTATCCCCCTCGGACACCGGCCTTTTGTTTTTTATAAAAAAGAAAAACCCGGTACGAGACCGGGTTTTATTGTAAGCAAACGGCGACTAGGCCGTTTCGAGTTCGGGAAAAGCGTGGAACGTGATCTTGCCCCTGATCCTGTCGTAGGCCTCGGGGTTCATATCGAAACAGTGGCTGATCCGGGCGTGCTTCCACACACGGATCAGTTCATCCATCGATTTGACGGCATACTGTCTGCCCTCGGAATCGACGACGATCGTGCCTTGCCCCTCCGCGATACCCCCCTGATAGAAGAGCGGGGCAAAGTGTTTCTTCAGCGGCGCATGATTGCGTTTACTCCAGTGCGGACTGTTGTCTGCACCATCCAGGAACGCGATGTCCATGTGACTGAGTGCCGCACCGATCACCGTGCCCTCGCCGCCAAATTGATCCATATTCATTCCGATCCTCCCACTTCCTGTGAATTCCGCCCAGACTATCCCATTTCCCCACCCGCGCGTCAACGAGTGTCGGCTGCCTAGCGCTCTTCTTTTTTGAGGCGTAGGATAGCGGCTGCAACTGCAACACGGGAGTTACAAATGCTTGAAATAGTCATCATCCTCCAATGCCTCTTCGTGGCGTTTCTGCTCGGGGTGCTTTCCCGCATTCTCCAGGAAGCCGGATGGCACGGCGCAGACTATGTGGTATTTCTGGTATGGATTGGTTCTTTCTTCCCCGCCGGCTTCACGCTTCCCACAATACAGGAGTGGATCGGCGGTGCAGATAAGGACAGCGCGATTATCGTAGTATTCCTGTTGATCATCGCGCTCTCGTATTGCGCATTGCGACTCGGCGATATCTTAACGATTCGCGTGATGAGACGTGAGCTCATCCACCGAATTCTCTCGCGCTAGGTCAGCGCCACCGGCCGGTTCCCCTGCGACCCGGCCGTTTCGTTTGTTCAATATTCCTGAGCTAGGAACGCCGTTGCTAAAATATTTGACTTGCAAATTTTATATTGTATTGTACTGGCAGTTGGAATGAATGCAGCACGGCAACCCGGAGGATACCCATGAAAATCACCTGGCTTGATTACACACTCCTCGGTCTGATGACCTTCAATTTCGTTGGCTGTGTAATTGTCTGCGCCGGCAAAAAGTACGAGAAAATCATTATCCCAAGCGTGTTCGTGACTGGCTTCGTCGAAGCAACCTTCCTCGTTCGCTTTGCGAGCCCTATCAACGAGCATGTTTTTCAGTTCGCGAACTCACTCGCCGGCCTCATTGCATCAAGCATGATTGCAAGCGCCGTGTTCATCATCGTGCCGATCACAGTCGCCTACATCATTTTCGAATGGCTATGTGACGCCTTTCCGCATGCCATGCGCAAGGTCGCACGATAACCGATCTCTGCATCTAGCCTTCGGTGGCCGGTTCCCTTAGAGGGAACCGGCCGCTTTGTTTGTTCAATATTCCTGAGCAAGGGGAACCCTTGCTCAAAGGATTGTCTTAAAAAAACGAAAACCCGGTGCGAGACCGGGCTTTTAGTTGCGATGCATATGGCGTCGAAGAGCGCGTTACCCGAGGACGTCGAATGCAAAGAGAGTGTCGAAAAACTTTTTGAAGCCTTCGTCACCCAGCAGGCGCTTGAGGCCCTGCAACCGCAGGAGTTCTTCGCGATCGAACACCTTGATTACCGTCCACGCATCGCACTCTTTCATTCCGGCTTCTCGATACATCGAGACCGACGAGCCAACGCCGGCGCCACTGCCCAAACCCGCTTCAATCAAGCGAATCTTTTTACCGAGCTGCACAATATACATATTCATGTCCGTCTCCTGATCAAAAGTCGTGCATTCCCGCCCGGACTATCCCATTTCCCCACCCCTCGGTCAACGAATCCCTCCTCCCTAGCATTCTTGATTATTGAGGCGTACATTACTCAGTGATGAAGCTGAAACGAGTCCATATCAAGAATTTCAGAAGCATAGAGGACATGCCTTTTGAATTAGAAGCCATTTCAGACTCAACCACTTTTTCACTGATTGGTGTCAACGAAACAGGGAAATCCAATATCCTTAAAGCTCTTGCACTGCTTGAACAAGCTTCTGTCTCATACCCACAGGATTTTTACGATACTGGCGCTCCAGTAGTAATTGATTACATTTACGACGCTTCGACCACGAACCTAAACGGATTGCGAGAGTCGCTCGTAAAAAAAGGCGCAGGGAAAGACCTCGTAAACGCAGTAAAACCTGTCGAGGTAACGGTGACTGTTTCTTTCTCAAATGAAACGACACCTGCAAGAACCAAGCGAGAGACTATAGTTTGGACAAAAGATAACTTTGGAAAATACACGGAGAAGGACGGGGTGATCGTTGAAAAGCACTCCGATGATGGCGCTGATTTTAGTCTGTCAGACTTTTGTAGGCAATATCATCCTACGTACTTTTATGGCTGGACCCACAACATAACAGTTTGGAAATCTGAGGACAAATATTTGATTAATAATGAAATAGACCTAAATACCTTTGCCGAAAAACCTAGTGACGTCTCAGTCCCCTTATTCAACTGTTTCAAACTTGCGAAAATAGACGAAGATTCGATAAAGACGGAAATTGGGAAGACATTGTCGGACCCTGCCTCGATAAACAACTTGCAAAAACGACTGAGTGACGCAGTAACAACCCACATAAAAGAAGTTTGGCCGAACCACCCGATCAAAGTCGGCTTTCAGATAAACGGAGGAAAAATTTCGTTCCTCATCGAGGACGAAAAGGTAGACTATCGCGCAAAAACAACATCCCAACGCAGCGATGGTTTTAAACAGTTCGTCTCATTCTTACTCACTGTCTCTGCAGATCATGCAACAGAAGAGCTGCATAGAACGCTTCTGCTCCTGGATGAGCCTGAAACTCATCTACATCCGCAGGCACAAGAATTCCTTCTAGATGAGCTTATCGATCTCACGAATAACGACTTTAACAATATTGTCGTATTCGCTACGCACTCTAATTACATGATCGATAAGGAAAATCTTCAAAGATCGCTGCGGGTAACAAAAAACGGAGACCGTACTGCTGTCAATCCTTTTTCACAACGAGTAACATCATATTCGGAAGTCAACTATGAAGTGTTCAGTATAGTTACTCACGATTATCACAATGAACTCTACGGGTATCTTGAAGACACCACCCCAAACACACTTGATGCTCTTGAAAAAAAATTAACTTGGAAGAACGCAAAAACCGGGCGGGACGAGACGGTGTCTTTGCAAAAGTATATTCGAAACCATATTCATCATCCTGAAAATACACAAAACAAACCCCCTTCGAGACAACAACTGCTCCAATCAATAAAAAAGATGCGGGAGCTAAAGTACGGTAGCGAATAAACCGGGCTATTGGCCCGGTTTATTGTTTGGAGTGATTAGTACGATCGCAACTGTTTAGCTCGTTCGTGGAAACGAATACGCTCCAAGGCCTTCGCCTCGATCTGGCGAATACGTTCGCGGGTGACGCCGAATTCTCGGCCCACCTCTTCGAGTGTGTAGCAGATTCCGTCGTCAGTCAGTCCGTTTCGCATCTCCAGGATCTTGCGCTCCTTCGGCGAAAGCTCATCGAGGATGCCCATCATCTGCTCGGAGAGGATGCGGCACGATGCGTCCTGGTCAGGCGCGGCAATCGTGTCGTCGGCAATAAACGAGCCGAGTGTTGATCGCTCATCGTCGTCTTCACCCACCGGGCTCTCGAGCGATACTGTGTCCTGGTTGATCTTCTGGATGGTGTAGATCTTGTCGACTTCGATACCCATTTCTGCGGCAATTTCTTCCGGCAACGGGTCGCGGCCCAAGTGCTGCGAGAGCTCGCGCACCTTCTGCTTGTATTTGGCGATAGTTTCCACCATGTGCACCGGAATACGGATAGTGCGGGATTGGTCGGCAAGCGCTCGTGTGATCGCCTGACGGATCCACCAGGTGGCATAGGTCGAGAATTTAAAGCCCTTTGAGTAGTCAAACTTGTCGACCGCCTTAAAGAGGCCCAGGTTTCCTTCCTGAATCAGGTCGAGGAGTGTGAGGTCGGGGCTGCGGTTTACATACTTCTTGGCGATCGATACCACGAGGCGCAGGTTGGAGCGCGCGAGGATCGAGCGAGCTTCGTCGTCTCCGACCAAGATGCGCTTGGCGAGGTCCTTCTCCTGCTCACCGTTAAGCAGCGGATACTGACCGATCTCGCGGAGGTACATCTGCACGGAATCGTACGATGCATCAGAGCGGCGGTTCTGGAGCTTCTTGGATGCAAGGATGGAATCTGCGCTCGTGTCTTCGAGCATGCCGCCGCCTTCGAGCACGTCGATGCCGGCAGTCGAAAACCGCTCGTACATGTCTTCGAGCAGCGTCATGTCATCCTCGACGGTCGGAAATTCGCGGAGGATTTCGTCAAACGTAATGTATCCGCGTTCGCGGCCGAGCTTGATGAGCGATTCTACCTTTGCGGCAGACTTGCCCTTCATTTCAAACTTCGCACCCGCAAGCACCTGCTTTTTTACCTTGCCGCCTTTTACCTCCGGTACCGGAGCCGTCTTTTTTGCAGCACGCGGCGCAGAGCGTTGTGCACGCGAGGTAGCGCTGGAGCGGCTCGTCTTTGTGGAGCGCTTCACCACCTTCTTTGTCTTGGTGGCCTTTGCAGCACGCGTCGTCGCCTTGGTCGCCTTCTTTACCGTCTTCTTCTTAGATGTAGCCATGAGAAGTTTGTTTATTTGAATACTGATAATTTTTTACTGAAAATATGATGAATACGTTCCTATATATACAAACGTATCGAAACAGCCCCTCTTTCAGGAAGCTGCTTTTTTCAAATGGCTAGGCTTATGTACTTACCTACCTATGCCTAACATCCCTATCTTATACCTGTGCGGAAACCTGCGCAAGTCGCTCCCGAAGCTTGTTGAGGATCTCAAATGACTTTTCCACGGCAGCGTCGTCCTTGCGGGCCTCGGCATCCCGGATCTCCACCGTAAGTGCGGCGATTTCTGCCTGGAGCCGCTGGCGCAAAAGGGCGTTCACGATCTGCACCGCCTCGCGATCCAGTTGGCTCACGGTGCGAAACATCTCCGCCGCCAAAAACCGCATGGCTTCTTGGTCTGCCTGCGGCATTCCGCGCAGGTCATTGAGTACCGATTCCCCGAGCGCATCGCGCAGATCCATCTCGAACCGATTGGTATCAATCGCGCGGGCCGGCATGCTTTCCTGCCACACCAAAAGCGCAAACGCCTGGCGCACTTTGTCGGACAATTGCGTGCGATCCGAGACCGGTACCTCGGTGTGTGTCGCATCGGGCACGCGTGCACCTGCGTGCGCAGGCACGCGCGGCACATTGTTAAACGTATCCATCACGGCACCCTCCGACACATTGAGTCGGCGAGCGATTTCGCGCACATACTGCTCGCGCGCAATCGGTGACTGCACGTCTGCCAGGTACGGCAATACCACTGCCTCTACATTGCGGCGAAACTTGTCTCGTTCGGGCGCGTGCGTGTACAGCACATCCAGCAAAAACGTAATGATGTCCTTGCTGTCGCGTATCGCAGCGCGCCATGCCTCCACGCCTTCCTTGAGAATCAAGTCCGCAGGGTCGCTGCCTGCAGGCAATTGCGCGACTTTTACGTTCATTCCGCCCTGGAGTGCCACGCGCGCCGCCTTGCCCGCCGCCTTAATACCGGCCTGATCCGCATCGAGCGCAATCACCAGGTTCTCGGTCATGCGTTTGATAAGCGTCACGTGCTCGGGCGTAAATGCAGTGCCTGATACCGCAACGGTGTTGCCCCAGCCTGCTTCGTGCGACATCAAGAGATCCATCTGGCCTTCTACCAGGATCGCAAAATTATGTTTGCGAATGCTCTGCTTCGCCTTGTCGAACCCATACAGAATGCGTGATTTGTGGAACAGCGGTGTCTCGGGCGAATTAAGATATTTCGGGGCCTCGGGCGATGCCTTGTCGCCGAATATGCGGCCCGAGAATCCGACGATGCGCCCCGCGGGGTCGCCGATGGGGAACATAATGCGGTTGCGAAACTTGTCGGTCAGTCCCCCGCGCTCACTCTTTTTGGCGAGACCGGCCTCCACTATTTCGTGGTCGCTAAACTTTTTCGATTTAAAAAACTCCGACGCCGCACTCCACGAATCCCCTGCCCATCCGACACGGAATTGATTGATCGTGCCGTCGGTGAGCCCACGGTCTTTCAGATATTTCGTGGCCTCGTCGGTGAGTCGCGATGTATAGAAAATAGTGGCCGCTTCCAAAAGCTCAAACAGGCGATCGCGCGCGTCTTTCTGCTCAGGTTTTTCATACTCGATCTCTACCCCCGCCTTTTCGGCGAGCACCTTGAGCGCTCCCTTAAAATCCAGCCCTTCGATCTTTTCGATGAACGAAAATATGTCGCCGCCTTCGCCGCAACCAAAGCAGTGATACGTGCCGCGCTCGGGAGATACGTGGAAGCTGGGCGTGCGCTCCGCATGGAACGGGCAGCGGGCACGGGTGCTCGCGCCCGCACGCTCCAGCTTTACGTACTGCGAGACCACGTCGACGATCGATAGTCGGTCTTTGATTTGCTGTACGGTGTCAGAGGCCATAGGTAGAGCCATTATGCCCTTCCCGATATAGAAAAGCGAAACTCCGGATTCGTTGCCGAATCCGGAGCTGTACTGTTCATCCGCGTGCAATCAGGAACGCAAAACCGATGGCACCGATCGAGACCGACATGCCGAGCCTGATGTTGTTCACCGAGTCGCCGCCGACGTATCCGGCCACGAGTACGACGACCATTGCACCGAGCGCAATGACCCTGTTCGAGCCGCCGTGACCGTGGTCTCCTGGTGATGCTGCCATACCGTGCCCCCTTAGGTTTTCGGTACCAGATTCGCGAACCGTTTCCGGACCTCGTCGAGCACCGATTGCGCCTGCGCGATCTCCGCGCCGGCCTTCGAGATCGGTATCGTCGTGCCGGGATGCTGCGGAATGCCGTCGGTCGTATCGTGCACACCGAGCATATAGAACGCCTCGCTCCGCTCCGGATACACGAACACCGTGTAGACGGTGACGCCGGAGTAGTGCGTAAAGCGCTTGATGCACGAGCATGCCGCACTGTAGTCGACATGCACGTTGCGCAGCGCCAGCGTTGATGCGTGCACCGATTCGGTGCCGCGCGCATCATCGCGCACGTACGAGACCGTCGAATAGAATCCGTCGGGCCGGACGATACGCACCGATGTGGGCGTGATCTCGGTTGCGCTCTGCACCACACGCGGGAGAGCATACCCGGTTGCGATGAACCCGAGTGCGATCACGATAGCAATGACTCGTTTGGACGATAGAAATGGCGGCACGTAGATCCTCCTCAGTGATGTTTTGGCCGGCGTTACGATACAACATTTTCCACAATATGTAAATGCCGAGCGGCGTGACCGCTCGGCATTTGTACCTACTCCTTCGGCGGCAGACCTTGCGCCGCACGATCCATGCCGCGCAACAACGCGCCCGCCATAGCCTCCATTTCAGCAAGAGACGAAGCGAGTAAGACCGCAACCCGTGCAGGACTCATTCGTTCGAGCCGCCGCATAAGCGGATCGTTGCCGTACTGGGCCTGGATCAGGATAAAGCGCTGAATGTTCGGATAGCCGTTCCATTTTGCCCTGATCGCCTCGATGTCAGCCATTCGCGACATCCTTGATATGCAGCGCGGCGAAGGCGTCCTGCAAGAGTCGCGGCGCGAGCTGTTGCATGGCATTCACTTCTGCCGGCGTCACATCGCCGACACCGCTGCGAGGCAGCGCGTCGACATCGATACCGCGAATCGATGCGAGCAGAGACTTCACAAGGTCGATCGTGCGACCCCTGCATTGCCAGATGGCACGGTCGAGCAACAACTGGGTCGATGCATCCAACTTTCCTGACTTGGCCATTATCGGTCTCCGGTTCCTAGTTGACCGCAGCAACAATACAAAGCCAGGGTGTAAACGTCAAAAGGCCCACATGTCGCTTCGCTGCTGCGAAGCGCACGCAGGCCCCGTCTCGCGATCGAGCCCTCGCTCCGCGACCGCCTTTTGTACGTACGAACGCTACGCGCTCTTAACGTCAAAAGGCCGGGCAGCAAAAACGCTGACCGGCTCTTTTACCATTTCACGCGTCATGCGTGATAGCAACTTCGCGACCTCCAGGATAGCGGACCCGCATATGCCATTCGCCGAGGCTCTGCGCATCGTCAATGGCAAAGCTCCGAATGATTGTGACGTCCCTGAACTCGGTGTGCATCAGCTTGCGTACCCGTGCGAGCGCCTGCGCGACCGTATCTTTCTCGCTCCGGGCTTCCGACAGCACGTCTTGGACCCGGCGAAAGATCGCTATCGACTTCCGTTCGTCACAAGTTCGCATTTCCGCTTCATGAATCGATCCGGCGACCATCATGGTTTCTCTCCCAGCGTTTTTTGCGTGTTGTACCTCTCTAATCAAAGCACGGGTATACAAAAACAAAAGCGGGATGACTGCGCATCCCGCTTCTCGTTTCACTGACTGCTGGGGGCAAATCCGCACCGCTCCCACTCAGGCTCTTTGGGTGCAGGCGCGATACCGTGCTTGCCGATCTGTGCGTCCCGCACATCGAGGTACTTCGTCTCGACGCGATCCTCGAAGTCGGATGCCATTCGGCTGCAGTGCGCGAGCTGCTCGATGGCCCGACGGTCATCGTTTTGCCACGAGACGCCCATGCAATACATGCGAACGCTCGGATCATTCAAGCCGAACGTGAACAAAAAGCTGCCGACGTGGCGGGTGAACATGATCGCACTGTACAGTGCGTCACCTTCCTCGAACGGCTGCGCGCCGCGAAACTCCTCCATCGCTTCCGCGATCTGTGTGAGTGCCGCGTGTTCGCCGCCATGAATGAGCGGATGGAAAGCGCGATATACGCGCTCCATGTCGATCAACGACGGCAAATCTGCCGTTACCTGCTGCCACCCGTGCAAGGGCGGCATGTTGTCGCCGGATTGTTTCGGGAGCGAACCGATGACTTCGCGTATTGCTTCGCCGATCTCGCTTGGCTTCTTGATCATCCCAATACCTCCATATCCTTGGCACCTTGTATCACAAACAAAAAACCGGCGCGACTGCGCCGGTTCCTGCCGTGAATGTACGTCTACCTCGCGAGCCGCGAGCACATAATCTTGGCGCCACGCCGCGGCATGTGCCGGCTGTTCGACGTGATAGCCGAACTGTGGTCGGGCGCGCGCGGAGCACCGAAGTACGCCGCGGCATCCGCACCACGCTGCTGCAGGTAGTCGGCGAAGATGATAGTGAAGTCAATCGCAAGCGATGCGATCTGGTCGGCTGCAAGCCGGCTCGGGGCGCCCTCCTTGCGGAAGAGCACCTGCGAACCGTCCTCTGACGCCGAGACAGCCCTCAGAGCCTGCGCACCGTTCGCACCGGTCTTGTAGATAACCTTCGTCATCCGTCGTCTCCTTGGTGGGGTTGCGTTGTCCGTGGATCGGGTAGATTCCTTGCTATCGGCCAATATAGCATAGATATTGACATCTGTCAATATCATTGTCATACCTGCACACATGCAAAAAGGGGCCACTAATGGCCCCTTTTTGCTGCATTGCCTACGAAATTTAGGCGCGCATTGTCTCGGAAACGTTCGCTTCCGGAACTTCTACCGGCTGCATAGCGGCAAACTTTGCCTCCATGTCCTGGATGTAGCCGTGCTTCTTCGAGCCCTTGA
>CAZWFX010000046.1:0-13766 GCA_964633425.1 uncultured Candidatus Saccharibacteria bacterium
TCGCGTGACGCTTTCTGATTCTCTGTTTGTATAAAAATTCTTGATCACTCTTCGTGGTGAATGTGCGCAGAGCTATGCATGCGCAAGCATGTTGAACGCTCTGTGTTGGTGCTTTGTCGGAGGGGTCACACCCGTTCTCTTTCCGAACACGGCAGTTAAGCCCTCCAGAACCGATGGTACTCGCAAGGGGAGAGTAGGTAGGCGCCAGCACAGAGTGTTCAAATAAAAAAGACCAGGATCAAACCTGGTCTTTTTTATTTGATGCGCCTGGCGGCGCCGGGCACGAGTAGGTACTCGCCGCCGCTACGCGGACCGGGCAGCTCGTTACGAAGGAGAGTCGGCCGCCGACACGATGTAATGAATGAGACTCCGTCTCATTCCCGTTATGGCGCCAGCACAGAGCGTGTCGATGGTATGCTTTTGACATGAATGAACACTTTCCAAAACCGCCGGCGGCGAAAGAGATGCGCGAGGATATTTATGAGCGGGAGATTGCCCGACTACGCAGACACGAAGATGCGATCCATACACAGCTGGATCTGTTGGATCAGGAGCGAGACACGGATCAGTCAGTTGATCAGACTGAAGTGCGAAATATTTTAGAGCAGGCGTTACGGCAGTTGCAGGAGCTGCATAAAAGAGCGGAGGCGCTCCACGAAGCTGGTCGATAGCCACCACAGATATCGAAAGGACCGCTTTCCTGTGGAAGGCGGTCCTTTCGATATGCTTCGCGAAAAAATAGCTCTCTCCAGCCACGCATTGTATCCGGTCGACCTGAATATTTGATGAAGAAAAGCAGCGGGCCGCACAGTGTGCGGCCCGGGAGTTTACGGTGTCTCGTCAGAGAGAAGCACACCCTCTTGCACGAGCTTCATGACGACCTTATCGAGCAGTGCCCATCCGTGACTATCGGCGAACAGATTGAATGCGCGATCGCCGTCAACGAAGTGATGCACGGTGAATGTAATGTCTCCCTCGGGGTACGAGATCACCTCGGGGGAACATTCCACGAATCTGCCGCCGTGTTTCAGGAGTACACGCATTGTGTGCGTTACGTTCATCGGAACGGCGAGTCTGAGCGTGGTGCGCGGCCACTCAGGATAGAGCTGTACGATCGCAGGCATAGGGGCCTCCCGTGCTGAACTGTGCTTACTATCGGACTTTTCGCCGCAGAGTCAAGCGGCGCAATCGCTACGCGATGCAGGCGGCGCTCGCTCGGAAAAGACAGAATTTCATTCTGCCTTTTCGCTCACTACGCTTGCCTGTACAATGCCTCTATGTCATGGGCCTCCAGACGACGCGCTACCTACGGACTCGGCGTGTTCCTGTTCTTCCTCGTCACTGTCGGCGGGCCGATCATGTATTGGTACCTCACGATTCCACCCACCTGTACCGACGGTAAACAGAATCAGGGCGAAACATCGCCGGATCACGGCGGACCGTGTCGACTCCTCGACGAACAGGCACTTACGCCGGCGCCGATACTGTGGGCGCGCAGTTTCCCGGTGCGCGACGGATCATTCAATGCGGTCTCGTATATTCAGAATTCGAACGAGGGTGCGGGCGTTAAGCGTGTCGCATATCGCTTTGCGCTCTACGACAGCGAAAATGTGCTGGTTGCCGAGCGCGAAGGCGCGACGTTCATTATGCCCGGCTCCGTTACACCGGTATTCGAAAGCGGGATTCAAACGGGCAATCGAACCGCTGTCCGTACTTATTTCATTTTTACCGACGATCCTGTCTGGGAGCGTATGTCCGATCGGTCGCGCATCGTGCAGGTGAATGACAAACGCATAGTCGACACCGGGACCGCGCCACGCGTCACAGCCACAGCGCTGAATACATCAGTGCTCGACATGACCGATGTGCTCCTGATTGCGACCATTTTTGATCAGGCGGGCAACGCATTTGCGAGTTCACAAACCAAGATCCCGAAGCTGCGTGCCGGAGAAAAGCAGGACATCACATTTACCTGGCCGGATCCGTTTACCGTGGGTGTGGGTAGGATCGATATCATTCCGCTTGTCGAACCGGGCCCCCCGAAACCATAGGTATGGTCTCCGCACTGAAGAAAGCGGAGGCGCGCGTGCGCTCGTTTGCTCATATCGACTGGTACATGCTGCTCTCAGCGCTTGCCATCTCGCTCTTGGGGTTGGTCACGATGCGCTCGTTCACTCCCACTGTCGCGTTCTTTGAGCACCAATCCATTTGGATCGGTATATCGCTCATCGGTTTTTTGATCGCGAGCATGATCGATTACAGTTTCCTGCGACGAACTCCGATTGTGGTAGGGCTCTTCGTGGTGGTGTGCGCACTGCTTGCGCTTATTTATGCATTCGGGTCGATCGTCTACGGCTCGCAGAACCGGTTCGACCTTGGTATTTTCGCGATCCAGCCGTCGGATCCTGCAAAGCTCATTCTCGTGATCGTGCTCGCAAAGTACTTCCATCGTCGTCACATCGAAATCAAGCATTTCCGCCATATTCTCGTTTCCGGTGCGTACGCGTTCCTGCTCTTCGTCCTCGTGTTCTTTCAGCCTGACCTCGGGAGCGGAATCATCATCTTCTCGATTTGGTTCGGCATGGTGCTTGTTGCCGGGATCTCCTGGAAGCATTTGGCAGTGCTCCTCATAACAGGTGTCGTTATATTTGCCGGTTTGTGGTCGTTCGGGTTGCGGCAGTACCAAAAAGACCGAATCATGACGTTCCTGCACCCGCTCGCCGACATTCAGAACACAGGTTACAACGCGTATCAGTCTACGGTCGCTGTCGGCTCGGGGCAGGCAACAGGTAAGGGGATCGGATACGGCACGCAATCGAAGCTACAGTTTCTCCCCGAATACGAGACCGACTTTATCTTTGCGGCGTATGCCGAAGAGTGGGGGTTCGTCGGCGTGCTTATCCTCCTCGGGCTTTTTGGTGTACTTATCCTACGCATATTGAACGTGGCGGTACATGGTGCGAACAACTTTGATTCGTTGCTCGCGGCAGGGATCGCGATTTATTTTCTGTCGCAGTTCATTGTGCATGTCGGTATGAACATGGCACTTCTCCCGATCACGGGGACCACGCTTCCGTTCATGAGCTACGGCGGGTCGCACCTGCTGACAGAGTATCTGACGCTGGGTCTCTTGATGGGCCTGCGGCGCTATGCGCGCCCGTCGATCCAAGCCCGTGACGAAACGGAATTGGTCGGAGCAATGTAATCTACGATCCGTAGAGCTCCAGTGTGCTCGTGATCATGTCCGGGAGGGGGAATCGGTTTTCGTTCGTGATAGACGAGCGCGAGCGGTCCGAAAAGGACTCGATCGCATCCGCGAGTGCGAGCGCATTGCCGGGCGGCACAAGCTTGGTGCGGGAGAGCTGTTCTGCAAAGTCGGCATCTACGACTGTCGTGGCCACGATCGGCATCCCTGCAAGCGACGCCTCAATCAACACATACGGCATGCCTTCTTTGAGGGACGGCAGCAGGTAGATATCGAATCCCGACAGATAGCGTGCGGCGTCGTGAATGAACCCGGGGAAGAATACGCGGTCGGCAACCCCGAGCTCTCGCGCATACGAGATCAGAGACTCACGGTCTTCGCCGTCGCTCACGACCGTATAGATGCAGTCGCGACCGCGTGCGGCCAGAATAGATACCGCCTCAATCGCATATCGGATACCTTTGTTTTTTGTGAGCTCCGCGATCGATACGAGGCGCATGGTGTCGTGTTTGATCTGCGGCACCGGGATCGCTCCGAACATTTCTTTGAACGCCTCGTTCGGGGAGGCGAGATTCAGATTTTCCCTGCCGAGCGGAATCCTCACGGTTTTCCTGCGGACCCCTGGCATTCGAAGCGCTATGGTTTCGTCGGTCGTCGACAGAACGATCACGGTGGTTGCGAGTACCGCGGTTAGCCAGCTGAATAGCAGCATGACGCACTGACTGAAGATGTCGCGGCTTTCTTTGAAAGGCCATCCGTGCACCGTAAAGACGATGGTTTTCACACCAAGCGCCCGGCCCGCCAATACTCCGAGCAGTGCCGCCTTCGAGCTGTTCACGTGGAGCACGTCCGGACCCGCGCTTCGTATGGCATCTTTGATCTCGGAGAAGCTCTTATAGTCGGAAACGATATTGATATTGCGCTTGAGCGAGGGGATCTCGAGTGTAGGGATGCCGTGGGTCTCCAGCATGTCCGCGAGCCTCCCCCGGACCCCGAATGCGACCCCTCCTTCGTACTCGTGTTGGGGGAGATTCGTCACGAGGTCATACACGTACCGCTGGGCACCCCCAAATGTGGCCTTGGTTATCAAGAAAAGTACCTTTTTTCGTCGTGTCACGCTTTCTTGATTCATCCTATCTACAATGCCATGATACGCGGACCTAGGCTATGACACTTATACCGAAAAGGGAGTATATCCTGCTCTTGGTGGGCGACATCGTGGTGTTCATCGTGTCGCTCTGGCTTACGCTCGCGCTTCGATATTTGGCGACGCCTTCGCGGGAGCTCTTTACGCTCCATTTGGTCCCGTTCCTGTTTCTCTTTGCCGCGTGGATCATAGTTTTCTTTGTGGCCGGTTTGTACGGTCGGCACACACGTCTGTTCCGCAGCCGGCTTCCTGCAACCATTTTGTATACCCAAACCATCAACGTGGTGCTCGCATCACTGTTCTTTTCTATGATCCCGTTCTTCGGACTCGCTCCGAAAACGATCCTCGTGCTCTATCTCGTCGTATCGTTCGTACTGATCTTTATGTGGCGTGTGCTTATGTTTGCCCGCATGCCTCGTGCCAAAAAACTCCGCGGCGTGCTGATCGCGTCAGGTCACGATGCGCATGCGCTCGCCGAAGAGGTGAAGAACGACCCTCATGCGGCGTTTACATTCGATTACATGGTCGACACATCCGTGGCACCCTCGCACGAGGTGATTCAGCGCACCGTTCGCGTGGCTGGGGAAGAGGACGTAACGTTTTTGGTTGTTGACCTCTCCGATGCTGCGGTTTCTGCGGCGTTGCCGATTATTTACGATGCTGCGTTCCACAAACGCCGTTTCGCGCTCATTGATGCTGCGGAGCTCTACGAAGAAATGTTTGATCGTGTTCCGCTCACGCTTGTGAAATACGAATGGGTACTTCGCTCCGCTGCAACATCTCGCCTGTATGACGCCTTGAAGCGCGTGATCGACATCATGGGAGCGTCGATCATCGGCGTATTGTCGCTCATCTTCTACCCCGTGGTGGCACTCATGATAAAGCTCGACGACGGCGGCGATATTTTTATTACACAGGAGCGCGTCGGCCGGTTCCAGCGACCGGTCAAGATCGTGAAATTCCGCTCGATGAGCGGCAATGATTCCGGCGTGTACGGTGAGAACGGCAAGACCAAACTCGTGGTTACTCGTGTCGGCAAATGGTTGCGCGTGCTCCGTATCGACGAATTGCCCCAGATTTGGAATGTGTTTAAGGGGGATTTGTCGCTCGTGGGGCCGAGACCGGAGCTTCCCGCGCTCGCAGCGCAGTACAGCGCACGCATTCCGTACTACAACGCACGGTACCTCGTCACTCCCGGTCTCATGGGATGGGCACAGCTCCGGCACGACCGGCACCCGCATCATGGCGCCGATATCGCGGCCACCAAAGAAAAGCTTTCGTACGACCTGTTCTACCTGAAGCATCGCTCGCCGCTGCTCGATCTGTTCATTATCCTGCAGACGATCCGCATCGTACTTACGGCCCGCGGTTCGTGATATATATAGAATATGAACAAAAAAGCTGTGGTCACGGGTGGAGGGGGATTTATCGGATCAAACCTCGCCAAGCAATTGGTTGAAGCGGGGTGGGATACCCATCTCGTGGATACCGATTACGGGTATCGCGGTGCGATGCTGCCGCCCGAGGCAAAGCAGCACACCGTTGATATCAGAAAGACCGAGGAGCTTCAAAGCGTGTTCGAGGGAGCCGACGTTGTCTTTCATACAGCTGCCGTCCCGCGCGTGCCGTATTCCATCGAATTTCCGGTAGAAACGACTGACCAGAATATTGTGGGAACTGTTTCGGTTTTGACCGCTGCCGTAAACGCAAAGGTTCGTCGCGTCGTATACTCGTCCTCCGGTTCTTCATACGGTGATCAGGAGACTCTTCCGTTTGTCGAAACAATGGTCTGTGCGCCGGTGCACCCGTACGGCATGCAGAAGTACGTCGGCGAACTGTTTGCTCGTCTCTGGAGCGATGTCTATAAGATCGAAACCGTCAGCCTGCGTTACTTCAACGTGTACGGTCCGGGACTTGATCCCAACGGTCCGTACGCGCTTGCCATCGGAAAGTTTTTGATGGCACGCAAAGAGGGAACACCCATCACGATATTCGGAGACGGCACCGTTACTCGAGACTTTACGCATGTGAGCGATGTGGCGCGAGCAAATATTCTCGCGGCAACGAGTACAAAAGTTGGAAAGGGCGAGGCCATGAACATCGGCTCCGGTCACAACATCACAATCCAGAAACTCGCGGAAATGTTCGGTGGCGAGATCCAGTACGCTGCGCCGCGCATCGAAGCGCACGATGCGCTCGCGAACGTTGAGAAAGCAAAGGAACTCCTCGGTTGGGAACCGACGATCTTCGTCGAAGAAGGCGTCGCACAGCTTAAAAAAGAGTGGGGGGTACAATAGTCGCGCATGATCATCGACGGTCGCGCAATCTCCCGCGAGCTTATTTCGGGATTGAAAGTGGAGCGGGCACGCATGAGCGGGCCGCTTCGGCTGGGGATCATCGTTTCGATGGATAATCACGTCATCGAATCATTTGTTGCTATCAAATCGAAAGTTGCCGCAGAGCTCGATGTAGAAATGGTACGCATTGACGTGCCGAACGCCACGACCGCGACGGTCATGGAGGCTGTGATTGCGCTCAAACGGGATACCTCGATCGACGGGATTATCGTGCAGCTCCCGATGCCTGAAGGTATCGATATCAATGCTGCGCTTTCCGAAGTGCCGGTCGAAAAAGACGTCGACGGCATAAATCCGTTTACTCCGGAACACGCACGTATCGCGCGTGCACCGGTTGCGCTTGCGGTGAAAGAAATTCTGGACAGA
Source organism: uncultured Candidatus Saccharibacteria bacterium (assembly GCA_964633425.1). Lineage (GTDB taxonomy): Bacteria > Patescibacteriota > Minisyncoccia > Phycocordibacterales > UBA2100 > UBA10103. Next base: position 7,076 of record CAZWFX010000046.1, read on the forward strand.
ACGCAAACGACTACCAAAGGCGCACATGCGGTTGTTGTCGGTGCGGGGAGACTGGTAGGTGGGCCGACGGCTGCACTTTTGCGGGAGCTTGGTGCAACGGTGAACGTGTTCACCTTGAACGAAGGGCGTATCGAAGATCTGAAGAGTGCCGATATCGTTGTATCCGGGGCGGGGCAGCCTCATTTCATAAAGCCGGAACATGTGCGCGAAGGCGCCGTTCTCATTGACGCCGGCGCATCTGAAAGTGACGACAACATTTTCGGCGACATGGATCCCGCGTGCGCCGAAACGGCCCGCGTATTCACGCCGGTTCCGGGCGGAGTCGGTCCGATATCGGTTGCGATGATATTCCGGAATCTGCTTGCCTTGAAGTCTTGCTAGACACAGTCGCGCGCATACGCTGCCGTTATATGACGGTTTGCTCGCTATACTTACCTGATGATAGAGAGCACCATAAGCGTTCAGGCGCTCGGTGTGGGCATTGCCGCATTCATTGCAACGCTGTCTGCCGCGTTTCTGTTTGTGAATGCGTGGCACGAACGGGTCGCTCGCGCGTTCGGCTTTGCAATGGCAGGTGCAGCCGGGTGGGCATGGCTCGGGTTTGCCTCGAGTATCGCGTTCGATCACGGGCATCTTGAGCTTGCACGGGAGCTTCGTGTCGCATCGCTCGTCGGCAATGTGGCGCTCGCGATCCTGTTTGTACGGTTTGCGCGCATCTATAAAACGGACCGCATTCCGATATCAAAAGGGGAGCGGATCACGTATGACATCTTGGTACTCGCGGCTGCCGCGTTCGTCGTGTTTTTGTGCATGGACGCGTTCCTTGGTAGCGCACTCATGGTGGGTCCGTATCTCCCCCAGAGCGTAACGCCGCTCCCGGGTCCGATGATGCTTATCTTCCAGATGTACTACGTGCTCTGCATTTCTGCGGTATATGTCTTCATGCACGCACGTGCCGTGATAGAAGACGGTCCGTCGCGTCGGGGCCACGTCATTCTTTTGTACGCGATGACGGTCGGCGCCTCCTGCGGTGTCGGCGGGTTCTTTGCATGGTACGGGATCTACATACCGGGATTGAGTGTGATTCGCGCACTCGCGGTACCGCTTTTGGCAGTCGGCTCGTTCTATGCGATGTCATCGCATAATATATTCAATACGCGTGTCGCGGCGGCGAATGTATTCGTGTTTGCCATATGGAGCTTCCTGTTCTTCCGGATCCTGCTGAATGAGTCGTTTGCGGAATCAATGCCGGACATATTGCTTTTGGGCGCACTCATTCTCTTGGGCGTGCTGTTGATTCGAAGTTTCAATTCAGAGCTGGAGAATCGAATCTTTATCGAGCGCGCGGAGCGTGATCGCGCGATCGAGCAGTCAAAAGCCGAATTCATCTCCATTGCCGCGCATCAGCTACGTACGCCGCTCGCGGGTATCAGGTGGACGTTCAACATTCTCGAGGGGGCAAAAAGCGGACTAACGCCCGAGCAGAGGGAGCTTGTAAAAAAGGGAAGTGAGCGTACGAAAGACGTCGTTGAGCGTGTGAACGAAATGCTGCGTGCGGCACGGCTTACCGGTGAGCGTTTTACGATGTCGCTTGTGCCGCAGGACGTACGGCCGATACTGCGCGACAGTGTCGCCATGTTCGACGGTGCGGCCGATACGCGTAAGTTGCAGCTCGTCTCTTCGATACCGCGCAAGACGATGATCGCACGTATCGATAAAGATAAATTCGGCATTGCCGTTCAGAATCTCATCGATAATGCGCTCAAATATACGAAATCAGGTTCTGTCACCCTCGTTGCCGAGCAGACAGGGGATCGCATTGAGATTCGCATTACCGATACAGGCATCGGCATTGCCGCGAAAGATCGCGAGCACTTGTTCGAAAAATTCTATCGCAACGAGGATGCGACAAAAATGTTTACCGACGGTTCCGGACTCGGACTGTTTATAGTTAAAAAGGTAATCGATGCGCACGGCGGCACGATCACGCTGGCGTCCGAAAAAGGGAAGGGCAGCACGTTTTCGATCAGTATTCCGGCACTCAAATAAAACAAAATCGCCTCGGAAGATCCGAGGCGATGTGCACGTAGCGTGCGAATGATCACTCCGCACCCCACGCTTTCCAGCGGTCGCTCAGGCTGCCGCATGTGTAGGTGATACCGTACAAGACCATGTAGCACCAGCATGCCATTGCAGCGAGTCCGGCGAGGATGCGCGGAAAGATTTCGTCGGGAAGCATCGGCACGATGTAGCCGGCCGAGAGCTTGATGATCAGGGCGGCGGCGAGCATGACGATCAGCATGACCGCGAGATTGGTGTAGCCGGCGATCTTGGACTTCTGTTCGGTCGAAAGCGTCATGTGCGCATCCTTTGCTTTGCACGAGGGGAGGGTGGACTAATATGATAATACCATTATTTATACATATTGTCAAATTCAAGCTGCGCTCCAAAATAGGGCTTAAAAGGGTGCTTTTTGTCCCTTCCTTTTTGGTCCTCTGTGCGTATACTGTAGCCCCATGGCCAGTAGACGCGTTTCAGCAGTCATCATCCTCATGCTCGGAGCCCTTTTGGGGTGGTACGTATATCACATCCAGGTAACAGGACAGAAGACGTTTAAGCTCGGCCTCGATCTCTCGGGAGGTACACAACTCGTCTACCGGGCAGACCTTGCGGCCCTCCCCGATGCGGATCAGGGTGATTCAATGGATGCACTGCGCGACACCATCGAGCGACGCGTGAACGCATTCGGCGTATCCGAGCCGATCGTGCAGACCCAGACCTCGAGCGCGCTCGCCGCACAAAAAGAAGAGCGTCTCATTGTGGAGCTCCCGGGTGTTACAGATACAGAGCGTGCGATCCAGCTCATCGGTCAGACGCCGGTGCTCGAGTTCCGAATGCTCAAGCAGGGCGCGGAGCCGACAAATTTGAATGCAACAAATACGGATCAATATTTTGAACCCGCGGCTATAACAGGCAAGGACCTTGCTTCGGCGCAGCTCCAGTTCCAGGGCGGTACAGGTCAGGCGTCGCAGCCGGTCGTCGTGCTTAAGTTCAACTCCGAGGGGTCTGATACGTTTGCGCGTATTACCCGAGAGAATGTAGGCCGTTCGTTCGGTATTTTCCTCGACGGTGTCGCCATTTCGGTACCGGTCATCCGCGAAGAAATTCCCGGCGGTACGGCAGTTATCTCCGGTAACTTCACGCCCGACAGTGCCAAGGAGCTCGCGCGAAATCTGAACTACGGTGCGTTACCGGTACCGATCGAGCTTATCTCCACGCAAACCGTTTCCGGCACGCTTGGTGATCTTGCGGTTGCGCAGGGATTGAAGGCTAGTATCTGGGGCTTCCTGGCAGTCGCACTCTTTATGATCCTGTGGTACCGACTGCCCGGCGTGATCGCGGTCATTGCACTTTCGCTCTATGTGATAGCGAACCTCGCGCTGTTCATGTTTATTCCGGTCACCATCACTGCAGCGGGGATCGCGGGCCTCATTTTGTCGATCGGTATGGCCGTTGACGCGAACATTCTCATTTTCGAACGAATGAAAGAAGAGATGCGTGCGGGTAAGACGACCGAAGATGCGATCCGCGAAGGCTTCCATCGCGCGTGGCTTTCCATCCGCGACTCGAATATTTCGTCGATCATCACCGCGGTCATCCTGTTCTGGCTCGGCACCTCGCTCATTAAGGGCTTCGCGCTCGTGTTCGGTCTTGGCGTCATTGTATCGATGCTGACCGCGATTACGGTCTCCCGAACGCTTTTGATGGCGCTCGGCATTAACGCCAAGAAGGGCATCGGCCGCTTCTTATTCGGTAGCGGTCTCACACACTAGTATGTTCGTCGTCAAAAACAGAAACCTGTTCTTCGCCTTCACTGGGTTGCTCATGGTGGCATCCATGGTGGCGGTTGCCGTCTTCGGACTCAAGCTCGGGACCGACTTTACGGGCGGCACACTCGCAGAAGTTACATACCCGAACGAACGACCGGCGGCTGAAAACATACACGAGGCGCTCAATGGTGCAGGTTTTACAGGGTACTCGCTTCGAGAGACGGGGCAGAACGGGTACGCGCTCCGCGCGGGCAACCTCTCCGATGTCCAACGCGCGTCGTTGCCTGAGCTGCTCTCCGGCGGGGATGCATACCGCGGGCAGATCACGCAGCAGAGCGAAGTGGGACCGACGATCGGTACAGAGCTCCGTAACAAGTCGCTGCTCGCAATCGCGGTCGTGCTTTTGTGCATCATGCTGTTCATTGCATTTGCATTCCGTCATGTCTCGGAACCAATCTCGTCCTGGACCTACGGATTGATTGCGATCATCACACTCGTGCACGACGTGATCATTCCGCTCGGTGCGTTTGCTATTCTCGGACATTTTATGGGTGCGCAGGTAGATACGCTGTTCGTGACCGCGCTCCTTACCATTCTTGGCTTTTCCATTCACGACACAATCGTGGTGTTCGACCGAACGCGCGAGAACCTGCACATCAATCATGAAAAGGGACGCAAGGAACCGTTCGCGGAAACCGCCGGCCGTTCACTCAGCCAGACGATTGTTCGTTCCATCAACACGTCGCTCACCGTCGTTATCTCGCTACTCACGCTCTACGTGTTCGGTCCGGAGTCGACGCGTATCTTTGCGCTCACGCTCCTGATCGGCATCATTGCGGGTACGTATTCATCGATCTTCTTCGCGACGCCGCTTTTGGTAGCGTGGGACCAGTGGAAGGGAGCATCCAAGCGAAAATAGAAAACGCCGGTCTATGACCGGCGTTTTTGATGTGTGCAATGATTACTCCTCTTCGATCCACGCGGTGCCGCCGAACGAACGCTTCCGCTTTGATTCGAACGCGAACCAGAAGTCGTCGTGGAGCGGATACGCAAACGGCACCAGGGCACAGCTCTTCATGGCCGTCCCATTCCAGACACAACAGGCGCGCAAGACTCCGTCGTAGATCTTTGCGTCAGTCGCAAGGATGCCGATGAGGTCGGAACCGACCTTTATATGCATGCGGGGAATTTGTGCGCACAGGGCCATGACCGATGCAGGTGAAGCCGGCTCGAGTTGATGGTTCCGGCTCCAATCCATAACAGCAGGACCGTGTGTGGTAACGCCTTTCCCGAAGTTAACGAGATACATCCGGCTCAGATATTCGCGTTTGACCGGCGGATAGAGGGAATCCGCGTGCCACACGAGTGAATGCTCATGTGTCATCGGTCCCGCCTCGGTGATCGCATCCCGAAACGGCTTGGCCCGCACCATGCACGCGCTTCTCCATATTGAAATGGTTCGTGTCGGTTCGACAATGTTTTCCTGCTGGGAGCACCACGCTCCGAACAGTGTACCCATTTCAACGTCTGCGAAGTTCTGTTGTGTGTGATACCAGCCTCCCATGGAGACCTCCTGTGGGTTTGAGGGGTTTGTGTGCACGTACGCCTGCGTACGTGGTGTTGTGAAAGAACACTGATCAGACCAGTGTTCTTCGCCACGAAAATTGATGTCTGTAGGTTTCCATATACAGGTCGTTGCGACCTGAAACATGGGCTCACGCGAGCACATGTTCCAGGGAACAAAAGAATTCGATGGTGGAAGCGACGCAGTCGTCGCTTCCACCATCTGCTACGTCTCCGAACGAAGACGTACCATCATGTTTATGAGCACCGCACGCATGCGTGCGGCCTCGGGGTCCAAAGCGGCAAGACGTTCCAGATCCTCGATCTGAATGCTTACGTTCTGCTCCGTGCCGTCAATTTGCAAACGCTCGACAAGTGCGAGTGCTGCATTTCTGTGCCGGCGATACATCCGCCGTGCACTTTCGCGCACCTCAGGATGTTCACCGGCACCGCCCGTGATGCTGAGTGTATGCATCAGCTGCCACTGAAATCAGCGATGACGTTCGCCGGGTGACGCCCCTTGCGGACATCATGTACCGCGGATTCGAAGCGCGGGTCGCTTTCAAATCCCACACCCCACAAGTTGATGAGGGTGGAGCGGTGTTCAAGCAGTCGGGATCGCGCTTTGTCTTCAGGCTGCGCAGCCTGCATCTGAACCTGCTGAGTCATCGGTGTTTTCTCCTGTTGCAGTTGAGCGGATTCACGCGGTGTAAGCCCCGGAACGCGAACGAACGAAGCGCCTTTTTCACGCATTGGTTCCCTATAGTTTTAAAGAGCGCGCGGCACTATGCCGGCCGGATCACGTGATCCGGGATCTAGGCCGAAGTTTTCGAACCAGATCCCGAGTCATGTAACGAAGAAGCCCCCTCGGGAGAGGGGGCTTCTGGGTACGTTTGCGGTTTTATTTATTTCTGAACCGTTGCATACGCCAAAGCCCCCTGTTTCCAGTAGCTAAAGAAATATGCAAACGCTGCGATTACCGTTCGGTTCATTACGTTTGAGAATACGCCCGCACAAAAATCTGTCAAGAAAGCGTTGACACTGTATCGGCACAGGAATACGATTTACCTGCTCATTCAAGAAAAAGGAATCGGTAATGAGAGACGCGACACTGCCGGCATATGCCGGAATAGGGAGCAATGACATGGATGCACTTGCTCGTGCAGAGCAGGTGGAGAAGCAGGGGCGTGCTGCGCGCAGAGCGCAACCGCCGCCGCCCACGGGGGCGATAAAGTCGCCCGCGCTGGGCAAAGGAGACGGGTGGCGCAAAGGCGTCGGACCCAAATTCCCGCAAGGGG
>CAZWFX010000047.1:0-8210 GCA_964633425.1 uncultured Candidatus Saccharibacteria bacterium
CCTCTCGGCAGTGGACCAGGACGCTACGGGCTCGACGGGGCGACGCGGCTGGTGAATGCGTATGCCGAGAAGATCGGCGAGGGCGGCAAGGTCGGGACTGCGATCTACTGCATCGACGGCCTGACGCGGTGGGCGACGTGCGGTACGGGGGGCGTGCGGAACTTCCTGGCGATGTCGGACGCTGAATTGCTGGTGACGGTCGGGCGCCGGCTGTGGCGGGTGGATCAGGCGGGCGGCGCGGTCGCGGTCGGCGGGGTAACGTCTGACGGGCTGGTGACGAGTGCGCGGAACCGCGCGGCGATCCCGGATGCGTTGATTGTCGCGGATGGGTCGACGCTGCACTACAAGGCGGGCGTGCTGACCGATCTGAGCGACCCTGACTTGACGCCGCCGAACTCGGTATTCCAGCTCTCGGGATACTTCGTGTTCACTATGGCGGACGGGTCATACCGCTACACCGACGTGGACACGGTGACGGTCGATGGGCTCGATTTCCAGTCTGGGAGCTCGGACGGGCGCGGGATCGTGCGCGGCTATGCGCGAGGGCAAGACGGCCTGCTGTTCGGTCCCCGCTCGACGCGCGTGATTCAGGACGTGGGCGGCGGCACCGGCGAGACGTTCGGGATCGCCACAACCATGCCGATCGGGCTGCTGTCACCCTACGGCGTGTGCGACGTGGACCAGACCGTCGCGTTCCTCGCCCATGACGGCACGGTGCGCATCCTCAACGGGTATCAGGCCGAATCGATCAGCACGCACGATGTCGAGCGGCTGATCGCGGCGGACGCGAGCCCGGATCAGATCAACCTGTTCGGCTGGACGGCGCGGGGCCATACGTTCGTTGCGGTTTCGGGCTCCACATGGACGCGGGTCTACGACGCCAAAACCGGAAAGTGGCACGATCGCGAGAGCTACGGTGCCACCAAATGGCGCTGCGGCTCGGCGGTGCAGTTCGGCACCAAGCGCATCTTCGGCCACCACTCGAGCCCGTACCTGTTCACGGCCTCGCCCGACGTACAGACGGAGGACGGCGAGCCGCTGGTGTGGACGGTGCAGACCGCGCCCGTGCATGCATTCCCGGCCCGCCTGCAGGTCTCGGCGCTGTTTGCCGACGTGATCGCGGGCCAAGGCCTCGGCACCGGCGGCGAGCAGGATGTCTCCCCGTCCCTCATGTACGCGCACAGCGACGACGGCGGCGCGACGTGGAGCGCGGAGCGGCAGACCAGCGTCGGCGCACAGGGCCAGCGGCAGACACGCGTCGCGCTGCGCCGTCTCGGCCTGATCAAGCACACGGGCCGCACGATCAGGCTGAGCCAGTCGGCGGCGGTCGTGCGCGGGTTGCTCGGACTGTCGCTCGACGCGGTGAAGCTGCCGGTATGAACGAGATCGCCTACCGGATGCTGAAGCAGATCGCGGACAAGAAGAACCTGCCGCTGCCTCCGATCACCGAGCCGTTCGGCTCGCCCGCGTGGGTTTCCTTCCTCGTGCTGCTCAACAAGGCTGTCTGACATGAGCTTCTTTGCAGACCTTTTCGGCGGCGCTTCCGGCAAGCGCGCGGCGAACGACGCGGCGGCGGCACAGGCCGGCTACATCAACAGCGGGTACGACAAGGCCGAGACGGCGAGCAACGCCGGCTATGACCGCGCGAACGGGTATATCAGCCCGTACATCGAGAGCGGCCGGCAGGCGTCGAAGACCTACAACAACGCGCTCGGGCTCAACGGACAGGCCGGCTACGCCGACGCGATGGGCACCTACAATGCTTTCGCCGCGCCCGAACAGGAGGCGACTCGGAACGCGCTGAGCAACCAGTTCCGGCAGTACAACGCAGGCAGGACCGGCGGCGGGTTCAGCGGCGGTGCCATGCTTGCCTCGGGTCGCGTCGCGGCCGACCGCTACGCGCAGTCCCGCAACAACTGGCTCGGCCTGATCAACGGCCAGCAGCAGCAGGGCTGGCAGGCCTCCCAGACGGGCGCGAACCTCGCGAGCCAGCAGGGCAACCAGCAGGCGGACTACGCCATCGGCCGCAACACCGGGCTCGCGAACACCGAAGCGCAGCGCATCCAGAACAACTATCAAGCCCAGCAAGGCGGCGTGAACAACATGTTCAAGGCGGCGGGCATGGTCGGCGGGCTTGCACTGAGCGCATTCGCGCCGGGTGCGGGCGGCATGTCGGCTGCTGGCAACATGGCCTCGATGTTCGGCGGCGGTGGCGGCAGTGGTGGCGGCGGCCTTCCCTGGCAAGCCAACACGCAGAACGCTCTCTCGCGGGGGTGGCAATGAACGCACTGATGCAGCTCCGCCAGTTTGAGCTCCCTGCGGGCGCGGACATCTCGAACGCGCTCGCCCCGATCCAGAAGGGTTTGGATAGCTACCGCGAGGGGATGGACAGGCAGTTTCAGGGCGAGCGTGCGCTGGCATCGGAGCGCATGAATCAGCGCAAGCTCGACATCGCCATCGACGAGCACGAATACGCTAAGCGCAAGCGCATCATTGACGAGATCGGCAATCTTGCTATGGCGGCCGATGCCGAGCAGGACCCGGCCAAGCGCTCGATGATCCATCAGACCAACCTCGCGCGTCATCCGGACGCCTCCAGCCTGCCGCCGATGTATCGTGACCCCGTTGTCGGTCCGCGATTGCTGATGGCAGAGGCCGGCAAGGCGAAAAACAAGCTCGATGACGACTACAAGCGATCGCAGACCGAGTTGAACCGCGCTCATACGAATTTCTACAACAGCCGCGCCGCTGCGATAACAGCGCCTCCTGCTGCGGCTCCACAGCCAGCACCCGTATCCGATCCTTTGCAGGATGCCGGGCTCGACGAGGACGGAAACATTGTCGCGCCGAGCCGCAATGCTCTATCGCGGACGCAGCAGCAATCGTTCTATGGACCGGGTCAGGGCGAAACGTGGCAACTTCCACGCGAGATGCCGGAGCCGATGCGGCTCGGAGGCCCTCGCGACGACATCGATGCGTCGATGCGGGTCGACGAGGGCAGAGGGTCAAGAGGCATTCAGGTCGCCGAGGCGGACGGCGTCAATCCTGAAATCCTCCGCAAGCTCGAAAAAAGCCGGATGATCGAACGGCAGATCGGGCCTCCGCCTAGGAACAAGGCCGGCAGTCAAAACATCTGGACCCTCGACGACGGAGGGAATCCTATCGCTGTTCCAATGACAGCGTTTGCAGAGGAGTACGAACGTTCGTCGGCCAGGCCGCCGGATGCACCGTCTCCCATGGAGCAAGCCAGGGCTCGCATGTATGGGCCAACTGGCATGGTCAGCCCGAACGTTCCTGGCGTCGTCACCGATGCCGGCCGAAACCGCCGCGTCGATGTGCCCGCCACGCGCGAGATGCAGGGTCAGCGCGCGATGGACGCAGCCTCTCCCGATCAGCAGGAGAAGCTGCGCGCGTTCCGGCAGGATCAGGAGTTGTGGGCTGGCGTCTACAAGCGCCAGCCGCGGTCCGGATACTACTATGGGCCGGATGGGCGCGAGCTTCCGTTGACGGACAAGAACTACAAGGGCGACAAGGAAGCCCAGGCCCAAGCCCTCATCAATATGGAAAAAATCAAGCAGGCGTCCGCAACTTTGCTTAAGGGCGGGTTCGGAGGCAGCGTCATTCCTGGGGCTGATTACGTCGGACGGTCGGTCGCAGGTCTCGCCAACATCGGCGAGACGGGGCAGGCCTTCGCCGATATGAAGCAAGCGGCGCTCGGCATCGCCTATGCCCTATCAGGCAAGACCGTTGCCGTGGCCGAGATGCATAACTTCATCGACGCCTATGGGCCACGACCTGGCGACGGCGATGCGCGCATCAAAGCCAAGACCGAGCGCATGCTGCAATTCTATCATGCGTTGCTGTCGGCGAACCGCGGCGGGCAGGACTACGACAAGGCCTTCGCGCGCGCGATGGCGGTGATGGGCGTCAAAAATCCTGACGGAACGCTGGCAGGTGGTCCGTCAGGGCCTCTGTCGTCCTCCGATGGCGATCGGGCCGTCAAGCGCGCTCCCGACCTCTCCAACGTCTCGACTGAGGATCTTCTGCGGCAACTCAACGGTGGCCGCTGATGGCCGATCAGCAGACCCTCGACATCTACGCCGAGCTGTATAAGCGCAACGCCGTTCCCGAGCAGCACAAGCCCATCGTTGACGAGCTTGTCCGCCGCGGCGTAATCGGTGGGAAAAAGACCTACGGTCCAGGCGACAAGCTGGACGACGGGACCGTCCTTGACGATCAGGGGCTAGAGCGCGGCAACGTTCTGCCGATCGCGCGCAACCCGAACACGAATACGCTGAGCCTCGCGGTCCCCGGATTCATCTATCATCCTTACAAGGCGTTCGAGAAATCGGCCGAGACGGGCACCATCACGCCCGGCGACTTGCTCGGCATCGCCGGCATGGCTATCACCGGCACGAATTTCTTTCCCAAGCCCGTTCCTTACACTCCGGCGGCTTCGCCACGGCGTCAGAACGCCCTTGCCCGTCAGACCGAGTTCGAGGAAGCCGGCGTTCCTCCGTTTGCGCCGGCTCTGGCCGAAAACATGCCGGGTGCCGAGACCGTCATGGGTGGCGTTTTCGGTGGTCCGCTGCGCAACCGGGCTCAACAGTCCATCCAGGGCGTCGAGCGCCGCGTTCAGGAGGCCTTGGAGCCGACCGGAGCAGGCCGCCCCGTGAGCGATATAGGAAACGGGGTCAAGACGGACCTCCGGCGCGCCGTGGTCGACCGATCGCGGACGCCGGAGGAAGTCGCCGGCATGGATCGGTTTGACCTTCATGACCTATCTGGAGTCGGGCCAGGAGCGAATGCGCCGCGCAACGCGCCTCCAGTGCCCAGGGTTCAGCCTGAGCCGTGGAACCCGCAGCGCCGCTCCGTGACCGAGGCCGATGTCGATGCGGCCATGCAGAACCCGCCGCGGTTGCCGACACCCGTTCCCCGTCAAATCATGCTCGAGGACGTGATCCTCCCTCCGCAGATGTATCGTTCTGTTCAGGATGCAGGCGCGAGCAGGGCCGCGGCTGAGCAGTTTCTCACCAGTAACGCCGAAAAGCACCAAGCTCTGCTCGAGCGGTGGCAACGGTTGAGTGACGGCGAAAAGAACCTTCCTGAGGTTCCTCGCCCTCGTCCTGTTGGACAACAGTTCTCGTCACCCCAGGAAGCTGCGCAACAACTGGCATCCGAGCAGGCCTATAACGCCACGCTTCCCCAGCGTCAGGCGCTGGCCCGCGAACGTGCGCAGCTCGAGCAGGACTATGCTCCGTTCCTGCAAGCGGATCGTGCTGTTGCCGATGCTGATCATGCCGTTCGGCAGGCCAATGCCTACCGGCATGCCAACCTCACCCGCGCTCAACAGGCCGAAGCGGACCGCGTTTCGCGCGAAGCGCAGGACAATTATCAGCTTCGCATGTCGAATGCGCGAGACGAGGCCAGGCAGAGGGCGGAACGTATTGCAGACGTAGAGCATTTGGCTGACCTCAACGACCCGGCGCGTAGGTCTGCGTTCGAATCCAAGGCGAACAACCGTGCACGGTCTGAAACGGAACGTGCGCAGTATGCTGCCGATCAAGCCTACCGCGCAGAGCTAGAAACTCGACAGGCGCGCGCCATTCCCCAGCGCGTCGGCGGCAACAGCCGCGAGTCCTACAATACCGAGTTCGACGCAGGCTACGAGGCGGCACGGCGCAACACGCCGCCCATGCGGATGAACCCGCTCGGCCGCCCGAACGACATCGGCATGACGGAAACGGCGAAGCTGCTCGACTCCGTCGCCACCGACTACCGCAAGCAGGGCCTCTTGCCGGGATACCGCTCTGGAAGCGTGTTCGACGACGGCGGCAAGCTGCTCCCCGACGTCCTGTCCATCGTCGACCACCTCGCCGGACCCGGCGTCGCCGAGCGCATCCGTGCGCTGTCCGAGATGCGGCCCCGCGGCGCGGCCCAGCTTGGGATTGACGGCCTCGACAAGATCAGGACCGCGATCGGGCAGGCTCTTTCCGATGCAAAACAGAAGCCCATCGGCGGTCTGACGCAGGGTGAAGGCGCATCGCAGCGCGCACGGGCCGCCTTCCTGTCCAGGCTCTACGACGCGCTAGGAAAGGACGTGGATCAGGCCGTCGCCCGCGTTCCTGGCGGCGAGTTGGCTGCGGCGCAGCGGACGGTGCTGCGCGACAGCTATCGCGACTTCATGACGGAGATCCGGGGACCTCTGTCCAAGGTGTTCGGGGAGAAAACCACGCCAGAGCAGGCCGTGAAGATGCTGACCGATGCGGCCCGCGGCGGCGACCGTGGCAACATCAACCTGCTGCAGGCCTATTTCCGTGTTGCACGCGAAAAAGGCGATGTCGTCAGAGCGTCCGGCGCGATCCTCAACGAGATGGCGCAGGGCGGCCTTGAGGGCTTCCTGTCGTCCTACCGTAGCATGCCGCCAGAGGTCCGGGCGATGATGAGCCATGGCGATATGGCGCCCATCTTCAACCGTCTCGACGGCCTCGCGCGGGTCGGTGGGTATCTGGAACGCTACGTGCGCATCGCCCGCCCCGATCAATCCGTCGCCGACGTGGCCCGCCGTGTCGCCAGCGGCAACAACGCGCTCATGGGGCTCATCACCTACCTGCACGCCCCGTCCGCGCTCGTCTACGCCGTGGGGCAGGCCAGTGCCGCGCGCACCATGGCGAGCCCAGCCTTTCAGCGCTGGCTCACCCGTATGCCTGTCACGCGCACGCCGGCCGATCGCCGCGCGCACATCAACGCGCTCGTGCACATCCTTGCGACGCAGGCCGGTACGAGCGAAGCGGCGGCAAAAGAGGTCAAGCGCATGCTGTCCGACGACAACAGGGGGAGAACATGAGGATAACGCGACGCAACGCGCTGGCCCCCAAGATGTACGAGGACGACGACCCGTCAGAGATCCCGCCGGAAGGTGCGACCGACGAGATGGGGCCGCCCGATCAGTACGAGCCTCAGGACTGGATGGAGAACCGCAGACGCAACGCGCTGGCGCCGCCACTCCAGCGGATCGGCGTCGGCGGCGGTCGTTCGGGAGGTCGCGCCAGCGGATCGGACAAGCAATTCGAAATCGAGCAATATCTGCGCGACCTGGCGCAGTCCCCGCAGGGACAAACAGACGAAGGCGTTTCCCAGATCATGACGATGGCGCACCAGTACGGCGTCAGGTCTCCCTTTGACCGCGCCTTCAACGAGCCGCCGTCAGCCAGGGCGCAGGCGTTCGGGCCGAGTGGCCGGCCGCGGCCATTGATGCGAGGTCCAGACGACTACAAGGACGAGCGCGGCGGGCGCGGCGCCTTCTGGGACGACAACGACCCGTCCGTCTACGAGTCCGAGTATCAGCAGCGTTACGGCCTCTCGCCGAGGCGCTGATGTCGCGCAACGCTCTCGCGCCGCGTCGCGATCCGGTGCCGTACTACGACCAGCAGCTCGCGCTGTTCGGCGGCGAGAAGGCCCAAGGTGCAGACCTCGCCGCCTTGGAGCGCGCGAAAGCACTCCAGAAGAACGGTCAAGACCCGTGGGCGGAGGGCTGGTTCCTCGATCCCACCGGCTGGTCGTTCGAGATGGACGACAGCGGCTATGCCGAGACGCAGAACGCGCTTTCTCCGGTCGCGGGTCGCGCTGTCACCCGTCCCTACGGCCAGACGTACACCCATCCCGAACTGTCGCGACACTATCCAGACTTCATGTCGCGCTCGCGCGTGACCGTCGATCCCGATCTCGCCCGGCGCGAGGATGTCGACGGCATGGTGACCGAAGGCAACCGCGTGTGGGTCGATCCGCTGCTGGCTCCGGGGCCTCGGCTTTCAACCGGCCTGCACGAGACGCAGCACGCCCTCGACAACTACGAGGGGCGCCGCCGGTTTCAGTCCCGCGACTACCTGCAAGACCCGCGTGAGCAGCGTGCCTTCAACGTGGAGTATCGGCGCACGTTGACCCCGGAGCAACGGCGCGAGTTGTCACCTCTGCGCACGATGCCCAACGCCCTCAGGGCTTACGAAGAGAAAGAGTGACATGACCGACGCCGTTGCCGTCTTCCCTCCGCTGTGGCGCGCCCTCGACGCGAACGCCGATCCGGTGCCGGGGGCGAAGCTCAAGTTCTACGCTGCAGGAACGACCACGCCGCGCACGGTCTATTCCGACGCGACGCTGTCCACCTCGATCGGGACCACGGTCTACTGCGATTCCGGCGGCGCTCCGGTGTC
>CAZWFX010000047.1:8310-13546 GCA_964633425.1 uncultured Candidatus Saccharibacteria bacterium
GTCTGGGAGGACCAGAAAGCCAACGGAACGGCCGGCGGCACCAGCACCTCCGGTTCCCGCCAGGACCGCACGTTGAATACCGAGCTGGTCAACACGATCACGGGCGCGAGCCTCGCGACCAACATCATCACGCTTCCCGCCGGCACGTATCTGGTGGATTGTCAGGTGCCGTTTTCAGGCACGCAGGACACGCAGGCGTTTTTCCAGTCGACGACGACCTCGGGAACATACCTAGCCTCGCCGTCGTCCAACATCTCGACGGGCTCGCAGAACTGGAACATGCCGATCTGCGGCATTCTGGTGCTGGCGGCGAGCGACACGTTCAAGGTGCAGTATCAGGTCAGCGGCGGCGTCGCGACGACCGGCCTCGGCCTCACGACGAGCTTCAATGAGGGAGTCGAGCGCTATACCAAGGTCCGCGTCGTCGATGTCACTGCGGTACAGGGTCCGCAAGGGCCAATCGGTCTCTCCGGCGGCGCCGGTCCCGGCTATGCGGCGACATCGACGACCTCTCTGACCATCGGTACCGGCTCCAAAACCTTCACCACGCAGGCGAGCCTCGCCTATCTCGCGGGCAACCGTATCCGTGCGGCCTCGGCGGCAAACCCGACCGTCAACTACATGGAAGGCGTGATCACGTCGTATTCCGGCACGTCGATGGTCGTCACCATTGATCGGGTCGCTGGATCGGGCACGCTGGCGGACTGGAATATCGGCATTGCCGGTGACAACGGCGCTGCTGGCAGTGCGGGCGCGGCGGCAACCATTGCGGTCGGCACCACGACGACGGGCGCGGCGGGCTCGTCGGCCAGCGTCACGAATTCCGGATCGTCCAGCGCGGCCACGTTCAACTTCACTATCCCGCAGGGGGCAGTCGGCGCGACGGGTCCCAACACCGGCCTTGACTTCGCGTTCAACACGGCGACGACGGGAGACCCCGGCAGCGGCAAGGTAGGGTATTCGAGCGCCACGCTGGCGAGCATCACGTCGGTTCGTATCTCCAAAACCGGGCGCAACTCGGAAAGCCTGGGCGCTGTCCTGGCGACGTGGGACGACAGCACGAACACGGCGCATTACGGTCATCTGCGCATCTTCACCGTTGCCGACCGGACCAAGTATCTCGAGGTCGAGATCACCGGCACGCTGACCGACAACACGACCTATTACAGCGTTCCCGTCACGTACACGGCCGGCGGCACGCTGCATGCGAGCAACGACGTGCTGGCGGTGATGTTCGAGCGCACCGGCAACAAGGGTACGGACGGCGCGGGCTCGGGCGACGTGGTCGGGCCCGCCTCCGCCGTCAGCGGCAATATCGCCACGTTCTCAGGCACGACCGGAAAACTGATCGCGGACGGCGGCAAGGCCCTCCCGTCAGGAACCATCGTTGGCACGTCGGACAGTCAGACGCTCACCAACAAGACGCTGACGACGCCGATCATCGCGACGATCTCCAACACGGGCACGCTGACACTCCCGACCTCGACCGACACGCTCGTCGGCCGTGCGACGACGGACACACTGACCAACAAGACGTTGACGAGCCCGACGCTGACCACACCGGTTCTCGGCACTCCCTCGTCGGGCACGCTGACGAGTTGCACCGGACTGCCGGTCTCCACGGGCGTGTCTGGCCTCGGCACGGGCGTTGCGACGGCGCTCGCGGTCAACGTCGGATCGGCAGGCGCCCCTGTCGTGAATGGTGGCGCGCTTGGCACGCCGTCGTCTGGAACACTGACCAACGCTACGGGATTGCCGGTGTCCGGCATCACGGCATCGACATCGACCGCGATCGGTGTCGGTAGTGTCGAGCTGGGCCACGCCACGGACACGACGCTGTCCCGCTCGGCTGCGGGTGAACTGGCCGTCGAGGGTGTGGTCGTCAAGAAGGTCGGCACCGAAACGATCTATGTTCCCGCCTCGGCAATGACGCTGCGGACCACCAACGGCGCGGCGGCGGGTAGCGTCGAGACGACGACGAACAAGGTGATGTTCGCCACGCTCGACTTCGACACGACCACGCAGGAGTTCAGCCAGTTCGCGGTCAGGATGCCGAAGTCGTGGAACCTCGGCACGGTGACAGCGACGTTCACATGGTCGCATGCCTCGACGACCACCAACTTCGGTGTGGTGTGGGCGCTGGAGGCGGTCGCGATCTCGGATCAGGACGCGGGTGATGCCGCGTTCGGAACGGCACAGCAGATCGCCGACACCGGCGGTACGACCAACACGCTCTATGTGACCTCGGCCACGTCGGCCATTACGATAGCGGGCACGCCGGCTGCTCAGGATTGGGTCGTGTTCCAGGTCAAGCGAGTGCCTGCCGATGGCAGCGACACGATGGCCATCGACGCGCGCCTGCACGGCGTCACGATCAACTTCACGACCAGCGCGAGCACCGACGCATGAGCCTAGCCGTCAATCAACTGACCGGGTTCGGGGGCTATCGCACCGTCGCATCCGGAGGCGGCATCACCTCCGCCTATGCGGGAACAGCCACGGGAGCGGGCGGCACCTATTCGGGTGTCCCCATCGGTACGGCGGCATCCAATCGCCGTGTCGTCGTCGGCATGGCCGGAAACGGCTCCGACGTGACCGCTCTGACGGTCGCCGGGCAGAGTTGCACCCGTGTCGCCACCGGCGGATCAGGCACGCGCTGGTGCGACCTGTTCGTGACCGACGCCTACGTCACCAGCGGCACCACGGCCACCATCGTCGTGACCGGCGGCGGTGCCGAGGTCCGCCTGTTCGTCTGGACGATCACCGGCACATCGACGGCGGCGACGTACCAGACCCAGACGGACAGTACGGCCCCGCTCAGCGTCTCTCTCGACATTCCGGCGGGCGGCGTCGCGTTCATGGTCGCCAACTGCAACGCGAGTTGTTCCGGGTTCACCGGAACAGGATTCACCCAGGACTCGCTCAACGAAACGAGCGGGTTCGGATCGGTCGCCATCCACGGCGATTTCGCCAGCGCGCAAACCGCGCTCACCGTCGCGGCAGCGGGTGGTACAGGCACGTGCGGCCTGATCGCGGCGTCGTGGTCTCCATAAGGGATATGAAACATGCTCATGCAGAACATCGCCTCGGGTGAGGTGCGCGAGGTCGATCCGCCCGCGAACAAGGCGCATCTGTGGGCGCCCTACGTGGCCCCATCCGCCGAGCCGATGACGCTCAGTTCCTACAAGGCGCTGTTGCGCGAGCGGATCGACGCCGACGCCGAGCAGGCCCGCCTGAAATACATCACGGCGGGCTCGGGCCAGGCGCTCGAATACCAGCAGGTCGCCGACGAGGCGCGAGCCTTCGCCGAGGGGAAGGGCGAATATCCGATGCTGCAGGCCAGCGTGACTGCCGGTGAGGCATCATCTCTGGCCGAGGCCGCGGCGCTCGTCGTCAAGCGCAATTCCGCGTGGGCAGCGGTGGGCGCCAGTATCCGTCAACTGCGCATCTCTGCTAAGCTGGCGGTCAATGCGGCGACGACGGAGGCGGATGCTCTGGCCGCGTCAAAGGTCGTGTGGCCGTGACGATGTTCCCGCTCGCGCTCAACGTCCTCGGCGTCGCCGTCGTCCTGCACGCCGATGGAACGTGGTCCGGTGACGCGCATGCGTTCGTCGAGATGCTGCGCAAGGCGACCCCGGAACAACTCGGCGCGCAGGCGACCCAGCTTTGGCTGATTGCCGCTTCGATGACGGGCGGCGGGTTCAAGCGGGACGCAAACTGATTCGGGTCTGTCTCGCGTATCCCCAAGACGAGAGAGACACATGACACCCGCTTCCATTCGCAACAACAACCCCGGCGCCCAAGAGCCTGGCCCGAGTTCAAAGAAGTTCGGCAGCACGGCGTTCGAGACGCTGCGCTGGCAGGGTCCGGACGGCAAGCCCAAGACCAACAGGATCGCGACGTTCGCCACGCCCGAGCACGGCGCGGCGGCGATGTTCGACCTGCTCGAGCGGAAGTACACCGGCAAGGCGTTGTCCCAGGCGATTGCGACGTGGTGCGGGTCGTACTGGTCCGGAGAGTACGCGGCCAGCGTCGAGAGCGCGTGCGGGCTATCGGCGAGCCAGATCCTCACGAAAGAGGCCGTCCGCGACCCGGCGAAGGCGATCCCGTTGGCGAAGGCAATGGCCCGCGTCGAGGCTGGCCGTGATTTCCCGATGGACGACGACGGCTGGACCAGAGGCCACGCCATGGCGTTCGGTGGGGCGCTCGCGCCAGCGCCGAGCCCGGACAACGACGTGCCGTATCAGAAGCCGGAGGCCAAGACGCGGGAAGCCGTGTCGCTGTGGGGGAAGATTGCAACCGGTCTCGGCCTCGGCGGCGGAGCGACACAGATCCCCGCGCCTCCCGATTGGATCACGGCCTCAAGCTCCAACCTCACGGCCTGGAAGGGCCTGCTGGTCGATCCGGCAGCGTGGGCGTGTGCTGCGCTGCTCGCCGCGATCTGGGGCGGCACCTGGCTCTACGAGAGGGGGAAGTGATGCTCGGCGAATGGATCGCAAAGCGGCTCTGGCAGCTCGTGGGCTCCGGCGTCGCGGTATCGGTGTTGGTCGGGAGTTGCGTGATGCGTGATCACCAGCAACAGGCCAAGGGCGCCGATAAGGCCGTGGCCAAGATCGAGAGGGCCACCGCCAATGCTTCGAAACTCGGCAAGCGCGCTGCTGATCGCTCTGCTGCTCCCGGCGTGCTCGGGCAAAGAGACCCAACTTCCCGCGACGACTAAGCTTCTGGACGACCTTCCGCGGGTGAACAACTCGACGAAGGCCCCGTGCCGTATGCAGAAGGAAGTTGCGGCGCAGAACTCCTATCTCGCGACCATCGCTGAGAAAAAGGAAGTCGTCTACAAAGCGCCTTGCGATGTGGACAAGCCGAAGTCCGATCAGAAAGTCGCGTCTGCGAGGTAGGGGCCATGGATGCGACTGGACTTCGATATGGGCGTGGCGATGGGCCAAGCCTTGGAGCAGATCAAGGCCCACTCGTCCACCCTGGACGACCACGAGACCCGGATCGACAAGATCGAGGGCAAGGTCCGTATCGCGGAGAGCTGGCTCGGCAGGATCATCACGGCAGGCTCTCTCTGGGCGGCCGGGACAGGCCTGAACCTTTCAGCCGAAAACCTCGGGGCCATGATCGCTCGAGTGCTCCGCTTTGGTGGACATGCTGGCTAGGGATGGGAGTCGTCATCCTCGGCCTCGTCAGGGTCGGCTGGTACGCCGTCATGACGCAGTAGGCGGGCCTT
>CAZWFX010000048.1:0-13182 GCA_964633425.1 uncultured Candidatus Saccharibacteria bacterium
AACAGGTTGCAAATCGTCAAGTGATTTGCTACATTGAGAGCATGGAAACGGGAGACGCGGCCATGCCGGAATTTTTCCAGGTCACCTACCAAATGCCCGGCCAGCCGGTTGTCACCGAGCGCGGGTTGACCGCCGCAGGCGTGCAAAGCCTGCAAAACACCATCCTTCGCGGACGCGGCTGGGGCTGCGTCCAGCGCATGGCCGCCGTCGAGAAGTCGGAGCGCGAAGATCGCTTTGAGGCCGCGTGCGCTGCAAATCGTCGTGGTGCTCGTGAGCGCCACGACGCCTACTGCAACCAGATGCCGCGCGCTCGCGGCTATGCCGCCTGAAGCACAAGGAGACGCCGGAAATGCTCATCAAAGGCGACAGCCTAGAACTTCTACTCGCAGAGACGATCAAGCCCGATCTGATCGTGACCGATCCGCCCTATGCATTCGGCGGCTCTGGCGGCGAGCACGCGCTATCTGCAACAGTTGCAATTGTGCTTCGGGAGGCCGCAACGCGCCTTGCTAAAGGCCGCTGGATGCTTGTCATGTGCGCAAGCTCGTGGCGCAGCACGTCCTACATGGTTGAGAGCGTGCGCGGCATTGTCGAGCCCGTGCGCATCGCGACGTGGTGCAAACCAGCCGCCAAGACGAAAGTCGAGACGACGGGTTGGAAATGGGCGAGCGTGAACGTAGTTGCCTTCCGCAAGGGCAAGGCGATTGACGACTGCGCCGCAAGCGACCTCGACCACATCCTCGCCGCTCCGCTCATCAAGGGCCGTCGCGCTGAGCTTCCGCCCGAAGTGGCGCAGTGGATGGTGAAGCCGTTCGCGGTCCCCGGTGGCAACTTTCTGGACCCGTTCGCTGGCTCCGGTGCCATCGTGAAGGCCGCTGCAGAGTGTGGAATGCGCGCTCGAGGATATGAGCGCGATCCGGCGCCCCAAAAGCAACCCGAGCTAGTGTGAAGGAGACCCCCGCATGCATCTGCACGTGACGAATGCGGTCTCTGATCGCAAAATTGCCGACCATCTTGCGAACGAGGGCGAAGAGGCTATGAACGTTTTCGCCTACCTCGCAGAGGGCGGCCTGCGCCCTCGCGCAAAGATCATCGCTGAGATCGCGGAGGGCAATTCGGGCAGCAGTTGGCATAGCGACGTGCCCAATTTTTTGCGCGATCTTGCCGACGCTATTGAAGCCGCTGGAAAGAGCTAAGGATACGCCGGCCATGTCTCGAGACCCCAAGACGGACCCACGCACGGGCGATGTGGTGATGGCCACTATCGGCGGACGTTCCGTCCAGCGCACCGTCACGCAGGTCAATCTGGCGGATGAGCGAGCAGGCTTCGGCTATCGCGCACGCGACGTGTTCTACGAGACGAACCTTCGGCGCGGAACAAAGGTTTGTTGGATCACGACTTGGCAGGACTGGTGCTACAAAAACGGCGCCGAAGTTCTTGAGACGGCCGAGTGAAGGAGACGCCGGCCTACTTCGGAGCGGGGCCGGTCCCGTAGCGCCAGATCAGGAAGCCGACGATCATCCCGGCCCCGAACGCAATCCAGTGAGAGACGAACGACGCCACGGTGGAATCTCCTCAAGCTGAACACAGTCTAAGCAACCTTTTTAATCCACAGCCCAGAACGGACCATATATTTTATTTCAGGCCCAAATTGGTACATTGTGCCCCTCAAGCTCACGGAGGGCGCTGCAATGTACACGAAGCCTTTGGAGTTCGCGGAGTACCCACAAATCACGAAGCTTGCCGCAGACACGCTGGTCGAGCCTGACTTTCTCTGCCAACGGTGGCGGGTTAGCAAGAGTCATCTCGGGAACCTGCGCCGAGAACAGCGGGCGCTCCCGTTCATCCGCCTTCCACTCGCGAAGCGCGGGAAGGGCGCGGTGCGCTATCGAATGTCAGACATCCTGGCCGCCGAAGCGGCCGGCGTGCTCGGGGCGCTCAACCTGCAGCGCGTCCTCTTGGCGGTGGAGACATGCCCTGCGCTGAGCGCGGAGCAGATCGCAGCGCTGTCGAAGCACTTGCAGAAAGAACTTGATCGGTGACATTCGCGCGCGGGCTGTCGAAGCTTGTGCTCGCATCGATGGCCGTCGTGATCCTGATGGCCAGCGCCTACCTCTCTGCGCTCTATTGGTGGACGCTGTTCGCAGGAGACCAGAAGGCGCAATACGTGTTCGTCGCGATCAGTGTTGCGGCGACCACGTTCAAGATCGGCTTGCCGGTTCTGATCGCATCCACCGGGGAGAGCTGGCGCCACAATAAGCCTGTGGCGTTCGCCTGGTGCGTCGCGCTCTGTTTCGATCTCCTGAGCAGCTACGGCTACTCGCAGCAGAGCGCTGGCACCGTATCGGCGGACGCCGCGAGGGTGCGCGGCGAGCGCGCGGAGCTGCGCGGTGGGATCAAGGCTCGTGAAACGAAGCTCTCTGCGGTCCCGCAGGGCACCAGGGCCGTTCCGGTCATAGAGGCGCTGCAGCTCGAAGCAGAGCGCCGCGCGGGCCGATGTGTCACCAAATGGGAGAATGATCAAGAGCATTGCCGGGAAGTCTTTAAGTTGCGTAACGAACTCGCCCAGGCCCGTACCCGCGATCAGATCGAAGGGGAAATTCTGTTGCACAAAGAAAGGCTCGCGAGGCTCCCTCTCGATGTCGATGCAAACCCGCAGCGCACGGTGATACGGGATGCCATGAACGGCCTGGGCGTTCCGGTAGGGGATGAGGGGGCTGGCCGCGTGCTGTCAGTGTTGCTGCTCCTGCTCTTGGAGATTTGCCCCCTGGTGGCGCTCGATAGGACGCTTCGCCCGCAACCGCCCGCACCTGAGCGCTTAGCGAAGCCCGGCCGGATGGTGCGCGCCACGGCTAAGCCCGCATCAGCCCCGCGCAAGGCCGGTGCGCAGGACGTGCTTGCGGTCCTACAGGGCGCTGCGGCCGACGCGCACGGGTGGATTGGCCCGTTCACGCAAAGGCAGCTCGGTGAAAGGCTCGGTCTAAGTCCTACAGAGGTTAACCGACAGATCCGAGAGCTTGTCGAGGCCGGCACGATCGAAAAGCGGGCGGGGCGCGGCGGCACGTCGCTGAAATTCGCGACTCCGGCGCAGAACGTCCAACCGCTTCGGCGGATAGCTTAGAGGCCGATTTTAGAGACCCCGACGTGACTCTACTGTTTTCAGGGGGCCTTGCGTTTAGTTCAAAAAGCCTTATAGATCAATGGTCGGAGCGGGGAGATTTGAACTCCCGACCCCCAGTCCCCCAGACTGGAATTGACCCAAAACGGACCATACTGTATTCTCGCGAATATGTCTGGTTCGGCCCTGATCTAATAGTTAATTTCTCTTCCGAACAGGAACTTACCCGACAAAGCAGTGATCGGCAACGCTGATCCGTTGTCTGAGCGCTTTCCGTGACCGTACCCCTCAGTGACCCGAAATTTTGACTCACGTATGACTCGGAGATGCAACGCATGCCAGCCTTCAAGAGCACGAACTTTAAGGACATGAAGCCGGGAGATGTCTACCGCGACGATCGCGTGAAGGGGCTGCAGCTCCGGCGCCGGGGGAGCACTACGACGTGGGAGCTGTACTACGTCTTTAAGGGCGTGCAGCGCCGGCCGAAGCTCTCCACGTGGCCGACGTTGGACTTGCATGCTGCCCGCGCGGTGGCGCGAACACGGCTTGAGCAGGTAGCGGCCGGCGTAGACTTCAGCCAAGAGAGAAAGGCGGCGAGGGCCGCGCCCACAGTCGCCGACCTGGCGGCCTTGTTCGTGGCTGAAAAGAAAACGCGAGTAGCCCTAAAGACGTACAAGCCCCGATCGCTCGAAGAGATCGAGAGGCATCTTCGGCTGCACATATTGCCGCGCATGGGCAACTTGAAAGCCCGCGACGTGACCCACACCCATGCGGCCAATTTGATAGCGCGCATTGCTCAGAAGAATCCAACAAACGCGAACCGCGTGCGCGCCACGCTTTCAGGTCTGTTTCGATTTGCGGAGCATCCTGATCGAAAAATACGCCCACCGCATTCGAACCCGGTCTATGGCGTGCACAAGTCAAGGGAAGAAAGCCGCCGAAGGTACGCTACCGAACTGGAATTGGCGGCGCTGTGGAAATCGTTCGAGCACCATCAGCCGCAATATCCGAGAGAAGTGGCGGCGCTTATCGTCATTTTGCTTTCTGGAACACGAGTGACTGAATTAATTACCGCCAAACGAGCGGAATATCTTGGAGACGTCATTGTCAGAAAGGACCACAAGACGATGCGCACGGGGCAAGATCGCGTCATAGCCTTGCCTGTGCAAGCCAGAAAATTGATCGAGGCGCTGCCTGCCGATGGCAGCGATTTCCTGTTCGGGGCAGGCCTGTCTAGGAACCGAATATTTGTCATCTGGGAGAAGATAAGGAACGCCGCGGGCTGCGCCGATCTTACGATCGTTGATCTGCGGCGGACTTTTGCCACCTACGCGCTATCGAACGGCACTGACCTGAAGCAGATCGGAACCTTATTGGGTCACCGGGACTTGCGGACCACTCAACGCTACGCACGCCTTATGCCCGAAGCGGCGCTCCGTATCGCGAACCAGACGGCCGACCTAATGGCGGACGGCATGGTGCTGCCTATCCCTCTTCCGGCCGCCACGCCTCGTTTTCGGGGCTTCCGGCGTGTGATCCGGCAGAAACAACGCATAGAGCCCGGCGCCACAGATCCCGCACTCCCCGATTGAGCCTCGCCAGGAAACGAAAAGGGTTGCGCCACAGACGGTGCAACCCTGAAACTTATCCGCTACGCCTGCCGGGATTACTTCACGGACGGGAACAGGCCGGGGGCGAAACGGTGTGCAATGCCGGAGGGGGAGGGTGTCACGCATACAGCATCCATCGTCTTGTCGTCGGCGTTCTCACTTTGCGGCGGCACGGCGCGGGAGGCAAGCAAGCGATCGTGCACGAGGGTCGCGTAGCCAGCCAGGTCGTGCCAGTGCTCGGGTTCGTTGTGGTCGCCGTGCATCAGCCGCGCGAGCTTCACGGTGATCTGGTCCAGGGCTTCGCGCTGATCGTCGCTCAGCTTGCGGGCGTTGGGGGATGAGTAGACCGCCCGCTTGATGGCGACGGCGGTGCGGGCCTGTTCTTCGAAATTACCGTGCGTGCGCGCACGGGTTTCAATAGTGGCGTGGATGTCTCGCATGCGAGGAAAGTCCTATAGCGTTGCTGGGCTAAGCGCTGCTCTAGGTCGCGGCGAAATCGTTCACTCGTCATTTTCCGCCCCTGAGCGCTCGCAATACTTTCACGCCCTGATCCACGTCCGCAAATGAGAGCACGCGGCCGGCCGCGCTCGCGTGCGGATCGAAGATCGTCAAGATGCTCTCCCCATGTTCATCCTCGGGGAAGCCGAGCCGCTTCGCATAGTGGTCGTTCGTCTTGTAGCCGCGGGTACGGATCGCCATCGGGCATTTCTCCGCTAACGGCAGCTCGAAGTGCTGAATGCCCCACGTGTGTTTGTGCCCGCAGACGTAGAGGTCCGCGCGGTCCCCGTACATGCGCGGCGCGCGGCTCGGACCGTGAGTGTTGTTCCACGTAGAATGGCCTGGAAAGTCGTGCGCCGCGTGGATGCGGATTGCCGTCTTGTTCGGAAAGACGAGTTCGAACTTCGCGGACCAATCGAACATCGGCACGCGATTGTGGATGTCCATCAGCCGCAGAATGTCGGCCTGGTCGTTCCATTCATCGTGGTTCCCCATCAACCACACAAGCCACGTGATGCCGGCCTCGGATAGGAACCACCGTGCTAGTCTCCGTTCGCTCCGGCGGCTGATGTCCTCTTCTGCGGCCAGCCGCATGAGAGATCCGGTCCAGTTGTTCGTAACATCTCCGATGTTGGCGCCATACAGCCCTGGCGTATCTGCGCAGAGCGCAACGTCCCGCCGTAGACGATGCCACTTCGTAGAAGTGCCAAGGTGAGGGTCGCCAAACCAGAGAATGCCGATAGGGCGACGATCGCGAACATGAATGCGGAACCACTTCTCCGCAGCCGTGCGGCGCTGTTTCCGCAACGATCCATCGGCAAGGCCCTTGATGAGTTTCGGGAGAGGGACGTCTTTGCCGGGAAACGCTGGCAACCTCACTGCCGCAACTTTCTCCTTCTCGCGGCGAAGACCGGCATAGAACTGACGTTCGGTGATACCCCTCGCCTTCGCCGCTTCCGCGACGGTGCGATGCTTCTTCCGCTCGGCAAGATAGCTCACTGCGTAGCTCGCAGCTTGTCGCGGATCGCTTCGTACCGCTCAACCGCCGCCTTCAGCGCCCGGCGGTATGCCAGCTCGGATTGACGAAGAGGCTTGACGAGCTTCTGCGCCTGGCTGGGCTTCGGCGCCTTGTCGGGGATCGCGGTCGGTTCGCGGTTCGCTTCGTCCGTCACGTCTTTCGGCAGGAGCGGGATAGGCTTCGGCTGGTCAACGTAGCTGACGGAGGGAGCGCAGGAAGCCAGGAGACAGGCAGTCACGATCATCGGGGACCACAGCAGGAACATCAGACTTCTGGTCGGGTTGTTTCGCATCTTCGAGTTCCTTCGCAGCGGACGCGGCGATCTCTTCGTCAACGCGACGGGACGCCTCTACATTCAATTCGATCACGTCGCGCATTGCCGCGTCAAAAGCGTCGTCTTTCTTGCGCTGCCCTTCGAGCCACTTGATCCATTCTTGGGCGTTCCGCGTCGAAGCCTTCGCGACTTCGACGCGCTCTGCAAGCTGCCCCTCGCGGTGGCCGATCTCGTAGGACAGCCAGCCCGCACCGATGCCCAGCGGGATACACACGGCGAGCACGCGCCAGAGAACCGGCGTTGCGGACAGCAGACTCATCAGGCGCGGCCCTGTTTGTGGTCCTTGAGCTGCCGCCAGAGCGTATAGACAGCAAGCCCGAGGGTTATCGCCATGACGGCAAGCCCGATCGCCGTCGCGAGCTTGAGCGCCTTCGGGTGGCCGGAAGCTTCCAGCGGCCCCTGAATGGTCTCAAGCGTGTTGCGCGCCGTCTCTGCGACGTCCGTGACGGGATCGGGCGCGAACTCGCCGTATGCCGTAATGCCTCCCGCAACCGCAGTCCCGCCGATGACGCCAGCCGTACCGCGGAGGGTGCGGCTCTTCGATACGCCGCGCGGCCAGAAGTAGCCGATCACTCGGGCCTTTGGGAAGGCCGCCACGCTCACCGCGTCGCCCTGGTTCCCTCCAAGAATGCGGACCTTGTTGCCCGGCGCTTCGCCGGCATAGAACCCGACGTGGCCAGCTTCGGGACCGCGATCCTTGCTGCTCAGCACGACGATGCAGCCGGGCCGCGGCACGCCCTTTAGATCTTCGAACAGGCGCGGGCGCTCGGAGAAGCTGCGGGCCGCGGCGGATCGCGTGCCGGGAACGCCGGCGGACGTGAGGCAGAAATTTACGAACACGGCACACCACATAACCTTGCGACAATCCACGGTCGCGGCGTCGTAGTAATCTACCGCTTCGAACATGGCGCAGACGTCAGGGTTCTTGCGCCCGTTCGGCAGCGCTTCGGCCGTTCCGACCCAGCGGTTCGCAACGGAGATCCACGCGGGAGAGCCGGGGGCCGGCGGGACGTCTGAGCCGTCGCCGGGCTCTTCGCTCTCATCGTCTGCGGACCTACGGCGCACAGCCGGCGCCAACAACGCTGCCACCGGTGCAGGCTGTTCCGGGCGCTTCCAGGAAGTCACGAGCGCCACGATAGCGGCGAGCACCGCAGCAATCGCGCCGGCCTTCTTCACGACGCTGGCAACCGTCTCGGCGCTCTCCGCCGCATCGGATTTGTTGGACGTGAATTTCTGGTAGATGGCGAAGAGGAGGATGAGCGTCGTCAAAATCGGTACAAGGCTGGAAGCCAGCTCTTCGGTGTGCTTCAGGTAGATTTCCCACGTCGCGAACGATCCGAACCCCGCCGTGACGAGAAGCAAATCTTTCGTCAAGGCATAGGGATGGTGCTCAGGCGTCATAACGCGGGACTCCGAAGGGGCTCCGCGCCAGAATGCAGACACATCGAGGCTTGCGCAAATCAGGCGATCTTAGTGAACATGATGCGGGCGTAGACTTCCGTGTTCCCGAAGCTGCACGGGTTGCCAAGGCCGACTGTGGCCTGCGTGGACGCGCAACGATGCTGCAGCTCGAAAGTCTTTGACGACGCGATCGTGAACACCACTGCGCCGGATGACGGCGGCGTATTTCCGTTCGCGGTCGTGGCATAGGCGGACGATCCGTAAGCGACCGTCGTCGAGTCCGATACGTTCTGCAGACGGGACTGATGGTTATTGACCGAGTAAACGGGAGCGGTCCATTGGACGTAATACGTCCCGGCGTCAAGCGTGACCTGGTTCGAAGAAAGGGATGCGTGAGAACCGTTATTGCGGACAATAGTGTTCAGCGGTCGTTTCTGGTACGAGCCCGACGTAAACGTGCCCGCGCCCGTGCCGCTGGAAAACTGCTCTTCGATGATGATGTCCGGTGCGCCGGTAATCGACGAACCCGCCGGGGTATCGAACGTCGGGGTTCCGCTCGTATCGATGCCCGTCATGAACTGGCCGGCCGATCCGCTTGCGGACTTCACGCCGCCCAGAGCAGACGCGCCGGGGTTCGGGAGGCGAGCCGCAGGCAGGGTTCCAGTGCTGAGATCCGTTGCGCTCCCTGACGTTGCCACCGTCGCGAGAGACGGCTTTCCCGTCAGGTCGGAATAAGCTCCTGTCGCAGCGACCGTGGCGAGCCCGAGATTGCTGCGCGCCGTAGCGTAGTTCGCCAAGCCAGAGAGGTTCTGGCTCTTGAGCATGTCGCCGATGGTGCCGGGAACGGTGTTTGCAATCGCCTCGATCGCGGCCATCCACAAAAGAAACTGTGCCTTATCGACGGGGTTCGTATCGAGCCCAAGAACCGCCGTGTAGCTGGGGGATACCGTCATGAGAAATCCGCCACCGTTTCAATGAACTGAGCGCTTACCGTCGCCATGCCTTGGCCAGCCTGCGCGGTCTGATCCCAATTCTGATCTAGCATGCGCATCTCACACGCAGCCTCAACCAGCCTGACAGTATCGCCGGCGGTTGCTGCGGAGATGAGGCCGGTTAGCAGAGTAAGCGTCGCGTTGCCGGAGCCGTCCGCTGTAACAGAGTTCGCGGCGATGTAGACGCGACGCCCGA
Organism: uncultured Candidatus Saccharibacteria bacterium; assembly: GCA_964633425.1. Lineage (GTDB taxonomy): Bacteria > Patescibacteriota > Minisyncoccia > Phycocordibacterales > UBA2100 > UBA10103. The sequence goes on from CAZWFX010000048.1 coordinate 9,169, forward strand.
TCTGCACGTACTGACCCTGCACGCACACGAGCTTCGAGGGATCGCATCCGCTGAGCGGAACGGACGTCGCGTTCGCGGCCGTAGTCGATGCGACCGAAACGGTGCTGTCCAACTGCCAGTGTGAAGGGAAGCCCGCCCAGCTCCACGCTGAGGGATTGGACCCATATGACCAGAAGATCGCGGTGCCAAGTCCGCCGTTCACACCAAGGTTCAGTTGCCACGGATACGGCGCGAAGAAGTCCCAGAGCTGCACCGATCCTTGATAGCCCTGCAGCGCTTCGAGGTAGTAGCGAAGCTTCGCCAGCTTGTCGCTGTTCGGCATCGTCCACGTGCATTCGGCGGACCACAGGGGGCGGCCCTGCACGATCGTCGTCGTGACGCGCGTGCGAGCGCTTTCCTGAATGATGTCGTTCCGAGCGCGCGCAAACTTCTGCGTCGTCGGCGACAGATCGCGGGGCCAGCGCTGGTTGATGATCGCACTCATAGCGGCGACGATACCTCAAGGCTCAATAGACCGCGAATTGCACGTTACTGAAGCCGGAGTATTTCGAGTCTGTCGCGTTCTTCGTGCGCGCCCAATACCACCGGGTAGCACCTGGCGTGCGAGACAACGTCACGGAACCGCCAGCATTCGTGACCGTGCCGACCAGCGATGCGGTGCCTGAATTATTCGTGGTGTTCTCCCATAGCTCGATGTGGGTCGCTTTCCCGCTGGTGACGGGCGAGAGATAGAACGTGTTCGCGCCGTTTGTGCCGGACACCACCCACGGGCGCGCGGGTGTCGGGAGAGAATAGAAAGTTGTCGTCGAGTTCGTGAGCCCGTTCATTGACGTCGCGGTTAGCGCGACCGATCCGACGACGCTGCTCGCCCCGTTCTGATCTTCCGACCATACGTCCAGCGATCCCGACGTGAAGCCCGCACCGGACCCGTAGGTGTAGATATGGACCGTCGAGAGCCCCGCGGCCGTGACGGTTCCGGTCGCGACCACACCGAAGCCCGTCCAGCTCAACGAATACTTCACGTTCACGGCGTTGCCGGACACCGGCAGCGTGAAGTCTGCTGTGAGATCGACTGTCGTTCCCGCTGCGTTATCGTAGACCACCGCGCCGGGAATGCCGACGTTCGCGCCTTCGCCGAGAACCGGCGCGACGGCTGCGAAGCTCTGTTCCTCGCTTGCCGCAGTCCAATCGTAGAATGTGCTGTCCTCGTATTGGAGCTGCAGATGCAGAAGAAAGTTCCCGTCGAGACGATCGTCGAGAACACGGAATGTCGTGCCGCTGAAGCCGGCGAGCGCATCGTTGATCGTTACGACATCTTCGGCCGTGATGTTGAATTGGGAAAACTGCAGATCCACTGCTGCAGGGAAGCCATAGCGCGCCACCATGTAGGCGATCTTTGCTAGACGTTGCGCCTGCGTCGGGCTCGTAACCGCGTCAAAGTTCAGATCGAGCCAGTAGTTCGCCCCGTCCGCGCTAATCGCCGCAGCATCCTTGAAGTACGGATAGTCGCGCGCCTCCCAATTGTGCATTGGGCTTGTGAAGTTGCCGCGCACGCCGTTGCAGAGGTTCGCAATCGGCTGCGTATCTGAGAACTGCAGAACGGTCTGATCGCCCGGCGCATAGACGTCTGGCGTGATCATGGCGCTCGAAGCGCGCCAGGCGCCGGAGCGCACAAGGTATTTCGTGCCAACGAAGTACGCCCCGCCCGCGTGCGCAAGCCCGATGCGGTCAAGCACGACTTCGTGACGCTCTTTCGTATTCCACGCGAGCGATGCGGTGTAGCGCTGTTCGGTGCCACCGCTGGCGAGCGAAACGGTCTGATCGCAGATGTCCGCCGCGGCGCCAACAGACGTCCAATCCACGTAAGACGTCGGCAGGTTCATGCCGAGAACGTGAACCAGATAGTTCGCGTTGATGAGCGCGGCGTTATTCGTGTACTTCCACGTCGAAGGCGTCGCGAGCACTTGCGTTCCGTCACGCGGATCGTAGCAAGCGAACCCACTCACATCGAACGTGAAGTCCGGTACGCCGGCCTTGTAGGAATTCGCGAAGAATGAGCTGTTGCCCGTCGTGTCGATCACGATGCGCGCATACGCGATCTGCTTGCCGACGAACTGAGAAGTCCAGTTCGGGAAGGCCGCAGTCATCGCGCTATCGACGGTCGTCTGCGTCCCGTCGTAGACCTTGATGTTCAGGCTATAGTGGCCGCTTCCGTCATACCAAGGCGTATCGAGAACGTTCCCGCTGCCATCGATCGAGGCCGGCGCGTTGTTGATAAACACGGCATTGATCGCAGCCACGGGAGCGCCCGCGATCTCGATCACGATGTAGGTCTTGCCGTTGCTCTTGCCGGTGAAGACGATCGGGCCGCCAACGCGCCGATGTCCGAACAGACCGGGATGGCCTGCGCCCGGCTCCGGGTTCTGCGCCAAGATATCGACTTGTGTCGGGGCCGCAGTCCCTTGCGCCGCGGCGGTAGAGCTGCGCGGCGAGAGCGCTCGCGAGATGAGCCCGACGCCGACCGACACGAGGGCGTTGATTGCGGCGATTGCTACAAGCTGCGCCATTAGATCGCCCACGCCTTCTGTATGTGGTTCGCCACGCCGAAGTCTCCGGTCTCTCGACGCGCGACGAAGCCAGGTGGCATGCGAACCGCAAGAACGTCATCGATCGTGACGCCGATGTCCCCGCATTGCGCGGCGCGCGGATCTATCTCGATAGCGCCGAGTTTCAACAGTTCCGCTTCGGCTGCGGCGGCAAGTGTCCGGTGGCCGCGATGCATCAGGCGTGACACGAAGCCTAGCCGCGTGTCGTAGATGCCGCGCCACGTCTTGCCGGGATCAACGCCACGGACGGCGAACACGCAGGCGGCAGCGAACATGGCGCAGTCCGTCTCTCCCCATATCCACGGAGCGCCCTCATAGCTGCGCACCGTCGTCTGTAGACGTTCCCACCAATCTGGCAGACGCGCACTCATACTTGCGGCCTCGGAAGTCCCATCAAGCGGGACGAGCCCTCGAAGAATAGATCCGCGGGCGACGGGTTGCCCAATCGCGCGTTGTGGCTAACCGTCGTCATGGTTAATCCGTTGATGCGCGTTAGGTGAGACGTGAAATGCTCCGCGGTCAGAGAACACGTGATGCTGCGCCCGATCTGAAACGTCATCACGTCCGCGAAGCCAGCCCATATCGCAGTTGGGTCCGCCAGTGGTGCTCCGGTGTTCACGTCGCAGAAGCCAAGGTATATCGTGATCGGAGAGCCCTGATAGCGGATGCCGCGCGTAGACGCGATGATGCCGCTTGTGATCGCGGAGCCGGGTACGCCTACGAGCGCAAGCGAAATGCTGTGCGACTTCAGCGCGCGATCCTGTTCAAGCCCTTCGATCACGCCGTGCTCACCAACGCCGATGTAGCTGTTGCCGAGCACCGTCGTGCTGCCCTTGCCGTTCCATACGCGCAGCGTGCCGGTGCTTAACGTAAGATCGACGAAATAAGCCGGCGCGAATACGCGGCCCGCGAGAATGGCTTGCTGTGCGACTGTTAGTCCGCGGCCCATCAGCGCCTCAGATAGTTGCGATCGTTCTGGTTCCGCTGCTGCACAGCATCCACGCTGCTGCGTACAAGCTGCGGGGAGTTCTGCGCGAACACCTGCTGCGCCATAGCGCGCATCTTCGAGAGCGTGTCCTCCGTGGCATCGCCCGCCACGTTGAATGAAACGTTCACGACGTTCGGTTGCCCGCTGTCGCCACGCATCTGATCCGGCCGGCGGATCGTCACTGTCTCGTCAGGCGAGGCACGGAAAGCGACCATCTGGCTATCTGTGCCACCGGAGCCGCCAACCTGAAAGCTGCCGCCGTCCGCAAAGCCGAACAGGCTCGGCGATACTGTCGTAGACCACCCGCCATTTGCGGCGCTGCCGGCAGTCGTAGATCCGCCACCGTTGAACAAGCCGCCGAGCAGTCCCTGCTCCGGGTTGAACCCCATCGATCCAAGCCAGCTCGCGCCGGCATTCTCG
>CAZWFX010000049.1:0-12763 GCA_964633425.1 uncultured Candidatus Saccharibacteria bacterium
GGGCGCACATTCCCGCCCCGTCGCACGAAGCGGCTCGCTGGATACCCTGTACTCGCCCGTCTTTTCCGGCCTCGATAGTCGGAACTGTTGCGCATCCTCGATAGCCGCACGCTACCGGAGCACCGCCGGTAAACGGCACGTAATCGCTGCCGCTGGCAAGCCGATCGATCATTGAAATACCCTTGTCGATACGGTCGCTCTTCCATCTCATCACCTGCTGTGCTGCATCTGCAACGGTTGCACCCATCGGCACAAACAAACCTCCCTGTTTGTTATACGCGGCAACCGCATTCGGCGGAAGCACGGTGTTCGGTCCGTATGACGGATCTTTCATCATCGACGGGGCGAACTGCGCATTCATCATATATGCCGCCGCAAGACGCGGATCATTTGTGAGCGCTGTCGCTTTTGCGAGGGTCCCCTGTTCCGCGTGCAGCCCGGCGAGCAGCCACGGGCCGGCGTGATCATCGGTATTCGGATTTCTACCGCTTGCGACCTGAACATCTGCACGACGAATGACTTCGTTGATCACCGAACGTTCTTCCGGCGTCAGGTTCGTCGCTTGAGCGATCTGTTTCAACTTTGCAAGCGCGCGATTGGTCTCATCTTCCCCTAGCTGACCATATCCCTGATACGGAGAACCGGGATGCGGAACCTGCGCGTTTCCTTCGGATTCGATTCCGACCACACCGCCGAGTGCGCGTGCCGCCGTCTGTGCATTGCATCCGATCACTTTACAAACCGTGTTTGCCGCATTGATCAGCTGCGCGCCGGACGCGGGGTTGTATGATCCGGGAATATTCGGCGCATTTTTCGGCACGACGACCGGCGTCTTCGGGTCAACCGGCGCCTGTGTTGCGGAACTCTTTTGCACGGATCCCGGCGCAGTCTTTTCCATGTACGACGTCGTGTCGCCGAACGCCATGATCGAGGACAGCGGTCGCTTGAGGCTCTTGTACTCGCCCGAGGCGTTTCCTTCGATGGTCGTTACTGTTTGTGTGGAGGGATCATATGAGGCGACAAATCCGACGTGTCCCGATATCTGGCTTTTGCCCGGCTGCAACACCCCCTTCGCGTCGCGTACGGCATAGCCTGCTCCCAAGGGCGCCGCACTACCGTTGTCACCGCCTTTCGGTGTAAAGAACAGGTCCATCGGTTGCGGCTGATAACCGTCACCCTTCGGGTGTAGCGTCCCTGATTCCTTCATCGATTTATAAAAGTCGTCTACGTAAATGTAGTTCGGCACCTTGTCGCCTGCGACCTTATTCATGACCGCTGCAACCGTGCCTGCACACCAATCGTCGTTGATGTGTGAAATGTAGCGGTCGAGATTCTTGAACTCCGCCTCTGCTGCGGCCTTACTCTGCACCGCTCCATTTTGAAATTCGTTTTTGCCGGTTAGATACGGCTTGAGCGCCTGTTGCTGTTCCGGTGTTATCGGTTTTTGATCGCGCACGTTGTATACCGCCTGCACCAAATCACTGCGGAGCGCTTCGCTTCGAAGTTTTTGCCAATTATTCGCGCGATACGCGGGCGTGTTATATGCATCCGCTGCAGATTTGAGTGCTTGCCGCGCAGCGGCAGCCTGCTGCGCGGGCGACGGTGCCGCAGGTGCCTGCTGTGTCGATGCGGCCGTTGCCGTGTTCGGTGTCGGCTGCGCAGCCGGTCGCGCGACCGGTGTCGGGTTACTCATCGGCGTTTCCGTCTTTGGCGGCGCGCTCGCGAGTTTAGTGAGCTCCTCATTCAGCTTAGTGAGCGCGTCACCTGCAGCCGGGATCGCCGTCGGAAACTGGCTTTTCATCTGCTTTATGGCGCGACCGGCGGTGCCGTCTGCAAAATGAGAACGATCCCACGCATTCAACACATTCTGAATATCCATAACTTTTTTGTTGAGATCGCCGGCAAGCGCTTTGATATTCGGATCGTTGACGCCGTTTGCGATCTCTGCCGCGTCTTTGCCGGCTTTCAGTGCGGTACGCAGCGGTTCGAGCGCCTGGAGCGTCTCGCCCATCTTTTGAGATTCCGCCAACTGTTCCTTCACCTCACGAAGTTTCTCGTAGACCGTTTGCTGTGCATCTTTGACCGAGACCGCTTGCGTCGGTGTCGCCTGTGCGGGAGAAACGCCGAACACCTGTGCCATATTCTGCAAAGCTTTTTGCGCAAGGCAGGTTATACCGCACGTCTGCCCCTGCACTCCCGCCTCGGAGCCGTTGCCGTTTCCGATTCCCGTGCCCTTACCCGCTCCGTTACCGCCGGTACCGAGCTTTTGTTCCGTTGCAGGTCCCTCGGTCGGCTTTTTCGTCTCGGGATTCGGGGTCTCGATTTTTACGAGCGTTTCTTTCTTGCCGCCGCCCTCACCTTTATCTATGAGCGCTTCGACCTTCTGTACCTCGGTGAGCTCGGGCTTACCGTTCGGTGCACCCGCGGTTCCGCCCGCGTTCGGATTGTTCGCTGCGGGATTCGGTTTTTCGGTGGTCGTTTGCCGTGGAACGACATTCGACGGATCAGTGGCTTTGTTAACTGCGAGTGCCGGTGCTTTTAATCCGTTCACCGGTTGCTGCGACGCTGGTGCTGATGTATTCGCGGCACGCTCAGCGTTCGCCCGCGCGACAAGCTGCGCAGCTGCACTGCTAATCGCGATCGGACTGAGCGCAGGCTTTGATGCCGCACTCGCACTCGGCTGACCGTTCGATGATGCCGCCGCGCCGTTACCGGAGCGAGTTGTTGGTGCCGCTGGCGGTTGCGCGGCCTCCGTCCACTGCGGTGCACTCGCGTTATTAGCGCCACTCGAGGTCAGCCGGACAGGATTCAGACGCGACGGACTCGGTTGTGTCGAGGGCTGGTTGGAGGCCGGTTGAGACGATGGCAGCACCTGCGAAGTATCAGGCTGATTGCTTGGCGTCGGTGCAGGAGCAGTGGAATTTTCCCGTGTCGGCTGCTGCGCGGGAGGTGTTGTCTGAGTGTTCGTCGGCTGATTCTGTGCAACCGCCGGATTCTGCTGCGTCGGTTGCTGCTGCGTCGGAGCAGGCTGTTGTTGTATCGGCTGTTGTTGCGGAGCGGGTTGTGCTTGTTGCTGCGGAGTACACGTGAATATCAAACAATAGAGGCGGTCCAAAATGTTGGCCTGCTGCTGCGATGATTGTTGTGTCGGTGCGCTTTGCGATGGCGCTGCGCCGGACGGAGCAGACGGAGCTGCGGGAGCTTCGCTTGCAGGACGCGGAGGAGTTTCTGCATTCGGACGAGCTGGAGTTTCCGCCGAAGGCCGGGCCGGTGTTTCGGCAGTCGGGCGTGCCGGAGTTTCCGGTTTATCGAGCGGCGTATATGTTTCGTCGACAGACGGGCGTGCAGACGGTCGTGTTTCGGACGGCGTTTCGCTCGTGTCGCTCGGGAGTCGCGGAGCAGGCGGCGCATCGCGAGAGCTCACGACTTCAACAGGCGTCGGTTGCGACGGAGTGTCGGATGTATAGATCGGTACGCGCACCGGCTTTTGCTCCGGCTCGACAACCGTCACCGTCTCCGTCGGTGTATACGTCGGGTCGGCTTTTACGAACGAACCGTCAGCGACGCGACTGTTATCAACGCCAAGGTACGAACTGGCACGGTTCACGAATGATGTGTCTTCGGAATTGTAGGTCGCCGCGATCGACGGCGCGACCGCCGCGGCGGACTGTGCATTAAATGTCATGCGGACATCGCGACCGTCCGGCATCGTGACCGTCGCACCTTCTTTTTGCAGTACTGCGGCAACATCCTGTGTGGACGGACCGTTGCCGGTCACGGTTGACCAAAAACCGCCGGATGCCGCGAGCTTGTCCTGGTTTGGCGTGAGGACTGCAGCACCTTCGGGTAACAGTCCCGGCGAGACCTTTGAATACAGAACTTTCAACGACTGACTGTTCTCGTCGTTGATCATGAGACAACTCATTCCGGAGGGACAGTCGTTTGCCATTCGTTTTTGCGCATCCGTGACCATCTCCTTCCAGGTTTCGTCGGAGACCGGCTCCTTGGCACTGATCGACGAAATGGCTCCGTTCTCTTTGATGACATTGAAGGATTTATTTTCCTCTCCGAATCCGCGCTCGGGCGTGGGCCGCTCTTCAAGCCTCCCGAGCGGAGCGCCTTCCTGGAACGTGCTCGCGGCATTCAATCGGTCGCGCTCGCTGAGTTCAGCATTCGGTTCGACGAACGCATTATTACCAAGATCTGAATTCAGTTTGGACACATTCTCCGGTGCCGTTATTTCACCGATGAGCATACTGTTCGGCTGCTTTGCAGTGCTCGTGAGATCGGTAGGCTCGCCGAACGCTTGACGTAACAGACTGTCGGACTTGCCGACCTCGCTCAGCGGTTTGCATGTCGGACACTGCTTCAGGAACTCCTCTTCGGTCACAACACTATCCACCGGCACTGCTTTTTCGCCCGGCTTCAGATCCGGTTTCGGTTCGAGCGCCTTGAACGATTCCTCGAGGCGCTTTTGCTCTTCGGTCTTGTCGGGTTGCGGTTTTGCTTCGCCCCCGCCCGCACCTCCACCACCTCCACCGCCGGGCGACGGTGGCGAGGGCGGCTGACCGCCCGCCTCTTTAGGAGCGGTTGTCTGACCTTCGGGGCACTGGCCGGTTTGTTTGCACGTTGCGGGGTCTTTGTTTTCTGCGGTTTTATCAGCAAGGCACCGATCTTTGCGCAGACAATGACCTATGGTCTTTTCTTTGTTTGTCTCGTCCCAACACGGCTTTCCGAACAGGTTTTGTATCGTCTTTTTTTCGCCGTTTCGCACCTCGGTAAACGGTTTGTTCCACGGCTTCGAGGGGTTGTATTCTTTTTTATCTTTCTCCTCTGCCGGACACATTTTGTCGGCAGCCGTACCTTCGGCAAACACAAAGCGGATCGGAAGCACGTACGCGACCGCCACAATAGCCGTGACCAACACGAGAAAAGCGGCCGCATAGCGACGCGATAGCATCTATTAATAGTAACAAGCAGAGCCCCGTTTCCGGGGCTCTGCTTGCATAGAGTTGTGAGTAGCGCTTAATCGAGACCGCCCATGCCGCCCATGTTCGGATCCACCTTCTTCTCCTCCGGAAGGTCTGCGATCGCAGCTTCGGTGGTCAAAAGCACAGCCGCGGCAGATGCCGCATTCTCGACACCGGATCGCGTTACTTTGACCGGGTCGATGATCCCCGCCTCGATCATGTCGACGATCTGTTCGTTCAGCGCGTCGAATCCCTTGTTATCAGCGCCGGAGATTTCCTGCACGAGCACCATTTCGTCCTCGCGGCCCGTATTTCGAACGATCTGCTTGAACGGTACGGTAAGCGCGTTCACGAGGATCGCGTAGCCTGCGCCCATTTCGCTGTTACCGGACTTCGTGTGCTTTTCGATATTTTTTGAGAGCTTTGCGGCAACTTTTACAAGCGATGCGCCGCCGCCCGGAATAATACCCTCGGCGAGCGCCGCCTTCGTCGCATTGACCGCGTCTTCAATCTTATCCTTCAGGTATTTCGCTTCGGTTTCGGTGGCAGCACCCACGCGTATGACCGCAACACCGCCGGTGAGTTTCGAAACACGCTCCTGCAGCTTTTCCTTGTCGAACTTCGACGTCGTCTGCTCGAGCTGTTTCGTAAGCTGATCCGCACGCTTTTGTATTTCTTTTTTGTCGCCCTTGCCTCCGACGATGGTCGTCGTGTCCTTGGTCGAAACCACGCGTGCCGCGTGTCCGAGCATGTGCAGATCTGCCTTTTCGAGCGAGATACCGAGATCATCGGAAACGAGCTGGCCGCCGACCGTAACCGCGATGTCCGACAACAGTTCTTTTTTGCGGTCACCGTATCCCGGCGCTTTGACTGCAAGCACGCTAAAAGCGCCCTTCAACCTGTTGAGCACGAGCGTGGTAAGCGCTTCACCGTCGACATCATCAGCAATGATGACGAGTTCTCGCTTGCCCGACTGAGCAACCTTCTCGAGGAGCGGCAAGAGATCCTTGAGCGTTGAGATCTTTTTGTCCGTGACGAGGATGGTGGCATCCTTTACCTCTGCCTCCATTCGCTCCGCATTGGTGATCATGTACGCGGATACATAGCCCTTATCGAACTCCATACCCTGGACGTATTCGGTCTCGGTGCCGATGGACTGCGATTCCTCCACCGTAACAACACCGTCCTTTCCCACTTTTTCAACGATGTCGGCAATCGCTTCGCCGAGCTCCGCGCTTTCTGCAGAGATCGTCGCGACCTGTCGCACATCGTCACGACCCTTCACGGGCTTTGCCATTTTCTTAAGCTCTTCAACAACGTCTTTAGCCGCTGCTTCGATGCCTCGGCGTACCATCATCGCATTCGCTCCCATCGCGGTCTTTTTCAGACCCTCGGTAATGATTGCGTGTGTAAGCACGACGGCAGTTGTCGTGCCGTCGCCGGCCTTGTCGTTTGTTTTGTTCGCAACCTCTTTCACGATCGAGGCGCCCATGTTCTCGAACTTGTCCTTGAGGACGATCTCGCGCGCAATCGAAACACCGTCGTTGGTGATCGTCGGCCCGCCCCACGATTTATCGATCGCAACATTGCGACCCTTCGGACCGAGCGTGACTTTTACCGCACCCGCGACGATGTCGACGCCGCGCTTGAGCGCTGCGCGAACTTCCGTGTCAAAAATCACCTGTTTTGCCATATATATTCAGAATTAGTTATTGAGGATCGCAAGAATATCCGTTTCGGGAACGATCACGTTGTTACCTGAGAGACCTTCGACAACGTCCGCACCTGCCCACCCCGGGGTGAACATCACCTTCATGCCGACCGCGACGGAAACAGGGATTCGATTACCGTTATTGTCGAATCGTCCGGGCCCGACAGCGAGCACGACACCGACTTTCGGGGCGTCACCCTTCTTTGCGGATTCAGGAACGTAGATACCGCCCGCAGTCATGGATTCCTTCGGGTCTTCTTTACGGATGAGCACACGGTCGAAAAGCGGCTGGACCGGCTCCTGGGGAGCGGCCTTCGCCTGCGGAGCAGACTTTTTCGGAGACTTCTTGGAAACCGGCTTTTTCATCTTTTTCTTTGCCATACGGTGTGAAAATGAGCTCAATAATCGTTACGATAGGCGGTTTTTTAAGGACCGCAACGCGCGGATTATATATAGAGTGAAGTGGCCGCGCAAATCAGGGGCCGGATTGACCCGGCGGCACGCGTTTGCTAGGATTCTGCCACATGGATCTCCTCCGACAGGTACTGCCCTACGCGCAGATCGTGCTTTCGGTGCTCATCATCGTGAGTGTGATTTTGCAGCGCACGGGTGCCTCTTTGGGTGGAGCATTCGGAGCCGACAATTTTTCGTCCGGTTTCCACACCCGCCGCGGCCTTGAGCGCACGCTCTTCTCCGCGACGATCGTTCTCGGTGTACTGTTTGCCGCTTCGGCACTCTTGAATTTACTCGTTAGCTAGTTTTTGCGTTCCGCCCCCACGGGGCCCTGAACGCACGCGCTGTGCGCTATGGATGACTCCTCGGGTACTTCACCCGTTCTCACAACAAGTTTGACCCGCGAGAGAAGCATATTGCGTCTCTCCACGCTGAACGATCTGCTCACCCGGTTCTCGCCGTCTGAGCGTCTTGTTCTGTATGTTTTGACACTGATACTCGGCGTCTCCTCGCTCGCATTGCTTGCGGGGGCGAACGAGACGGTGTCTATCAACGTTCCGTCACGGGGCGGCTCGATCACCGAAGGACTCGTGGGTCCGGCGCGATTCATCAATCCGGTGCTCGCGACATCCGCGGCAGACGCCGACCTCACGGCACTCACATACTCCGGGCTCGTGCGCACCATCCCCGACGGATCGGTCGTACCGGACCTTGCAGAGAGCTTTTCGGTCTCTGAGGACGGCACCACCTACACATTCGCGCTGCGCGAGAGTGCGACATTTCATGACGGAAAGCGCGTTACCTCTGCGGATGTGCTCTACACGATCAAACAAATCCAGAATCCCGACGTGAAGAGTCCGCACCGCGCTGATTGGGAAGGCGTTACGGTCTCGGCACCCGATGACCGCACTGTCATTCTCACGCTCCCCCACGCCTATGCGCCGTTCATCGAAAACTGCTCACTCGGCATCCTTCCTGAGCACCTCTGGAAAGACACGACCGCAGAGGACTTTCCGTTTAATCCGCTCAACACGAACCCCGTCGGTTCCGGCCCGTACGAAGTGAAGCAGGTCGACAAGGACTCGACCGGATCATCAATCCGCTTCGATCTTGCGCCGTTTTCCGACTTTACGCTCGGCAGGCCGAACATCAGCTCGATTTCCGTACGCTTGTACACGAGTGAAGAGGCTGTCGTAAAAGCGTTCAACGCGAGTGACGTCGATGCGGTTGCCGGCATATCGTCGGAGCAGCTCGCAGAGCTCTCCCTCAAGCATTCGACCGTCATGCGCTCGACTCTGCCGCGCGTGTTCGGAGTGTTCTTGAACCAGAATCATGCGCCGATATTTGCGGATTCCGCGGTACGCAATGCGCTTGATATCGCACTCGACAAGGATCGTCTCGTACGCGCGACACTCGGCGGATTCGCGACACCGCTCTCGTCTCCCGTGCCGCCCGTGCGATCAGGTATCGTCGTGGGAACCACAAGCACATCGAGTGCGGCATCAAATGCGTACACCCTTGATTCTGTTGATGCGGCACGCGACGCACTGGAGCGCGGCGGCTGGAAGTGGGATCAAGCGACCGGCGAATGGAAAAAAGGCACTCAAGTCCTGCAGTTCACACTCGCGACCACCGACACACCGGAGCTCGTCGCAAGCGCAAATGCGGTCATTACCGCGTGGCGTCAGGCGGGCATGAAGGTCACGCTCAAGGTGTACCCGCTCGCAGAGCTCAACACCACCGTGATCCGACCGCGTGAATACGACGCGATCCTTTTCGGCGAGGTCGTCGGCCGCGAACCGGACCTCTACGCGTTCTGGCACTCGTCGCAGCGCAACGATCCGGGTCTTAATCTTTCCTTGTATGCGAATTCGAAAGCTGATACACTCCTCTCGCAAGCACGCGCTACGACGAACAAGAGTGAACGCGAAGAGCTCTACACGGAATTTGCCGACGTGGTCCGAGAGGATCAACCGGCCATCTTTCTGTATGCTCCCGACTTCCTGTACGTATTCCCGGAGAATGTGACCGGTGTACGCATCGGTTCACTCACCACTCCGTCGGAGCGTTACCAGAACGTGTACCAGTGGTACACCGATACAGAGCGCGTGTGGGAGATATTCGCCAAGAACACGGCTCCGGCGATCTAAATACACTATTAATGCATTTTTTTAATCATCAGTATGGAACACTTCTCAAATAAGAACGGAGCATACGTACCCGCCGCAGGCGGTAACGACTCGGCAGGCCGCCCTTCGCGCGGCCAGAAAAATCCGGGACGCGAAAAGCGCCCTGCCGATCGTCCCGAAGGACGACCGGACGGCAGACCGGAAGGGCGACCGGAGGGACGACCCGACGGACGACCCGCACAGAAACGCGGTCGCGGACGACGCAGCTTTAGCTCACGCCCCGCGCGCCCGCCGCGCGGTCGCACAAAAGTAGAACACCAGTCGCCGTCGCCTCGCGACAAGAAACCCGGCGCAATGGTGCCGCCGCCGCGTGAAGACGTGGTGCGCATCATTCCGCTCGGCGGCGTGGAAGAGATCGGCCGCAACATGACGGCGGTCGAATTCCGCGACGATATTTTCATCCTCGACGCAGGCTTTGCGTTCTCCGAGGACGACACGCCGGGCATCGATTACATTCTGCCGAACACCGGCTACCTCGAAGAGCGCCGCGACAAAATCCGCGGACTCCTCATATCACACGGACACCTCGACCACATCGGCTCGATCCCCTACATCATCGACCGCATCGGCAACCCGACCATCTACACCCGAAAACTCACGGGCATGATGATCAAGAAGCGCCAGGAGGAATTCGCGCAGACCGCACCGGTCGTTATCCGCGAAGTCGAGCGCGACGAGGTTATTAAGCTCGGCCAGCTCAACATCCGGTTCTTCGGCGTTACGCACACCGTACCGGACAGTATGGGCATCATCATTGAAACCCCATTCGGCGACGTTGTGTTCACCGGCGACATCAAACTCAACCACGATAACGGCGAACCGTCCGACGAAGAAAAGCGCGAGTTCGGTATATTCAAGGACCGCAACGTGCTCGCGCTCCTCATGGACTCCACCAACGTGTGGCAGCCGGGATTCTCGATCCCCGAGCGCAATGTGTACGAAACGCTCGAAAAGATCGTGCGCGACACCAAAGGCCGCCTCATCATCGCGATGTTCGCATCTCACCTTGAGCGCCTGATCCGCGTCGTGAAGTTCGCAGAGGACTACGGCAAGAAGATCGTCATCGACGGTCGCTCCATGAAGACCAACATCGAGATCGCGCGCGAGCTCGGCCTCATCAAGTACAAAGACGACACGGTCGTTACCGTCGAGAACATGCTCCAGTACCCGCCGGAGAAAGTCGTCATTCTTGCAACCGGTGCCCAGGGCGACGAATTCGCTTCACTCGCACGAATCGGCAACAAGACGCACAAGTACATCCGTCTGCAGCCGACCGACACCATCGTGCTCTCATCATCCGTGATCCCGGGCAATGAACGCGCAGTTCAGAAGCTCAAGGACAACCTGTCGCGACAGGGTGCGCACATCATCACGTATCACGCGAGCGACGTGCATGCGTCCGGTCACGGCAACCGCGAAGAAGCGGTATGGATTCACAAGCAGATCCGTCCGAAGTTCTTCATTCCGGTACACGGCTACCACTACATGCTCCGAGTCCACGCTGACCTCGCGGTCGAAATGGGCGTGAATCCGAAGAACGTGATCGTGCCGGATAACTCATCCGTACTCGAGATCATCAACGGCGAGAAAATAGTTAAACACGCGGTCAAAGCCCCGTCGGAACTCCGCGTCGTTGAAGGACACACGGTCTCTGAGCTCTCTGACGTCCTCATGCGCGACCGCAAGGCGCTCGGCCAGGAAGGATTCTGTGTCGTGGTGGCGACCGTTGATCGCCGCACCGGCAAGCTCCACAAGTCCCCCGACATCATTTCGCGCGGCTTCGTGTACCTCCGCGACAACAAGGACCTCATGGACCAGACGCGACTCATCATCCGCAAATCCGTTGAGACGTCCATGCGCAATCCGCGCGCGGCCGACCTCGATGTTGCCCGCGAAGACCTCGCAGAGGCAGTCGCACGATTCCTCCTGCAGCGAACCATGAAGCGACCGATCGTGATCCCCGTGATCGTCTCGATCTAGCATTAAAAATGAAACGGCACGGAGCGATCCGTGCCGTTTTTGTATTGTCAGACGCGAGTGAGCGCGACTTGGATCGCTCCGCGTATTTCATGGAGCAATGCGTCATCAGGAATGAACGGTTCCGATGGCGCACTGTTTTGCTGCCACCGCGTATCGATGAACTCGACGCCCCGGAATGTGCGCGGATACTTGTACCGAGGCAGGACGTGCTCGTGGCCGTGGCCGCCGTGATCCTTGATCAGGTTGCCCTGCCAGAGGTAGTTGAACAGGTCGGGATTCCAGAGTGTGCGGAGCGCATCCCGTATGTGCCGCTCTATTCTCCAGAATTCCTCGCGCTCGTCAGTCGTCAGGTCGCATTTATCCTGCAGTACGCCCTCGCGTACAAGCCAGATCACCGATCGTCCGAGAAACCGCTGATTCTCATTGATCATCAATGTCCAAAAACGGTACTCCCGGATGATGTTCGGTATGTATCGCTCATCAATGCTTCTGTATCGCGCCATTATTCCGCTCCTCAAAGACCGTGACTCTATTTTTCATACCACCCCATATCACGGAGCGCCAGCATCAAAAAACGGCACTGCTGGTGCCGTTTTTACGTCCTTCCGCTATGCAATCTGCCAGCTTCCCTTTGCGCTGGTAACAAGACCGTCGCGCTTGAGTCCGGCGAGTGCCTGCCGGATAAAACGTTCTTCAAACTCCAGCTTTCGTGCGATGGCCAAGTCTCCGTGCGCACCTTCGTGTAACATTTTTATAATGGCTCCGCGAACCTCGCGAAGCGACCCGGCGAATTTAGATTGCATAGCATAGTGTGCACTTCTCCTGGTGGGGTTCACATGAAGTTTTTTCAGGTGTGCGCCAAAATCCATGAGCGCCCAGTACCACTCACGCGGATCCTGCATCTCCGCCGCCGCTTCAATGATCGGCACGATGTCACGATCATGCACATTTGTAGCACCGGGAAAGAAATAGTGAATGAACGCAGCGCGCACATTCGTTTCAATCATCATGTGCGGCTCATTGAACGCAAACGTGCGCACCGCAGCCTTTGTATACGGGCCGACGCCCGGCAGTTTCTCCGCAGTCGCCCGCTTGAAATCACCCGAGTAGTCTGTCACGACCGCCTTCACGGCATCGTGCAGATACTTGCCGCGGCGATTGTAGCCGAGACCGCTCCACTCTTTTAAAACCGCTGAAAGCGGAGCGATCGCAAGCGCGCGAGCATTCGGAAAGCGCTTCAAGAAACTCGTGTACTTCTCGAGCACGCGGGGTACCTGCGTCTGCTGCAGCATGATCTCGGAAACGAGGATTCTGTACGGATCACGCGTTTTGCGCCATGGCAGGTCATGGCGACCGTGCGCTTTGTAGTGTTTCCAGACCTCGCGGCGAAATGCCGCAATTGCCCTACGCTCCGGGATTCTCGTGCTTTTCTTCTGTGTGCTCGTGGTGGACATGAATGA